>DATJLU010000166.1:0-42017 GCA_035509275.1 Allostellaceae bacterium | reverse complement strand
AATTCCAAATCGACGAATCTGCGGCCTCCCCGAAACCGCAGCAGAAGGTAAGAGCCGATGACCGGCATCCTGCAGAACTATCTTCCACTTGTTGTCTTTATTGGGGTCGCGGCCCTGATCGGGCTTGCGCTCCTGATCGCGCCGTTCGTGGTTGCGTTCCAGCAGCCCGATCCCGAAAAGCTGTCGGCCTATGAATGCGGCTTCAATGCGTTCGATGACGCCCGCATGAAGTTCGACGTCCGGTTCTATCTGGTCGCGATCCTCTTCATCATCTTCGACCTCGAAGTGGCGTTCCTGTTTCCCTGGGCGGTGGCGTTCGGCAAGCTTGGCGCCACCGGTTTCTGGTCGATGATCGTGTTCCTGGCCGTGCTGACGGTCGGCTTTGCATATGAATGGAAGAAAGGCGCGCTTGAATGGGATTGAGCCCCACCGCCACCCAGCCGGCGATCGCGCCGGCGCCGAAGGGCATCATCGATCCCGCCACCGGCAGGCCGGTCGGCGCCAATGATCCCTATTTCCTCGAGGTCAATCACGAGCTTTCCGACAAGGGCTTCTTCGTCGCCGCAGCCGATGACCTGATCACCTGGGCGCGCACGGGCTCCTTGATGTGGATGACCTTCGGTCTTGCCTGCTGTGCGGTCGAGATGATGCAGGTGTCGATGCCGCGCTACGACGTCGAGCGCTTCGGTTTTGCGCCGCGTGCCTCGCCGCGGCAAGCCGATGTCATGATTGTCGCCGGCACCCTTTGTAACAAGATGGCGCCGGCGTTGCGCAAGGTCTATGACCAGATGCCGGAGCCGCGCTACGTTATTTCGATGGGCTCCTGCGCCAATGGCGGCGGCTACTATCACTATTCCTATTCCGTCGTGCGCGGCTGCGACCGCGTCGTGCCCGTCGACATCTACGTGCCGGGCTGCCCGCCGACCGCCGAAGCGCTGCTCTACGGCGTTCTGCAGCTGCAGAAGAAGATCCGGCGCGAACGCGTCTTCGCGCGCTGAGGGATCGGAACCGCCATGCCTCAGACGCTGAAGGAGCTCGGTGATCACGTCGCGGCGGCGCTGCCGCAGCACGTGCTCGAAAGTGAGATTCTCCACGATCAGCTCATCATCCGCGTCAGGCGCGAGGCGATCGTCCCGGTTCTGACCTTCCTGCGCGATGATCCGCGCTGTCTTTTCGCGCTGCTCTCCGAGCTGTGCGGCGTCGACTATCCCGACCGGCCGGAACGTTTCGACGTAGTCTACAACCTCCTCAGTCTGAAGCTCAATCAGCGCATCCGTGTCAAAGTGCGGACGGACGAGGTGAACGCCGTGCCGTCGGTCGCCTCGGTCTACAGCGCCGCCGGCTGGTTCGAGCGCGAGGCCTGGGATCTCTTCGGCATCTACTTCTCCGACCATCCCGATCTGCGCCGCCTCCTCACCGATTACGGTTTCGAAGGCCATCCCCTGCGCAAGGACTTTCCGCTCACCGGCTATGTCGAAGTGCGCTACGACGAGGACCAGAAGCGCGTGGTCTATGAGCCGGTGCGACTCAAGCAGGAATTCCGCAGTTTCGATTTCCTGTCGCCCTGGGAAGGCATGGACCACGTGCTGCCCGGGGACGAGAAGGCGAAAGCGGGGGAAGGCGAAAAATGAGCATCGCCGCCGAAGCCGAAGCCCGGATCAAGAGCTTCACCATGAATTTCGGGCCGCAGCACCCCGCGGCCCATGGCGTGCTGCGCCTCGTCCTCGAAATGGATGGCGAGGTGGTGCAGCGCGCCGATCCGCATATCGGGCTGCTCCATCGCGGCACCGAGAAGCTGATCGAGTACAAGACCTATCTGCAGGCGGTGCCCTATTTCGACCGGCTCGACTATGTCTCGCCGATGTGCATGGAGCACAGCTATGCGCTCGCGGTCGAGACCCTGCTCGGCATCGAGCCGCCGCCGCGCGCCAAGTATATCCGGGTGCTCTACGCCGAGATCACGCGCATCCTCAACCATCTCCTCAACATCTGCGCCTTCGGCCTCGATGTCGGCGCGCTCACCCCCTTCCTCTGGGGCTTCGAGGAGCGCGAGAAGCTGATGGAGTTCTACGAGCGTGTCTGCGGCGCCCGGCTGCATTCGGCCTATTTTCGTCCGGGCGGCGTGCATCAGGACATGCCGGCCGGGCTCGCCGACGACATCCTCGCCTGGTGCGACACCTTCCCGCGCGTGCTCGACAGCATCGAGGTGGTGCTGACCGAGAACCGCATCTTCAAGCAGCGTACCGTCGATATCGGCAAGGTCAGCGCCGCCGACGCCATCGATTGGGGGCTGACCGGCCCGATGCTGCGCGCCTCGGGCATCGCCTGGGATCTGCGCAAGGCGCAGCCCTACGACGCTTACGAGACGATGGAATTCGACGTGCCCATCGGCAAGCACGGCGATTGCTGGGACCGCTATCTCGTGCGCCTCGAAGAGATGCGGCAATCGCTCCGGATCATCCGCCAGGCGCTGGCGCAGATGCCGGGCGGCCCGGTCAGGGTCAATGACCGCAAGGTGTCGCCGCCGCCGCGCGGCGAGATGAAGAACTCGATGGAAGCCCTCATCCACCATTTCAAGCTCTATACCGAGGGCTACCACGTGCCGGCGGGCGAGACCTACGCCGTGACCGAGGCGCCCAAGGGCGAGTTCGGCGTCTATCTCGTCGCCGACGGCAGCAACCGGCCCTATCGCTGCAAGATCCGCTGCCCCGACTTCGCCTTCTTGCAAAGCACCGACTTCATCGGCCGCGGCCACATGCTGGCCGACGTCGTCGCCATCATCGGCTCGATGGACATCGTCTTCGGGAGCATCGACCGATGAGCGAAGCCAACGACGCGCCCGTCGCGCAGCCGGCGAGCTTCGCCTTCACGCCGGAAAATCTGGCGAAGGCGCAGGCGCATATCGCCAAATACCCGCCGGGGCGGCAGGCGAGCGCGGTGCTGGCGCTGCTCGATCTGGCGCAGCGCCAGCACGACGATTGGCTGCCGCGCGCGGCGATGGACGTGGTCGCGGACATGCTGCACATGCCGCACATCCGCGTCTACGAGGTCGCGACCTTCTATTCCATGTTCAACCTGCGGCCGGTCGGCAAGCATTTCTTCCAGATCTGCACGACGACGCCGTGCTGGCTCCGGGGCTCGGACGAGGTGGTCAAGGCGTGCGAGAAGAAGCTCGGCGTCACCATCGGCGAGACGACGCCGGACGGGCTGTTCACGCTCGCCGAGGTCGAATGCCTCGGCGCCTGCGTCAACGCGCCGATCATCCAGGTCAATGACGATTTCCACGAAGACCTCGACGGCCCCGCGACCGAGCGGCTGATCGACGCGCTGAAGCGCGGCGAGACACCGAAGCCGGGCTCGGTCATCGGACGCCAGACCTCGGCGCCGGTCGGCGGCCCGCAGGTGCTCATCGATCCCTCCTTGGCGGGAGTAAAGCGCTGATGCTCAGCGACAAGGACCGCATCTTCACCAATCTCTACGGCGTCCATGACTGGCATCTCCCCGGCGCCTTGGCGCGCGGCGACTGGGATGGCACCAAGGATTTGATCCTCAAGGGCCGCGACTGGATCGTGAACGAGGTGAAGAATTCGGGGCTGCGCGGCCGCGGCGGCGCCGGCTTCCCGACCGGCGTCAAATGGTCCTTCATGCCCAAGCAGAGCGACCGGCCGACCTATCTCGTGGTCAATGCCGATGAATCCGAGCCCGGCACCTGCAAGGATCGCGACATCATCCGCCACGACCCGCAGAAGCTGGTCGAAGGCTGCCTCCTCGCCAGCGTCGGCATGGGTGTTCATCACTGCTACATCTATATCCGCGGCGAGTTCGTCAACGAGGCAAAGCATCTCGAGACGGCGATCGAGGAGGCCTACGCCGCCGGCCTCATCGGCAAGAATGCCTGCGGCTCCGGCTATGATTTCGAGCTCTATCTCCATCGCGGCGCCGGCGCCTATATCTGCGGCGAAGAGACGGCGCTGCTCGAAAGCCTCGAGGGCAAGAAGGGCCAGCCGCGCTTGAAACCGCCCTTTCCGGCGGCGGTCGGGCTCTATGGCTGCCCGACCACGGTCAATAATGTCGAGACCATCGCCGTCGCGCCGACCATCCTGCGCCGCGGCGCCTCGTGGTTCGCCGGCTTCGGCCGGCCGAAGAACGAAGGCACCAAGGTCTATTGCATCTCGGGCCATGTCGCGAAGCCCTGCAACGTCGAAGAGGCGATGAGCATCCCGCTTCGCGAGCTCATCGACACCTATGCCGGCGGCGTGCGCGGCGGCTGGGACAATCTGCTCGGCATTATCCCGGGCGGCTCGTCCGTACCGGTCATTCCGAAATCGATCTGCGACACCGTGCTGATGGATTTCGACGCGCTGCGCGACGTCAAGAGCGGGCTCGGCACCGCCGCCGTCATCGTCATGGACAAGTCGACCGACATCGTCAAAGCGATCGCGCGGCTCTCGAAATTCTACAAGCATGAGAGCTGCGGCCAATGCACGCCGTGCCGCGAGGGCACCGGCTGGTTGTGGCGCGTCATGGAGCGCATGGTGAAGGGCAATGCCTCGGTCGAGGAGATCGACGCGCTGCTCGACGTCTCCTACCAGATCGAGGGGCATACCATCTGCGCGCTCGGCGATGCCGCCGCTTGGCCGGTCCAGGGCCTCATCCGCCATTTCCGCCCCGAGATGGAGCGGCGCATCAAGGAATACCGCGAAGCCGCAGCGCGGCGCGCGGCTTAGAGGGACAGCTCGATGCCGAAGCTCACCATCAACGGAATCGCGGTCGAGGTGCCGCCGGGCACGACGGTGCTGCAGGCCTGCCAGCAGGCCGGCGTCGAGGTGGCGCATTTCTGCTACCACGAGCGCCTGGCGATCGCCGGCAATTGCCGCATGTGCCTGGTCGAGCAGGAGAAGGCGCCGAAGCCGATCGCCTCCTGCGCCATGCCCGCCGCCGAAGGCATGGTGATCCATACCAACAGCGAGAAGGCGAAGAAAGCCCAGAACGGCGTCATGGAGTTCCTGCTCATCAACCATCCGCTCGATTGCCCGATCTGCGATCAGGGCGGCGAGTGCGATCTGCAGGACCAGGCCATGGCCTATGGTTTCGACCGCGGCCGCTTCCTCGAGAACAAGCGCGCGGTCAAGGACAAGGATTTCGGGCCGCTCGTCGCCACCAGCATGACGCGCTGCATTCACTGCACGCGCTGCGTCCGTTTCCTGACCGACGTCGCCGGCATCGAAGAGCTCGGCGCCACCGGCCGCGGCGAGAATATGGAGATCTCGACCTATATCGAGCGCGCGCTCGGCTCCGAGCTCTCTGCAAACATCATCGATCTCTGCCCGGTCGGCGCGCTGACCTCGAAGCCCTACGCCTTCGTCGCCCGCCCGTGGGAGCTGCGCAAGACCGAATCCGTCGACGTGCTCGATGCCGTCGGCAGCAATATCCGCGTCGACAGCCGCGGCCCGGCGGCGCTGCGCGTGCTGCCGCGGCTCAACGAGGATGTGAACGAGGAGTGGATCTCCGACAAGACCCGCTTCGCCGTCGACGGGCTCGGCCGCCAGCGTCTCGACCGGCCCTATCTGCGGCAGAACGGCAAGCTCGTCGAGGTCGAGTGGGCCGACGCCTTTGCCGCCATCGCCACCCGGCTCTCCGGCATTCCCGGCAGCCGCATCGCCGCGCTTGCCGGCGATCTCGTCGATTGCGAGGCGATGCTCGCCCTCAAGGAACTGATGGCGGCGCTCGGCTCGCCTCATCTCGATTGCCGGCAGGACGGCGCGGCGCTCGATCCCGCGTGCCGCGCCGGCTACCTCTTCAACACCACCATCGCCGGCATCGAGAAGGCTGATCTTTGTCTGCTCATCGGCAGCGATCCCCGGCGCGAGGCGCCGATCATCAATGCACGGCTGCGCAAGCGCTGGCTGCATGGCGGCTTCCACGCAGCGGCGATCGGGCCGGCGCTCGATCCGACCTTCCCCATCACCATGCTGGGCACCGGGCCCGAGACCTTGGCGGCGCTGGCCGAGGGCAAGCATCCCTGGGCCGAGACGCTCGGCGCGGCCAAGAGCCCGATGCTGATCCTGGGGCAGGGAGCGCTGGCGCGGCCCGACGGTGCCACCATCCTGGCGCTGGCGCGGCAGCTGGCCGAGCGCGCCAAGCTGGTGCGCGAGGGCTGGAACGGCTTCAACGTGCTGCATACCGCGGCGGCGCGCGTCGGCGGGCTCGATCTCGGCTTCGTGCCGGGTCCGGGCGGGCGCGATACCGCCGGCATCCTCAAGGGATGCGAGACCGGCGAGATCGAGATTCTCTATCTCCTCGGCGTCGACGAGATCGATGCGAGCTGGTTCGGCAAGGCTTTCGTCATCTATCAGGGCCATCACGGCGATGCCGGCGCGCGCCGCGCCGATGTCGTGCTGCCGGGCGCCGCCTATACCGAGAAGGATGCCTGCTACGTCAACACCGAAGGCCGCGCTCAGCTTGGCCGCCGCGCCGTCTTCCCGCCGGGCGATGCGCGCGAGGATTGGAAGATCCTGCGCGCGCTCTCCGAAGCTTTGGGCCGGAAGCTGCCTTATGATTCGCTGGTGCAGCTCAGAAAGCGCATGATCGCGGTCAATCCGGTCTTCGCCGCGATCGACGAGGCGACGGCGGCCGCGTGGGGCAGCTTCGGCACGCCCGGCCCGCTGCAAGCCGCGCCCTTCGCCTATCCCATCGCCGATTTCTACCGCGCCGATCCGATCAGCCGCGCCTCGCCGACCATGGCCAAATGCGCCGCCATCTTCGCGGGCGACGCGGCGGGGAAGACGGGCACCCATGGGTAATCTGCTGCAGGGATACGTCGTTCCCGGCTTGGTGATGATCGTCCAGATCCTGGTGATCGTCGTGCCGGTGCTGATCGCGATCGCCTATCTCACCTATGCCGAGCGCAAGGTGCTGGCCTGGGCGCAGATCCGCAAAGGTCCCAACGTCGTCGGCCCCTTCGGCCTGTGGCAGCCTTTTGCCGACGGGCTGAAGCTGCTGCTGAAGGAGACAGTGATCCCGAGCGGCGCCAATCGCGTCGTCTTCATCGCCGCGCCCATCCTCACCTTCGGCCTCAGCCTCCTCGCCTGGGCGGTCATCCCGTTCTCCAACGGCGTGGTGCTCGCCAACATCAATGTCGGCATCCTCTACCTCTTCGCCATCAGCTCGCTCGGCGTCTACGGCATCGTCATGGCGGGCTGGTCGTCGAACTCCAAATACGCCTTCCTGGGCGCGCTGCGCTCGGCGGCGCAGATGGTCTCCTACGAAGTGTCGATGGGCTTTGTGATCGTCTCGGTGCTGCTCTGCGCCGGCTCGCTCAACCTCACCGACATCGTCTTGGCGCAGCGCAAGATCTGGTACTGCATTCCGCTGCTGCCGATGTTCATCGTCTTCTTCGTCTCGGTGCTCGCCGAGACCAACCGCTCGCCTTTCGATCTGCCGGAGGGCGAGAGCGAGCTGGTCGCCGGCTTCTTCGTCGAGTATTCGGCGATGGCCTTCGCGCTCTTCTATCTCGGCGAGTATGGCAGCATGATCCTGATGAGCGCGATGACCGCCATCCTGTTCCTCGGCGGCTGGCTCGCACCCTTCAACATCGAGCCCTTCACCGGGCTTGGCGCGCATCTCTGGGGCGGCTTCTGGTTCGCCCTCAAGGTCGCCTTCGTGCTCTTCTGCTTCCTCTGGGTGCGCGCCACCATGCCGCGATTCCGCTATGATCAGCTCATGCGCCTCGGCTGGAAGGTGTTCCTGCCGTTGTCGCTGTTCTGGCTCGTGCTGACGGCCGGCGTCCTGGTGAGCATGGGCTGGCTGCCGACATAAGGAGCGACCATGGCATTTCTCGATCGTGGCGCGCGCGCCGTTCTTCTCTCCGAGCTGGCCTCCGGCCTGATGATGACCTTCCGCTACATGTTCAAGCGGCCGGTCACCTTGAATTATCCCTATGAGAAGGGGCCGCTCTCGCCGCGCTTCCGCGGCGAGCATGCGCTCCGCCGCTATCACAACGGCGAGGAGCGCTGCATCGCCTGCAAGTTGTGCGAGGCGATCTGCCCGGCGCTCGCCATCACCATCGAGGCCGAGCCGCGCGAGGATGGCAGCCGCCGCACCACGCGCTACGACATCGACATGACGAAATGCATCTATTGCGGCTTCTGTCAGGAGGCCTGTCCGGTCGATGCCATCGTCGAAGGGCCGAATTTCGAGTTCGCCACCGAGACGCGCGAGGAGCTCTTCTACGACAAGGACAAGCTGCTGGCGAATGGCGATCGCTGGGAGGCGGAGATCGCGCACAACATTGCGCTCGACGCGCCCTATCGCTGAGCCGCGCCCATGATCGTCCAGGCCATCTGCTTCTACCTCTTCGCCGCGATCACGGTGGCGTCCGGCGTGATGGTGATCGCCTCGCGCAATCCCGTCCATTCCGTGCTCTTCCTCATCCTCGCCTTCTTCAACGCCGCCGGGCTCTTCGTGCTGATGGGCGCCGAGTTCCTGGCGCTCATCCTCGTCATCGTCTATGTCGGCGCGGTGGCGGTGCTTTTCCTTTTCGTCGTCATGATGCTCGACATCGACTTCGTCGAGCTGCGCCAGGGCTTCCTGCAATACCTGCCGATCGGCGTGGTGATCGGCATCGTGCTGTTCGTCGAGCTGCTGCTGATCTTCGGCGCCTGGGCGGTGGCGCCCGACGTGGCGAAGGCGATCGCCGCGCCGACGCCGTCGCCGACCGCGGTCACCAACACCGTGGCGCTGGGGCAGCTGCTTTACACCCGCTATGTCTATGTCTTCCAGGCAGCGGGAATGATCTTGCTCGTCGCCATGGTCGGCGCCATCGTGCTGACCTTGCGGGCGCGCGAGGGGGTGCGCAAGCAGGATATCGCCCGGCAGGTCGGACGCCGGCGCGCCGAGACGCTCGAGATCGTCAAGGTCCGGCCGCGGGAGGGAGTGTGACGTCGATGCTGGAGATCGGTCTCGCCCACTACCTCACCGTTGCCGCGATCCTGTTCACGCTGGGCATCTTCGGCATCTTTCTCAACCGCAAGAACGTCATCATCATCCTGATGTCGATCGAGCTCATCCTGCTCGCGGTCAACATCAATTTCGTCGCCTTCTCCGCCTTTTTGCACGACCTCGTCGGTCAGGTCTTCGCCATGTTCGTGCTCACCGTCGCGGCGGCCGAGGCGGCGATCGGGCTTGCCATCCTCGTCGTCTATTTCCGCAACCGCGGCAGCATCGCCGTCGAAGACATCAACCTGATGAAGGGCTAATCCGGTGACGGTCGCAGCCATCTTCCTGCCGCTTCTGGGCGCGTTCATCGCTGGCTTCTTCGGCCGCTGGATCGGCGACCGCGGCGCACAGCTCGTCGCCTGCGCGGGCCTTCTGCTCTCCGCCGTGTTCGGCGTGCTGATCTTCATCGACGTCGTGTTCAACGGCCACAGCACCACGACCCAGCTCTTCACCTGGATCGATACCGGCGAGCTGCAGGTGCAATGGGCGCTGCGCTTCGATCCCCTGAGCGCCGTGATGGTAGCGGTGGTGACCGTCGTCTCGTCGATGGTTCACATCTATTCCATCGGCTACATGGCACATGACAAGGGCATCCCGCGCTTCATGGCCTATCTCAGCTTCTTCACCTTCTTCATGCTGATGCTGGTCACCGCCGACAATTTCGTGCAGCTGTTCTTCGGCTGGGAGGGTGTCGGCCTCTGCTCTTACCTGCTGGTCGGTTTCTGGTACGACCGGCCCGCGGCGAACGCCGCGGCGATCAAGGCCTTCGTCGTCAACCGCGTCGGCGATTTCGGCTTCGCGCTCGGCATCTTTGCCGTCTACGCGCTGTTCGGTTCGCTGCATTTCGGCACCGTCTTCGACGCCGCCCCCAATTTCGCCCATACCAGCTTCACCTTCCTCGGCTGGCAGGTGGATGCGCTCACCGTCACCTGCATCCTGCTCTTCGTCGGCGCCATGGGCAAATCGGCGCAGATCGGTCTCCATGTCTGGCTGCCCGACGCGATGGAGGGTCCGACGCCGGTCTCCGCCCTGATCCATGCCGCCACCATGGTGACCGCGGGTGTCTTCATGGTGGCGCGGCTCTCGCCGCTCTTCGAATACGCGCCGATCGCGCTCGCGGTGGTCTGCGTCGTCGGCGGCACCACCGCGATGTTCGCCGCCACCATCGGCATGGCGCAGAACGACATCAAGCGCGTCATCGCCTATTCCACCTGCAGCCAGCTCGGCTACATGTTCTTCGCCGCCGGCGTTTCGGCCTATTCGGCGGCGATCTTCCACCTCATGACCCATGCCTTCTTCAAGGCGCTGCTGTTCCTGGGCTCGGGCTCGGTGATCCACGCCATGTCGGGCGAGCAGGACATGCGCAAGATGGGCGGCCTCTGGCGGCTGGTGCCGGTGACCTATGCGCTGATGTGGATCGGCAGCTTGGCGCTCGCCGGCATCCCGCCCTTTGCCGGCTACTTCTCCAAGGACGCGATCATCGAATCGGCCTGGGCCGCGGGTACCGCTTTCGGCCACTACGCCTTCTGGCTCGGCACCTTGGCCGCCTTCCTCACCGCCTTCTATTCCTGGCGCCTGATTTTCCTCACGTTCCATGGCAAGCCGCGGGCCGAGCCCGAGGTGCTGCACCACGTCCATGAATCGCCCAAGGTGATGATCCTGCCGCTGTTCGTGCTGGCGGCGGGCGCGATCTTCGCCGGCTGGCTCGGCTATAACGACTTCGTCGGCCCGGGGCGCGATAATTTCTGGCGCGATTCGATCCTGGTGCTGCCGCAGCATGCCAGCCTTGCGGCGGTGGCGGCCCATCAGCTGCCGGCCTGGGTCGAGACCTTGCCCTTGGTGATGGGCCTTAGCGGCATCGCCGTGGCCTGGATTGCCTATATCTGGCAGCCCGGGATCCCGGCGATCGTGGCGCATCGCTTCCGCGCGATCTACCGCTTCCTGCTGAACAAGTGGTATTTCGATGAGCTGTACGACGCCACCATCGTCCGGCCGGTGATGGCGCTCGGGGCCGAGTTCTGGAAGACCGGCGACGGCGCGGTCATCGACGGGCTCGGACCCGACGGTGTCGCCGCGACCGCGACGCGCCTTGCGGTGCGCGCGAGCCGGCTGCAGACGGGCTACCTCTATCACTACGCCTTCGTCATGCTGATCGGCGTGGTGCTGCTTGTCTCCTGGTATCTCCTGCGGCAGATCGGGGGCTGAGCCGCGCCATGCAGAACTGGCCGCTGCTGACGCTCACCATCTTCCTGCCGCTGGTCGGCGTCGTCTTCATCCTCGTGCTGCGCGGCGCCGAGGCGGATGTCGCGCGCAACGCGCGCTGGATCGCGCTCTGGACCTCGCTCATCGACCTCGCTTTGTCGCTGGTGATCTGGGCCTATTTCGACCCGAACCAGGCCGATTTCCAGTTCGTCGAGTCGGCGCCCTGGCTGCCCGGCTTCCATATCGCTTATCACCTCGGCATCGACGGCATCTCGCTTTTCTTCATCCTGCTGTCGACCTTCCTGATGCCGATCTGCATCGTCGCGAGCTGGGAGTCGATCAAGGTCCGGGTCAAGGAATACATGTGCGCGTTTCTGGTCATGGAAACGCTCTTGGTCGGCCTCTTCTGCGCGCTCGATTTCGTCGTCTTCTACATCTTCTTCGAGGGCGTGCTGATCCCGATGTTCGTCATTATCGGCGTCTGGGGTGGTCCGCGGCGCGTCTATTCGGCGTTCAAGTTCTTCCTTTATACCTTCCTCGGCTCCGTCTTGATGCTGCTCGGCATCCTGGTGATCTACTACCAGATCGGCTCGACCGACATCGTCGACGCGTTGAACCGCGGCCTGCCCGTGTCGCTTCAGACCTGGCTCTTTCTCGCCTTCTTCGCATCCTTTGCCGTCAAGGTGCCGATGTGGCCGGTCCATACTTGGCTGCCGGACGCGCATGTCGAGGCGCCGACCGCCGGCTCGGTCATCCTCGCCGGCGTTTTGCTGAAGATGGGAGGCTACGGCTTCATCCGCTTCTCGCTGCCGCTCTTCCCCGTCGCCGCGCACCAGCTCGCCCCCTTGATCTTCACCCTCAGCGTCGTCGCCATCATCTACACCTCGCTGGTGGCGCTCGCCCAGGAGGACATGAAGAAGCTCATCGCCTATTCTTCGGTGGCACATATGGGCATCGTCACCATGGGCACCTTCGCCATGACCTCGGAGGCGCTGCAGGGCGCGATGATCCAGATGCTGAGCCACGGCATCGTCTCGGCCGCGCTCTTCCTCTGCGTCGGTGTCGTCTACGATCGGCTGCACACGCGCGAGATCGCGCGCTATGGCGGGCTCGCCGACAACATGCCGAAATACGCGACCGTTTTCATGGTGTTCATGCTGGCGTCGATCGGCTTGCCCGGCACCAGCGGCTTCGTCGGCGAGTTCCTCTCGCTGCTCGGCACCTTCGAGATCAATACCTGGGTCGCGTTCTTCGCCACCACCGGCACGATCCTGAGCGCCGCCTATATGCTCTACCTCTATCGCCGGATCATCTTTGGCGTCATCACCCGTGCCGATGTGCGCACCATGCTCGACCTCCATTGGCGCGAGGTCGCGATCTTCGCGCCGATGATCGCCGTCGTCCTGTGGATGGGGATCTATCCGAGCTCCTTCCTGAAGCCCATGCAACCGTCCATCGCCAAGCTCGTGGAGCATATTCAGCTCTCGCTCCATGAGAACGCGGCGGCGAAGCTCGCGGAGCGCTAGGCGATGCAAACGCTGCCCAATTTCCTGCCGGCGCTTCCTCTGATGTTCCTCGCGGGGAGCGCGATGGCGCTGCTGATCCTCGGCGTCTTCCAGCACGGCCATTACGTCGCACGCGAGATCGCCTGGCTCAGCGTCGTCGTGCTGATCGCCACCCTGGCGCTGGTCACCGGCTTCGGCAGCGAGCGGCAGGTGAGCCTTTACGGCATGCTCGTCACCGACGGCTTCGGCGTCTTCATGAGCGTGCTGGTGTTGCTCGGCGCCGCCTTCTCGATCGTCATGGCGATGCGCTTCAACGAGCGCGAAGGGGTGGCGCGGTTCGAATTTCCGGTGCTGGTGCTGCTCGCGACCACCGGCATGCTGATGATGATCACCGCCAACGATCTCATCTCGCTCTATATCGGCCTCGAGCTGCAGAACCTGCCGCTTTACGTCGTCGCCAGCTTCCAGCGCGACCAGACCCGGTCGAGCGAGGCGGGGCTCAAATACTTCGTCCTCGGCGCTCTGTCCTCCGGCATGCTGCTCTACGGCGCCTCGCTGGTCTACGGCTTCGCCGGCACCACCAATTTCGACACTTTGGCGCACAGCCTCGACGTCTCGACCATCTCCACCGGGCTCGTCGTCGGCATCGTCTTCGTCGTGGTCGGGCTTGCCTTCAAGGTCTCGGCGGTGCCCTTCCATATGTGGACGCCCGACGTCTACGAAGGCGCGCCGACACCGGTCACCGCCTTTTTCTCGACCGCTCCCAAGATCGCGGCGCTGGCCCTGTTCGTCCGCGTCATGGTCTATGCCTTCGGCTCGCTCATCGACCAATGGCAGCAGATCATCATGGCGATCGCCGTCGCCTCGATGCTGCTCGGCTCCTTCGCCGCCCTCAATCAGCGCAACATCAAGCGCCTGATGGCCTACAGCTCGATCGGTCATGTCGGCTATGCCCTGATCGGACTCGCCGCCGGTACCCCTGCCGGAGTGCGCGGCATCCTCATCTATATGGCGATCTATCTCTTCATGAATATCGGCGCCTTTACCGTCATCCTGTCGATGCGGCGGGACGGCAAGCTGGTCGAGAACATCCAGGATCTCGCCGGGCTGGCGCGGACGCGGCCGATGCTGGCGGCGGCGCTGTTCGTGTTCATGTTCTCGCTCGCCGGCGTGCCGCCGCTCGCCGGCTTCTTCTCCAAATTCTATATCTTCATGGCGGCGATCGATGCGCGGCTGTTCTGGCTCGCGGTGATCGGCGTGGTCACGAGTGTGGTCGGCGCCTACTACTATCTCCGCATCGTCAAGGTCATGTATTTCGACGAGCCGGCGCCCGCCTTCGACCTCGGCATCGGCCGCGAGATGCAAGCGGTGCTGCTGATCTCCACCGCGGTGATCCTGCTCTTCGTCTTGTTTCCCGCGCCGCTCGTCGGCAGCGCCGAGATGGCCAGCGCCACGCTCTTTCCGGGATGAGCGACGGAAACCGTCTTCCCGCCTTCTTCCGCCTCGAACGCTTCGAGGAGCTCGACAGCACCAACGAGGAATTGAAACGCCGCGCCACCCGGGGGATGGGCGAGGGCACGCTCGTCTGGGCCGGGGCGCAGACCGGCGGGCGCGGCCGGCGCGGCCGGAGCTTCGTGTCGCCGCCGGGCAATCTCTATATGTCGATGCTGCTGCGTCCGGAGCGCGCGCCGGCCCGCGCAGCGCAGCTCGGCTTTGCCGGCGCGCTCGCCGTCGGCGAGGCGGCGCTGCCGCTGCTGCCGCCGGCGGCCGATCTCGCTTACAAATGGCCGAACGACGTGCTGATCGATGGGCGCAAGACCAGCGGCATCCTGCTCGAATCCCAGGCTACGGCGTCCGGCGCGCTCGACTGGCTCATCGTCGGCATTGGCGTCAACCTCGTCTCGTTTCCCCCCGGCCTCGAGACGCCGGCGACTTCGCTGACGGCCTCCGGCGCGGCGCCGGTCGCGCCCGAAACCATGCTCGCCAAGGTCGCCGGGCGCTTCCTCTTCTGGTATGAGCGCTGGCTCGGCGAGGGCTTCGCCCCTTTGCGCCAGGCCTGGCTCGCCCGCGCCCACGGGCTCGGGCAGCCGATCCGCGTGCGGCTCGGCGACGGCGAAAGCGAGGGCCGCTTCGCCGGTCTCGACGAGGAGGGCGCCTTGCTGCTCGAGAGCGGACCCGTGCGGCGCCGCATCACCGCCGGCGACGTGTTCCCGGCCGCGCGCTGAGAGGAGGGGAGGGCGTCATGCTGCTCGCCATCAATGCCAACAACACCAACACCGTGTTCTCGGTATGGGACGGCGATGCGCTCAAAGGCGCCTGGCGCGCCGCCACCGATGCGCGCCGCACCGCCGATGAATACGTCGTCTGGCTCGATCATCTGCTGGCGCTCGAGGGTCTGGCGCGGCGGGACCTCGACGGCGTCATCGTCGCCAGCGTCGTGCCCGAGGCGAACTTCAATCTGCTGACCCTCTGCCGGCGCTACTGCAACAGCGAGCCGCTGCTGGTGGGCGAGCCGGGCGTCGTGCTCGGCGCCAAGGCGCTGGTCGACCGCCCCGAAGAGGTCGGCGCCGACCGGCTGGTGAACACCGTGGCGGCGCATGACCGCTTCAAGGGCCCGCTCGTCGTCGTCGATTTCGGCACCGCCACGACCTTCGATGTCGTCGACCAGGACGGCAATTACTGCGGCGGCGTCATCGCGCCGGGGATCAATCTTTCGCTCACCGCGCTGCATATGGCGGCGGCGAAGCTGCCCAGCGTCACCATCCAGCGCACCGGGCACGTCATCGGCAAGCACACCGTCGCCTGCATGCAATCGGGCCTGTTCTGGGGCTATATCGGCCTTGTCGAGGGGCTGGTCACGCGCATCAAGCAGGAATTCGGCGCGCCGATGGCGGTGGTCGCCACCGGCGGCTTGGCGCCGCTGTTCAACGGCGCCACCGCCGTGATCGAACATACCGACCCCAACTTGACGCTGTGGGGTCTGCGTCTCATCTACGAACGAAACCGGAATCAAAGGACATGAACGGCATTTCGCCGCAAAACCCCAACAAGCCCGACGAGCTCGCCTTCCTGGCGCTGGGCGGCGTCGGCGAGATCGGCATGAACCTGTCGCTCTACGGCTATGGCGGGCGCTGGCTGATGATCGATTGCGGCATATCCTTCGCCGACGACACCCTGCCTGGCGTCGACGTCATCATGCCCGACCCCGGGTTCATCACCGAGCGCGCCGGCACGCTCGACGGTCTCGTCGTCACCCACGCGCATGAGGACCATATCGGCGCCATTCCCTATCTCTGGCGCCGGCTGCGCTGCCCGGTCTATGCCACGCCCTTCACCGCCTCCGTGCTGCGGCAAAAGCTGATCGAGGCCGATCTCGAGGAGGAGGTGCCGATCACCGAAGTGCCGATGTCGGGGCGCTTCACCGTCGGTCCGTTCGAGATCGAGCTGGTGACGCTCACCCATTCGATCCCGGAACCCAATGCTGTGGTGCTGCGCACGCCGCTCGGCACCGTGCTCCATACCGGCGACTGGAAATTCGATCCCGATCCGCTGGTCGGCGATACCGCCGATCTCGTGCGGCTGCGTCAGCTCGGCGAGGCCGGCATCCTCGCCATGATCTGCGACAGCACCAATGCGCTGCGGCCGGGCGAGGCCGGCTCCGAGGCCGATGTCCGCAAATCGCTGATCGAGCTGGTCGGACGCTGCCGGAACCGCGTCGTCATCGCCTGCTTCGCCTCCAACGTGGCACGGCTTGAATCCGCTGCCGCCGCGGCGGCCGCGCATGGCCGGCACGCGGCGCTGGTCGGGCGCTCGCTCTGGCGCATCGAGCATGCCGCGCGCGAGACCGGATATCTCGACGACGTGCCGCCGTTTTTGACCGATGAGGAAGCGGCCTATCTGCCGCGGGACAAGGCGCTGCTCATCTGCACCGGCAGTCAGGGCGAGCCGCGCTCGGCGCTCGCCCGCATCGCCGAGGACGACCATCCCCAGATCGTGCTCGAGCCGGGCGACACGGTGATCTTCTCCTCGCGCATCATCCCCGGCAATGAGCGCGCCATCGGGCGACTGCAGAACCGCCTGGCGGCGCTCGGCGTCGAGGTGATTACCGAGCACGACCATTTCGTTCATGTCTCGGGCCACCCGGCGCAGGACGAGCTGACGCGCATGTATCAGCTGGTGCGGCCCCGCATCGCGATCCCGGTCCATGGCGAGACGCGCCATCTCCTGGCGCAGGCCCGGCTCGCCGCAGAGTGCCAGGTGCCCGAGACCGTGGTGACGCGCAATGGCGAGGTGGTGAAGCTGGCGCCGGGGCCCGCCGCGGTCATCGGCGAAGTGCCGACCGGCCGCCTCGTCGTCGACGGCACGCGGCTTCTGGCCGTCGGCTCGGAGGCGCTGCGCTCGCGTCAGCGCATGACCTTCAACGGCGCGGCGCTCGCCACCATCGTCGTCGACCGCGACGGCCGGCTGCAGGCGCCGCCGCAAGTGACGGTGCACGGGCTCGGCGATGAGGAGGAGGACGCGGCGCTCACCGGCGAGCTGCGTTCCCGCGTGGCGCAAGCGATCGAGGAGCTGCCGCCGCGCGAACGCCGCGACGATGCGGCGCTGCGCGAGGCGACGCGGCTTGCGGTGCGGCGCTCGCTGCGCGCCTGGCATGGAAAAAAGCCGGTGACCGAAGTACATCTGGTGCGGATTGGCGGGAGCGGACCATGATCGGCAGGCTCAACCACGTGGCCATCGTCGTACCGGACGTGAGCAAGGCGGCCGCGGTCTATCGCGGCACGCTGGGCGCGACGGTGTCCGAACCGGTGACCTTGCCGGCGCACGGCGTCACCGTGGTCTTCGTTTCGCTCGACAACACCAAGATCGAGCTGCTCGAGCCCTACGGCGCGGAGTCCCCGGTGCGCAATTTCCTCGCCCGCAACCCCGATGGCGGCATGCACCATGTCTGCTACGAGGTGGACGACATCCGCGCCGCGCGCGATCAGCTGAAAGCCCAGGGCGCGCGCGTGCTGGGCGATGGCGAGCCCAAGATCGGCGCCCATGACAAGCCCGTGCTCTTCCTCCATCCCAAGGATTTCTGCGGCACGCTGGTGGAGCTCGAGCAGGTCTGAGGCGCGCGGGCGCTCAGCGGGCGATGGCGACGCTGCACGGCGCTGCGTTGGCGATCTTCTGCGACACGCTGCCCAGCAGAAGACCGGCGAGCCGGCCGCGTCCGCGGCTGCCGACGACGATGAGGTCGGCGCCGGTTTGCTTCTGAAAACCCAAGACTTCGTCGGCGGCATCGCCAAAGCGGAGCTCGGCTCGCACCGAGCCCGCGCCGCAGGCCAGCGCCTGCTTGCGCGCCTTGTTTAGAGCGTCGCGCGCGAGCCCCTCCGCGATGCCTTCGATCGCACCGGCACCGCTGCGCACCTGATCCCGCTGAACGTCCATCAGCGCGAAGTCGGGCAATTTCTCAGGCCCGGCCACGGCGACGAGGACAAGCTCCGTCTGGAATTTCGCCGCGAGCGTCGCGGCGAACTCGACCGCCCGCATCGACCCTGCCGATCCATCGACCGCAGCAAGAATGCATTTCATCGCCGACCTCCCAAAGCCTCGGCTGACCTGTCGCGGTTAGAGCAAATCCAAAGCGCGGGGAAATGTACGCGTCTCGCTCTCTACGATGGCTTTGCCCACGAAAAGCGGGCATCCCGGAGCTTCCACCTGATCGAAGCGCCTCCCAAGACTGCACCGCTGAATGGTTCAGATCAATGGCGCACGAACCTCGACGCCGGACGCGGGGGACTTTCGACGCGTATCGTTCCGCGCTATGGATAACCCGGCCATGAGCGCCCGTCGCCATCCGCCCATCGAGACCGGCCGCCTGCCATGAACTGGTTCGAGGCCGTCGCCTCTTTCGTCGTCATCTGGTGGGTGGTGCTGTTCGCGGTGCTGCCCTTCGGCGTGCGGCCGGTGGAGAAAGGCGATATCGGCCATGCCGCCGGCGCTCCGGCCAATCCGCGGCTATGGTTCAAGGCCGGGATCACGACCCTGGTGGCGATCGTGGTCTGGCTCGGCGTCTTCGCGCTCGTCAACTCCAACCTGATCCAGTTCCGCCAGCCATGACCGCCTCCTATTGCGATGCGGCGCCCGGCCATCCGTTCCACGGGCCCTATCACGAGACCGAATACGGCTTTCCCGCGCGCGACGATCGGGTGCTGTTCGAGCGGCTGGTGCTGGAGATCAACCAGGCCGGACTTTCCTGGCTCACCATCCTGATGAAGCGCCCGGCCTTCAACGAGGCCTTTGCCGGTTTCGACATCGACCGCGTTGCCGGGTTCGGTGCCCGCGATCACCGCCGGCTGATGGCGGATGCGCGCATCATCCGCAACCGGCTCAAGATCGATGCCGCCATCGACAATGCCCGGCGCCTGCAGGAGATCCGCGACAGCCACGGCTCCTTCGCCGCCTGGCTCGATGCGCATCATCCGCTGCCCAAAGCCGAATGGGTAAAACTTTTCAAAAAGACGTTCCGCTTCACCGGCGGCGAGATCGTTGGCGAATTCCTGATGAGCCTCGGCTACCTCCCCGGCGCGCATCGCGAGTGGTGTCCGGTATACCAGAAGATTGCCGCGCTCGGCCCGCCCTGGCAGGCGACCGAGCAAACCCTGCTCGCAGAGAAGGGACGGGCAGCGGCGCCACGCCGTTCTGCAAAAAAATAAGGCAAGATCAGAAACTGATCTTGCCAAGCTCGCTGCGGTTAAGCCGTGGTCTGTTTTTGTGGGTTCTCCCCCGACCGGTGCTTAACGGCAATTCCTCCCTAAACCTGGGCCTTGTCGCGTCTGGCGCGTGACGAATAGCCGGACAGGAGTGTACGAAACTCTGTCTGGCCCGTCATCTAAATTTTCGGTGACCGGGATGCGAAAAAGGGTGATCTCGTCTCACAGCACCGCGAATTTGATCAGAAACAGGGCAGCGAGCACGATGACCGCCGGTCCCGCCTGCGCCGGCCGGCCGGCGAGCAGCTTGACCGCGGCATAAGCGATGAAACCGAAGGCGATGCCGTTGGCGATGGAGAAGGTGAGGGGCATGGTCAGCGCGGTCACCACCGCCGGGGCGTACTCGGTCACGTCCTGCCAATCGATCTCGGCGAGGCCGCGCGTCATCAGGCAGGCGACGAAGAACAGCGCGGGCGCGGTGGCATAGCCCGGCACGGTTCCGGCCAGCGGTGCGAGGAAAAGGCTCAGCAGAAAGAGCGCGGCGACGACGAGACCGACCAGGCCTGTCCGGCCGCCGGCTCTGACGCCGGCCGCGCTCTCGATATAACTCGTTACAGTCGAGGTACCGAGCAAGGAACCCGTTATGGTTGCGATGCTGTCGGCGAGGAAGGCCTGGCGGAGCCGCGGGATCTTGCCGTCGCGGTCGATGAGCCCGGCGCGGTAGGCGACGCCCACCAGCGTGCCGGTATTGTCGAAGAGATCGACGAAGAAGAACGCGAAGACGATGGTAACGAGGCCGATCTGGAAGGTGCCGGCGAGATCGAGCTTGAGGAAGGTCGGCGCCAGGCTCGGCGGCAGCGCGAAAACGCCGGCAAAGGGCGAGACCCCGAGCAGCACGCCCGCGGCGGTCGTTGCCAGCACGGCGATGATGATGGCGCCGGGGACGCGGCGCGCATCGAGCGCCACCATGGCGAGGAAGCCCAGCACCGCCAACACCGCCGCCGGCGCCTTGAGATTGCCGAGCGTCACCAGCGTGTCCGGGTCACCGGTGACGATGCCGGCGTTCTTGAGCGCGATGATGCCGAGGAACAGGCCGATCCCGGCCGAGATCGCCAGTTTTTGCGACTGCGGAATGGCATCGGCGATCCAGCCGCGCACCCGCGTCAGGCTCAGCACCAGGAACAGCACCCCCGAGAGGAAGACGGCGCCCAGCGCCACCTGCCAGGGGTAGTGCATGCCCTTGACCACGCCATAAGTGAAATAGGCGTTAGGCCCATGCCCGGCGCCAGCGCCAGCGGGTAATTGGCGTAGAGCGCCATGATCAGCGTCCCGATCGCCGAGCCGAGGCAGGTGGCGACGAAGACCGCGCCGTGATCCATCCCGGCATCGCCGAGGATCGCCGGGTTGACGAACATGATGTAGGCCATGGTGAGGAAGGTGGTGACGCCGGCCACCACCTCGGTGCGGATGGTCGTACCGTTCTCCGCCAGCCGGAAATAACGCTCGAGCATGCTTCCCCCTGAAATGCTCGGGAATGTACATATCAGCGATCCCCTTGTCCGCGGAAGAGCATGCGAATAAATCGATTTTGACAAAGGCGAGGCCTTGACGACCGCGGTGGATTCCCGCTTTCGCGGGAATGACGGGGTACTTTGATTCGCCTTAATTATCCGTCGCCCCCGCGAAAGCGGGGGTCCATCTCGACGCGGCGCGGTGAACCAGAAGACGCCAATGGTATCCTGCGAAATGGCCCACGCTCTCGAACTACGCTACTATTCCGCCGCATGCTCCGCCCGATCGTTGCTGCCCTCGCAGCGCTTTTCGCCGTGCCCGCCTTCGCGCAATCCTCGGTGACGCCGCCGCCCGGGCTGGAGGATATGGCACCGCCGCCGCCTGGCGGCGTCTCCGTCTCCAAGGACGGCCGCATGGTCATGTCCTCGACGCTCTGCCCGAGCCTCGCCGGTGCCGAGGCGGCGGTGCCCGGGGCCGACTACACGCCGGGGGTCGATGTCGACGGCAAGCCGGTGGCCCCCGCCGACCTGCCGAGCTCGACCCCGCCGCTGAAGCTCGACAATCTCCCGATCGAGATCGGCGCCAACCTGCAGAAGCGCTATGGCATCCCCGCCAATTCGAGCCTTTTCCACGGCAAGGCGGTGGTGGGATACGTCACCCTCCAGGACGGCCGCGCCTATTTCAACGGCCAGCCGATCTCACAGAACGAGCAGGACATGCTGGCGGCGGCATGCCACGAGGCGAAGGGGCATTAACCCTCCCGCCCGCATAGACATCGCGCGCCCGCTTCCCTAGAGTCCGCGGCTCTCTGCGGCAGCTCTGAGGTCCCATGCGTCTTTCCGCCTATTTCCTGCCCTTGCTGCGCGAGACGCCGAGCGAGGCGCAGATCGTCTCGCATCGGCTCATGCTGCGCGCCGCCATGATCCGCCAGTCCAGTGCCGGCATCTATTCCTGGCTGCCGCTCGGCCTCAGGGTGCTGCGGAAGGTCGAGCAGATCGTGCGCGAGGAGCAGGACGCCGCCGGCGCGCTCGAAGTGCTGATGCCGACGATCCAGCCGGCCGAGCTCTGGCAGGAGAGCGGCCGCTACGAGGATTACGGCAAGGAGATGCTGCGCATCACCGACCGGCACGAGCGGGCCATGCTCTATGGCCCGACCAACGAGGAGCAGATCACCGACATCTTCCGCCATAGCGTCAAGAGCTATCGCGACCTGCCGAAGAACCTCTACCACATCCAGTGGAAGTTCCGCGACGAGGTGCGGCCGCGCTTCGGCGTGATGCGCGGGCGCGAATTCCTGATGAAGGACGCCTATTCCTTCGACATCGACAAGGCGGCGTCGGTCACCGCCTATTTCCGCATGTTCGTCGCCTATATGAAGACCTTCAAGCGGATGGGGCTGACGCCGATCCCGGTGCGCGCCGACACCGGCCCGATCGGCGGCGATCTCAGCCACGAGTTCCATGTTCAGGCCGATACCGGCGAAAGCCAGCTCTTCTTCGACAGCGACGTCGTTCAGCTCGACGAGGCCACCATCGATCCGGCCTCGCCCCAGGTGCAGGACTACATCGCCGGCTGGTATGCCGCGACCGACGAGAAGCATGACGCGGCGGAGTTCGAGGCTCGGGTCCCCGAAGCGCGGCGGCGCGCGGCGCGCGGCATCGAGGTCGGCCAGATCTTCTATTTCGGCACGAAGTACTCGAAGCCGATGAATGCGGTGGTCGCCGGCGCCAAGGGCGAGCCGATCCCGGTCGAGATGGGCTCCTACGGCATCGGCGTCTCGCGCCTCGTCGGCGCCATCATCGAGGCGAGCCACGACGATGCCGGCATCATCTGGCCGGAGAGCGTCGCCCCCTTCAAGGTCGGGCTGGTCAATCTGCGCGCGAGCGATGCGCGCTGCGCCGCCGCCGCCGACAATCTCTACCAGAGGCTGACCAAGGCCGGCGTCGAGGTGCTCTATGACGACCGCGACGATTCCCCGGGCGCGAAATTCGCGGCGATGGACCTGATCGGGTTGCCGTACCAACTCGTCATCGGCCCGCGCGGGCTCGACAAGGGCGTGGTCGAGCTGAAGACGCGCCGGGGCGGCGCCCGGCAAGAGCTTTCCCCCGACGCGGCGGTGACGCTTCTCGGAGGCAAGTGATGGCCTTCGACGCCTTCGAGCGCATGGTCGCGTTCCGCTATTTGCGCGCGCGCCGGCAGGAAGGCTTCATCTCGGTCATCGCCGTCTTCTCGCTGCTCGGGATCATGCTCGGGGTCGCGACGCTGATCATCGTCATGTCGGTGATGAACGGCTTTCGCGTCGAGCTGCTGAACCGCATCCTCGGCCTCAACGGCCATCTCGGCGTTTATGCGGCGCAAGGCTCGATCCCCGATTTCGACGCGCTCGCCGCCCGCGTCAAGGCGGTGCCGGGGGTGGTCGCCGTCCATCCGCTGATCGAAGGGCAGGTGCTGGCCTCTTCCGGCGGCCGCTCGACCGGCGTCATGGTGCGCGGCATGAGCGCGGCCGACATCAAGGGCGAGGCGCTGCTCGCCGCGCATATCGCGCCGGGCGCGCTGCAGAGCTTCACCGGCGACAATCTTCTGCTCGGCAGCAAGCTCGCCGTGAAGCTCGGCGTCCATCCCGGCGACAGCGTCACCTTGCTGTCGCCCAACGGCACCGCCACCGCCTTCGGCAACGTGCCGCGGGTCAAGACCTACCGCGTCGCCGGCACCTTCGAGGTCGGCATGTATGAATACGACAGCAGCATCATCTTCATGCCGCTGCCGGCGGCGCAGCTCTTCTTCCAGCTGCCGAATGCGGTCAATACGCTCCAGGTCTTCGTTCAGAATCCCGATCAGGCGCGCGCCATCGGCTATTCCCTGTTCCGGACGCTCGGCGCCGGCTACCGCGTTTATGACTGGCAGCAGAGCAACTCGGCCTTCTTCGGCGCCGTCGAGGTCGAGCGCAACGTCATGTTCATCATCCTCTCGCTGATCGTGCTGGTGGCGGCGTTCAACATCATCTCCAGCATGATCATGCTGGTGAAGGACAAGACGCGCGACATCGCCATCCTGCGCACCATGGGCGCGACGCGCGGCATGGTGCTGCGCATCTTCATGCTGAGCGGCGCCAGCGTCGGCATCGTCGGCACCTTGCTGGGCTTCGCGCTCGGCCTCGCCTTCACCGCTCATATCGAGCAAATCCGCGAATTCGTGCAATCGATCATCGGCGTCAATCTCTTCAACGCCCAGATCTATTTCCTGACGCAGCTCCCGGCCCGCATCGATGCGAGCGAGGTGGCGCTGGTGCTGGCCATGGCCTTTGGCCTCTCCTTCCTGGCGACGGTCTATCCCTCCTGGCGCGCGGCGCGGCTCGATCCGGTTGAGGCGCTGCGTTATGAGTGAGCGGCGGCGATGATCTTCGACGCGTTCACGCGCCTGGTGGCGTTCCGCTATCTCCGCCCGCGCCGTCAGGAAGGCTTTGTCTCCGTCATCGCCATCTTCTCGTTTCTCGGCATCTGCCTCGGGGTTGCGGCGCTCATCGTCACCATGTCGGTGATGAACGGCTTCGCCGACGATCTGCTCGGTCAGATCATGGGCCTCGGCGGCGACATCACGGTTGCGACGCCGCAAGGCAGGATCGGCGATGTCGACGCGCTCGTGGGGAAGCTCGCCCGGCTGCCGGGCATCGTCGGGGTGCGGCCCGTGGTGGAGGGCCAGGTTCTGGCCTCGGCCAAAGGCGCGGCAGGCGCGGCGGTGCGCGGCCTGAGCGAGAGCGCCTTGGCCGCCCTCCATCTGCTGCCCGCCTCCGGCTCTGGCCTCGGCGATGACGCCGTTCTGGTCGGCGGAAATCTCGCTTACGGGCTCGGCCTCCAGCCGGGCGACCGGATCACGCTCACGACGCCGAGCATCGAGGGCAACGTCATCAGGGTGGCGCGGACCCGAAGCTTCACCGTCGCCGGCGTGGTCAGCCAGGGCTTGCCGGAACGCGATACCGGCGACGTCTTCATGACGCTTGCCGCGGCGCAGAGCTATTTCGGCATGCCCAACGCCGTTACCGCCATCGACCTGTTCGTGCGCGAGCCCTACCGGGTACAGGAGTACGAGCGCGACATCCGCGCGGCGCTCGGCGACGGGTTTCTCGTCTCCGACTGGCAGGATAACAACGCCGCCTTGTTCGACGCGCTGCGCGTCGAGCGCAGCGTCATGTTCGTGATCCTGTCGCTGATCGTGCTGGTGGCGGCGTTCAACATCATCAGCAGCATGATCATGCTGGTGAAGGACAAAGGGCAGGACATCGCCATCCTGCGCACCATGGGCGCGACGCGCGGCATGATCTTGCGCATTTTCATGCTGAGCGGCGCCTCGATCGGTGTCGTCGGGACGCTGGCCGGATTTGTGCTCGGCGTCGCCTGCGCCGCGAATATCAAAGGGATTCAGCAAGTGACGGAAGCGGTGTTCGGCGCGGGGGCGATATCGACGGGGCTCGAATTCTTCAGTCGCGTGCCGGCGCGGATCGACCCGGTCGAGGTCGGCGCGGTGCTGGTGATGGCCTTCGGCCTCTCCTTCCTGGCGACGGTTTATCCGTCCTGGCGTGCGGCGCGGCTCGATCCGGTCGAGGCGCTGCGCTATGAGTGACCGCAATCGCACGCCGGCGCTGGAGCTGCGCGGCGTCGTCCGCACCTATAAGCAGGCGGGGGCGCTGCTGCCGGTGCTGCGCGGCGTGTCGCTGGCGATCGCGCCGGGCGAGATCGCGGCGCTGGTCGGGCCGTCGGGCGCCGGCAAATCGACCTTGCTGCATACCGCGGGGCTGCTCGAGCGGCCCGATGGCGGCGAGGTGTTGCTCGGCGGCCGCAGCTGCGGCGGCATGTCCGACAGCGAGCGCACCGAGATCCGCCGCGCGCAGCTCGGCTTCGTCTATCAATTCCATCACCTGCTGCCGGAGTTCTCGGCGCTCGAGAATGTGGCGCTGCCGCAGCTCATTGCCGGTGTCGGCAAGGCCAAGGCGCGGGCGCGGGCGCAGGAGCTGCTCGCCCTGGTCGGACTTGCGGCGCGCGCCGATCATCGCCCGGCGCGGCTCTCCGGCGGCGAGCAGCAGCGCGTCGCCATCGTCCGCGCCCTCGCCAACAGCCCGCGCGTGCTGCTCGGCGACGAGCCCACCGGCAATCTCGACATCCACACCGCCGATGATGTCATGGCGGCGCTGCTCGACATCGTCCGCCGCACCGGCCTCGCCGCCATCATCGCCACACACAACCTCGAGCTGGCCCGCCGCATGGACCGCATCCTCTCGCTCGAGGACGGCATGATCGTCGAACGCACCGAACTCCGCCCGCGCGCCGCCCGCGGGGATTAGAAGAAATCGAAGTGGAAGAGGGTCGCGCTCTGAGATCGGATGGATTCCCGCTTTCGCGGGAATGACGGAATAATTTGATTTTGCTTTAAAATTCGTCGCCCCCGCGAAAGCGGGGGTCCATTTCTGAGCCGCGCGATGTCAGCCTTCGGCCCCGTCGACCCGAGCGCTTCGCTCAAATATGGATCGCGTGGCCCAAGGCGCGGAGTGCCGATTCGAGCAGCGCTTCGCTTTGCGTCGGGTGGGCGTGGATGGTCTGAGCGACGTCCTCGAGGCGGGCGCGCATCTCGAGCGCGAGGCTGAAGCTCGCCGACAATTCGGCAATCCCGGCGCCGACGCCCTGGATGCCGAGCAGGAGATGATTGTCGGCACGCGCCACGATGCGGATGAAGCCGGTGTCGTTCTCGAGCGTCAGGGCGCGGCCATTGGCCTGGAAGGGGAATTGCGCCGTCTTGATGTCGTGGCCCGCTTCCTTGGCTTCCTCGGGCGAAAGGCCGACGGCGACGATCTCGGGGTCGGTGAAGCAGATGGCCGGGATCGCGACCTTGTCCCAGGCGCGGTTCTCGCCGGCGACGAGCTCCGCCACCATCTCGCCTTGCGCCATGGCGCGGTGCGCCAGCATCGGCTCGCCGGTGACGTCGCCGATGGCAAAGATGCCGCGCATCGAGGTGCGGCATTTCTCGTCGATGCGCAGGAAGGGTCCGTCGCGGTCGAGATCGATCGCCTCGAGGCCCCACCCGTCGGTGAGCGGCTTGCGGCCGACGGTCACCAACACTTTGTCGGCCGCAAGCGTCGCCGTCCGCCCGTCCGGCGCCTCGACGACCACGGCATTGCCCGCCGTCGTCAATCCTTTCGCCTTGGCGCCAAGGAGCGTCTCGACCCCGAGGGCGCGCAGGCGCTGCGCCACCGGGCGCGTGAGCTCGGCGTCGTAGTGCGGCAGAATGCGCGGCTCCGCCTCGACGACGGTGACGCCGGCCCCCATCTTGGCGAGCGCCATCCCGAGCTCGAGGCCGATATAGCCGGCGCCGATGACGACGAGCTTGCCCGGCACCTCGCTCAGCGCCAGCGCCTCCGTCGAGGAGATGACGCGGCCGCCGAAGGGCAGCGACGGCAGCGCGACGGCGGTCGAGCCGGTGGCGATCACCACCTGCTCGGCGCGGATCACCTGCCGGCCGGTCTCGGTCGCCACCTCGACGGTTTTGCCGTCGAGAAAGCGCGCCCAACCCTCGACCACCTTGACGCCCGCCTTCTTCAGCAGCGCCGCCACGCCGGTCGTGAGGCGGCCGACGATCCGCTCCTTCCAGAGCACGGTCTTGGCCAGATCGAGCGCCGGCTTGCCCGCCGAAATGCCGAGCGCGCTCTTTCCGGCCGCGATCGTCACCAGCTTGTGGAATTCCTCGGCGGCGTGGATCAGCGCCTTCGAGGGAATGCAGCCGACATTGAGGCAGGTGCCGCCGAGCTTCTCCGCCTCGATCACCACCGTGTCGATGCCGAGCTGCCCCGCGCGGATGGCGCAGACATAGCCGCCGGGGCCCGCGCCGATCACCAAAAGCCGGCAAGTGATGTCTTTCATGGCTTCAGTCTTCCGTAAAGATCAGCGCCGGCGTCTCGAGCAGCGCTTTGATGCGCTGGATGAAGCGTGCCGCCTCCCAGCCGTCGATGACGCGATGATCGAAGCTCGAGGAGAGGTTCATCATCTTGCGCGGCAGAAAGGTCATGCCGTTCCATACCGGGCGCACCATCATCTTGTTGACACCGACGATCGCCACCTCGGGCGGGTTGATGATCGGGGTCGACGCGACGCCGCCGAGCGCGCCCAGCGAGGTGATGGTGATGGTCGAGCCGAGGAGCTCGTCGCGCGTCGCGGTGCCGGCTTTTGCCGCCTCGCCGAGGCGCCTCACCTCCGCGGCGCAGCCCCAGAGATCGAGCGCTTCGGCATGGCGCACCACCGGCACCATGAGACCCGTCGGCGTCTGCGCGGCGATGCCGATATGGACGCCGGCATGGAGCCGCACGATGCCGGCCTCGTCGTCGAAGAGGGCATTGAGATTGGGCTGGTCGGCGATCGCCCGCACCATGGCGCGCATCAGGAACGGCAGCAAGGTCAGCCTTTCCTGGTTCTGCCGCTTTTCCTTGTTGAGGGCCTCGCGCAGCTCTTCGAGCTGGGTGACGTCGACCTCCTCGACATAGGTGATATGGGGAATGCGTGCGTTGGCGAGCGCCATCCGCTCGGCGATCCTGCGGCGCAGCCCGACGATCTTCACCTCCTCGACGCCGCTGCGCGCGGGCGAGACGGCTCTGCCCCAATGCGTTCGGCCGCGCGCGATGAAGGCGTCGAGATCCTCGTGCGTGATGCGGCCGGCGGGACCGGTGCCGGGCACTTGGCGGAGATCGATCCCGGCCTCGCGCGCGCGCAGCCGGACCGCGGGCGCCGCCAGGGGCTTCTCGCCTTCCGGACGCGGCGCGCCGCCGCTAAAGCGGCTCGGTGGCGCACTCGGCGGGGAGGTTGCGGCGGGCGGCGTGGCCGGGATCGGCGGCGTCGGTGCGGGCGCGGCGCGCGGCGGTGACGGCGGCGCGGCGCGGCGCTCCGTCGTGCCCGGCTTCTGGCGCGGCGTCGCCGCGGCGGGACGATCCTCGCCGGCGATCTTGAGCCGCACGAGATCGGAGCCGACCGCAATCACGTCGCCGACCTTGCCGCCGAGCCACAGCACCTCGCCGGTGATGGGGGACGGGATTTCGACCGTCGCCTTGTCGGTCATCACCGAGCCCAGCGTCGTATCTTCCGACACGACATCGCCGACCTTGACGTTCCATTCGACGAGCTCGGCTTCGGCGACGCCCTCGCCGACATCGGGGAGCTTGATGACATGCTCGGCCATCTCAGGGCTCCATCGCCGCGAGCAGCGCACGGCCGACGCGGGCGGGACCGGGAAAGTACTCCCATTCCTGCGCGTGCGGGTAGGGCGTGTCCCAACCGGCGACGCGCGCGATCGGCGCCTCGAGGTGATAGAAGCAGCTCTCCTGCACGACCGCGGCGAGCTCGGCACCGAAGCCCGAGGTCAGGGTCGCCTCGTGGACGACGACGCAGCGCCCGGTCTTGCGCACCGACGCCTCGATGGTGGCAAGATCGAGCGGCAGCAGCGTGCGCAGATCGATGATCTCCGCATCGACGCCGGTCTCGGCGACGGCAGCCTCGGCGACATAGACCATGGTGCCATAAGCCAGCACGGTCACGGCCGCACCCTGGCGCCGAACCGCCGCCTTGCCGAGCGGCACGGTGTAGTGGCCGTCCGGAACCTCGCCCAGCTCGTGCTTCGCCCAAGGCATGACCGGGCGGTCGGGGTGGCCGTCGAAGGGACCGTTATAGAGCCGCTTCGGTTCGAGGAAGATCACCGGGTCGGGGTCCTCGATGGCAGCGATGAGCAGGCCCTTGGCATCGTTCGGGTTCGACGGCACCACGGTCTTCAAGCCGCTGACATGAGTGAACAGCGCCTCGGGACTCTGGCTGTGAGTTTGCCCGCCGAAGATGCCGCCGCCCGTCGGCATGCGCACCACCAGCGGACAGGTGAACTCGCCGTTCGAGCGGTAGCGCAGCCGCGCCGCCTCGGAGACGATCTGATCGTAGGCGGGATACATGTAGTCGGCGAACTGGATCTCGACGCAGGGGCGAAGCCCGTAGGCGGCCATGCCCACCGCGGCACCGACGATGCCGAGCTCGCTGATCGGCGCATCGAAGCAGCGGCTCTTGCCGTATTTTGCCTGGAGGCCTTGCGTCGCGCGAAAGACGCCACCGAAGAACCCGACGTCCTCGCCGAAGACGACGACGTTGTCGTCGCGCGCCATCATCACGTCCATGGCCTCGCGAATGGCCTCGATCATGGTCTTGCGCGGCATCGCTCAGACTCCCGTCTGCTGGCGCTGCCGGCGCAGATGCGGCGGCATCTCCGCATAGACGCCCTCGAACACGTCGCGCACCGAGGGCGTGTTGCCGGAATGGAGCGTGCCGTAGCGCTCGGCTTCCTTCTGCGCCGTGATCACCGCATCGAATATCTCCGCCTCGGCCTGCTTGTGGCGCTCCTCCGTCCAGGCGCCCTGCTGGATGAGATGGTTCTTGAGACGGATCACCGGGTCGCCGAGCGGCCAGGCGTCGGATTCCGCTTTGGGCCGATAGGCGGTGGGATCGTCCGAGGTGGAATGCGCGCCGACGCGGTAGGTCACATATTCGACGAGCGTGGGTCCGAGATTGCGGCGGGCGCGCTCGACCGCCCATTTGGCGACCGCGTAGACGGCGAGGTAATCATTGCCGTCGACGCGCAGCGCCGGGATGCCGAAGCCCAAACCGCGCGCGGCAAAGGTGCCGGAGCCGCCCCGCGCGATGCCCTGGAAGGTCGAGATCGCCCACTGATTGTTGACGATATTGAGCACAACCGGCGCCTTGTAGGTCGAAGCGAAGACCAGGGCGGCGTGAAAATCCGATTCGGCGGTGGCGCCATCGCCGACCCAACCGGCGGCGATGCGGGTGTCGTGCTTGATCGCCGATGCCATCGCCCAGCCGACCGCCTGGATGAACTGGGTTGCGAGATTGCCCGAGACGGAAAAGAAGCCGTCGGGCTTGGACGAATAGAGCACCGGCATCTGCCGGCCTTTGAGCGGGTCGCGCTCGTTCGAGTAGATCTGGCACATCATGTCGACGAGCGAATGGCCCGCCGCGATCAGGAGGCCGGCCTGGCGGTAGGTCGGAAAATTCATGTCGCCAGGACCGAGCGCCTTGCGGAAGGCGCAGCTCACCGCCTCCTCGCCCATATGCTGCATGTAGAAAGAGGTCTTGCCCTGGCGCTGCGCCATCAGCATGCGCGCATCGAAGGCGCGCAGCGTCATCATGTAGCGCAAGCCTTCGAGCAATTCCGCATCGCTCAACAGGCCGCTCCAGGGCCCCACCGCCTTGCCTTCGCGGTTGAGCACGCGAATGATCGAATAGGCGAGCTCGCGGATCGATTCGGGATCGGCATCGACCGGCGGCCGCGCGACCGAGCCCGCACGCGGAATGCGGACAGTGGAGAAGTCGGGAACGCCGCCGGGCCGCACCGCAGGCTCGGGCACGTGCAGCGCCAGCGGACCATACTCGGTCATATCGTGATCTCCTCCCAGAGCGTCCGCGACTTGGGACTTCCATCAAAATGAAGGCGGCTGCAGCGATCTTATCGCAAGCGTGCGCTCTTTAGGAGGGAGCGGGCCTGGACGCAAAGGTCAGGGGTGTCCACGTTTCCCGCAGCTCGGGCAGGTGTTCGCGTCGCCAAAACAGCTCACCGTCAATCAGGAAGCTTGGTACGACGAAGGCACCGCCACTTGCGCCGTGTTCATAGCGGCCCTCGTCCGAAGACGAGGGTTACGAAAACCGCCACGATCGGCCCTGTCACAAAGCCCAAGCCGCCATAGAGGAGCATACCCCAGCCACAGACATCTGCGCACAGGGGCCACGGATCTTCGCTGAGGTGCCCGTAGACTACTCCAGCCCCGATACAAACAAAACACGTCAGGAAGAAAAGCAAAGCCCTGAAAGCAGGTTCTTTCATTTGGTCCGGGGTGCCAACATTTCCCGTAGCTCGGGCAGGTGTTCGCGTCCCCAAAACAGCTCACAGTCAATCAGGAAGCTTGGTACGCCAAAGACGCCCGCTGCTTCGGCCGCTTCACGAATGGCGTCGTGTTCATGGCGGCCCGCGCCTGCGAGATAGTCGTCGAAGCCCGTCATGTCGGCGCCGGCCTCGGCCAGCACCGCAGCGATGACCGCCGGATCCTCGATGTCGAGGTCGCGCCGCCAGAACCTCTCGAATACCCGGTCATGATAAGCCCGGAAGGCAACCGCGCTTTGACGCTTCGCCCAGAGCATACCGATCGCGGCGAGTGAGGAGTCCCAGATCTTTCGCGGCCCCAAAATGGTGAGCCCGCGTTTTCGCGCTTGGCGACGGCAATCCATGTACGAGTACCGTACTCTGCGCCACTGGTGAGCATTGCGTTCAGAGTCGATCACCTTGCCGTGCTCGTCCACGCGCGCACTGCCGAGGTAGCTTGGAATATCGAGGGTGTAGGGCAGCCAATCGAGGCGAACCGCGAACTCGTCCGCAAGCCGGTAGATCAGGTCCTTGGCCAGAAAGGCGTAGGGGCTCTTGTAGTCGGTGTAGACAGCGATCGTCTTTGCCCGATCCATTCGCGGTCACCTCACAGCACCGATCAGCCGAGCGACCGCGTCAGTTGGTGTCGCGCGGAGGAATGTCCAGCCGAGCGCGCGCCTCGTCCAAGGGCAGCTCAACCAATGGCCAATAATCCCAATTCGCGGAGAGGTCGGTGTTCACCCGCGCACCCCGCTCGATCGCCTGGATAAAGCCGGCGGCGACCCCTGGATTTGCCAAGGTCGCCGTGACATGCGGCTGGTTCGCGGCGGTGAGGTTGACGCCGGTGCTGAAGCTGATGGTCGGAAGCAGCAACACGTAGAAAGGGTTGACCTTCCTGTACCCGGCGGTAAAGCCGCCGACGCAGGTCTCCTCCTCGACCGTGGTGCCATAGCCCGACAGGACATGCGTCATGTCGTGGTAGACCGCGCCTTCGGGGAAGCCGGTTCGCTCACCTGGCAGCGCGAAGCCGTTGTCGCGGTAGTGACGAAAGAACGCGTAGCCGAGCGTGTCCTCGGGCAGGTCGCCAAGGGCGTTATAGCGCCGCGCCAATTCCGGGTCTTCGCGAAACCCGCGCAGGCCCAGCAAGCCGTGAACGAGGCCTTGGATGCCGCCGTGATGCTTGTACTGGTCGATGAGCATGTCCCGGATGTTCGAGCGGCGAAAAAAATCGAGCCGGAACAGCAGCATCTGGTGCTCGCACAGGAGCCGCACGGTGCGCAGGCCCGGCATGCTGACGCCGAGCGCGGCAGCGAAGGCCTCGGCCCGCGCCAAACAGGCCGGATCGGGCTCGCCGTCGGCGAGGACACCCAGCAGCATCGCCTGGATGAGCTGGTCGCCGAGCCCCGGCGTGGCGATGCCGGCGGCGAGCTCGGCCGGCGTGATCGGCGCCAGCGCGTCGAGATCGGCATCGGTCTGCAGGATCGACCGTTGCGCCGCGGTCATCATCGCGCGCGCGGCAGGCGGAATACCCTCGGCGCGGGCGACGGCGCTGCGCACCGCGCGAAGGCACAGCATCGCTTCTTCCGGCCCCGGATGGATCAACTGCATGTCCCTGCTCCCCCTCAATGTTCGTAGACAACGATAGCCTAGGACGGGATCGTAGCCGCTCCAAGCGCGGCCTGCACGGGCGGGAGCACAGCCACGCAACCGCGCTCCGCCCGTGGGTCATGAGCGGCGGTCGAGATCGGCGGCCGCATCGTGTCTGCTCACCCGCGAGAAGCAGATCGTCGACCGACGTGCCGCTGATTCCAGAAAGCGGGTTACCGGCAGAGCCCGCGATCCTCAGATTACCCTGCGCTGCTGCAGGTCTTTGACGTCGGCGGCGGAGCAACCGAGCCACTCGCCATAGACCGTCTCGGTATCGGCGCCATGGAGCGGTGCCGCTTTCAGCGCGACCTTGCAGTCCGACATGCGGATCGGCCAGCCCGGCACGATCACCGGCCCGCGGACAGGATGATCGATCGTCTGCATCATGCCGCGCGCATGCAGGTCCGGATCATGCAGCAGCTCGAGCGTCGTCATCACGGCGCCGCATGGCACGCCTGCACCAGCGATGACCTCCATCACCTCCTGCTTCGAGCGTTTCGACGTCCACTCCGTGATCGCCGCGTCGACCGCCTCCTGATTCTCGGCGCGGGTGGGCCCGTCCGCCATGCGCGGATCGGTGAGCAGATCCTCTCGGTCGATGGCGCGCACCAGGCGGCGCCAATGCTCCTCGTTGCCGCGCGAGGCGAAGATGTAGCACCAATCGTTGAGCCCGCCGGGGGCGCATCGGAAGAGGCCGCCCGGAGCCGTGCCGAGGACGCCGTTGCCGCCGCGCGGCAGCTGGTCCTTGCGCGCCGCCTGGCGGCTCATCGGCGTACGGCAATAGTTCAGCATCGCGTCGCGCATGGCGATCTGAATGTGCTGGCCGCGGCCGGTCGTCAGGCGCTGATAGAGGGCGGCGAGAATTGCCATGGCGCACAGCATGCCGGTGCCGGTGTCGCCGACTGACGCGCCCGGCCGGATGGGGGGAGCGTCGGGAAAGCCGTTGACGCCCATCGTGCCGCCCATCGCCTGCGCGATCATGTCGAAGGCCAGGTAATTCGCATGCGGGCTGTCCGACGCGAAGCCCTTCACCTGCGCGAAGATCAGGCGCGGATTGATCTCGCTGAGCCGAGGGTAGTCGAAGCCGAGGCGCGCGAAGGTGCCGGGCGCCATGTTCTCGACGAGTACATCCGCTTTCGCGACCAGCCGCGTCAGCAGCGCCTTGCCCTCTTCGGTCTTGAGGTTGCAGGTGATGCTGCGCTTGTTGCGGTTGTAGTAGAGGAAATAGTGGGAGTCGGCATCGGTGCGGTCGCTGAATCCCCAGCGCCCGGGCTCACCGCGGTTGGGCTCTTCCACCTTCACGACGTCGGCACCGAACATGGCGAGCGCCTCGGTGCTGGACGGGCCCGCCTCGAACTGGGTGAGGTCGAGGACCTTGATCCCCTGCAGCGCCGGTGCCGCGGCGGACCTGGTGTCCCGTGTCGGAGCCATGTCTTCCATGATGGGCTTCCTCCCATGTCGGTGCGGTGAAGCAGGCATGCGCGATCGCCGCCAGCGATGTACGATAGCTTTCTCGCTTCCTGAGCGAAAGTAGCGCCTTCGAGCGCTCAGGATCTCATCGCTACCGTGACGGTGTGGCGCTCGCGTCACTCATCCCTCGCGCAGCCTTGATTCGCACCCCATCTTCGGTTTAGGTGCAACCCATTGCTTGGAGGAGGCGAATGGCGACGAAGATCGAACCCGGCACGCCCGGCTGGCAGCAGCGCCACGTCGAGCTTTACCTCAAGAGCGATGGCGCCGAAGGCCACGTCGTCGATCTCGGCCGTCCCGGCGCGCGGGAGGTCAATTGCCTCCTGCTGCAGACCACCGGCCGCAGGAGCAAGGCACCGAGGACGACGCCGCTCATCTATGGCAACGACGCCGACCGCTTCGTGATCGTGGCGTCGAAAGGCGGCGCGCCCGATCACCCAGCGTGGTTCCTCAATTTGCGAGACCAGCCCGAGGTCCGGTTCCAGGTCGCCGACAAGAAATACCGCGGCGTCGCCCGCATCGCCTCCGGCGTGGAACGCGAGCGCCTGTTCCGCATGATGGCGGGCCTCTTTCCACCCTACGACAGCTATCAGGCCAAGACTGCGCGAGAGATCCCGGTGGTGGTGCTGGAGCCGCGGGAGACGGTCGAAAGGCTCTAGGGTCAGGTTCCGGCGAATTCCGCGTGCGTTCCAGCCGCCGGTCGCTTCGGGAGAGGACGCCCATGACCATTCGCGTCGCCGCCATCGAGGTGAGCCATTGGCATGCGCTCAATGACGCCGCTTACCTGCGCCATCTCGTCGCCATGCCGGACGTGGCGCTCGTCGCCATCCAAGACTCCGATGCCGCTCTGGTCGCGAGACGAGCGGCCGAGGTGGGGAGCCCGCCGACCTTCACAGACTACCGAGAGATGCTGGCGGCGATCCGCCCCGACTTCGTCGTGGCACTTGGGCGGCACCGGCAAATGGCCGGGATCGCCCACGACCTGCTCGATCAGGGCTATCCCTTCCTGATGGAGAAGCCAATGGGGATCAACGCGCCCGAGGTGGAGGCGGTGGCTGCCAAGGCGGCCCGGCTCGACGCGTTCGTCGCTGTCCCGCTGGCCCAACGCTACGGGCCCTTCGCGCTACGCGCCCGTCAGCTGCTGGCCGAGAAGCGTTTCGGCGCGCTGTCGCACCTCTACGTCCGGATCAACCGGCCGGGGCCGGCACGCTACGAAGCATGGGATTGCGCCTGGATGCTCGATCCCGTCGAGGCCGGGGGCGGCTGCCTGCGGAACCTCGGCGCTCACGGGCTGGACATGTTTCTGTACCTGACCGGCGAGCCGGCGCAGGTGACCGGCGCCCAACTGAGCCGGCGCGCGCATGAGCGTCCGGTCGAGGACTACGCGTCGGTCATGCTCCGGTCGGCAAGCGGCATTCTCGGCACCGTCGAGGTGGGCAATGGGTTCCCCCGCAACGGCACTGACGGTGAGTGGAAGATCGCCGGCCGCGACGCCATCCTCACCATGAAGGACGGGATCATGAAGCTCGCCACCGCCGAGGGCGACGAAACCCTGGCGGGCGCCGACATTACCGCGCCATATTTCACTGTGGTGCGCGACGCGCTCGACCACTGGCGGCGAGGCGCGCCGCCACCGATCAGCGTGCACGACTGGGCGCGAGCCGTGCGGTTGATCGACCAGGCGTACGAGCGCGCGGGCGATTTCTGCTGATGCCAGAGTAGTAGAACTTTCACCGCAGGCCGAGGTCCGCCGCGGGCCATGACCGGCCGTCGGGACGACGCTCGCATCACGTCGGCTCACGTGCGAGAGGCGAACCTTTGGCCGAGTGGCCGACGACGACAGCGTCGTGCCACAAGCGGACATTCGGACTCGGCTAAGGCGATCTATAAACTGCATCCGGTCAGTGCAACCGCTTCGCCATTCACTCGTAACGCCGAGGTCCCAACAGGTAGATTCATGCGACCAGCTCATTCATTGCGCCGACAATTCGCACGGTCAGCGATTCCGCGCGTCCGCGCACGTTTACCTCGCGTACAGGAAACCCGCTCATTTCTACGCCAGCGGTGACGGCAACGATATCGGATACAACGAGTTGACAGCCATGATCCTTGGTTAACTCCTGGAGACGCGCGGCGACATGGACCGAGTCACCAATTGCCGTCAGGAGGAAGCGATCCCGGTAGCCAAGCTCACCCAGGATCACGCTGCCGGCGTGGAGCCCCACGCCGATCGCAATTGGCTCCGGCAACTCGTCAGCCAACACTCGATTCATGTCGGCGAGACGGCTATGGATAAGTTGCGCCGCAGCCAATGCTTGCGAGCAAGCTTCACGTGGCCCCGAATGTATGCCGAAGATCGCCATCATGCCGTCGCCAACGAATTGGTTCGGCATCCCGCCGGTGTCGACCACCGCGCCTGCTACGGCATCGAAGAAATGATTCAGCAAGAAGACCACGTCGTAAGGGAGACGCTTCTCGACCAAGGCCGTTGACTTGCGGATGTCCACAAACATGATCGCGACGAAACGTTCGATGTCCGAAGCCTCCGAATAATCCCGTCGACGCGACTCGCTTGCACCGATATCCGGCGGCAATAGCGGAAGCACTGCGGTATCGCTGCGGGGGCGCAGTTGACACCCCAGACGTACACTTGGGCCGGCGTGCAGCCGATTCAGCAACGCTTGCTCGGAAGCGCTCGCCGGCGGCAATGTATCGACCCCACGCAGCACGCGGACGCGACAAGTCGTACAACGACCTCGTCCACCGCAAATCGCAGCGTGTGGAATGCTGGCGCGGCGGCTGGCATCGAGCACAGCATAGCCGATTGGCACGCGAACCACGCGGCCGCCAGGATAAGCTATGTTGATGAGGCCACGGCGACGCTCAAGCAGCCAGCGCGTCCCCCATCCGACACAAACGAGCGCCAGGAGAACACCATAAATCCAGTAAAGCTGGACCTCGAGATCCCAGCTCGGCCCACCTACATTTGGATCGCGCATATGACCTTCCCGCACGGTCATTTGCAGCAACTCGGGGTGCAATTGCCACTGCGCGAACAGGTGGCGTGTGCCTTGCCAAATTCCCAGCAGAGCAAGCACTGGCAGGAGTGTGGCCGAGGCAAGCAATACCGGGGCAAACTTGTGATAATTGCGTCGTGCGCGTAACCAGTAATGCACGCCGAGACATCCATGCGTCCAAGCGACCAGGAGCACAGCGACTTGCCGCCACCCCCAGAACGGAACGAAATAAAAAAAAGAGGCGAGGGTTACGTCGTAGCGGCGCGTGACGTCGAAAGCTGAATATACGTATCGCTCGGCAGCAAAGTGATGCAACAGAAGCGGTATGATCGAGAAGCCGAGCAGAAGCCGTACCAATTCGCCGGCACCTATACGGAAGCTGCGGCGGGCGTAAAGGGCGTAAAGTGCCAGAGTAAAATGGACTGCGAAGGCGCCGTAGAGAGCGATGGTCCCCGGCACGCTGTGCCAGACGAAATCATGAATCCGAGTACCCCATTGCATTGCCTCGAACGAGACGTTGCCGAGCGCGTGCATGCAAAGATGCATCGTGAGATAGCAAAGCATGATGAGACCCGCTGCGAGGCGGAGCCGTCGAAGCGTCATCTGGTCGCGGAGAGCGCTGGAATCTAGCATCTGAATGTCTTCGCGCCGACCTTCGGACAGGGCATCGTATCAAAGCGCATCGCCGTCTTGGAAGGGGTCCGGGCCTGGATGCGTCGATGTCCGCTTTGGGTCAGCAGCCGCCTTGGCGATGCTTCACGCGGGTAGTCGGCTTTAGCGCGCTGTAGCAGACCTCTAAAGCACCGCTGGTGTTGGGCAGCTCCTCTCGCCGCAGCCGATCAACCGCCAACCGAAATTGTAGAGTCGTTGCGACAACGGTACCTATCCCAGGCTCGACCGGTCCGGTTGCCCCGCTCAGATGAACATGGATGTCACCCAGCTCGCGTCAAGTCCGCTTCGGGTCACAAGCAGCGGGTCGCGACGATCAGCGCGCGGCGCCAGCTCAGCGCTCGGAAGCGGACCTTTGAACAGGCACTTGCCGATAACGGCTCGCTGCCAGGAAGCGACATCGCGCCTATTCAGCACCGGCGCTCCGAGATATCATTTTCGTTACACAATTGGTCGTAAGGGGGACAGGATGATTCACACGTCGGTCTGCGACGTCCTGCACATCGAGCACCCGATCGCGCTTGGAGGCATGGCGTCGGTTTACGCGCCGCAGCTTGCCGCCGCAGTGTCGAATGCCGGTGGTCTTGGCGCACTGGGCTGCGGGCGTATGAAGGCCGACCAGATTCACGCTGCCACAGCCCTGGTCCGCGAGCTGACCAACAAGCCCTTCGCGCTGAATTTTCTCATCTTCAATCTAAACGAGGGCAGCTTTGCCGCGGCGCTCGCGCTGCGACCAGCCGTGATGGCGTTCGCTTGGCCGCGACCGGACCAGGACGTGAAGAGCTACATCGCGCGCGCGCATGACGCTGGCGGCAAAGTCACGTTCATGGCAGGCGGCGTGCCGGAGGCGGTGCGCGCGGCCGAAGCCGGCGCCGACGTCATCATCGCGCAAGGCACTGAAGGTGGTGGACACGTCAGCTGGCAGGCGACGATGGCGCTCGTGCCGATGGTCGTCGACGCCGTCGCTCCGATTCCGGTGTTGGCGGCCGGCGGCATTGCCGATGGCCGCGGTCTTGCGGCGGCATTGGCGCTTGGCGCCGACGGCGCGCTGCTCGGAACGCGCTTCCTCGCCAGCGAAGAATCGCCCCTGCATCCCAATTTCAAACAGGCGATCTTGGACAGCGATGGCCACGACACGCTGCTGTCGGAGATCCCCGATCTTGCCGCCGGCACGGTTTGGCCCGGCGCGATGTCGCGCACATTGCGTAACCGCTTCATCGAGCGTTGGGCCGGGCGCGAATGGGCCCTGCGCCAGCGCCAGGCCGAAGCGCTTGCCGCCGTGCAGGCTGCGCAGGGCAGCGGCAATTCCGACGAAGCTCCACTGTTCATCGGGCAGGATGCGGGCCTCATCCACGACATCCCGAGTGCCGCCGAGATTGTTCGCCGCATTGCCGTGGAGGCCGAACAAATCTTGACGCAAAGACTGCCGCGGATGGTGGAGCAGGGGAGCGCGCAGAGATAGACGCCATGTCGCCTTCGGGTCTCGAGCAGCGGCCGCGACGATCTGCGCGCCGTGCCGGCTCAGCGCTCGATGGCGGCTCGGTGCCAAACCCGGAAGTCGCCGCGACGCGACGTTCGGGTTCAAAGTGATCGAGCGCTCGGCCTTACTTGTGTAATGGCAACGCCGGAGATCGCGAGCAGCGCACCGACAATCAGCTTTGGGGTCATGCGGTCGCCAAGGAACAACCGGCTCGAAATCAAGGCGAACACGGGAAGCAGCAGGCCGAATGGTGCGACGCGGCCCATGGAGCACAAGCAACAGCGGAAGCGCATTTGCCGACAGGCCAGGCTGCGCTGCCAACACGACCACGCCGACGAAGGCAAGCACCACTCCGGCCGACGCGATGAGAGACGGCCTTTCCGCGAGCAGCGGAGCTGACTTGACCCGCCCCCCATCCTCGCGGCCGCGATCGGAACCGGCGAAACGCCAGTTCTTCCGATTATGGATATCTACACTATCATTGTCCGCGCGACGCGACGCTATCGACGCTATCAAGGAGCCCGCCATGATCGAGACTGCCGAGCAGGAGACGACCCCCGACACCATCGAGGCGACGATCGACTATCTCCTCGACACGGGCGCGACGCCCTTCACCTATACTGGTGGGCCCGGCTCGACCGAGGTGCGGAATTTCGGCACGACCGATCCGCGCCGCGTGACCCTGCACAATGGCCGGCGCGGCGCGGACGGCTTCGCGCTCGAGCGCAACGGCTTCCGTTTCGTCCACCATGACACCAAGGTGGTCGATTTCTTCGACGAAGCCGAGCTGCGCCAAGTCTACTACGCGGAGATGGAGGCGCTGATCAAAGCCGAGAGCGGCGCGTCTCGGGTCGTCGTCTTCGATCACACCTTGCGCACCGCCGACGACAACGAGCGCGAGGCGCGCAAGATCCGCGAGCCGGTGCGGCGTGCCCATAACGACTATACCGAATGGTCTGGTCCGCAGCGCGTGCGCGACCTGCTGCCGCAGGAGGCCGAGAGCTTGCTCACTCGCCGCTTCGCCGTCGTGCAGGTGTGGCGCCCGATCCGCCATCCCGTCGAGTCCTTCCCGCTGGCGATCTGCGACGCGCGCACGCTCTCGCCCAAGGACCTCGTCATTTCCGAGCGCCGCTATCCCAACCGCGTTGGCCAGACCTACGCCGTCACCTACAATCCCGAGCACCGCTGGTACTGGTTTCCGCGTATGCGGAGGAACGAGGCCCTGGTGTTCAAGGTCTATGATTCCCTGAAGGACGGCCGTGCCCGCTGGACAGCGCACACCTCCTTCGACGATCCGACCGCGCCGCCCGATGCCCGGCCGCGCGAGAGCATCGAGATCCGCACGCTGGCGTTCTTCTGAAGCGCAGGCGAGCGTTGCGAGGATCGAGCGCGCGCAGCGCGCGCAAGAATGGCGATAGGCCACTCCAGAAAGGTCGCAACCGCACCATCCTGGCAAGACCGTCGTCATTCCACCTCGTACGCGGCAGACCTGAAGGGGCCGCCTACCTACCGCCGCCCGCGGCCCTTAGCGGACTCACAATACGCGTACCGGAGCGTTCGAGATGTGCCCAACGGCAGACATAAAACGTCGTGCTCCGCCAACTCAATCGTTCCCGCCTGATGACGAGTTCATCTACACCGATGCTGCTAAATGCGTTGCCAAAGGTGAAGAGCCGCAGCAGCGTCGAAGCGATCACTCAACGCATGAGATGCCTAAGTCTGCGGGGCCGATGGTGTGTGTGCGCTCCACCGCGCGAGCAAGGTGTTCAACGCCGTGAGCTTAACCGGCTTGCTCAGATAGTCGTTCATGCCGGCGGCGACACACACGTCGCGATAGCCCTCGATCGCATGGGCTGTAAGCGCAACGATCGGCACTGCATTG
>DATJLU010000165.1:0-34485 GCA_035509275.1 Allostellaceae bacterium | reverse complement strand
CCGCCGAGCCGCACCGCGAAACCGGCAAGCCCTCTGGAAACGCATCGGAACGTTGCTCGACCGCTTCCCACAAGCCGAGTGCCAGAACTACATCGCAAACGCCGGATACTCGGCGCCAACCTAAGCGGCTACCGCTCTAGCTGTGGTGCTAGCGTCAGGCGTCGAAGTTAGTCCGCGCCGAGCGGCTCTCGCGGCTGCTGCGCAACCGCTGACGCCGCCGCCGACGAGCGCGGCGCGCTCGCGACGCTCAAGGGGGGAGGGGCGAGTCAGTCCGCGCCGAGCGGCTCTCGCGGTTGCTGCGCAACCGCTGACGCCGCCGCCGACGAGCGCGGCGCGCTCGCGACGCGCTCACCGCTGCTTGCGGATCAGCGTGCCCGCGCCTTCGGCGAACAGCTCCAGCAAAATCGCATGCGGCACGCGGCCGTCGAGGATGACGGCGGCTTCGACGCCGCCTTCGACCGCTTCGAGACAGGTCTCGACCTTGGGGATCATGCCGCCCTGGATGGTGCCGTCGGCGATGAGGGCGTGCACTTCGGCGAGCGTCAGCTCGTGCAGCAAGTGCTTCTGCTTGTCGAGCACGCCCTTGACGTCGGTGAGCAGCAGGAGGCGCGTCGCCTTCACCGCGGCGGCGACCGCGCCCGCCACGGTATCGGCGTTGATGTTGTAGGTCTCGCCCGCGCCGCCGACGCCGATCGGCGCGATCACCGGGATGATGGCGGAGCGCTCGAACAGCGCCAGCACATCGGTGTTGATCGACTGCGGCTCGCCGACGAAGCCGAGATCCAGCACCTTCTCGATATGGCTGTCGCTTTCGCGCCGCGCCCGCTCGAGCTTGCGCGCCCGGATCAGGTTCGCGTCCTTGCCGGAGAGGCCGATGGCGAAGCCGCCGGCATTGTTGACGGCCGAGACGAGCTGCTTGTTGATCGAGCCCGACAGCACCATCTCGACGATCTCGACGGTCTCGCGGTCGGTGACGCGCAGGCCGTCGATGAACGAGCTCTTGATCTTGAGCCGCTCCAGCATCTGGCCGATCTGCGGCCCGCCGCCATGCACCACGATCGGGTTCATGCCGATCTGCTTCAGCAGCACCACATCGGCGGCGAAGAGATCGGCCAGACGCTCTTCGCCCATGGCATGGCCGCCATATTTCACGACGATGGTCCTGCCGGCATAGCGGCGCATATAGGGCAAGGCCGCGGCGAGCGTCGCGGCCTTGCTGGCGGGGTCGATGCCGGGTGTCTCGGTCATGGCGCGGGCAATCTACCGCGGCGGCGGCGGTGCCGCCAGCGTGGCGAGGCTGGCGCGGAGTTGGGCGATGCCGCTGCCTTCATGCGCGCTGGTCAGATGGATGACGGGGTGCGCCGCGACATGGCGCTTCAGCTCGTCCGACACCGCGGCGACCGTCGCCTCGAGCGCGGCCTTTGCCGGCTTGTCGGCTTTGGTCAGCACCACCTGATAGGAGACGGCGGCCTCGTCGAGCAGCGCCATGACCGGCCGGTCCGGCTCCTTGATGCCGTGCCGCGCATCGATCAGCAGCAGGACGCGGCGCAGGCTGGCGCGGCCCCGGAGATAGCGCCGGGTGAGGGCGGTCCAGCTCTGCACCTCCTGCTTCGAGGCCTGCGCGAAGCCATAGCCGGGCAGATCGACTAGCATCAGCCGCTGGCCGAGCTCGAAGAAATTGAGCTGCTGCGTCCGGCCCGGCGTGTGCGACACGCGGGCGAGCGCGCTGCGCCCGGTGAGCGCATTGATGAGGCTCGATTTGCCGACATTGGAGCGGCCGGCAAAGGCGATCTCGGGCAGCGTGTCGGCCGGCAGCGCGTTGGCGCGCGCCGCGCCGGCGATGAACTGGCAGCTGCCGGCGAAGAGCTTGCGGCCCGCTTCCTCGGCCGCTTCATCGAGCGCCGCCTCCGGCGGAATGACCGCGGCGGACGCCATGACAGGAGCGCTCAGGCGGTGGCCGGCGCCGCCGCCGAGCGACGCATGATCAGCCATTGCTGGGCGATCGACAGCAGGTTGTTCCAGGTCCAATAGATGACGAGGCCGGCGGCGAATTGCGACAGCATGTAGGTGAAGACCACCGGCAGGACCATGAACATCTTGGCCTGCACCGGGTCCATGGCTTGCGGGTTGAGGCGCTGCTGCAGGAACTGGGTGATGCCCATCATGATCGGCCAGGCGCCGACCATCAGGAAGGAGATGTGCGGCGGCGTGAACGGTATGAGGCCGAACAGGTTGACGAAGGTGGTGGGATCGGGCGCCGACAGGTCATGGATCCAGCCGAAGAACGGCGCATGGCGCATCTCGATGGTGACGTAGAGCACCTTGTAGAGCGAGAAGAACACCGGGATCTGGATGAAGATCGGCAAGCAGCCGGCCATCGGGTTGGCGCCGACGCGCTTGTAGAGCGCCATCGTCTCCTGGTTGAGCCGCGCCTTGTCCTCGCCGAAGCGCTCGCGCAGCTTCTGCATCTCCGGCTGCAGCCCCTTCATCTTCGCCATCGCGCGGTAGGATTTGTTGGCGAGCGGGAAGAACAGCGCCTTGATCAGCACGGTGAGCAGCATGATGGCGATGCCGAAATTGCCGATCTGGTTGTAGAAGAAGTCGAGCGTCAGGAAGATCGGCTTGGTGATCCAGTAGAACAGCCCGAAATCGATGGCGCGGTCGAAACGGGGAATGCCCTGCCGCTCATAGCTGTCGAGCAGGTGCACCTCCTTGGCGCCGGCGAAGAGCCGGCCCTCGGTGCTGGATTTGGCGTGCGCCGCGATGCTCTGCTCGGGCCCGGTGTAATCCGCTTGAAACACGTCGCGGTGACCTTCGCCGTTGAACCGGACCGCGGTGTTGACGCTTTCCTGCTGCGGCGGAATGAGCGCGGTCAGCCAGTATTTGTCGGTGAAGCCGAGCCAGCCGCCCGTGCTCGTATCGAGCAGCGGCGCCTTCTTCACATCGGCATAGTTGAACCGGTCGGGCGATGCCCACCACCCGCCGTCATGCAGCACGCCGTTGAGCACCGCGATCGGCCCTTCATGCAGCAGATAGGTGGTCGGCCCCGGCGGCTCCCCGACCCGGGCAATGCGCGAAAACGCGGCGAGCGACACCGGCTGGTCGGACTGGTTCTCCACCGTCTGCGTAACGGTGAACATGTAATTGTCGTCGATGGCGAAGTGGACGATGAAGCGCAGCCCTTGCCCATTGTTCCAGGTGAGGTCGACCGGCTGCTGCGGCGTCAGCTCCTGGGCGGAGGCGGCCCACTGCGTCTTGTCGTCGGGCAGCTTGACCGACGCGCCCGCCGGCTGCGCCCAGCCGAAATCGGCGAAATAGGGCTGCTCCGTGCCGTTGGGCGAGAGCAGCTGGATCTCGGGGCTGTCCTTGTCGGTGGTCTCGTGGTAGTCGCGCAAGATGAGATCGTCGAGCCGGGCGCCGACCAGGTTGATCGAGCCGGCGATGCGCGGCGTTTCGATCTTGACCCGCGGCGTCTCCGCCAGCACCGCGGTGCGCGGCAGCGGCGCCGCCGCGGCGGTAGGGGCGCTGGGCGCCTCGCCGCCCTTGCCGGGCGCGGCGCCTTGCGCCTTCTGTTGCTGCTGCTCCTGCGGCTTCGGCGGCGGTGCGAAGCGCGACTGCAGGAACTGGAAGCCGAACAGGATCGCGAAGGAAAGCACCAACGCGATGATGACGTTGCGGGTCTGATCGTCCATGAGGGGATGGGCCTAGCGGCAATCCGGGCAAGAGTGGGATGGGATGTCGCGCGCCGGCGGCACCGGGTCATAGCCGCTGCCGCCCCAGGGATGGCAGCGCAGCAGCCGGCCGAGCGCGAGCCAACAGCCTCGCGCCGCGCCATGGCGGGCGATCGCTTCGGCCGCGTAATCGGAGCAGCTCGGGAGATAGCGGCAGCTCGGCAGCAGCAGCGGCGACAGCACGAGCTGATAGGCGCGGATGAGGCCGCGCAGCAGGGCGTTCAGCACGATTCCCTCGCCATCCTCGCCTCGCTCACCCGTCCTCGCCGTCGCGCCATGCGCCGAGCTCTTTCAACGCCCGCTCGAGATCGGCGAGCAGCGCCGCGAAAGGCCGGCTCACCGTCCCGGCGCGGGCCACCAATACATAGTCATGCCCCGCGGCGGCGTGTAGCGGCATCACCTCGGCCACCGCCGCCCTGAGCCGGCGCCGCGCCCGGTTCCGGACCACCGCGATGCCGACCTTGCGGCTCGCGGTGAAGCCGATACGCGCCGCGTCAACCGCCGCCGCTGCCGGCGCTGCGTCCGGACGACGCCATGCCTGCAGAATGAAGCCCGGAGTAACCGATCTGCGTCCTTTGCCGGCGACCCGAAGGAATTCCGCCCGCCGCTTCAGCCGTGCCAGGCCGGCCATCGCGTGCCGAGCCTCGCGCCCATCGGCGCGCCGCTCAGGCGGAGAGCCGCTTGCGCCCTTTGGCGCGCCGCCGCGCCAGGACGCCACGGCCGCCGACGGTGGCCATCCGCGCGCGGAAGCCATGGCGGCGCTTGCGGACGATTTTGCTCGGCTGGTAGGTGCGCTTCACGGCACGGCACTCCGGCGACACTTCTCAATGGATCGAGGCCGCTGTATAGGGGAGAGGCGCGGGCAAGTCAACGCCGCGCGGGTTCGGCGGCTCACGCCAAGGTGAGCGCCGCCATCTCGGCCGGCGGCTAGGATGCTGTCTGGGAAATAGCATGGGCCTGCGTTGCACGAGGACGGGGCGATGCTAGGAGCGAGGCCGCAGGCGATGCTGGAAGCATCGTCAAGGCCGAGCGAACGCGGCAGCGCCCCGTCCTCGTGCAACCCGAAGGGACATCGTCATTTGCCGCCGGGTCGTCGTCGCTCGTCGCTTACGATGCTTCGGCATCGCCGCGCTCCTCGCTCCTAGCCCGACGACAAATGACGATGTCGCAGGCCCATGATATTTCCCAGACAGCATCCTAGGATCGCCGCGGCAATGGGCGAGGCGAAGCGGGTCATGGACAAGGCGGAAGAGAGCCGGGGACGGCCGGGAATACTGCGCCGGCTCCTGCCGGTAGTGCTGCTGCTGGCGGCGATTGCCGCCTTTTTTGCCCTCGGCCTCGGCCGGTTCCTCACCTTCGAGGCGCTGGCAGCGCATCGCGACTGGCTCTTGGCGGCGGTGGCGCGGGCCGGCGCCCTGGCGCCGCTCGCCTTCATCGCCGTCTATGTGGCGGTGGCGGCGTGCTCGGTCCCCGGCGGCGTCTTCCTCACCGTTGCCGGCGGCTTTCTCTTCGGCACCTGGCTCGGCGGGCTCTGTGCGCTGGTCGGCGCCACCATCGGCGCCACCATCCTGTTTCTGGTCGCGCGCAGCAGCTTCGGCGATGTGCTGCGGCAGCGCGCGGGACCCTTCCTGCGCCGCGTCGAGGACGGATTTCGCGAGAACGGCGCCAGCTATCTCCTGTTCCTGCGCCTGGTGCCGCTCTTTCCCTTCTGGCTCGTCAATCTGGTGCCGGCCTTCTTCGGCGTCAGCCCGCGCGTCTTCATCCTCTGCAGCTTCTTCGGCATGGCGCCGGGCGCCTTCGTCTATGCCGGCGTCGGCGCCGGCGCCGATGCGCTGCTCGCCCAGGGGCGCACGCCCGATCTCCACATCATCTTTGCGCCGCGCGTGCTGCTGCCGCTGGTTGCGCTGGCGGCGCTCTCGCTGGTGCCGGCGCTCTACAAATGGCATCAGGCGCGGCAGCGGGGCAAGGTGCCATGAGCGAGCGCATCGCCGCCGATGTCTGCGTCATCGGCGCCGGATCGGGCGGCCTCACCGTCGCCGCCGGCGCATCGCAGCTCGGCATGAAGACGGTGCTGATCGAGCGCGGCAAGATGGGCGGCGACTGCCTCAACTATGGCTGCGTGCCGTCGAAGGCCCTCCTCGCCGCGGCGAAGCGGGTGAAGGCGGCGCGGGGCGATGCCGCTTTCGGTCTCGCCGGCGCACCGCCCGCGGTCGATTTCGCCGCGGTGATGCGCCATGTTGCCGGCGTCATCACCGCGATCGCGCCCAATGATTCGGTCGAGCGCTTCGAGGGGCTGGGCGTTCAGGTCATCGCCGCTTCGGCGCGTTTTGTCGGCCCGCGCGCGGTTGCGGCGGGGGAGCGCGTGATCGAGGCGCGGCGCATCGTCATCGCGACCGGCTCCTCGCCCACGGCGCCGCCGATCCCCGGCCTCGATGGGGTGCCCTGCTTCACCAACGAGACGATCTTCGCCAACACCGTGCTGCCCGAGCATCTCCTCGTCATCGGCGCCGGCCCGATCGGCGTCGAGATGGCGCAGGCGCATGGCCTGCTCGGCGCGCGCGTCACCCTGCTCGAAGCGGCGGAGGTGCTGGCGAAGGACGATCCCGAGCTGGCGCGCCTGCTGGTTGCGAGGCTGCGCGCCGATGGCGTGGTCATCGAGGAAGGCGTGCGCATCCGCCGCGCCGAGCGCGCCGGCGCCGGTGTCGCCCTGGTGCTGGAGGATGGCGCCGGCGAGCGCCGGCTCGAAGGCTCGCATCTGCTGGTGGCGACCGGGCGCCGCGCCAATCTCGCCGGGCTCGATCTGGGCCAGGCGGGCATCGCCACCGATGCGCACGGCAACCTCATCCTCGATCGGCGGCTGCGCACCAGCAACCGCCGCGTTTACGCCGTCGGCGATGCGGCGGGCGGGCCGCAATTCACCCACATCGCCAGCTATCATGCCGGCATCGTCATCCGCAACGCGCTGTTCCGGCTGCCCGCCAAGGTCGATTATCGGGCGCTGCCCTGGGTCACCTACAGCGATCCCGAGCTGGCGCAGGTGGGCTTGACCGAGGCGCAAGCGGTGGCAGCCTATCCCGGCGAGGTGCAGGTGCTACGCTGGTCTTTCCACGAGAACGATCGCGCCCAGGCGGAGCACGAGACGCAGGGGCTGGTGAAGGTGCTGGCACGGCGCAACGGCCGCGTGCTCGGCGCCTCGATCCTCGGCGCCCATGCCGGCGAGCTGATCCAGAGCTGGGGTCTCGCCATCAGCGGCGGCCTCAAGCTCGGGGCCGTGGCCGGCATGATCGCGCCCTATCCCACCTTGGGCGAAGCCAGCAAGCGCGCCGCCGGCAGCTTCTTCGCGCCAAAGCTCTTCAACGACCGCACCCGCCGCCTGCTCCGCCTCCTGGCGAAGCTGGGGTGAGGGCGATGATGTCGCTCATACCGCCACGCTACCAAACCACCCCCTCCCCCCTTGAGGTCAAGGCGAACGCGCTGCGCGCGTTCGTCCGCGGCGGCGGCAGCGATTGCGCAGCAATCGCGGGAGCCGCACCGTGCGGACTAACCTCGGCGCCGGGGGAGGGAAGGGAGGGGGGTGAGACGCGCCCCGCCGTCTCCCCATGACCCTCCCCCCCTTCCTGCGCGGCCTCTCCGCCCGCCTCCTCGTGCTCACCGTGCTCTTCGTCATGGTGAGCGAGGTGCTGATCTTCGTGCCGTCGGTGGCGCGCTTCCGCTTCAATTATCTCCAGGCGAAGATCGCCGATGCGGAGCTCGCCATCCTCGCGCTCGAGGCGACGCCGGACAACATGGTGAGCGATCCGCTGGCGCGCGAGCTGCTGTCGCATGTCGGCGCTTACGGCATCGTGCTGCACAAGCCCTCGGCGACCTTGATGCTCGATGCCGGCGGCGCGCCGCGCATCGACGCCACCTACGATCTCGGCGATGACGGTTACATGACGCTCATCGCCGATGCGGTGATGGCGCTGGGCGAGAAGCACAACCGCATCCTGCGCGTCCTCGACCTGTCGCCGCGCGACCCGCATGTCGTGGTCGAGGTGATCATCGACGATGCGCCGATGGTGTCGGCGATGCGCATCTATGGCGGCCATATCCTCGAGCTGTCGGTGGTGATCTCGCTGATCACCGCGGCGCTGCTCTACCTCGCGCTGCAATGGCTGCTGCTGATGCCGCTGCGCCGGCTGACCCAGAGCATGGTCGCTTTCCGCGCCGATCCCGAGGACGAATCCCGTGCCTTCCCGCCGTCGCGCCGCAGCGACGAGATCGGCGTCGCGCAGCGCGAGCTGCACGCGATGCAGGAGACCGTGCGCCAGGCGCTGCACCACAACGCGCGGCTGGCCGCGCTCGGCACCGCCGTCACCAAGATCAACCACGATCTCCGCAACATTCTCACCACCGTGCGCCTCATGTCCGACAGCCTCGCCGACAGCGAGGTGCCCGAGGTGAAGCGGGTAACGCCGCGGCTGCTCGCCGCGATCGACCGCGCCGTCGCCCTGTGCACGCGCACGCTCAGCTATACGCGCGAAGGCGCGCCGCCCTTGCGCCGCACGCGCTTCGCGCTCGCCGGCCTCGTCGAGGAGATCGCCGAGCTCGTCCACGGCAAGTCCGAGGACGGCCCGCGCCTCATCAACAAGGTCGCGGCCACCGAAATGGTGCAGGCCGATCGCGAGCAGCTCTTCCGCGTCGTGTTGAACCTCGTGCGCAACGCCATCGAAGCGGGGGCGCGCCATGTCACCATCACCGCCGAGCCCGAGATCGAGGTGATCGTGATCAAGATCAGCGATGACGGGCCGGGTCTGCCGCCCAAGGCGCGCGACAATCTGTTCCGGCCTTTCGCCGGCTCGGCGCGCCCCGGCGGCACCGGACTTGGCCTTGCGATCGCGCGCGAGATCATGCGCGCCCATGGCGGCGAGATCTCGCTCTGCGACAGCAGCGCCGCCGGCACCGCCTTCTGCTTGCGCCTCCCCGATAGCGGCGCCGTCGAGCGCCGGGCGGTGGCCGAGCCCATGCGCTCGCCGGCGGGTTCGTGACCGGCGGCATCACGCGCCGCGCGGCGCTCGGCGCGCTGCTGCTTCCGGCGCTGGCGCCGTCCGCGGTGCGCGCCGCGCCGCGCGCCGAGCCCTGGCCGCATTGGCGCGCCAGCGACGAGAGCTCGCCCCTGACGATCGATCATTCCGCCTGGGACGCCTTCCTCGCGCACTATCTCGTCAGCGACAGCGCCGACGGCATCAGCCGCGTCGCCTATCGCCGCGTGCTGCCGGAGGATCGCGAGGCGCTCTCGCTCTATATCGCCTTGCTGGGCGGGCTGCCGATCACCGCCTATCGCCGGGCCGAGCAGCTGCCCTATTGGATCAATCTCTACAACGCGCTGACCGTGCGCGCGGTGCTCGAGCATTATCCCGTCGACAGCATCCTCGATATCGGTCCCAAGCGCGGCAGCGGTCCCTGGCGGCAGAAGCTCATCCATATCGAGGGCGAGGAGGTGAGCCTCGACGACATCGAGCACCGCATCCTGCGCCCCTTCTGGCGCGATCCGCGGCTCCATTATGCGCTTTGCCTCGCCGCGCTCGGCTCGCCCGATCTTGCGCCGCGCGCCTTCCGCGCGGCGACGGCCGAGGCGATGCTCGATGCCGCCGCGCGCGCTTACGTCAACAGCGCGCGCGGCGCCCGCCTCGAGCGCGACCGCCTCTTCGTTTCCTCGATCTATGTCTGGTACAAGGCCGATTTCGGCGGCAGCGACCGCGACGTGATCCAGCATCTGAAGCGCTACGCCAAGCCCAAGCTCGCCGAGGCGCTGGCGCGGCAGACGCGCATCGCCGGCGACAGCTTCGACTGGTCGCTCAACGACGCGAAGCTGCTGTAGCGAGAGCGCAAGGCGGTACGATGAGGAAAGGGGATAAGGGGATGAGCGGGGATAGGCGGATCAGGTGAACGGCGCCTTCGGCGCCATCATTTTCATCCCCCTCATCCCCAATAATCCCCTTATCCCCTTTCTTGACCCCCGAGCCAGCCGCTTTGCTGGCTGCCGCGGCCGAGTTCGACGAAAGTGTCCGCCTTATGTCCAGGTTGCTCCGCTGTTTGATGGCCGGAATCAACCATCTCTTCCGGATCGGCGTCAGCGCGTGGACGACGCTCGCCCTCTATTATTCGAATCTGCCGTGGCCCGGGCTGCGGTTGGGGCTGGCGGCGGCGTTTGCGGCATTCGCGATCTGGGCGTTCTGGCTCTCGCGTCGGCGGCGCATGCCGGCGGTAGTGGCATTCGCGCTGGTGCTCGGGGTCGTTGTCTGGTTTCTCACCATCGCTCCCTCGCACGATCGCAACTGGCGTCCGGAAGTTGCCGTGATGCCGCGCGCGTTCATCGATGGGGACCATGTGCGCCTGACCGGCGTCCGCAACTTCGACTACCGCAGCCGGGACGATTTCACCGTGCACTATGAAGAGCGCGACATCGAGCTTTCCCACGTCATCGGCTTGGATTTCTTCGTGTCCTACTGGAGCGAAGGGCTGATCGCGCACACCTTCGTCAGTTTCGTCTTCGACAACACCTGGCCGCTGAGCATCTCCATCGAGGCGCGGCCGGAGGTCGGCCGCAGCTTCGAGCCGATCGCCTCCCTGTTCAAGCAATTCGAGCTGATTTACGTGGTGGGCGAGGAGCGTGACCTCGTGGGCGTACGCGCCATTCATCGCGGAGAGGCGGTGTATCTCTATCGCCTCAACACCTCACCCGACAATGCGCGGCGGTTGCTGATGGTCTATCTGGCGCGGATCAACCAACTCGCCGAGCGGCCGGAGTTCTATAACCTGCTGACCAATAGCTGCACCATCAACATCATTCGCTATGCGAACGCCGCCGGGCGAAAGGGGCGGTTCGACATCCGCCATCTCCTCAACGGCCTGATCGACAGCTACCTCTACCACTCGGGGCGAGTGGACACGACCTTGCCGTTCGACGAATTGCGGCGACGCTCCCTGATCAACGAGGCGGCCCGCGCCGCCGGCGGCGCCCCGGAGCCGGAATTTTCGCGCCGCATCCGCGCCTCCCTGCCGACGGTCGCTCGCTGATTCCTAGAGGGGAATCGTCGCGTCGCGCGTCAAGTATCACGCCACCGATCCTCTGCGCCACTCGTTCCGGTCTTGCTAGCGAGGAGGTTCAGCTATCCGTGGATCGCTATCGCCGCGGCCGCGGCCGTCAGGACCACGGCGCCCGGCAAGTGCCCCCAGTCGCGATGGCGGATCAAGGTTGCCACGGCGGCCAGCAAGATGATGGCGCTCGCGATCGCTCCAACCTGCGACGTCACCGGAATCAGCAGAAGCAAGCCTGTCGCGACTTCGAGGCCGCCCGTCACTCGATGAAAACCGGCCGGATAGCCCCAGCGCGCGAAGGACTGACGGACCGATGCAGGGCCTGCGAAGTTGACGCCGCCAGCCCCGATCATCACGACGCCAAGCGCGATCGGAAGGCCGCCGACGATGAGTTTGACTATCGGCATGGCCGGACCTCGCTTTGTGGGCCGTTGGGCTTCATGGGGTCATGACGGTCGGCCGGGTGGCGGCACCGCGCCGACCTCGAATGAGGACGTCGAGTGGGTTGAGCTCGTCGATCAGATCGGTTGACATTGTGGTCTCCAGGCCTTAGCGAGACTAACTGGTCTCGTATTGCCAGATAGCGAGACTTACCAGTCTCGTCAAGGGGCTCTTATGAATACAAATCTCGCGCGGCGACCCGGACGCGCACTCGACCCGGCCAAACGCGCGGCGATTCTCGTGGGCGCGCGCGTCGTCTTCATGCGCGACGGGTTTGCGCAAGGCACGATGGATGGGGTCGCCGCCGAAGCCGGCGTCGGCAAACAGACCATTTATCGCCACTTCCGATCGAAAGAGGCGCTGGTGGAGGCGCTGGTGGAGGCGATGTGCGCGCCCGAGGTGGTTGATCCGCCGCCGAGTTCGTTGCCGACTGGCGACCGGCTACGCAAGCTACTGCTGGCGTTTACGGATGGCGTGGCCAGCTCGGACAGCATACACCTTTACCGGGCCATCGTCGCGGAGGCCGGCAGGATGCCGGGGTTGGGACACTTGTTTTGGGAGAGAGGGTATCGACCGCTCCGGGCCGCGATCACACAGCTGTTGAGGGAAGAACTCGACACCGCGACGGCGCCAATCGTGGCCCAGCAGATCGTTCATCTCACACTTGGCGACGCCTATCAGGAATTGGTCCTCGGAACTGGTTCACCCGGACCCGAAGTCTTCGAACGCCAGATCGACGCGGCGCTCGCTCTCTTGGGGTTGGCCACCTGAGGGTGCGCAGTTCGGTCAGCAAACTCGCTTTCCGCTTTTCGACCTCGCGCAACGCCAGCACGCCGCCGTTCGAAGACAACAATCCGCCGTCGAACCTGACATCGACCCGCTTGCCCGAAACCGGTGACAAGCCGGGCAGCGGCAGCGTACAAAATCAGCCGCTTAAACCACCCCCGCTAACCCGACATGAATAATCCGAGCTAGAAGAAGACAAAGGACCGGACCACCACGTTCTTGCGGCATCGGGCGTCGGCGGGCGCGGTCGGGTCGATGCAAGCGGTATGGAACGACCAGCGCGAGACCGAGCCGTCGGTCACGGAATCATAGCATTTGAGCATCGAGACTTCGTTGGGCTTCTGCTGGGGAAACCAGTACCACTCGTGGTCGGGACGGTAGGTGAAGCGGGTGGTCTCGCCAACGCGGTCGTCGTAGATCCGATAGTTGGTGATGTAGGGCTGGTCGGCGAAGGAAGGCCAGGCGCAGAGCACGAAGGGAAACTGCTCGACGGTCTCCATCGGCTTGGCGAGATTGATCGACACGAACCGCCGTGACATCTTCCTGTCGGCTTCCTCCTCCGTGAAGTGCTGCGCGCGCCCAAAGTTCCGCAGGTTCCTGGTGAGCAGCTCGCGGCAGCGCACGCGGCCGCTGTTGTCGTTCAGATCATTGTGCACGAGGTTGGCGTAACGGGCATTCACACCGGGGTTCTTGTTGTCCTGGTCTTCCGTGCGGTCACCGGCGTAGTCCTTGTCGAAGACGTCGTGGTTGTAGACCAGGGCATCGGTCGCGTCCGGGAAGAACTTGAGGAGGAGCTTCTCGATCTCGGGGTAGAACACGCGCTCCACCTCCGCCGAATCGTAGAAGTTCGAGCACGCGGATTCGAGGTGCGCCAGCGCGACGCCGAGCCGGTCCATGCATTGGGGGCTGCTGGGCGAGAGGCCCGGATAGTATTCGCCGATGCGCCGCGCATCGCGCATCACCTGCGGGAAATAGAGGCGTCGCCGCAGGTTGTCGTCCTCGTTCTTGCGCAGGATCTCCACGACGTCGGCGCGCGCCGGATCCCGCCAGAGAGCGTTGGACGGGACGATGGAGTAGGTCGGCCGCTCGTAGACGGTATAGGGCAGCGGTAGCGCCAGGCCGCCTGCGGGCGCCGTGATGCCGTTGGCGCGGATATAGTCCATGCACTCGTCGTAGTCGCGGAATCCGGGGCCCCACCGGGTATCGATCGGGCCCGGCGGCGCATGGTCGATCATGTCGATAACGCGCTGGCCCTCGCCCTCAGCGATCAAAGCGAGCGCGTCTTCGAGCGCCGCGCTGGTTCCCGCATCGCCGTTCCGGTCGAACGACATGTAGGACAGGCCGCGGTTCGCGGCGATCGGCGGCGGCTGCCCTTCGGTGCGCTGAAGCGGCGGCACATAGGCCGAAGAGGCTCTCCCTGTGTCTGTCGCAACCTGGTTGTCGGCGACCTCGAGCTGGCTCATGGCACACCTCCGGTTCGTTCGGCTTCACCGTGGCACACAGAGCCTGCGTTTTCCAGGCCATGATTTCCCGGTGATGAGACTGTGCGTTGCGGTGTTTCTAACTGATAAATTTCATCGAGAGCGCCGAATATCCGTGTTTGGCGCTTCGCCGCCGATACGCGCGCGCACCGACTTCGCCTTCGTGCCGGAAGCAGCTCTCGCCCGATCCTGCGCTGATACTCAAGTCTTGACGGTCGACGCTCGATAAATCTCCTCGATACTTTCCGCCAGCGCGGCATTGAATGCGGCATCGCTCATGGAATGTTTGAGATCATCGATCAGCGCCCGCGAGAAGCTCGCGATCATGCCGTGATTGGCGGCAAGGCGCTGGCAGGCAACATCCCGGGTATAGCCGCCAGAGAGCGCCACGACCCTGGCGACGCGGTCGTGCTCGATCAATGGCCGGTAGAGATCGGGCACCTCCGGGATCGTCAGCTTGAGCATCACCTGATGCTCGCCGCGCAAGCCGTCGAGCCGCTTGGTCAGCTCCGCAAGAAGGATCGCCTCGGCCGCCGCCTTGTCAGGGCTCTTGATCAGGACTTCGGGCTCGATGATCGGCATCAGACCGGCCCTGCTGATCTCTGCGGCTATTTCGAACTGCTGCGCGACGATGGCAGCGATGCCCTCCCTCGAAGCGAGGTTGATGGTGGAGCGCATCTTTGTGCCGTAGACACCGAGCTTCGCGGCGCGGGCGAGCAGAGCGCCGAGGCCCGGTATCGGCTTCATCAGCCGGACACCGTCCTTCTCCTCTTCAAGCCCCTTGTCGACCTTTACAAACGGGACGATGCCACGCGACTGCCAGAGGAAAGACGGCACCGGCCTGCCTTGCGCCTCGCCATCCATCGTTCCTTCGAAGAGGATGGCAGCGATGACCTTCTGCCCGGTAAAGGCCGGCGCGGTCATGATGCGCACACGCATCTGGTGGATGAGCCGGAACATATCCGCATCGCCGCTATAGGCGCTGTCGGTAATGCCGTACTGCCGCAAAGCGCCCGGCGTCGAACCGCCGCTCTGATCAAGCGCGGCGATGAATCCCGGTTTCTCCGACATCTGCACGTTCATATCATTGTTGGCCATGGCCGTTATCCTTGCTGGGTCAAACAGCGAATTGGCGCGCTCGCCGGACTCGGGGTTGATCGCCGTCAGCGCTCTCGCGGGGCCCGAGCCGCAACCAAGGGGCGGTCACGGTTGGTGCGAAGGCACGCCACCGCGCCTCGCTCTTTACGCAACTGCCTGAGCGGAGCGGCGAATTGCTTACTGGTCCGGCTCGTCGCCTGAGGCAGCCCGTGCGACCAGCCATTGATGCTAGCACGTCGATTTTTGCTGCGCTCTGACTTTCCTTCGGTGCTTGAGCTCGGCAACGACAGGGCCGTATTCATCCCAAACGCAACAATCGGACGCTTTCGGAAAGCCGGCGCGCGGCCGATTGCATCGCGCGGCTGAGCGATGCGACCGCATCGCCGTCGAGCTCGTGCGAGTGCCCGGCGGCGGTCAGGATCAGCAGCAGCTCCCACGACGGCGATAGCACCGGCACCGATACCAGCGTGATGCCTTGAAACATGCTGCCGTGGTCCACCGCGAAGCCGGATTGCTTCGCCTCTCTGACCCGAGCCGAGAACTCGGCGAAGGGCGGCTTCTTGTACCAATCCACGCGCGCGAACAGGGCTTCGAGCTCGACGTCGCCGATGCTGCCGAACGCGCCCATGATCACGCCCGACGCGCCCGCCGGGCCGGGGTACTGGCGTCCGATCGTGACATAGAGATCGGTGCGGGACGCCGCGCCAACCCAGTCCAACAGCAGCAGCGACGACGGTTCCAGTACCTTGGCAAGATAGACCGACACGCCATGCGCGTTGGAAACGGCGTGCATCAGCGGCCGCGCCAGATCCATCAGCCCGCTGCGCCGCAACACGCCGTAGGCCAGCTCGAGAATGTGCAGGCTGACCGAATAGCCCCGTGTCGCCGCGTCGTAGCTGACAAAGCCCTCGGCCTGCAGCGTGCGCAGAATGTTGTAAGCGGTGCCGCGATGCAGGCCGGTGGCGCGCGCGACCTCACTCGCGTTCAACGGCCGCTCGGAGGCATGCAGCGTGCGCAGAGCGCTTGCGGCGGCCACCACCGCGCCGACCGGCTTGCCGGGACTGCTCGGGCCCCGATCGGCGGCGATGGCTCGCCGGCGCTGTGCGCCGCTTCGCTCGCCTGTCACCGGGAGCGCTCCGGTTGATCGCGGTGGTTCCCGGTCCATGGTCTTGCCCGACGAGCGCATTGCCCCCTGCCGGAGGTCATGATATATCTCCAATCGGCCCAATACAAATCATTCGTCTTCTATAGAAGACATCAGGGAGCGGCATGCCGGTAGATCCGCAGATCCAGGCATTGCTCGACAAAGGCGCCGGCGTACCGGCGACCCATACTTTGCCGGTCGCGGTGGCGCGCGCGCAGTACGAGGCGCGCATCGCGCTGATGGCGCGCCCGGCCGAGATCGCCGGTGCGCGCGAGCAGACGATCGGCGGACCGGACGGGCGGTTGCGCATCCGCATCTACACGCCGCTCGGCACGGGTCCTTTTCCGCTGCTGGTGTTCTTTCACGGCAGCGGATTCGTGCTGTGCAGCCTCGACACGCATGACGGCATGTGCCGCAATTTGTGCGCCGGCGCGAAGTGCGTCGTCGCCTCTGTCGACTACCGGCTGGCTCCCGAGCACAAATTCCCGGCCGGGATCGAAGACTGCTTGCAGGCGACGCACTGGGCTCTCGCGCATGCAGCCGCGCTGGGCGCCGACCCGGCGCGCATTGCCGTCGCGGGCGACAGCGCCGGCGCAACCATGGCGGCGGTGACCGCCCTCCGGCTGCGCGACGAGGGCGGCCCGGCACTATGCGGCCAGCTGCTGATCTATCCCGTAACCGACTATCATACGCCCGGCACCCCCTCGTATGACGAGAATGCCGAGGGCTACGGCCTGACCCGCGACACGATGAAATGGTTCTGGGCGCACTACCTCAACGACCCGTCCGAGGCCGCACACCCCTATGCCTCGCCGCTCCGCACCGCGGATCTGTCCGGCGTGCCGCCTGCCCTTGTCATCACCGCGCAATACGACCCGCTGCGCGACGAGGGCGAGCGCTACGCACAGATGCTGCGGGCGGCCGGCGTCCCGGCGGCGCTGACCAGGTATGACGGCGTCAATCACGGATTCATGTTCTGGGTCGGCGTCGTCGACAAAGCCGGCCTTGCCATGAAGGAAGCCTGCGCATGGCTGAGCGGCGCTTTTGCCGGACCGCGGTAACCGGCGTTCGCTTCATGCCACCGCGATACCCCCACCCGGAGGTTCCATGCCTCTCGACCTGTCTCATCCGATGGCTGCCCGGCCGGCGCAAATCCGCAGCTTCGACGCGCTGATTGTCGGCGCCGGTTTCTCCGGCCTGTACCAGCTGCTCTGCCTGCGCGACCGGCTCGGTCTTTCGGTCCGGCTGCTCGAGGCCGCCGATGGGGTCGGAGGCACCTGGTACTGGAACCGCTATCCCGGTGCGCGGTGCGATTCCGAGAGTCATTCCTACGCCTATTACTTCTCCGAACAGCTGCTGCAGGAATGGACCTGGTCGGAGCGCTATCCCGAGCAGCCGGAGATTCTGCGCTATCTCAATTATGTGACGGACCGGTTCGATCTGCGGCGCGACATCCGCTTCGGCGCGCGGGTGACCGCCGCTCGCTACGACCAGGCGACGAACCGCTGGCAGGTGACGACCGAGGCCGGCGAGCGCTACGACGCAAAGTTCCTGATCACCGCCGTCGGGTGCCTGTCCGCGGCCAACATCCCGAATATTCCGGGGCTCGATCGCTTTGCCGGTGCTTGGTACCACACCGGGCAGTGGCCGCATGAGGGCGTCCACTTCACCGGCAAGCGGGTCGGGATGATCGGCACCGGCTCGACCGGCATTCAGGCGGCTCCGGTGATCGCGCAAACCGCGGCCCACCTGACGGTTTTCCAGCGCACCGCCAACTACAGCATTCCCGCCCGCAACGCGCCGCTCGGCGACGCGTTCAAGCGCTGGGCGAAGGAGAACGCGGCCGAGATCCGCAGCATCATGCAGGCCACGCCGAACGGCCACCCGTTCACGATCTGTGACCGCTCGGCGCACGACGTGACCGACGAGGAGCGGCAGGCGATCTACGAAGCGGCCTGGAACAAAGGCGGGCTGCAATTCCGTGCCGCGTTCCGCGACCTGCTGACCGACAAGGCCGCCAACGACACGGCGTCCGAGTTCCTTCGGCAGAAGATCCGGGAAGTCGTCAAGGATCCGGCGGCCGCGGCGAAACTGGCGGATATCGACCACCCCTTCGCCGCCAAGCGGCCGCCGATCGACACCGGCTATTTCGAGACATTCAACCGCGACAATGTCAGCCTCGTGGACGTGCGGAAAAACCCGATCGAGTGCATCACGGCCGCTGGCATCCGCACGCGCGACGGCAGCGAGCACGAGCTCGACATCATCGTCTTCGCGACCGGCTTCGACGCGATGACCGGCCCGCTCTTGCGGATGAATATTTGCGGCCGCGACGGGCTGTCATTGCGCGAGGCGTGGCGGGCCGGCCCGCGCACTTATCTGGGGCTGCAGATCGCCGGCTTCCCAAACCTGCTCACGATCACCGGCCCCGGCAGTCCCTCGGTGCTGTGCAACATGCCGGTGGCCATCGAGCAGCATGTCGAGTGGATCACCGCCTGCATCGCGCATCTGCGCCGGCACGGCTTCGATCGTATCGAGCCGACGCAACCGGCGGTCGACCGCTGGGTGGACCATGTCAACGAAGCCGCCAATGCCACCCTGTTGCCGCAAGCGAAGCATTCCTGGTATCTCGGTGCCAATGTGCCGGGGAAGCCGCGCGTCTTCATGCCCTATGCCGGCGGCATGGCGCGATACCGCGAGATCTGCGCACGCATTGCCGAAAACGGCTATGAAGGGTTCGACTTGAGCGCTGACGCTCGGGCCGCCGAAATCAATCCAGCACCGGCGCGCGCGGGCTTGGGCGATGAGGAAGGGGGATAAGGAGGGGATAAGGAGATGAGGGGAGATGAGGGGATCAGGTGAACGGCGCCTTCGGCGCCATCATTATCATCCCCCTCATCCCCGATAATCCCCCTTATCTCCTTTCCCTTCAATCCAGCACCAGCACCTCGGCCTTGAGATAGGCGCTTTCCGGCAGCCAGGGATGGACGGGGTGATCGGCGGCGGCGCCGGCGCTGCGCAGGATGCGGCCGGTGCGGCTGGCATCCTCGAGCCCGCGCCGCACCGCTTCGGCGAAATCGGGCGGCTCGACATTGTGCGAGCAGGAAGCGAGGAAGAGCACGCCGCCCGGCGCCACCAGGCTCGCCGCGAGCCGCGCCAGCTTGCGATAGCCGCGCAGGCCCGGCCCCAGATCCTTTTTCGATTTCACGAAGGCAGGCGGATCGGCGATCACCAGGTCGAAGCGCGCGCCCTCCGCGTTGAGCCGCGCCAGCTCGCCGAAGGCGTCGGCGCGCTGGAAGCGGCAGCGCTCGCCGACACCGTTGCGATCCGCGGAAGCCGCGGCGAGCGCCAGCGCCGGCTCGGAGCGGTCGAGCCCCAGCACCGCATCGGCGCCCGCCTGCGCCGCCGCCACGGCGAAGCCGCCGGTGTAGCAATAGAGATCGAGGACGCGCGCGCCGGCGGCGAGCGTGGCGACGAAGCGGCGATTGTCGCGCTGATCGAAGAACCAGCCGGTCTTCTGGCCTTCGCGCGCGTCGGCGAGGAAGCGCGCGCCATTCTCGATCAGCTCGATGGGTCCGCCCAGCTCGCCCTTGGCGAGCCGCACCTCGCTCTCGAGGCCTTCGAGCGCACGCGCGGCGCTGTCGTTGCGCAGGACGATGATGGCGGGCGCCAGCGCCGCTTCGCAGGCCGCGATCAGCTCGCTTTCGAGCCGCGCCATGCCTGCGGTATTGAGCTGCAGGACCAGCACCTCGCCGAAGCGGTCGGCGACGAGCCCCGGCACCCCATCGGCCTCGGCATGGACGAGGCGGTAATAGGGCTCGGCATAAAGCCGGCGGCGCAGGCTCAGCGCACGCTCGAGCCGCTCGATGAAGAATTCGCGATCGATGCGGCGCTTGGCGTCGCGGTCGAAAAGGCGCGCGCTGACCAGCGTGTGCGGGTTGAAGCTGGCAACGCCGAGCGGATCGCCGCCGGCGTTGCGCAGCGTCACCAGGCTGCCGGGCGGCAGCGCTTTCGCCGCCGCATCCATCTGCACTTCGTTGGAATAGACCCAGGGATGCCCGGCCTCGGCGCGGCGATGCCGTCCGGGCTGCAGCATGATGATGGGTCGCGTTTTGGGATCATCGGCCATGACGCGGCCGAGTGTAGCGGCCGAGCCGCTGTGTCTCTACCCGCGCGGCATCAGCACGATCGTCTGGCAGCAGCGGCCGAGCGGTCCCATCTCGTCGCAGAGTTCGGATTCGGTGAGACCCATGCCATCCGGCCGCCAATCCGAGCGCGCCTTGACGCCGATCCAGCCACCCATCGGCGGCCGCGACAAGTGCAGCGCGATATCGATATTGGGAAAGGTGAAGCGCCGGAGCAGATCATGCCGGCCGCCGAGCGCGAAGGGCTGGCCGTTATCGGCGACGGCGAACGCATTCGCCATCGCGCTCGCGAACGGCACCAGCGGCCGCATCAGCCTGCCCCAGACACGGCCTTCGGCATCGATTCGGAGATCGAGCGCGTCGAACAGCGTCCGGTGCGCAAAGCGCAGCTTCAGCGGCCAAGGCGGCAAGGTATCGGGTGCGGCCGGAAGCGGCGGCTCGGCCGGCGTATCCGCCACCGGCGTTGGCGCGACGAAAGACCCCATGCCTTTGGCGATGAGCTTTCCGCCTGCCGTGAGCAGCGTTTCGAGCGCGCCGGCTCTGCCGCCTTTGCGCAGCAGCTCGGTGCGCGTCTCCAGCGGCGCCATCGGCGCCGGCCGCAGTAGCACCACGGCGGCGCTGAGCAACAAGCCGAGCCCGCGCTCGGTGCCTTCGCGCTCCATCTCGGCGACGATCAATCCCGACACCGCGCCGCCATGCAGCCCGCCGAAGGGGCCGGCGGCTTCCGGAGCCGGCTGCCATTGCGCGCCGTGGCGCGCGAAGATCGGCGCATCGAGCGCGACGGAAGCGTCCATCGCCATCGCCTCAGAAGGCCTCCGCCCAGGGGCGAAGATCGAGCTCGAGCGTCCAGGCGCTGCGCGGCTGGCGGTGAACCTGCCAATAGCTCTCGGCGATCGCTTCGACGCTCACCAGCCCGTCGGGGCCGGCTTGCTCGCGGCGCTCGGGATAGCGCGTCAGCAGCCGCGCGCCGTCGATCCCGCCATCGACGACGAGATGGGCGACGTGAATGCCTTTGGGGCCGAGCTCGCGCGCCATGCTCTGGGCGAGAGCGCGCAGCCCCGCCTTGGCGACGGCGAAAGCGGCGAAGCCGGCGCGGCCGCGCAGCGAGCCGGATGCGCCGGTGAAGAGAATCGTGCCCTCGCCGCGCGGCACCATGCGGCGCGCGGCTTCGCGCCCGGTGAGAAAGCCGCCGAGGCAATGATCGCGCCAGAGCTGCTCGAGATCGCGGCGCTCGAGCTCGAGGATGCTGTCGCGGCGATTGCTGCCGGCATTGTGCAGCGCGACGGCGAGCGGCGCCGCCGCCTCGGCTGCGGCGACGAAGCGCGCCGCATCGTCTTCCGATGCCCCATCGCCGATCAGCATCTCCGCGGCGCCGCCCGCGGCGCGGATCTCTTTCACCACCTGCTCCAGCTTTTCCGGCGTGCGGCCGGCGATGAACACCAGCAGCCCTTCGCGCGCGAAGCGCCGTGCCGTCGCGGCGCCGACGCCGTTGCTGGCGCCCACGCCGACGATCAGCGCCGTCCTCTTGTCACTCATCACGCCATCTCCTTAGCTTGCGCCGGAAGGCGCCAGACGCGCCCGGCCAGCGCATCCTCGACGAAATCGAGCCGGTCCTGCCCGAAGGGCATGCGCGCCTCCGCTTGAGTTTCCGAGCGAAGCTCTGCTAGAGTGAGTTCTAAATTGGAACTTGTCAAACGGCAAAACGGAAGGGGCTGGCATGCGCTGGGCTGAGCTGGACCGCGAAGCATGCTCGGTGGCGCGGACCTTGTCGGTGATCGGCGACCGCTGGAGCCTGTTGATTCTGCGCGACTGTTTTCTCCGGGTGCGCCGCTTCGAAGAATTCGAAGCGCGGCTCGGCATCACCCGCCACCGTCTCGCCGACCGCCTCAAGAAGCTGGTCGAGGCCGGCGTTTTGCAGCGCGTTGCTTATCAGGAGCGGCCGCGGCGCTACGAATACCGCCTCACCGAGAAAGGCCTCGATTTGAACGCCGTGCTGCTCGCCATGGTGCATTGGGGCGATACGTACATGGCGGGACAGCGCGGCCGGCCCGCGCTCTACGAGCACCTGGAATGCGGTGCGATCTTCGATCCGGTGATGTGCTGCTCCGCCTGCGGCGGCAAGGTGACCGCGCGCAACATCCGCATTCTCGACGGCCCCGGCGCGCTGCCCGCGGCCAATGACGGCTGACACGGGGTGGCGAGCGGCGCGCCGAGCGGCCTCACGCCGCGGTTCCGGCCAGCCGCGCCGCCGCTTTGGCAAGCACGCCCTCGGGATGGGCGAGCTGCTCGAGCGCGCTGTAGTGATGGCATCCCGGCAGCTCGCGGAACTCGCCGGCGAGCCCATGGGCGCGCCAGGCAACGGCGAACTCCCGCGATTGCCGCCGGAGTTCCGGCAGCTCCGTGGCGCCGACCGCAACGAGGAGTGGCCCCGCCTGCGCCGGCAGGTGAAGCAGCGGGCTGTTGCGCCGCGCTTCGGCCTCGTCGAGGCCGAGCTTGTCGTTGAGATAGTTGAGGCGCACCGGCTCGAGATCGTAGATGCCGCTGAGGGCGAGGCCGCCGCGCGCCGCCGTCTCTTCCATCAGCATGGCGGCGAGATGGCCGCCCGCCGACCATCCCGACACGAAAATCCGCGCGGGATCGCCGCCCAGCGCCGCCGCGCCCTGATGCAGCCAGCGCAGCGCCGCGCGCGCCTCGGCGACGATCTGGTCCAGCCGCGCTTCGGGCGCGAGCGTATAGCCGGCGAGGGCGACATGCAGGCCATGGGCGAGCGGCCCTTCGGCGATGAAGGCAAACCCTTCCTTGGCGTTGCGCTGCCAATAGCCGCCATGGAAGAAGAGCAGGACCGGCGCGCCGGCAACACCGCAGGAGAAAAAGTCGAGCCGCGCTTGCGGGGCGGGTGCAAAGGCGAGGTCGAGATGCGCCGGCAGGCGGGCGCGCAACGCCGCGCTGCGGCGCTGCCAATTCTCGATGTAGCCGGCGCTGTCGGCGACCGCCGCGGTATTGTTGTAGGCCGCGTCGAGCGCGCGGCGATCCATTGAGCGATAGAGGCTCATCGGCTTCCCCTTCGGCGCGCGCCCCCGTCAGAGCAGCGCCGCGGCGACCGCTCTCTGGGCCATTACCCCCACCAGATGCGCGCGATAGTTCGCATCGGCGTGAATGTCGGCGTTGAGCCCTGTCGCGGGGACGCGCAGCGCCTCGAGCGCTGTCGGGACGAAGGACGCGGAGAGCAGCCGCTCGGCCTCGGCGAGGCGAAAGACGCAAGGGCCGGCCCCGGTGACGGCGACGCGGATGCCCGCGGCAGTGTCGGCAACGAAGACGCCGACGAGGGCATAGCGCGAGGCTGGGTTGGGAAATTTGGCATAGCCGGCGCGGCGCGGCCGCGGAAACCAGACCTCGGTGACGATTTCGCCGGGCTCGAGATCGGTCTCGAACAGGCCGGTGAAAAAATCTTCGGCGGCAATGCGACGCTCGCTCGTCCCGATCACCGCGCCGAGCCCGACCAGCGCTGCGGGATAGTCGGACGCGGGATCGTTGTTCGCAATCGAGCCGCCCAGCGTGCCGCGGTTGCGCACTTGCGGGTCGCCGATGCCGGCGGCAAGGCGAGCCAGCGCCGGAATGACGTTCTGCACCAGCGGCGATGCCGCAACGCCGGCATGCCGGGTCAGCGCGCCAATGCGCAGCCCGTCGCCCTCGGCGGCGATGGCATCGAGACCGGCGATGCCCTTGAGATCGACAAGCGTGTCGGGGCTGGCGAGACGCTGCTTCAAGGTCGGGATCAAGGTCTGGCCGCCCGCCAAGGGCCGCGCCTCCTCGCTGTCGCGCAGCCGCGCCGCCGCCTCTGCGACGGTCGTGGGACGATGATAGGCGAAGGGATACATGACGGGCGAACCTCCTGTTGTTCCGTTCCGCGGCCCGCTATTCCGCGGCTCGGCGTGGCGCCGCCGTCTGAATCGCCTGCCAGAGGCGCTGCGGCGAAGCGGGCATGTCCACATGGACGATGCCATACTCGGCGAGCGCATCGACCACCGCGTTCATCAAGGTCGCGGGCGAGGCGATGGTGCCGACTTCGCCGCAGCCTTTGACCCCGATCGGGTTGTGGCGCGACGGGGTGCTGTGCGTCGCGACGACGATATTCGGCAGATCATCGGCGCGGGGCATGCAATAGTCCATGAACGATCCGGTGAGGAGCTGGCCGCTGGCGCGGTCGTAAACGCAGTTCTCGCCCAGAGCCTGGCCGAGCCCCTGCACGACGCCGCCATGGATCTGCCCTTCGACGATCATCGGATTGAGCACCGTGCCGACATCGTCGACCGCGACGTAGGACACGACCTCCAGGGCGCCGGTGCTCGGATCGATCTCGACCTCGGCGACATGGCAACCGCCGGGGAAGGTGAAGTTGACGGGGTCGTAGAAGGCGGTCTCCTCAAGGCCGGGCTCCAGCGTTTCGAGCGGATAGCTCGGCGGTGGCGTATAGGCGGCTCCGGCGATCTCGGCGAAGCTCTTGCGGCGATCGGTGCCGGCAACGCCGAAATAGCCCTCCTTGAACTCGATATCCTGCTCGCTCGCTTCGAGCAGATGGCCGGCGATCTTGCGGCCCTTGTCGATGATCTTGCCCACCGCCTTGGCGATCGCGGCGCCGCCCACCGCGGCCGAGCGCGAGCCATAGGTGCCGAGGCCGAAGGGGCTGCGCGCGGTGTCGCCATGGACGATCTCGACGCAGTCGCTCGGCACGCCCAGCAACGTGCCGACGAGCTGAGCGAAAACCGTCTCGTGGCCCTGGCCGTGGTTGTGCGCGCCGGTGAAGACGGTCACGTCTCCCGACGGGTTGACGCGGACATTGGCGCTTTCGAACAGCCCGCCGCGCGCTCCCAGCTGCTGCGCGATGCGCGAGGGCGCCAGCCCGCAGGCCTCGATATAGGTGACGATGCCGATGCCGCGGAGCCGGCCGCGCGCCGCCGCCGCCCTGCGCCGCTCGGCGAAGCCGCTCCAACGCGACAGCTCGAGCGCCTGTGCCAGGGTCGCTTCGTGATCGCCGGTGTCGTAGTGCAGCATGACCGGCGTCTGATAGGGGAAAGCGTTTGCCGGGATGAAGTTGCGCCGCCGGATCTCGACGCGATCGAGCTTCAGATCGTGCGCCGCCACGTCGACAAGGCGCTCGAGGACATAGGTCGCTTCCGGCCTGCCGGCGCCGCGATAGGCGTCGGTCGGCACTGTATTGGTAAACATGACTTTGACTTCGCAATAGATCGCCGGCGTGGTGTAGACGCCGGCGAGAAGCGGTCCATAGAGATTGGTCGGAATGTTGGGGCCGAAGGTCGAGACATAGCCGCCGATATTGGCGAGGGTGGAAACGCGCAGGCCGAGGAATCGACCGTCGCGGTCGAGGGCGAGCTCGGCATGGGTCACGTGGTCGCGCCCCTGCGCATCGGAAACAAAGGCTTCGCTGCGCTCCGCCACCCATTTGACCGGCCGGCCGAGCCGGCCCGCGGCCCAGGTGACGAGTCCTTCTTCGCAATAGACGACCTGCTTGCTGCCGAAGCCGCCGCCGACATCCGGCGCCACCACGCGCAGCTTGCGCTCCGGGATGCCGAGCATCAGCACGCCGATCAGCACGCGCGCGACATGGGGGAGCTGGGTCGTCGTGTAGAGCGTGAAATCGCCGGTTGCCGGCTCGTAATCGGCGAGCGCCGCGCGCGGCTCCATGGCGTTGGGCACGAGCCGCGTGTTGACGAGGTCGAGCTTGGAGACGTGATGAGCCTTGGCAAAGGCGGCCGCCGTCGCTGCCGCGTCGCCCACCGCCCAGTCGCAGCAGAGGTTGCCCGGCACGTCGGCGTAGAGCTGCGGCGCGCCCGGCTTCGCCGCCTCGGCGACTTCGGTCACCGCCGGTAGAACGCGGTACTCGATTGCGACGCGCTCGGCGGCGTTCTTGGCGGCGGCAACGCTCTCCGCGATGATCATCGCGACGGGATCGCCGACATGGCGCACCTTGCCCGACGCGAGCAGCGGGTGCTTCGGCTCCTTCATCGGCCGTCCATCCTTGCCGGCGATGCCCCAGGCGCAGGGAACCCCGTTGAGGCCCGCCACATCGTCGGCGGTGAAGACCGCGACGACGTCGGGGCTCGCCGCCGCCGGCGCCGTGTCGATGGCGACGATCTCGGCATGCGCGTGCGGCGAGCGCAGAAACACGGCATGGAGCTGCCGCGGCAGGACGATGTCGTGAACATATTTGCCGCGCCCGGTCAGAAAGCGGCGGTCTTCCCGGCGGCGGACCGCGGCGCCAATGCCGTCTTGAGCCATGGCTCTCTCCTGTTCAGGAATTGCGCAGCGCGGCCGCGCCGGCGCGGACCGCCTTGACGATGTTCTGATACCCGGTGCAGCGGCAGAGATTGCCCTTCAGCCAGGCGCGAATCTCGGCTTCCGAGGCATCGGGGATGGTCTTCGCGAGGTCGACGGCGCTCATCACCATACCCGGTGTGCAGAAGCCGCATTGCAGGCCGTGATGCTCGTGGAAGGCTTGTTGCATCGGATGAAGCGCATCCGGCCCGGCCAGCCCTTCGATGGTGACCAGCTCGGCGCCGTCGGCTTCGACCGCGAGCATGGTGCAGCTCTTCACCGAGCGGCCACCGAGATGAATCGTGCAGGCGCCGCACTGGCTGGTATCGCAGGCGATATGTGTCCCGGTAAGGCCCAGCGACTCGCGCAGCCAGGTCACGAGCAAGGTGGCCGGCTCGACCGCCGCCGTGATCTGCCGCCCGTTTACCGTCACCGTGATGTCCATGGGTCGATCCCTCCTTCCCTCAGCGGCCGGGCGGTCACACGGCCGGAGCGGTCGCGGAGCCGCTCGCGAGCTCATGGGCTTCGTCGATCTGCCATGATCCCACCACCATGGTTCCCGGCAAGACCGGATCGCGGAAATAGTCGCCCTCTTCGACATAGGCGACGAAACTGTCGCCGCCGCCCTCCGCCTTCGCGCCCGGCGTCGCCGGATCAACCGTGACCTTGACGTAGGTGCCCTGATACTCCACGGCGCGGATCCTGCCGCTCACCGCGTTGATGCTCGGCGTTGCGGCGTCGGCGCGGCCGAGGCGCACATGGTCGCGGCGTACGGCAAAGTACAGCTCGCGCCCGGCGAGCGAGCGATCGGTCGCCAGCCGCAGGGCGAAGCGCTCGCCGCCAGGCCCGCGCAGCGTGGCGATGCCGCCGGCAACGGTTTCAACCGTGCCGCGCAAGACGTTCTGTCCGCCCATGAAGCGCGCGACATAGGCGCTGCGCGGCGAGGCATAGATTTCACGTGCGGTCGCGGATTGCTCGATGCGGCCCTTCTCCATCACCACGACCTGGTCGGCCACCGCAACCGCTTCGAGCTGCGTGTGGGTGACGTGGATGAAGGTGATGCCAAGCCGTCTCTGCATCTGGCGCAATTCGCTGCGCATCTGCAGGCGCAGGAATTCGTCGAGGGCGGAGAGCGGCTCATCCAGCAGCAGCACCCGCGGCCGGGTGATAATGGCGCGAGCGAGCGCGACGCGCTGCTGCTGACCGCCGGAGAGCTGCGCCGGCAGTCGATGCGCAAGTGCCGAAAGCTGCACCTGCTCGATCACCTGGTCCGCCTCGCGGTAGCGCTCGGCCTTGCCGACGCCGCGCACGCGCAGGCTGAAGGCGATGTTGTCGCGCACCGAGAGATGCGGGAAGAGGGCGTAGTTCTGGAACATCATGGCGGTGCCGCGCTGTCGCGGCGTCAGGCCGGCCATGGTCTCGCCGCCGATGACGATCTCGCCGTCGGTCGGCGTCTCGTGTCCGGCAATCATGCGCAGGATCGTCGTTTTGCCGCAGCCGCTCGGTCCCAACAGGCAGCAATAGCTGCCATCCTCGATCGCGAGGTTCACGCCATCGACCGCCACCGTGCCGTCGGGATAGCGCTTGTAAAGGCCGACGAGCTCGACGCGTCCCGCGCCGGTCCGGGTGTCGGGTTCGTAAGTGCCATGCATCGTCGGTCTCCCTGCACCCGACCGGTCAGTGGCGGCCGGCCGGCAGCGCTCGGCCGTAGCGGCGGCGCTGGATCAGCGCGATCGCCGACAGCGCGACGCCGATGACGATGAAGGAAAATGCGGTGGTCACGGTGCCGAGCGCGTAGATCACGGGCGAGGTCACGTTGGTGGTCATGCTCCAGATCTCGAGCGGCAGGGTGTTCGTCGACCCCGACGTCTGCAGCGTGCGAGCGAATTCGTCGTAAGAGAGGGTAAAGCCGAAAAGCGCCACCGCGATGATGCCGGGCAGCACGATCGGGATCACCACCAGGCGGAGGATCTGGCCGGCGCCGGCGCCGAGATCGCGCGCCGCTTCTTCATAGGCGCGATTGAAGCGGCCGAACACGGCGAACATGATCAGCAGGCCGAACGGCAGCGTCCAGGTCAGCTGGGCGCCGAGCGCCGAGCTGTACCAGTTGGCGGGCAGGCCGAGCAGCTGGAACATCAGGCCGATGCCGATGCCGAGCACGTAGCCCGGCGCCACCAGGCTGACAATGACGGCATAGAACAGTGCCGCGCCGCCGCGGAAGCGATCGCGAAAGGCGAGGCCGCCGGCGACCGAGACCGCCACCGTCGCCGCCATCACGATGATCGCCAGCGGGATCGAGCGCGAGATGGCGCCGAGGATGTCGCCGGTCTCGGTCTGGGTCACCAGCTCGGCGAACCAGTGCAGGCTCATGCCGCGCATCGGGAAGACCAGAGCGCCCTGCGGACCTTGGAACGACAGGACGAAAATGCAGATCATCGGACCGTAAAGAAAGGCGACGTAGAGCGCGAAGAAGGCGGCGAGCGCATAGAAGGTCCAGGGCCGGCGGCCAGCGGCGGTGAGCATGAGGGCTCCGGAGTGCGGATGGTCTAGCGTTGCGAGGCCAGTTCCTTGCGCACGTCGACGACGCGCAGGATCAGGCTCACCATGATCACGACGATGATCATCAGGATGACGGCGTTGGCGGCGGCGTGCGGAAAGAGCAGGGTGGAGATGTCGTCATACATCGCCGAGACGATCGAGGCACGGCTGCCGCCGCTCATCACCTTCACCACGTAGAAATCGCCCATGACCAGGGTGACGACGAAAATCGAGCCGAGCGCGATGCCGCTCTTGCACAAGGGAACGACGACATAAAGCAAGGTCTGCCAGCGGCTCGATCCGGCATCCGCCGCGGCCTCGAACAGCGTGCGGTCGATGCGGCTCATCGAATTGAAGATTGGGACGATCATGAAGATCGTGAAGAGATGGACATAGGACACCACGACCGAGAAATCGGAGAACAGCAGGAACTGCAGCGGCTGGCGGATTACGCCGGTCGTGAGCAGGGCGTTGTTGATCAGCCCCTGCTTTCCCAGCAGCGGCAGCCACGAGATCATGCGGATGACGTTCGACGTCCAGAACGGCACCGTGCAGACGAGGAAGAGGCCGATCGCGATGAGCGGGTTGCGCACATGGAAGACGAGGAAATAGGCGACGGTGAAGCCGATGATCAGCGTGAAGAACCAGGTGAGCGCCGAGAACCAGATCATCGTCAAGTAGAGTTCATAGGTCAGATGCGCGGTCAGCACGTCGGCATAGTTCTCGAAGCTGAAGGCCGGAATGATGGCGAAGTTGTCGTAGTGGAAGAAGCTCACCGCCACGACAAAGGCGAGCGGCGCCACGACAAAGACGAGCAGCACCGCGAGAAGCGGTGCCACCAGCAGATAAGGTCTGGCCGGCGAACCGCTGATCGGCGGTGCGGTTCGCACCCGGTGCGGTGGCGGGGACGGCGATGCGCGTTCGCCGCTCTGGCCGGCGTGCCTCATGCCGATTTGAACTCGTTCCAGCGCTGGATCATGTACTGGTTCTCGTCCATCACCGTGTTCCAGCACGCGATGTTGGTGAAGCGCTCGATGAACGAGCCGCCGTCGCGGACCGCGCCCGCTTTGGCGATGGCCGCTCCGTACGGATCCTTGATGACGTCGGCTGCCGGCTTGCCGAGATACCAATAGCCGTATTCGTTCGCGGTCATGAACTTCTCGGCCGTCTTCGGCACCGGACTGTAATAGCCGTGGCGCGCGACGAAGCCGCCCTGCCAGCCGGCATAGTACCAGTTCAGATATTCGTAAGCGGCTTCGAGCTTCTTGCCGCTGAGATGGCGCATCAGCCCCATGCCGTTGCACCAGCCGCGATAGCCCTCCTTGCCGTTGGGCTGCTCGTTGACCGGCGCATAGATGCACGGAATTCCCTTGGCCAGCACCGCCGTCACCGCCGGCGACCACATCGACTGGATCACGACTTCGCCCGAGGCCATCAGCTCGACCGATTGCTCGAACGTCGTCCAGGTGGCGCGGAACTGGCCTTGCTTCTTGAGCGCGATGAGCGCGTTGATCGTGGTGTCGATCTCCTGGCGCGTCATGTTGCCCTTGTTCTTGTAAACCAGGTCGCCGCGCGATTCGAGCGCCAGCGCCGCATCCATGATGCCGATATTGGGCACGTCGAGGATGGCGGAGCGGCCCTTGTATTTCGGGTCGATCAGATCCTTCCAGTGCGTGACGGGATGACCGACGATGTCCGGCCGATAGCCGATCGAGTCCGCATTGTAGACCTGCGGCAGGAAGGTCATCCAATCATGGACGCCCTCGACGATCTTGGTCGAATCCTTCTTCTCGATATACATCGCCTCATAGGGCGAGATGCCCTGGCGCGAGACCTTCTTCCCCTCGTATTCGCCCTTGGTGAAGATCGGCAGGATGTTGTCGAATTCCTTGATCCGCTTCACCTCGATTCCCTGGAGGATGCCGCGGGCGACGGCGACCTTGGTCTGCCAACCCTCGAGATCGGGGATGTCGACGGTCTGGGGCTGGGTGATGAAGCGGGTGATCGCGGCCGAGGTGTCGAGGTTCTGCATCGTCACCTTGAAGCCGAGATCCTTCGACGCTTGATCGCCGATCGCCTTCACCACGGAATAGGAAACGCCGACATGGCGCAGCTCGATATCTTTGATCTCCTGCGCCCAAATCGTCGGCGCGCCGATCACCTGGCTGCCGGCCGCCGCGCCGAGGGCTGCCGCCCCGGCCCTTAAGAGATTGCGGCGCGAAATTGCAGTATTCGCGTCGACACTGCCAATCCTGGCACGCTTTTTCCTGCGCTGGGCCATCTGCACCTCCGGCCTGTCGGCGTTTGCGCGCGCGTCCACTTCTTGGGCAAATCGACCAGATTTGCATCATCTGCAGGCGCGGCACGCCTCAATCGACCGCAAGCGTAGTTCCACCGGGCGGCGGCACGGAAATTGCAAATACTAATGGGGGACATAAGCGCGAGTTATCGACCATGCCCCACAGGCATCTGGATATGCGGTCGCTGCGCTCCTTCGTCACCATCGTCGAAACCGGCAGCGTGACCGAGGCGGCACGTCGCATGGGCCGGACGCAGCCGGCGATCACCCTGCAGATCCGCCGGCTTGAGGACCAGCTCGGCAAATACCTTTTCGCCCCGGCGCAACGGCGTCCGCAACTCACCGACGAAGGCGAGGTGCTGCTCGGTTATGCGCGCGCCATGCTCCGCATGCATGACGAGGTGTGGCAGCGGATTGAGACGCGGCGCATCGAAGGCCGCGTCGTGCTCGGCACGCCTGATCTCTATGCCGCCTATCTCCTGCCGCAGATCCTCGCGAACTTCCGCGCCGTCTACCCGAATGTCGAGGTCGATGTGCGGTGCGCGTTGAGCCGGACGCTGATGGACGCGCTCGATGCCAAGGAGATCGACATCGCGCTGGTCACCGACATGCCCGGCATCCGCGCCGGCCAGTTCGTGCGCAAAGAGCCGCTCGTCTGGGTCAGCGGCCAGCATCATAACGCTCACAACGAGAACCCTGTGCCGTTGGCGCTGCTGCCGCCCGGCAACATTTATCGCGACGCTGCGCTTGAGGCGCTGAACCGCATCGGCCGGCCGTGGCGGCTCGCCTGCATCAGCGAAAGCATCGGCGGCCTGCAGGCGGCGGTGTTTTCCGGCTTTGCCGTCAGCGTCGTCGCCAAGAGCGCGCTCGTGCCGGGCATGCGTGTCATCGGCCGGCCGGAATCCTTCCCCGATCTGCCGGAGGTCGGCGTCATCATGCATCGCAGCCCGAGCCGCTCCTGCGAGGCGGTCGATTGCCTCGCCGATTTCGTCGTCGCCAGCCTGCTGCGCGGCAACGAGCAGGGCGCCGCGAGCTTGGCGTCGTAAGCGATCCTGATCGCCCGGCGCGCTGTCGTCGCGGCGACGGCCAAACTTCCGCCGATAGTCCTGCGCGAAGCGGGGACCCGGGGTTACTGGTTTCCCAGGTTTGCCGGACAAGCGGAAAGCTTCGATGCCGCCGTCGCGAACCGCGCCCTCAGCGCTCCCAGGGAAATACGATCCAGGTGTCCTGGCTCACTTCGGTGACGAAGGTGTCGACATGCGGGCGGCCGGCGGGCTTGGCATAGACCGTGGCGAAATGCGCTTTGGGCAGCAGCTCGCGCACGGTGCGCGCGGTCTCGCCGGTATCGACGAGGTCGTCGATGATGAGGCAGCCCGCGCCGTCGCCGCTTGCCGTCTTCAGCACCTGGATACGCTCCGGATGCTGCGCGCGATCGTCATAGCTGGCGATGCAGACGGTATCGATGAAGCGGATGTCGAGCTCGCGCGCGACCAGAGCGGCGGGTACCAGGCCACCGCGCGTGACGGCGATGATGCCGCGGAAGGGACCCAGAGCGGCCAGCCGCCAGGCCAGCGCGCGGGCGTCGCGATCGATCTCGTCCCAGCTTACCGGGAAGTTCTTCTTCGCTGCCATTGCCGGGCTCCCAGGCTTCGCCTTCCGGCGTGCGGCCGGCGCTGCCTTCGGCGCAGTCGGGTCAGCGGACGTAGATCTGCACTTCGTTGGCTTGCACGCTGGCGCTGGTCGTCGCCGAGAGCGTGATGCGGTCGGCCGGGAGTCCCATGCCGGTGAGCGAGCGCATGACGCTTTCGGCGTTGCGCTTGGAGGCATCGGAATGCAGCGCCACCTGCGCCGGGCTGCCGGCATTGGGCGCGACGGCAACCAGGTCGAAATTCGCATCGGGGCGGCGGTCAAGCGCGCGCCGCACCGCGGTGTAGAGCGCCTGCTCGTAATCGACCTTCGGCTGATCGAAGCGGATGATGACCAGCGGCCGGCGCTCGGCGAGTGCGGGAACCGGACGCTCGCGCGTGGCCGCGGGGCTGGGTGCGCCCATCGGCGGTGCCGAGGCGAAGCCGCGGCTGGCGAGGCTCGGCCCGTAGAGCTGGCCGTTCTGGATGGCCAGCGACAAGGTCACCATGTTCGAGCGCTCATTGGCGACATAGGTGCCCTGGCGCTGAATGTCGTCGGAGAGCGCGTTCAGCAGCGTGTCGATCGGCACCTGGCTGCGCTGCACTTCGGCTTCCAGCTCGCGGAGCTGGCGGTGATCTTCTTCGACCGCGCCTTGCAGCCCATAGGCGGCTCTGATCGATTGCAGGATGTAGGACGCGAGCGAGGAATCCTGGGCGACCTGATTGGCGAGGCTGTTCAGCCGGGCGACGTCGTCGTTCATGCGGTCGAGCGCGCCCTGCGCCTGGTTCCATTGCGCGAGCAGTTCGGGATTGCCCGGAGTCGTGCCGACCTGCAGACGGGAGTTGATGCTGCCGACCAGGCTGAAATAATTGCCGGCGTTCTGCGCCATCGACTGGCGCAGCTGCTGCAGCGCGCCATTCTGTTGACTGATGCTGGCTTGGAGGCGCTGCACATCGCCGCGCAACGATTGCACCTTGGCGCCGACGATGGTGCCGGTGGGCGAGCCGGGCGCGACCGGCGTTGGCGCGAAGGTGCTGGGGCCGATCGCCGGCGTCGCCACTTGCGTCGCGGTGCTCGTCCCCGCGCCCAAGGTGGGCTGCGGATTGAACTCGGACTGCGATGGCGGGATGGCTTCGACAGTGCCGCCGCCGCCCGACGCTTTCGCGCTGCTGCTGGAGCTACTGTCCTCGCCAGAAAGCGACGACCAGACGGAGTCGGCCGTGTTGCCGATCGAGGAGCAGCCCGATAGCAGCAGCGCTGCTATAGCTGCCCCAACATGCGAGCGACGAATGAACATGCTAAGCGGTTACCCTTGTCTCAGCTGCCCCGCAATCGAACCAGGCCCGATGATTTCGCCGAGATAGGAAAATCATCGCCTTTTCGGCCTGAAACCCCTTGCAGATATTACGCAAAGGCAGTTCTAGCGACAAGCAAGTTCCGCAGTTCGGCCGATTTGACACATGCTGTCTTGCCTTCGCCAGGTACAGCCGCTAGCTTCCGGCCTTCCCGGCGGCCGGCGGCGCCGCCGATTGCGCCCGTAGCTCAACTGGATAGAGCACCAGACTACGGATCTGGGGGTTAGGGGTTCGAATCCTCTCGGGCGCGCCATATCCCCGACCGACACGGCCTGAACCTTGTAATATCTGCGTGTTTCGCGCTCGACTCGCGGTTTCGCAGATCGCGCCCGGCGCCCGCGGCACCCCGTGTCATTCCGCCGCACCCCTGCGGCGGCCGCGCATAGCGCGGTCGTCCGTGGCGGCGTCAGCGGTTGCGCAAGCAACCG
>DATJLU010000164.1:0-10751 GCA_035509275.1 Allostellaceae bacterium | reverse complement strand
TCGGCGAGCGCACGCGCGCGACCATGGAGAGCCGGCAGCGTGAGCACATCCTGCGCGAGCAGCTGAAGGCGATCCAGAGCGAGCTCGGCGAAGGCGAGGAGGGCGGCGCCGCCGACGCGGAAAAGCTCACTGAGGCGATCGCCAAGGCCACCGGGCGCAAATTCGTGCGGGTGAGCCTGGGCGGCGTCCATGACGAGGCGGAGATCCGTGGCCATCGCCGGACCTATATTGGTGCGCTTCCCGGCAACATCATCCAGGGCCTGCGCCGCGCTGGCGCGCGTGACTGCGTCATGATGCTGGACGAGATCGACAAGCTCGGCGCCGGCATCCAGGGCGACCCGTCCGCGGCCCTGCTCGAAGTGCTCGATCCCGAGCAGAACTCGACGTTCCGCGACGCCTATCTCGGTGTGCCCTTCGATCTCTCCTCGGTCATGTTCATCGGCACCGCCAACATCATCGACACCATCCCCGGGCCGCTCCGCGACCGCATGGAGGTGATCGAGCTCCCCGGCTATACCGAGGAAGAAAAGCTGCAGATCGCGCGCCGCTACCTGGTGCCGCGCCAGATCGAGGCGAACGGGCTGTCGCCGGAACGCATCAGCATCACCGACGCGGCGCTCGCCGCCATCATTCGCGACTACACCCGCGAAGCCGGGGTGCGCAATCTCGAGCGTGCCATTGGCGGCGTCTTCCGCAATGCGGCGATGCACTTTGCCGAGGGCGCCACCGAGGCCGTCCGCATCGACGGCGGCGACCTCGCCAAGAGTTTGGGAGCGCGCCGCTTCGAGAACGAAGTGGCGATGCGCACCAGCATCCCCGGCGTCGCCACCGGCCTCGCCTGGACGCCGGTCGGCGGCGATATTCTCTTCATCGAGGCGACGCGCACGCCCGGAAACGGCCGGCTCATCCTCACCGGCCAGCTCGGAGACGTGATGAAGGAAAGCGCGCAAGCTGCTCTTTCATTGGTGAAATCGCGCGCCCGTCCGCTCGGGATCGACGAGGAGATCTTCGCCCGGAGCGACATCCATGTTCACGTGCCGGCCGGCGCCATCCCCAAAGACGGGCCCAGCGCCGGCGTCGCCATGACGGTGGCTCTGGTCTCGCTGCTCACCAACCGGCCGACGCGCAGCGATACGGCGATGACCGGCGAGATCAGCCTGCGCGGCCTGGTACTGCCGGTGGGCGGCATCAAGGAGAAGGTGACGGCGGCCGTCCGTGCCGGCATCACCACCGTGCTGCTGCCGGCACGCAACAAACGCGACCTCGAGGACATCCCCGAGGAAGCCCGGCGCAAAGCGCGCATCGTCTGGTGCGAGCGCATCGACGACGCCGTCGCGGAGGCAATCGTCGAAACGCAAATGGCTGCGGCCGTTTAAGAGCTTAGACGACTTCCTTAAAGTCCATTCTCAGGACGCCGACTCACCGCTTGTCAGATAACTAACTGACCGGTAAGTTATTTCACATGGAAGGGCGTGGCCCGTCATCATGCGCGCGTTGGCGCCGCCGCAAGGAAGAGCGGCCGGCGGAGATTCTCGCGGCCGCCCTCACCTCCTTTGCCGAACGTGGCTTCGCCGCGACGCGCCTCGAGGATGTCGCAGCGCGGGCCGGCGTCACCAAAGGCACGCTCTATCTCTACTTCCGCAATAAGGAAGAGCTGTTCAAAGCGGTGGTGCGGCAGTCGCTGGTGCCGAGCATCGCGCGCGCCGAAACGATTGTGGCGCAGTCGGACGAGCCCAGCCTCGCGCTCATCGAGCGGCTCCTCGCGCAATGGGCGGAGCTCGCGACAACCCCGCTCAGCGCCATCCCGAAGGTCATCCTGACCGAAGCGGGGAATTTTCCCGAGCTGGCCCGGTTCTATCATGAGGAGGTCGTCCGGCGCGGCATGGCGGTGTTCCAGGCCGTGCTGCAACGCGGCGTCGAGCGCGGCGAGTTCCGCCCCCTGGACGGCGAACTGGTCGCGCGCTGCCTGGTGGCGCCGCTGCTGCTGGCGATGCTCTGGCGACACTCCTTCGAGGCGCACGCCAAGGGCGCGCTCGACATCAAGGCTCTCTGCCGCACCCATATCGACCTGTTGACGCACGGGCTGAAGCGGGCGCGGCCGAAAAATGCGGCAACGGCTACCGAAGAAAGCGAGGTTTCACATGAGCCTGCACGATAGGGGCGCGGCCGCGCCGATCGTGGCGGAGCATCCGAGCGCGGCACAGGCGCGGCGCCCTGCCGAGATGCCGGCGCCGCAACCGCGCCGACGCCGTCCGCTGCTGCTGGCGGCGCTGCTGCTCATCGCCGTCGTCGTCATCGGCGGCAGCATCGCGTGGTGGCTCGACGCGCGCCGCTGGGAGAGCACGGACGATGCCTTCATCGACGTGCATCTCGTCGAGGTCGCACCGCAAGTGGCCGGCCGCATCGCGCGGGTCCTGGTGGACGACAATCAGTTGGTCGAAGCGGGTCAGCCGCTGGTCGAAATCGATCCCGTCGATTACCAGGCGAAGCTCGATCAGAAGCAGGCGGACGAGGCCGCGGCGACGGGGAGCCTCGCGCAAGCGAAGGCCCAACGCGACACCGCTTACGCCAATTCGGAGGAAGCCCAGGCCGAGGTCGGCGTCGCCGAGGCGAATGCGATCAACGCCTCAAACCAGCTGAAGCGCGACCAGCCGCTGGCCGAGCAGCACGTCGTGTCGCGCCAGACGCTCGACAACGACATCGCCGCCGCACGCAGCACGGCAGCAAACCTCGTCGCCGCGCAAAAGAAGCTCACCTCGTCGCAAGCCCAGCAAGGCGTGGCGGACAGCCAGGTGAAGGTTGCCGAGGCCAACCTGAAAAGTGCCGGGGCGCAGGTCGAGACGGCGCGACTCAATCTCTCCTATACGCGGATCCTCGCGGCGGAAGCCGGCCACATCACCCATAAGAACGTCGCGCCCGGCAATTATGTGCAGGCGGGACAGAACCTGATGGCGCTGGTGCCGGTCAAAGTCTGGATCACGGCCAATTTCAAGGAGACGCAGCTCGCGCGCATGCGCGTCGGCCAGCCCGTCGATATCGAGGTCGACGCCTATCCCGACGTCACCTTCCGCGGCCGCGTCGACAGCATCCAGCGCGGCAGCGGCGCCGCGTTCAGCCTGCTGCCGCCGGAAAACGCCACCGGCAACTACGTCAAGGTCGTGCAGCGCGTGCCGGTCAAGATCGTCTTTGACGAGCCGCCCGACCCGTCGCGCCCGCTCGGTCCCGGCATGTCGGTGGTGCCGAGCGTCAAGGTCCGGTGAGGCGCCGGTCATGAGTGAGGCAACCATCGCGGCGCGAGCGCCGGGCGCCGGCGGCAGGGGCCGCTGGGTCGTGGCGCCGACGGTCGGGCTCGCCGCTTTCATGGAAGTGCTCGACATCTCGATCGCCAATGTCGCGCTTCAGCACATTGCCGGCAGCCTGGCGGCGAGCGCCGATGAATCGACCTGGGTGCTCACCTCCTATCTCGTCACCAACGCCATCGTCCTGCCGATGAGCGGCTGGCTCGCCTCGACGATCGGGCGCAAACGCTATTTTCTCGGCTGCATCATCGGCTTCAGCATCACCTCCCTGCTCTGCGGCATCGCGCCGAGCCTCGCCACCCTCATCATCGCGCGCGGGCTGCAAGGTATCACCGGCGGCGGGCTCCAGCCCAACGCGCAAGCCATCCTCGCCGACAGCTTCCCGCCGGAAAAGCGCGGGCTCGCTTTCGCCGCCTACGGCATCGCCGTCGTCTTCGCGCCGGCGATCGGACCGACCTTGGGCGGCTGGATCACCGACAATTTCACCTGGCGCTGGGTGTTTCTGCTCAACGTTCCCGTCGGCATCCTGCTGTCGGTGCTGGCCGCCCAGGTGCTGGAAGACCCGCCGGATCTGGTCGCGCGGCGGAAGGCGCGGCTCAGCGCCGGCATCCGCCTCGACTATATCGGCTTCGCCCTGCTCGCGGTCGGCATGTGCGCGCTGCAGGTCGTGCTCGACAAAGGCCAGGAAGACGACTGGTTCTCCTCTTCGTTCATCACCTATCTCGCGGTCACCGCCGCGCTGGGGCTGGGCGGCTTCATCGTCTGGGAGCTGTGGCGCGACGATCCGATCGTCGATCTGCGCATCCTCGGCAACCGCAATTTCGCCGTCGGCAATCTGCTGATGTTCATGCTGGGCTTCATCCTGCTCGGCAGCACGGTACTGCTGCCGCTCTTCGTCCAGACGCAGCTCGGCTATACCGCGACCGATGCCGGGCTGGTGATCTCGCCAGGCGGCTTCGGCATCATGGTGCTGATGCCGGTGGTCGGCGCCCTGGTCGCGCGCGTCGATGCGCGCCTCCTCATCGGCTTCGGCCTCCTCGCCACCGGCGCGGCGCTACTGTGGATGACGCGATTCGATGCCGAGATCGATTACAACACGGTCGCCTGGGCGCGCGTCTACCAGTCGGCGGGTCTCGCCTTCCTCTTCATCCCCATCAATACCATCGCCTTTATCGGACTCCCGCCGGAGAAGTCGAACAACGCCTCGGCCATCATCAACATGATGCGCAACATCGGCAGCAGCGTCGGCATCTCCGTCGCCACCACCCTTATCGCGCGGCGCCAGCAATATCATCAGAACATGCTGATCGAGCATGTGACACCCTATAGCGACGCTTACCAGTCGACGATCCAAAACCTGCAGCAGACCTATCTCGCCGGCTCGGCCAGTGCCGCCGACGCGCTGCAACAGGCCCAGGCGAAGCTTTACGCGATCGTGCAGCAGCAAGCGGCGCTGCTCTCTTATATCGACAGCTTCTGGCTCTTCGGCGTGATGTTCCTGGCCTTGCTGCCGCTGGTGTTCCTGATGCGCAAGCCCGAGCCCGGCGCCGGCCCCGTGGCCGGGCACTGACCGCCGCGAGCAGCCGGCTTCCCGCTCGCGCCGGGTCGTGGTTAGATGGTCGGAAGAGAGGGAGCGGGAGGAGCCATGACGGGCATCAAGGTAAGCGACATCGCCTATGGGCGCGTGCGCCGGCCCGATCTCGACCGGGCGGAAGAGTTCCTCGTCGATTTCGGCATGGTTCGGGCAGAACGGACGGCAACCGCGCTCTACATGCGCGGCACCGACCCGACCCATCACCTCTACATCGTCGAGCGCGGCGAGCCGGGTTTCATCGGCGCCGGCTTTTACGCCCGGAGCGCGGGCGATCTCGAGGCGCTGGCACGGAGCGAAGGGGTTGCGGTCGAGCGGCTCGACGAGCCCGGCGGCGGCAGCCGCGTGCGGCTCACCGACCCGCTCGGCTTCCAGATCGAGGTCGTCCACGGCATCGCCGCGCCGGCGCCGCTGCCGGTGAGACGCCAGCCGCTCAATGACGGCAGCGACCGTTATCGCCGCAAGGGCGAGCTGATGCGCCCCGTGGCCGGCCCCGCGCATGTAAAGCGCATCGGCCATATGGTGCTGATGAGCACCGATCTACGCCGCACGGTGCAATGGTACCGCGAGACGCTCGGCCTTCTCTGCTCCGACGACGTCTATGCCGGCGAGCCCGGCAATCTCGTCGGCTCCTTCAATCGCTGCGACCGCGGAGCCGATTATGTCGACCACCATGTCTTCTACTGCATCCAGGGCAAGAAGCAGGGGCTCAACCATCTCTCCTTCGAGGTCCAGGACATCGACGACGTGATGCTCGGCCACGCGCATCTCCGCCAGAAGGGCTATCGCCATACCTGGGGCATCGGCCGCCATCGCCTCGGCAGCCAGGTCTATGACTACTGGTACGATCCTTGGGATCGCTGCCTCGAGCACTGGACCGACACCGACGTCCTCAACGCCGAAGCCGCGCCGAATCTGGTGCGCGCCGTCATCGACACCGCCTCGCAATGGGGCGAGCAGGCGCCGCAGGAATTCCGCGAGCACGCGACGCGGTGAGCGGCGGTGGGGTGGAGAGACGCGCTCTCAGGCCCCTCTGCACGGCCGCCGGGATACCGCCGGGCAGCGTTGCCTGCGCCGAGCTGGCCGGCAATACTTACGCCGTCTTCAATCTTGACGGCCGCCTCTACGTGACGCAGGACCAATGCACCCATGGTCCCGGCAGGCTTTCCGAAGGCCTGGTGGAGGGCGAAGAGATCGAATGCCCGTTCCACGCCGGCCGCTTTCACATCCCGACCGGCAAGCCGGTGGCGCCGCCTTGCACCGAGCCCATCCGATGCTGGACCGCCGAGATCATTGATGGCACGGTTTATATCGACCCCACGCAACCGGGCTGAGGCAGGCGTATGGCGATCACCCCGGAGCAGAATGCGCAGCTGACCCTGACCGGTCCGGGCACGCTGATGGGCGAGCTCTTCCGGCGCTATTGGGTCCCGGCGCTGCTTGCGGAGGAGCTGCCGGTGCCGGACTGTCCGCCGGTGCGCGTGCAGCTCATGGGCGAGCGCCTTGTGGGCTTCCGCGACAGCGCCGGACGGCTGGGCCTCATCGACGAATTCTGCGCCCATCGCGGCGTGTCGCTGTGGTTCGGACGAAACGAGGAGGGCGGCCTGCGCTGCCCCTACCACGGCTGGAAATACGACGTCGCCGGACATTGCCTCGATCTTCCCTCGGAGGCCGAAGCGACGGGGATGCGCCGGCGCATCAAGCTCAAATCCTATCCCTGCCGCGAGGCCGCCGGCGTGATCTGGGCCTATATGGGCCCGCCGGGGCTCGAGCCCGAGCCGCCGGCTCTCGAATGGGTGCTGGTGCCGCCCGAGCGGCGCTTCATCTCCAAGCGGCTGCAGGAATGCAATTACCTGCAGGCGATGGAGGGTGGCATCGATTCCAGCCATGTCTCCTTCCTGCACAGCGGCGCGCTGAAGCGCGACCCGCTCTTCGTCGGCTCCAAAGGCAACGCGTACAACGAGCGGGACCGCATGCCGGTCTTCGACATCGTGCCTTTCGCCGGGGGCCTACTCATCGGCGCGCGGCGCAATGCCGGCGAGGACAAGCACTACTGGCGCATCACGCCCTGGATCCTCCCCTTCTACACGCTGATTCCGCCGCGCGGCGGCCATCCCATCAGTGGCCATGCCTGGGTCCCGATCGACGACGAACACTGTTGGGCGTGGAGCATCAGCTATCACCCGCGCCGCGCCCTGACACCGGAAGAGCTGGCAGCGATGCGCGGAGGCCACGGCATCCACGTCAAATACATCCCCGGCACCTACCTGCCCCTCGCCAACCGGCGCAACGACTACCTGATGGACCGCGACGCGCAAAAGGCCGGGCTCAGCTTCAGCGGCGTCGAGGGCATCGGCATGCAGGACGCCTCGCTGCAGGAGAGCATGGGGCCGCTCTTCGACCGGACGCGCGAGCATCTCGTCTCGACCGACAACGGCGTCATCATGGCCAGGAACGCGCTGCTGAAAGCGGCGAAGGCGAACCGCGACGGCAAGCCGGTGCCGGCGCTCGCCGCCGCCGAGCAGCGCGTTCGCTCCTGCGCGATCGAGCTGCCGCGCGGTGTCGCCTTCCTCGATGGCGCGCGGCACGGGCTCTTCCGCCCGCTCGATACCGACCCGGTCACGGTGTGAGCGGCGATGAGCAAGCTTCGCCTCACCCTCGCCTGTTGGGACTACGACCGGACGCGAGCGCTCGCCGATGGCAGCATCGCGCCGGACGGCATCGACCTCACCTACCTGTCGCTGCCGGTGGAGGAAACCTTCTTCCGGATGCTGCGCTATCGCGAGTTCGACGCGGCGGAGATGTCGCTCTCCTCCTACGCGGTCTCCCTCATGCAAGAGGAGCCTCCCTTCATCGCCATTCCCGTATTCCCCTCGCGCTGCTTCCGCCACGCCTCGATCTTCGTCTCGGTCCAGAGTGGCATCACCGAGCCCAAGCAGCTCGCCGGCAAGCGCATCGGCACGCCGGAATACCAGATGACGGCACCGGTGTGGATCCGCGGCATCCTCCAGGACGAATACGGCGTCGATCCCGCGAGCTGCGCCTATCTCACCGGAGGCGAGGAGGAGCCGGGGCGGGACGAGAAGCTGAAGCTCGACCTGCCGGCAAAATTCAAGCTGAGGCGCATCGGCGCGCAGCAAACGCTGGCGGCGATGCTGGCGGCGGGCGAGATCGATGCGATGCACACCGCGCGGGCGCCGTCGACCTTCCGGACGATGCCCCAAGCCGTGCGGCGGCTGTTCGCGGATTATGTCGAGGTCGAGCGTGCCTATTTCCGCAAGACCCGCATCTTCCCGATCATGCACACCCTCGTCCTGCGGCGCGATCTCTACCGCGACCATCCCTGGATCGCGCAATCGCTGCAGAAGGCGTTCCAACTGGCGCAGCACAAAACCTATGACGATCTCGCCATCACCGCCGCGCTCAAGACGATGCTGCCCTGGCAGGCGGCCTATGTGGAGGAGACGCGGCGCGAGCTGGGCGAGGATTGGTGGGCCTATGGGCTCGAGCCGAACCGGCACGCGCTCGACACTTTCCTGCGCTATCACCACGAGCAGGGTTTGTCGCACCGCCGCCTTGCGCCCGAGGAACTGTTCGCGCCCGAGACGCTCGAAGGCTTCAAGATATGAGCCTGCCGCGCATCGCCATCGCGCTCGGCGACCCCGCCGGCATCGGCCCGGAGATCGCGCTCAAGGCGGCGCTTGACCGGCGCGTGCGCCAGGTCGCGCGGCCGCTTCTGGTCGGCAGCCGCCGCGTGCTCGAGACGCATGCCGCGCTGTGCGGCCTCTCCCCTGCCCTCGCCGTCTTCGGCTCGGCCGAGGCGATAACCTGGCCCGCCGAGGCTTTGCCGCTGCTCGACGTTCCGGCGGAGCCGCCGCGCGTGGGTGAGATCGATGCCGCGCATGGCCGCGCCGCGATCGGGGCGGCGCGCGCGGCGATCGCGGCGGCGCTGGCGGCCAAGGTGGACGCGGTCGTCGCCGCGCCGCAGACCGAGCGCGCCATCAAGGCCGCCGGCATCGATTTCGACGGCTATCCCTCGTTCGTCGCCCGCGCCACCGGACTTCCGGCCGAGGACGCGTTCCTGATGCTGTGCTTCGATGCAACGCGCATCGTGCACACGACCTTGCATGCGAGCCTGCGCCGCGCCATCGAGCTCGTAACGCCAGATCGCGTCGGCAAGGCGATCGCCGCGGCGGACACGACGCTCCGCCGCCTCGGCACGGCGGCGCCGCGTCTTGCCGTCGCCGGGCTCAACCCGCATGCGGGCGAAGACGGCCTGTTCGGCAGCGAAGAGCAAGAGATCATTGCGCCGGCTGTCGCCGCGGCACAGCGGCGCGGGATTGCCGCCGAAGGTCCGTTCGGCTGCGATACGATGTTCCAGCGGCGCGGCTACGACGCGTTTATCGTGATGTATCACGACCAGGGCCACATCGCGGCAAAGCTGCTGGCGCCCAACCGTACCGCCGGCCTCACCATCGGCACGCCGGTTCTGTTCTCCTCCGTCGCGCATGGCAGCGCGCTGGACATCGCCGGACGCAACCGCGCCACACCCGAAGCGATGATCGAAGCGATCGCGCGGCTGGCCGGCGCGGCGCGCCTCGCCTGATTGGACCCGCGGTTATCGCGCCGCGTATTTCCCGGTGAGCTGCGGCGTCGCCGCGCCGTCGAGCGCTTTCTGCTTGTGCTCGAGCCGCGTGTCGCGCGACCAGGTCCGCTTCAGCTCGTCCTTGACCGAAATCGCCAGCCGGCCCAACCCTTCGGTCTCGAGCTCGACGCGGTCGCCGTCCTGGAAGGCGCTCAAGCCGCGGTGATTGGTGCCGGTGGCGATGATGTCGCCGGGCAGAAGCGCGTGGATCGAGGTCAGCCACTCGATGCAGCGCGGGATCTTGTGGGCCATGTCGGAGGTGTTGAAGTTCTGCTTCAGCACGCCATTGACCCAAAGACGGACCTGCAGCCGCTGCGGATCGGCAATCTCGTCGGCGGTGACGAGATAGGGGCCGATCGGCGCGAAGCTGTCGCGCGACTTCATCTGGAAGAAGGTATTGCCGGAAGGCGGCAGCCCGCGCGCCGAGCCGTCGATGAAGTTGACATAGCCGAACACATGGCTCATCGCCGCCGCGGCGCTGACGCGGCTGGCGCGCTTGCCGATGACCACGGCGAGCTCGGCCTCGCCCTCGAAGATGGTGGCGGGCACGTCGGGCAGCACCATGGTGTCGCCCGGGCCGATGATGGCGCTCGGCGCCTTGTGGAAGGCGTTGATCGGCGCCGGCTCCTTCAAGGTGCCGTCCTCGAGGTAGTTGACCGCCATGCAGTCGACGGTCGCCGGCCGCGGCAAAGGCGGGCGGAGGCGGACCGAGGCGAGCGGAATGCCCGCGCCGCCGGCCGCCACGGCTTCGAGGCGGGCTCGGTACTGGGCAAAGCGCTCGATGAGCCCGCTGATGAGGTCGTGCGGACCGGTATGCGGAATGTCCTGCACCGCCGGCGAGACATCGACCACCGTCTCGCCCTTGAGCACGCCCAGCTTGAACTCGTCGAAATAGACCAGCTTCATGCCCGCCTCCCTGTCCCGTCTCCGGCTTGGTTTGAGCTTCCAGTATTGCGGCTGGAAAGGCCGGTCGCCAGCCCCGATGGACTCGGCCATCGCTCCTCACCGTCCGGACGCCCCTGTGACGCAGGTCACAGGGGGAGTCCGGCCGTGGCCCTAGGCTCTCGTCGGGGTTGGGCGGAAGCTGGCAGCAGAGCGGAGGGAGCGGCATGCCAGAGGAGGATCGTGCCATGGGCGATGTCGCTTATCTGAAGCGTCAGGCAGAGCGTTGCGCGCGCCTTGCGGCGACCGCGACGGATCGCCGGACGAGCGAGCT
>DATJLU010000163.1:0-32401 GCA_035509275.1 Allostellaceae bacterium | reverse complement strand
CGGTGGGGTAGAGGTTGTTGGGCGCGATATTGGGCTGCGCGGTCCCGGCGCGCTCCTTGACCGAGCCATCGGCGCCATGCGCGATGACGAAATCCTCCATCAGCCGCAGCAGCGGCTCGTAGAGCGCGAGATCGATGAGCTGACCCTCGCCGGTGCGGTCGCGGTGGCGCAGCGCCAGCATGATTGCGAAGGCGCCATGAATGCCGGCAAGGCCATCGGCGATCGGATAGCCCGCGAAGACCGGCGGGCGGTCGGGATAGCCGGTGAGATAGGCGAGCCCGGCGAAGGCTTCGGCGATCCGGGCGAAGCCGGGCCGCTCCGCATAGGGCCCGGTGCGGCCGAAAGCGGAGAGATGCAGCATGATCAAATCGTCGCGGACCGCTTTCAGATCGGCATAGTCGAGGCGCAGCCGCCGCAGCGTCTGCGGGCGGAAATTGACGACGACCACATCGGCGTGGCGCACGAGGCGGCAGAACAGGGAATGCCCGGGCGGCCGGCGTAAATCGAGGGTGAGGCTGCGCTTGTTGCGGTTGGTGATCCGCCAATGCAGCGATTGACCGCGGCGCAGCGGCCGAAACGAGCGCAGCGGATCGCCCTCGCCGGGCTGCTCGATCTTGATCACCTCGGCGCCGAACTCGGCGAGCAGCGTCGCCGCCATCGGCGCGGCCAGGATGGTCGAGGCGTCGAGCACGCGCACGCCCGAAAGCGGCCCGGGACGGGTGTTGGCGGTGTCTCCTGCCGGCGGAGCGTCCATGCTTCTCGCGTCTCTCTCCCTGCGGCCTGCGCGCGGTCTTGGCCCCGCGTCGTTGGGTCGTCGCGAATCAAAACTAGGCGGCAGGGGAAAACTGAGTCAATTATAATAAACTGATAGACTATTGAGGATTGCTCAGGAATGGCCGAGGTCTCGATCCGCCAGCTGCGCGCGTTCGTCACCCTGGCGCGCGAGCGCAGCTTCACCCGCGCCGCCGCCCGGCTCCATGTCTCGCCCTCGGCGGTGACGATCGCGATCCGCGAGCTCGAGGCCGGGATCGGGCTCCGGCTCTTCGACCGTTCGACGCGTTCGGTCGAGGCGACGCGTCCGGCCGCCGCCTTCCTGCCGCTGGCCGAGCGGCTCCTGGGCGAGCTCGAGCACGGGCTCGACGATCTGCGCTCCCTCGCCGAGCGGCAGAAAGGCTCCGTCGCCGTCGCCGCCGCGGCCTCTTTCATCACTTACGTGCTGGCGCCGGCGATTGCCGCGCTGGCGCGCGCCCATCCCGGCATCGCCGTGCGTGTCGTCGAGGACACGACCGAGAGCCTGACGCGGCGCGTGCTCGAGGGCGAGGTCGATTTCGGCGTCACCACGCTCTGGCGCCCGATGACCGAGGTCGATGCGACGCCGCTGCTCCAGGACCGTGTCGGCATCATGCTGTCGCCGCGCCACCCGTTGGCGCGCGCCGACGGTCCCGTCGACTGGTCGACGATCTCCCAATTCCCGCTCGCCTCCCTCGCCACCGGCGCCGGCATCCGCGCCCAGCTCGACAACCATCCCAAGGTGGCGAAGCTGCTGCAGCGGCCGCTTTACGAGGTCTCGAACATCTCGGCGCTGCAGGCGCTGGTCGTCCGCGGCGTCGGCCTCGCCGTCATCCCCTGGATGTCGGCGAGCCAGGCGAGCGGCGGCACCATGCCTTACCGGCCGTTGCAGCATCCGGTGGTCTGGCGCGAGCTGTTTCTGATCCGCCGCTGGCGCCGCAGCCTGACGCCGGCGGCGCTCGAGCTGGCACGCATGCTGATCGCGGAGCTGCGCTCGCTCGACCGCTCCAACCATATCCGCATCGCCCCGTCCCTGAGCGAGGCCGCGCTCGCTGCGGCGCCGCCAGCACGGTCCTCCGCCAGCCCGGCGCAACGCCTCTCCTGAAGCGTGTCAAACCGTCGGCGGGCGGCGTAGTCTGGACTGCCAATGCAGCTGCGATCACCAGGGAGGAATAACATGCGCTTGCAGGACAAGGTCGCGATCGTCACCGGCGCCGCGTCGGGCATGGGCGCGGCAACCGCGCTGCTGTTTGCGCGTGAGGGTGCCAAAGTCGTCGTCGCCGATCTCCTCGCTGGCGAAGGCGAGCAGGTGGTGAGCCGCATCAAGGAAGCCGGCGGCGCGGCGCGGTTCCAGCCTCTCGACGTCACCAGGGAGAAGGATTGGGAGGGCGCGGTCGCGGCGAGCCTTGCCGCTTATGGCCGCATGGATGTGCTGGTGAACAATGCCGGGATCAGCGGCAGCGACCCCGACCTGTTCAGCATGACGGTGTGGGACAACGTGATGACCGTCAATGCCAGAGGCTGCTTCCTCGGCCTGAAATACGTCATCCCGGAGATGCAGAAGGCAAAGCGCGGCGCCGTGATCAACATATCGTCGATCTCGGGCTTCACCGGGCAGAAGATGGTGCACATGGCCTACAACGCCTCGAAGGCGGCGGTGCGGCTCATGACCAAATCGGCGGCCGTGCAGTTCGCGCGGGACGGTATCCGCGTCAACTCCGTCCATCCCGGCATCATGCCGCCGATGCGCACCTCGAAGCTGACCGCCGATCCGGCCATCCGGGCCAAGATGCTGAATGCGGTGCCGATGGGCCGTGAGGGCCGTGTCGAAGAGGTCGCTTATGCGAGCCTCTTCCTCGCCTCGGACGAGGCCTCCTATATCACCGGCACCGAGCTCGTCGTCGACGGCGGCTATCTCGCCCTGTGAACGGCGCGCTGGCGCTACCTAAGCAGCTGCTTGATAAGGCTCCGCGAGGCAGCATCGGTAAAGGCGTTCGACTCGCCATTTGTCAGGATGACCACGCCTGCCTTGGCGGATGGAACCAAAGCGATCGCCGCGCGGAAGCCGGGATTGCCGCCAAAATGATAGAGGATGTGCGCGCCGTTCACATCGGCGGTGAACCAGCCCAGCGCGTAATGGAGATTCTCAACCCGTGCGGACGGCGTCCAGTCCTCTCCCACGGCGATCTCGGGACGATGCAGTTCCGTCAGCATCTGCGCGGAGACAAGGCGAACTCCCGAACTCGTCCCGTTGCCGATCTGCAGCAGCGCGTAGTGCGCCATGTCATCGACGCTGGCATTGATACCGCCCGCGGGCGCCAAGGATTCCAAGTACTGGAGACGGCCCCAAGGTACGGGCACGTCGCCGAGGACAGCGTCATGCCGATAGGGTCGGGCAACGTTCGGTGCCCGCTCCAGCGCATCAGGCCCGAATGAGGCCGTGCCCATCCCGAGCGGCTCGAAGATGTGCGCCCGGGTGTACGCCTCCCAGGATCCGCCGGTGATCCGTTCGAGGACGCAGGCCGCCAGGACGATGCATCGGCTACAGTACTGAAACCGCGTCCCCGGTTTCGCGGTGAGCGGCATGCTGGCGAACTCGTCGACGATCGCCTCGCGGGTCGGCGGCACCTGGGCGGGCCATTGCTCGTCCGCGGGCAGGCCGCTGGTATGGGACAGCAACTGCCGCAACGTCAGCGCTCGCGCGGCTTGCGGATCGCTCAGCCGCAGCTCCGGCAGGTATTTTATGACCGGCGTGTCCAGCTCGACCTGCTGCTGATCGACCAACTGAACGATGCCGAGCGCCGTGAACGACTTCGAAATGGAACCGATATTGAAGAGGGTTGCCGCGGTGACAGGCGCATGAGTGGCGAGGTCGCGAAAACCATATCCCCGCTCGAGCACGATTCTGCCGTCTTTGATCAGCGCCAGCGCCGCACCCGGGACGTTGTCCGTCGACATGAGACGGGACATCAAGGCATCGGCAGCCGGAAAGTCCGCCGCTGATACCGGGTGTGACGTCGTCACAACGGCGATGGCGATGCCAACTGCGCCGACCGCGAGCAGAGCGCCGCACCGCCTTCGGATCATCGTTTTCACTCGGCTCATCACGCAAAATTCCTGGCGTGGCGGCGAAGCCTGCGTGGCGGAGGCCGCCGACTTTCGCCTAAGCTTGGCCTATTCTGCCATGAATAGCCGCGGTTGGATCACAGCTCATGAGCCGTTTCTGGAGTCCCGTCGTCCATCGCCTTTCGCCCTACGTGCCCGGCGAGCAGCCAAAGGGGGGAGAGGTCGTCAAGCTCAATACCAACGAAAATCCTTACGGCCCTTCGCCAAGCGTCCTCGCCGCGATCGCCGCCGCAACGGATCGTCTGCGCCTCTACCCCGATCCGAGCGCTTCCCGCCTGCGTGAAGCAATCGCGGCCCGCTACGGTGTCGCGCCTGAGGAGGTATTCGTTGGGAACGGCTCGGATGAGGTTCTGGCCCACACCTTCCAGGCCTTGCTGAAGCACGATGCGCCGCTGCTGTTTCCGGACATCACCTACAGCTTCTACCCGGTCTATTGCCGCTTGTATGGGATCCGCTACGAGGAGGTGCCCCTCGATGCCGCGATGAGGGTGCAAATCGCCGACTTCCGGCGGTCCTGCAGCGCCATCATTCTGCCCAATCCGAACGCCCCCACCGGCATCGGGCTGCCGCGTGATGCGGTCGCGGCGCTGGCGGCCGAGCATCCGGACCAGATGGTGGTCATCGACGAGGCTTATGTCGACTTCGGTGCCGAGAGCGCCGTATCGCTCGTCGCTCGCCACGACAATCTGCTGATCGTGCAGACCCTCTCCAAGTCGCGGGCTCTGGCTGGGCTCAGAGTCGGCTTTGCCATTGGCCAACCGCCTTTGATCGAGGCGCTGGAACGGGTGAAGGGCAGCTTCAACTCCTATCCCCTCGGGGGCCTCGCTATCGCCGGTGCGGTCGCGGCGATCGAGGACGATGCCTGGTTTCAGGAGACGCGCGCGCGCATCATCGCGAGCCGCGAAGCGCTGGCCCGCGGCCTCTCTGCGCTGGGCTTCGAGGTTCTACCGTCCGCGGCGAATTTCCTATTCGCGCGCCATCGCCATCGCCGGGGCGCCGATCTCGCTGCCGGGCTGCGCGAGCTCGGCGTTCTGGTCCGGCACTTCGAGAAGCCTCGAATCGAAGACTTCCTGCGCATCACGGTCGGAACCGAGGAGCAATGCCGCCACTTGATTGCTCTGGTGCGTCGCCTGGTCTGATCCGGCGCTCGTCCTCCCGTCTCGGGTGCTCCGCAACCGCGTCAGACAGCTGCGCCGCTCGATGCTTCGTGCGGTCTCCAACCCGTTCAAGCGACTTAATCTTCCACGGACTTGGTTGTGGCTCGGCGGCGGCCCCTTGTTGCGCGGCTCGACGAAGACGATCTAACTCGTGGTGAGGGCCGCACCGCCTGTCCGCCGGCGACGTCATGCCAGCTTAGAAGGCGTAAAAGTCGATGTCCTCGTTGGAGCAGCGATCATGCCTAGCAGAACTACCGTCGAAGCTTTCATCGCCCGTGTGATCTCCGGCGACCACGTCGGCGCGATCCGCGACTGGTATCATGACGACGCGTGGATGCAGGAAAACCAGGCGCCGCCGATCCAAGGGGGCCGAGAAGCGCTGATGCAGCGCGAGGCCGCTATGTTGGAGCGCAGCCAATCGGTTAGAACCGAGCTGCTGGGCGGTCCGATGATCGAAGGCGACCAGGTCGCGATCCGCTGGCGCTTCACCTTCGTCTTCAAAAATGGCGGCAAACTGCAACAGGAAGAGGTCGCATGGCAGACTTGGCGAGGTGAGAAGATCGCCACCGAAACATTCTTCTACGACCCGGCCCAGCGCGGTTGACCTGCCGCGTCCACATCGCGACGTTGCGGGCGCGTCGGGTCGTCATGGTTCCGTGTCGGCTTTTTTGACGCCGGCTCTGCGCGCACTCTATCTCTGAGAATCGCCCATCCTGATCAAACGGCCCTAAGCCAGCGCGCGTAGATCCATGCGGAGCCGGTCCGCGCTCGACGGGGCGATGCGGCGCTCGGTCGCGGCCTGCATTCTTTGCCAGATCGGCATCGCCTCGACCAGCAAGAGGCGCCCGGCGCGGGTCAAGATCATGCGCCGGCTGCGTCGGTCGGCCGTGTCGATCGTCACCTTCACCAGGCGGCGCCGCTCGAGCGGCTTCAGATTGGCGGTGAGCGTGGTCCGGTCCATGGCGAGAAGCTCGGCGATCGCGCCGATCGTCGCCGGCTCGGGCCGGTTCAGCGCCATCATCAGCGAGAACTGGCCGTTGGTGAGGCCGACCGGCCGAAGCGCGTCGTCACAGCGCCGCGCCAGCGCCCGCGCCGCGCGCTGCACATTGAGGCAGAAGCAGGCATCGCGCACCTCAGGGGCGATTTCATAGGGCAGCAGATCGCGCTTTGACATGGGGGAATAGTGTTGATATCAACGTAATTGTCAAGAACGAGGAGATCAGGCGGAGTCGATGCCGACGGTGTCCTTCACCCCCGCGCTCGAGCGGTTCCTCGCGGTTGCCGCGACGACGGTGGACGGCGCCACGCTCGGCGAGGCGCTCGCCGCGGTGTTCGCGGCGAAGCCCGCGTTGCGCGGCTACTTGCTCGACGATCAAGGCGCACTCCGCCGCCATGTCGCGGTCTATGTGAATGGCGCGCCGGTGCGCGACCGCCGGCGGCTCAGCGACCCGCTCGCGCCGCACGACGCGATCTATGTCTTTCAGGCACTGACCGGCGGCTAGCGCCAAGGGAGAAGAGGATGGCCGAACGACTTCATGTCGGGACCCGCAAAGGCCTGTTCGAGCTCGCGCGCCGCGGCAGCCAGTGGCAGGTCGCGGCGACGCATTTCCTCGGCGAGCCCGTCTCGGCCGTGCTCGAAGATGCCGATGGCGCGCTTTTTGCCGCGCTCGATCTTGGCCATTTCGGCGCCAAGCTCTGGCGCCGCGATGTCGGCGGCGCCTGGCGCGAGCTGCCGGTGCCGGTCTTTCCGCCGAAGCCTGGCGATGCCGGCGACGATCCCCATCCCTGGTCGCTCGGCAAGATCTGGGCGCTCGAGCTGGGCGGCGTTCCCGGAAGGCTGTGGGCCGGCACGATGCCCGGCGGGCTCTTTTGCTCCGACGATGGCGGCACCTCGTGGTCGCTCTCCGAGGCGCTGTGGCGTCATCCCGAGCGCCGGCTCTGGGGCGGCGTCGCCGGCGGCGAGCAGCCCGGCATCAGCGCGGTGCTCGTCGATCCACGCGATTCTGACGCGTTGCGCCTCGGTGTCTCGACCGGCGGCGTCTGGGCGAGCGAGGATGGCGGTGCCACCTGGCGCATCATCAATCAGGGCATGCACGCCGAGTACATGCCGCCGGAGCGATCCGGCGATCCCGTCGCCCAGGACATCCACATGCTGGCGCGCTCCGCCGCCGATCCCGCGACTCTGTGGTGCCAGCACCATAACGGCGTCTTCCGCTCGACCGATGCCGGCGCCCGTTGGCAGGAAGTGACGGCGATCCGCCCGTCGAAATTCGGCTTCGCCGTCGTCGTGCATCCGCGCGACCCCGATACCGCCTGGTTCGTTCCCGCGATCAAGGATGAGCGGCGCATCCCGGTCGATGCCCGGCTCGTCGTCGCCCGCACCCGCGACGGCGGCCGGAGCTTCGAGGTGCTGAGCGACGGCCTGCCACAGCACCACGCCTATGATCTCGTCCTCCGCCATGCGCTCGCCGTCGATGCCGGCGGCGATCGGCTGGCCTTCGGCTCGACCACCGGCGGCCTCTGGATCTCGGAGGATGGCGGCGATTCCTGGACCATGCCCGACGCGCGGCTGCCGCCCGTTGCGGTGGTGCGCTTCGCCACGGCGTGAGGCCGCGCGCGTCGCCCGCGGCAACTCGAACCGACAACCCCAGGAGGCTTATGTGACCCAACGCAAGGAAGGCGTCATTCCGCATCTCGTCGTCAACGACGCAACCGCAGCGTTGCAATTCTACGAGAAGGCGCTCGGCGCGACCGTCACCATGCGCGTTCCCGCCCAGGACAAGAAGCGCATCATGCATGCCGAGATCCGCGTCAATGGCGCGATGCTCTATGTCAGGGATCACTTCCCCGAGCACGCTACCGAAGCCGGCAAGCATCTCGCGCCGCCTTCGGTGCTGAACGGCACGTCGGTGACGCTCCATGTCGCGGTCGAGGATTGCGATGCCGCGGTGCGGCGCGCGGCCGCGGCCGGCGCCAGGGTAACCATGCCGCCGATGGATGCGTTCTGGGGCGAGCGCTTTGCGCAGATCGAGGATCCCTTCGGCCATGGCTGGAGCTTCGCCCATCCGCTGCAGAAAGGCTGAGAGCCGCCATTTCCGCTGCGCTGCCGGGGAAACAAGGCGATTTACGGGCGCGTCCACTCGCTCTGCGGTTTCTGCAATCCCCCCATGCGGCCGCTTGCGCGAAACCGCCGCGGATGCCACATCGGGGGCAGGACGCCCGCTAAGGGCGTTTCCTCCCTGAACTTGGGCCGCGCCATTGTGCGCGGCCCCTATTTTTTGACAGCAGAGGGCGCGATCCTTCGCGATCACTATCGTCTCGATTGTCGAGGCTTTTCCGGTTGCACGAGGCGCGCTCTCGCCGCGATCATTTCCGGATGATCGATGCCACCTCCTGCTTGTAGCGGTGTAAGAACCTAAATGGCTGCCGTCACAATCGAGCTCACCGGATCGGACGACATCGGCGTCTGTGACTGTTGCGGACGCAGCAGCCGTTGCGTCTGGGCGTTGCGTATGTCGAAGGTAGCTGTCGTGCAGCGTACTACGTGCACTGGACGCTCGGACATATCCCCGATCGGGGTGCGAACATCGATTTGATCATTGGTGAATGGGGGCCGCAGGCGGGATCCGAGAGCCGTAGCGCTGTATCCTTGGCTTACCGACTGCTGGAAAGCGGCCCTTCCGTGATGGTGATCGATGCCAACGCCCGGCCCGCTTCGAGAAGTCCACTCGTCGGGCGAGCGCTGCGCCGTGACGAAGTGATCGGCACCAGCTCGGCGCAGGACGCTTTCGCCATCGCCGATGCCGTCCTCGCGCAGGACGAACGGGTCGCAGAGCTCCTGGGCGATCGGCGGATCGAGACCTGATTTGCATGCGGCGACGTTTGCCGCCCGACGTGACAGCGTCCTGGAGGCTGGTCAGAAGTTCTCGACCCAGGGCCGGAGCTCGATCTCGGAGGCCCAGGCGCTGCGCTGCTGGCGATGGAGCTGGAGATAGGCCAGCGCAATCGCATCGGGGTCCAGCATCCGGTCGCCATTGGTGTCGCCGGCGCGGCCGATGCCGCCATCGATGACGACATGGCCGATATGGATGTTCTGCGGCTGCAGCTCGCGCGCGAGGCTCTGCGCCAGACCGCGCAGCCCGAACTTGCCCATGGCGAAAGAGGCGGAGCGCGGATAGCCCTTGACGCTGGCGGACGCGCCGGTGAAGAGGATCGTGCCGCTGCCGCGCGTCAGCATCGCGCGCGCCGCCGCTTGCGCCACCAGGAAGCCGCCATAGCAGCTGACGGTCAATGCGCGCAGCACGCCGGGAGCATCGATCTCGGTGATGGCGCCGCGCACGCGCGCGCTCGCATTGTAGACGACGAGGTCGGGCGCGCCGAGCTCGGCTTCGATGGCGGCGAAGAGCGCGGTCACACTATCGGGAAGACTGGCATCGCAAGGCCAGGCGCGCGCGCCGGTCTCGGCCAGGAGCGGCGCGAGCTTGTCGGTGTCGCGCGCCGCCAGCGCGACGCGCATCTTCTCGCGCGTGAAGAGCCGGGCGAGCGAGGCGCTCAATCCGCTGCCGGCGCCGACGATGAGAGCGGTCTCGGTCATGGGGGGGCTCCGTCGAAGCGATGGCCGAAACTCCGGTTCTGCCGCATAGTGGCGGGCAGAGCAACCGCAGGGGAGGCAACGATGGAGCTCGATCTGGCCGGCCGCAAGGCGCTCGTCACCGGCGCGTCCAAGGGCATCGGCCGCGCTGTCGCACGGGCGCTCGCTGCCGAAGGCTGCGATCTCGTGCTGGTGGCGCGCACCGCCGCCGATCTCGACGAGGCGCGGAACGAGATCCGCGCCTTCCGCAATGTCGCGGTGACCACGGTGCCGCTCGATCTGAGTGTCGGCGACGCGGCGCGCGGCCTCGCCCGCGATTTCCCCGACATCGACATCCTCGTCAACAATGCCGGCGCGATCCCCGGCGGCAATCTCGAGGAGATCGACGAGCCGCGCTGGCGCGCGGCCTGGGACCTCAAGGTCTTCGGCTATATCAATCTCTGCCGCGCCTATGTCACGCTGATGCGCGGGCGCCGGCGCGGCGTCGTCGTCAACATCATCGGCGCCGCGGGCGAGCGGATGGACGCCGCTTATATCGCGGGCAGCACCGGCAACGCCGCGCTCATGGCATTCACCCGGGCGCTCGGCGGCGCCGCGCCGGAATGGGGCTTGCGCGTCGTCGGCATCAATCCCGGACCCGTCGCCACCGACCGCCTCGTGACGCTGCTGAAGAAGCGCGCGCAGGATCGGCTCGGCGATGCCGGGCGCTGGCAGGAGCTGACCAAGTCCATGCCGTTCGGCCGTCCGGGCACCCCCGAGGAGATCGCGGCGATGGCCGTCTTCCTCGCCTCGGACCGCTCGGGCTACACCAGCGGCACCATCATCACCATCGACGGCGGCATCGCCAATCGCGGCGCCGCGATGTGACGGTGCACGTTGGTAGGCTGCCTGCAGCGTCAGCTTGGATTGACTGAGTGCATCCTTCGACATGCGCCCTGCGGGCGCAAGCTCAGGATGAGGCTATTTTCTTTGTGCCATCACCAATTTACCTCACCCTGAGCTTGCGCGCGGAGTGCGCATGTCGAAGGGCGCATCGGTGCTCGTGCAATAAAAATCTATTTACCGTGTCCGCCCCGAGCCCAGCACCAGCTCCGCTTCGGCGCGCGCCGCAGCGCGGCGCAGCGCTTCGCGCTTTAGCTCCACCACCACCGGCCGGGCGTGGCGGCCGCGGACCACGCCGCCGCCGCCGAGCGGCGACGCGCTGACCGCGCCGGGCAGCGCCAAGCGCTTCACCTGCGGCGAGCCGCCGGTCTCGCTGAGGCTCGCTTCGACCTCTTGGCCTTTGAAGAGTCGCGTGATGCCGGACTCGGCAAGAAGCTGCGCTTCGAAACCGACATCGCCGTAGCCCGGCAGGCGCAGCGCGCCCTTGCCGCTTTTCGGATCGAACCAGCGCACGATGCCGCGCACCGTGCCGTTGGACGGCGTCGCCAGCGGTGCCACGATCGCGGCCTGCGGTGCCGGTGCAACCTCGGCGCGACGTACCAGTTTCGGCGCCGGCGGTGGCGGCGCCGGCTCGGCGGGCGCAGCGGCCGGCGGTTCGACGGCAGCGCGGCGCTCGCGCGGCTTGCGGCGCGGCGCCGCTGCAGGCGCTTCGGCTTCGGTCTCGATCGGCGGCGGCGTCGCAACGCTCTCCGGCGTCTCGCTCAGCCGGGCGAGGGCGACATGGACATGGCGGATGAGGTCGCCGACCTCGTCTTGCGACGTCTGGCGGGAGGCGAGCAGCTTCGCCGCGAGGCGCGCTGTCGCCGTCATGGTGGAATTCGTCATGCGCTAGGCTTTCCGATCAGACAGCAGAATCTTTTCACTGGAAGCGGCACCATCGAGCGCGCTTAAGGGGTAAACGCCGGCCGGGGAGCCTTATCCGCCTTGTTGCGCGAAATATGCTGCGGTTGCAAGAGGAAGAAGGGTAATCGCGAAGCGATCGATAACACTGTGTTTGATACCACGTTCCGAGGGCAAGACAAAAGCGGAATTGACGGTATTTGCCTCGACGCCTAGGCTGACCGCTGGTATATGGCTGATATATCGGTGGTGGAGGGCGCGGCATGAGGTTCCGTGCGGCAGTGCTGCATCGGCCGGGCGAGCCGCTCGGGATCGAGACGGTCGAGCTTGGCGCGCTCCGGCCCGGCGACGCGCTGATCCGCATCCGCGCCACCAGCCTCTGCCACACCGATCTCGAAGTCATCGAGGGACAGCTCACCTATCCCATGCCGATCGTGCTCGGCCACGAAGCTGCGGGCACGGTCGAAGCGCTGGGGCCAGAGGCCGAAGGCTTGGCGCCCGGCGATCCCGTCGTGCTGTCGTGGAATCCGCATTGCGGCCATTGCTTCTATTGCGAGCGCGACGAACCGATCCTGTGCGAGAGCTATCTTCGCTTGGGTCCCAAGGCGGTGCCGTTCGACGGCGCGGCGCGATTGAGCCTCAGCGGCGCGCCGCTGCATAACCTGATGTTTCTCGGCAGCTTTGCCGAATATTGCGTCGTGCCGGCGCAAAGCGCGGTGCGCGTGCCGGCGGAAATTCCTTTCGATCGCGCCTGCCTCATCGGCTGCGGTGTCATGACCGGCTTCGGCGCCGCGACGCGCGTCGCGCGAATCGGCTATGGCGCGAGCGCCCTCGTCATCGGCTGCGGCGCGGTGGGGCTGAGCGCGGTGCAAGGGGCGCGGCTCGCCGGCGCCGGGCGGATCATCGCGCTCGACCGCGACCCGCGGAAGCTCACTCTCGCCCGGCGCCTCGGCGCGAGCGATGTGATCGATGTGTCATCCGGCGATGCGCTCGCCGGGATTCGCGATCTGACCCAAGGCCGCGGCACCGATTACGTTTTCGAGGCCGCGGGCAATGCCGCCGCTTTTCGCTTGAGCGTCGAAGCGGCGCGGCCCGGCGGCGAGATCGTCTGGCTCGGCAAGGTCAATGTCGATGCGGATGTCGCCTTCCGCTGGGGCTCGCTCATGGGCGAGAAGCGCATCCGCCGCTCGAGCTATGGCGGCGCGCGGCCGCAACGCGATTTCCCGCTGCTCGCGCGCGCTTATCTCGACGGCGGTTTGAAGCTCGACGAGCTGGTCAGCCGGACCATCGCGCTCCACGAGATCAATGACGGCTTTGCCGCCCTGAAACAGGGCGAGGTCGTGCGCGCGGTGGTGCGCTTCGATGTCTGAGGGGGCGAGATGAAGATCTATGAAGGAGCGCGCAGCCTGGACGGCGCGGTGGTAACCGTCGACGGCAAGAAGCTGCCGCCGCGGCACGATCTGCGCCTCTTCTCCAAGGCCGGCTTCGAATGGACCTATGAAGGGGCGGGGCCGGCGCAGCTCGCTCTGGCACTGCTCGCCGATCATCTCGGCGACGATGCCGCGGCGCTCAGCCGTTACGAGCGCTTCATGCGCGAGGTGGTGGCGCATCTCGACAATGCCTGGCGCCTCACCTCGGCCGATATCGACGCGGCGCTGCGGTCCCATGGCTAAATCTGCGTCGCGCCGGCGCCCGCGCGCCGAAGAGTATCAAGAGAGCCTCACCGAGCGCGCCTATCGCGAGCTCGAAGAGCGCATCGTCACGTTGCAGCTCGCGCCGGGCGCCGTCGTCACCGAGGCGTCGCTTGCCGCCATGCTCGGCATCGGCCGCACGCCGATCCGCGAAGCGCTGCAGCGTCTGGCGCGCGAGCGGCTCGTCACCATCCTGCCGCGCCGCGGCATCCTCGTCGCCGAGGAGAATCTGACCACCGAGCTGCGCCTTCTCGAGCTGCGCCGCGAGGTCGAGCGCCTGCTGGCACGCTCCGCCGCGCGCCGCGCCGGCGCCGAGCAGCGCCGCCGCTTCGGCGAGATCGCCGCCGGCATGGAGCAGGCGGCGCGCAGCGGCGACGATATCGGCTTCATGCGGCTCGACCGCGACTTCAATTTGCTGATGCTCGACGCGGCGCGCAACGAGTTCGCCGCGGCGGCGATGACGCTGATGCACGGGCTGTCGCGCCGCTTCTGGTACATCCACTACCGCGCCGTCGCCGACCTGCCGCTCGCCGCCCGGCTCCATGCCGAGGTGGCGCGCGCCGTTGCCGCCGGCGATGCCGCAACGGCGGCGAGCGCGTCCGACGGGCTCGTCGACTATATCGAGGCTTTCGCCCGCGCCACCGCGGCGCCGGGCGGCTGAGCGCATCCCGCCTTGCGGCCGGGCCGAAGGTCTGATATATTAGTGATATACATGACCCGGGAGGCGGCGCGATGGCGATGATGGGCAGGCGACAGGCGGCGTTCCGCGCGGATTATCGCGAGCGCATCTCGCCCTGGTATCACGGCTGGGCGCATGTGGCGCTGATCTACGCCATCGGCGGCGGCACGATCTGGTATGCGGCGCAGCATGTCCATGCGCCCAGCGCCGCGGAATGGCTGGTGGTGCCGGCGGTGTTCCTGCTCTGCAACCTCTTCGAATGGTGGATCCACCGGTTCATCATGCACCGGCCGGTGAAAGGCTTCATGGGCATCTACAAGCGCCACACCCTCGCCCATCACCAGTTCTTCACCGACGCCGAGCCGTGCATCGAGGGCAGCCGCGATTTCCGCATCACGTTCTTCCCGCCCTACGCGCTGGTCACCTTCATCGCCATGTCGGCGGCGGGCGCGGCGCTCCTCGGGCTGGTCTGGTCGGCGAATGCCGCATGGCTTCTCATCTGCACGACCGCGGGCGTCTATCTCAATTACGAGCTCTTCCACTGGTGCTGCCATATCCGCGATGACCGCATCGTCCGGCGCATTCCGTTCGTCAACACCATCCGCCGCCACCATATCGCCCATCACAACCAGGCGATCATGATGGAGCGGAACATGAACCTGACCTATCCCATCGCCGACTGGCTGTTCGGCACCAGCGATCTCGATCGTGGCCTCTTGGGCCATATCTTCAACGGTTATGATCGGCGCTTCGTCAAGCACGAGCTGCGCCGGGTCCGCGCCGGCTCGGACGATCCCATGACCGCGCGGGTAAGGGCGTGACATGGCAAAGCTCAAGCGCTCGGCCGCCTCGCTCATCGGCGGCATCGCCGTAGCGGTCGGCGTGCTGCTGCTCTGGCTGCTGCTCGCCGGCAGCCTCGAGCCCGCCAGCATCGCCATCGGCCTCGTCCTCGCCACCGCCGTCGGCGCCTGGGTGCGTCTGGCGGATTTATAATCTCCCCCTCTCCCGCTTGCGGGTCGCTTGCGGGAGAGGGTCGGGGTGAGGGGGCCCGGCGAAGGCTGGCCGGAAACGAGCGGCTCTCGCGGTTGCTGTCGCAACCGCTGCCGGCGCCGCGGACGAGCGCGCTTCGCGCACTCGCCTAGGAACCCCCGGGCAACACCCCTCGTTCCCTTCTAGCAAACGGACGGAGGGCACGAATGCTCTACTGGGCGGTGGTGTTCCTGATCATCGCGGTCATCGCCGGGGTTCTCGGCTTCGGCGGGATCGCCTCGACCGCCGCGGGCATTGCCAAGGTGCTGTTCTTCATCTTCCTGGTCGTGTTCATCGTCGCGCTCGTCATGGGCATGGCGCGCGGGCGCGGGCCGCCTCCGGTCTAGCAAGGCGAACGCGCGACGCGCGTTCGTCCGCGGCGGCGGCAGCGATTGCGCAGCAATCGCGGGAGCCGCACCGTTCGGGCTAGCCTCGGCGGGGAAGCCGGCACCACGCCGCAAGCGAACATCCGACGCCAATCTCACCGCCGCTCGGCGACCGTCTCGATCAGCGCCAGCAGCCCGGCGAGAAGCTGTCGCGGCGAGGGCGGGCAGCCGCGGATATGGAGATCGACCGGGATCACCGCGCCGACGCCGCCGATGACGGCGTAGCTGCCGGCGAAGAGCCCGCCATCGCCGGCGCAATCACCCACCGCCACCACCCATTTGGGATCGGGCGTCGCGGCGTAGGTCCGCTCCAGCGCCGCGCGCATATTGGCCGTCACCGGCCCCGTCACCAGCAGCACATCGGCATGCCGCGGCGAGGCGACGAAGCGCAATCCGAAGCGCTCGAGATCGTAGATCGGGTTGTTGAGCGCGTGGATCTCGAGCTCGCAGCCATTGCACGAGCCGGCGTCGACCTCGCGGATCGACAGGCTGTGGCCGAGCCGTGCCCGCGCTGCTTGCTCCAGCCGCCGTCCGAGTTCGGCAAGCGCCGCTGCTTCCGCCGGCGGCGCCGCGATCGGCAGCGGCTTCGCGATGAGGGTGCGGCCCAGCAGCTTCCACATCAGAGGTCGTGTCCGGAATAGGAGCAGTTGAAGGATTTGTTGCAGAGCGGGAAGTCGGCGACGATGTTGCCCTCGATCGCCGTCTCGAGCAGCGGCCACTGGAACCACGAGGGGTCGCGCAGATGCGCGCGGCGCACGCTGCCATCCTCGGCCAGCGCCACGTAGGCGAGGATGTCGCCGCGGAAGCCTTCGACCAGCGCCATGCCCGCGCCGCCGCCCGGCGCCATCGGCGCGGCGATGGGTCCCGCCGGCAAGTGCGCCAGGATCTGCTCGACCAGGCCGAGGCTCGCCTCGACCTCGCGCGCGCGGATCATCAGCCGGCTGTGTACATCGCCTTCCCGGAGCACCGGCACGGCGAAGTCGAGCGTGTCATAAGGCGGATAACCCGGCGCTTTGCGCGCATCGAAGCCGCGCCCCGAGGCGCGGCCGACGAAGCCGCCCGCGGCGAAGCGCTGCGCCAGCTCGGGCTTCACCACGCCGGTCGACACGGTGCGGTCGAGCAGCGACGGCTTGTTGTCATAGATCGCCATCAGCTCCGCAAAGCGCGGGCGCACCGCCGCCACGAGCGCACGGAGCCGCGCCGCGCCGGCTTCGTCGAGATCGTGGGCGACGCCGCCGGGGACGACGCGGTCCATCATCAGCCGGTGCCCGAAGCAATCGAAAGCGGCCTGCAGAACGCGCTCGCGCAGCACCGTCATATGCGACTGCAGGAAGACGAAGGCGGCGTCGTTGGAGATGGCGCCGATATCGCCGAGGTGATTGGCGATGCGCTCGATCTCGGCCATGAGCGCGCGCAGCCAGGTCGCGCGCGCCGGCGCGTCGATGCCCAGCGCCGCTTCTGCCGCGCGCGCAAAGGCGAGCGCGAAGCCGACCGTGCTGTCGCCGGAGACGCGCCCCGCGAGCCGCGAAGCCGCGAGCAGCGGCTTTCCCGCCATCAGGCTCTCCGTGCCCTTGTGCACATAGCCCAAGCGCTGCTCCAGCCGCACCACGGCTTCGCCATTGCAGTGGAAGCGGAAATGACCGGGCTCGATGATCCCCGCATGGACCGGCCCGACCGGGATCTGGTGCACGCCTTCGCCTTTGACCGGCAAGAACGCGTATTGCGTTGGCGCGCGCGGCGCGCCGCCGCGGTCCGGCCACTGGCCGTGATCGAGCCAGGCACGCCCGTCGGGAATGCCGTCGGCGCTGAGGCCAAACAGATCCTGCGCCGCGCGCTCCAGCCGCAGCGCGCCCGGCCGGACGCCGGCGAGCGATGGGAAGCCGCCTTCGGGGCAGGCGAGCGAGGCGGTGGCCACAGCATCGCCGGGCGCCGTGGCGAACGCGGCAAATACCTCGCCGGGCTCTGCCCAGAGCCCGAGCAAGTTCCAATCGGCGATGGTGAGATGCGTTGCAAGATCGAGCCATTGCTCGCGGTTGAGGCGCCAATGCGGCCAGGGACGCTGCGGCCGCGCGCGCCCGCGGGCGAGGAAATCGAGGAGATCGCTGCGCTTGCTCATCCGAGCAGCCGCGCCACCGTGTTGAACCAGGCGACGAGCGGGCCCGGCAGATAGATGCCGGCGCAGAGCACCAGGGCGAAATGGAGGAACAGCGGCAGCAGCGCCGCCGAGCTCGCCTTGCCGCCGCCGTCGCCCGCGCCGAAGGCAAGGCCCTGGAGGCGCAGCATCAGCGCGCCGAAGCCGACCAGCAGGCCCGCCAGCAGCAACAGCGCCAGCAGCGGCGCGCGCGCGAAGCTGGTGGTAAGCACCAGGAACTCGCTGGTGAAGACGCCGAAGGGCGGCAGCCCGGCGATGGCGATGACGCCGATGACGAGGGCCCAGCCGAGCAGCGGCTGGCTTTCGGTGAGGCCGCGGATCTCGGCGATCTTCTGCGTGCCTTTGACCTGCGAGATATGGCCGACGGCGAAGAAGATCGCCGATTTCGTCAGGCTATGCATCGTCATGTGCAGCAGCCCGGCGAAATTGGCGAGGCTGCCGCCCATGCCGAAGGCGAAGGTGATGATGCCCATATGCTCGATCGAGGAATAGGCGAAGAGGCGTTTGATGTCGCGCCGGCGATAGAGCATGAAGCTCGCCAGCAGCAGCGAGGCGAGGCCCATGGTAATCATCAGCGGGCCCGGCGCGACCGCTTCGGCATTGCCGGCGAGCAGCATCTTGTAGCGCAGCACGACATAGAGCGCGACGTTGAGCAGGAGCCCCGACAGCACCGCCGAGATCGGCGTCGGGCCTTCGGCATGGGCGTCGGGCAGCCAGGCATGGAGCGGCGCGAGGCCGACCTTGGTGCCGTAGCCGACCAGCAGGAAGACGAAGGCGAGATTCAAGATCGCCGGGCTGAACGCGCCGACGCGCGGCAGCATCGCCGACCAGGTCATCGCCGGCATGCCTTCGCCCATCACCGGCTGCGCCGCGAGATACATAAGCGTCGTGCCGAAGAGCGCCAGCGCGATGCCGACGCCGCACAGGATGAAATACTTCCACGCCGCCTCGAGCGCCTCATGGGTGCGGTAGAGCCCGACCATGAGCACGGTGGTGAGCGTCGCGCCCTCGATCGCCACCCACATCACGCCGAGATTGTTGGCGGTGAGCGCCAGCAGCATGGTGAAGCAGAAGGCCTGGTACATCGCGTGGTAAAAGCGCAGATAGCGTGCGGGCAGGCGCCCGGTCGCGACTTCGTGAATGACGTAGCGCGCGCTGAACAGGCTGGTGGTGAAAGCGACGAAGGCGGTGAGCAGGACGAGGTAGATATTGAAATCGTCGATCAGCAGCAGCGGCGTCGTCGCCGGCCGGTGGAAGAACGGCGCGACGCTGGCGGCGAGCGTCGCCGCCGCGGCCACGACGTTGAGCCGCGCCGCGAGCCGGTAGCCGGGCAGCAGCGCGAGCAGCAGGGCGGCGCCGGCGGGGATGGCGAGGATGAGATGGATCGGGTTCACCGCCGCTCTCCCCGAAAGCGCTCCATGTCGTGGATGTCGAGCGTGTCGAAGCGCTCGCGGATATGGAAGAAGAAGACGCCGAAGATGATGAAGGCGACCATCACCGAGAAGGCGATCGAGAGCTCGACCACCAGCGGCATGCCCTTGACGCCGACCGCGGCGAGGATGAGGCCGTTCTCCAGCGACATGAAGCCCACCACCTGGCTCACCGCGTTGCGCCGCGTGATCATCATCAGCAGGCCGAGCAGCACCACCGAGAGCGCGGCGGCGAGGCTCTCCCGCGTCAGCGCCCCGGACGCCGTCGTCACCGGCAGCACCAGCAGAATCGACAGCGCCACCAGCGCCACGCCGACGGTGAGCGTCGCGCCAACGCCGAGCGCCGTCTCGATGGTGCGATGGATGTCGAGATAGACGATGATGCGGTGCAGCGCGATCGGGATGATGATCGCCTTGAAGACCAGGGCAATGCCGGCGGTGATGTAGAGGTGCGGCGCGTCCTGCGCATAGGCCTGCCAGGCCGCGGCGGCCGCCAACAGCAGCGCCTGCCAGGCATAGATGGTGAGGACGCCGAAGAGCCGCCGCTGATAGAGCAGGGCGAAGCTCAGCACCAGAACGAGCGTGTCGAGGACATGTGCGACATCGTAAGGGAGCGTGGCGAAGCCCGGCATCAGAGGCCTTGCGAGACGTAGAGGAAGAGCGCCGCCAGCAGGCCCAACAGAAAGGCGCCGCCCAAGAATTCGGCGAGGCGGAAGACGCGCATCTTGGCGATGCTAGTCTCGAACAGCGCCAGGACGGCGCCGCCCAAGGCGAGTTTCGCGCCATAGCTCAGCAGGCCCAAGGCGACGGCGCGCGCATCGCCGAGATCCCGCGCCATGCCCCAGGGAAAGAACACGGCGGCGATGAGCGAGATATAAAGCACCAGCTTCACCATCGACGCCGCTTCGATCAGCGCCAGGTGCCGGCCGGAATATTCCAGGACCATCGCCTCGTGCACCATGGTGAGCTCGAGATGGGTTGCGGGATTGTCGACCGGAATGCGCGCATTCTCGGCGAGCGCCACGATCAGCAGCGAGACCAAGCCCAGCAGCAGCGAGATGCGGATCCCGACATTATGCGTCAGCAGGTACTCGGCGATGTGCGGCAGCGAGGTCGAACGCACCAGCAGCGCCACGGTGAAGGTCACCATCAGCATTGCCGGCTCGGCGAGCGAGGCGATCATCATCTCGCGCGACGCGCCGATGCCGCCGAAGCTGGTGCCGATATCCATGCCCGCCAGCGCCAGCGCGAAGCGGGCGCTCGCCAGCAGCGCCACCAGCGCGATGAGATCGGCGGTGCGGCTCAGCGCCAGGCCGGTGGCGAAGGTCGGCACGATGGCGGCGGCGAGCCAGATCGCGGCGAAGACGACATAGGGGATGGTGCGGAAGAGCCAGGACGCGTTCGGCGCCAGCACCGCCTCTTTGCGCAACAGGCGCAGGAGGTCGCGATAGGGCTGCAGCAGCCCTGGCCCGATGCGCGCATTGAGCCGCGCCTTGAGCTTGCGCACGAGCCCGGTGAGCAGCGGCGCCAGCGCCACCAGCAGCGCGAACTGCAGCAGCTCGAGCAGCGCCGCTCTCATTGGCTCACCGCGACGATCAGCAGCAACAGCACCAGCGCCGCGAACATCAGCGAGAGATAGCGGCGGATGGTCTGGAACTGCAGCAGGTTGAGGCGTTCGCTGAGGAAGCCGACGAGGCGCGCCGTCGGCGCATAGATGCCTTCCCAGACGGGATCGCGCAGGCTCACCTCGATCGCGGCGGGGCGCGTCTCGCCCGGCCCCGGCATGTCGATGCGCTCGGTTGCGGCAAAGGCGATGCTGCCGAAGATGCGGCGGATCGGCTGCGCGAAGCTCGAAGCGGTGTATTGCGTCTCGGGCCGCGGATCGGGAAAGCCGCAATCCCACGGCGCCGAGCGGCGCAGCCGGTCGGAGGCGAAGCGATGGATGACCAGCACCGAGAGCGCCGTCAGGAAGGTCACCGCAAGCAGGATGACGATGCCGCTATAGGAGCTGTGATCGGGGCCGAGCGGTGCGAGCCAGGGCCAGTCCGACAGCTCGATGCCGGGTCCGCCGGGAAGCAGCGACGCCGCCACCGGCCGCACCAGGCCGAGGATGCTCTGCGGCACCACGCCCACCAGGGTGCAGATCGCGGCAAAGCCCGCCATCGGCGCCAGCATCAGCGCGCCCACCTCTTTTGCCTCGGCCGCCGTCGGCCGCCGCGCGCGGCCGAGGAAGACGGTGCCGAAGACTTTGACGAAGCACACCGCGGCCAGCGCCGCGGCGAGCGCCAGCATGGCGCCCACCACCGGCACCGCGAATTTGAGCAGCCATTGTGGCAGCAGCGCGCCGTTGATGATCGCCTGGAAAGTCAGCCATTCCGAGACGAAGCCGTTGAAGGGTGGCAGCGCCGAGATCGCCACCGCGCCGATGAGGAAGACGAAACCGGTTACCGGCATCGGATGGATGAGGCCGCCGAGATGCTCCATGTCGCGCTCATGGGTGGCGGCGAGCACCGCGCCGGAGCCGAGGAACAACAGGCTCTTGAACATGGCGTGGTTGAAGACGTGGAGCAGCGCCGCGGCCAGCGCCAGCGCCGCCAGCAGCGCCAGACCATTGGCGCGAAAGGCCAGGGCGAGGCCGAGGCCGATGACGACGATGCCGATGTTCTCGACCGTGTGATAGGCCAGCAGCCGCTTCAGATCGTGCTGCATCACCGCGTAGAGCACGCCCAGGAGCGCCGTGATGCCGCCGAGCAGCAGCACGACCGCGCCCCACCACCATGGCGCCGGCCCGGCCAGGTCGAAGGCGAGGCGGATGAAGCCGTAGAGCGCCACCTTGGTCATGACCCCGCTCATCAGCGCCGAAACATGGCTGGGCGCCGAGGCATGGGCCGGCGGCAGCCAGACATGGAGCGGCACCAAGCCGGCTTTGGAGCCGGTGCCGATGAGGATGAGGACGAAGCAGAGCCCGCTCCGCCACGGGGCGAGTGCGGCGCCGTGCATCGCGGCAAAGCTGTAATCGCCCTGTCCGCCGGCCAGCAGCCCGAAGGCGAGCAGCAATGCGCCGACGCCGAGCGATGCCATGACGAGATAGAGGAAAGCGGCGTTGCGCGTCTCGGCTTGGCGATGGGTCGCCAGCACGAGGAGCCAGGAGGCGACCGACATGCCCTCCCAGCACACCAGGAAGCTGAAGGCGTCGGCGGCGACCGGCACGAGCGTCATGCCGGCGAGGAAGGCGGGATAGAACGGCAGCACCCGGCCGGTTTCGGCATCGTGCTTGCCGTAGTCGAGGGCATAGACGCTGATCAGCGTCGCCGCGATGCCGATGACGAAGAGGAAGAAGGCGCTGAGCGCATCGATGCGGAAATGCGCGCCGATCCACGGCAGCCCGAGCGGCAGGAGCGCGCTTTCGGGCGCGGCGCCGGCGGCGAGGAAGCGCGCGGCCGCGAGCGCCGTCACCGCCGCGGCAAGCGTCGACAGCCCATAGACCACGGCGAAAGCCCGCCGGCCGAAGACGACACCGATGAGCGATGCGGCGCCATAGGCGCCGAGCGCCGGAAGGAGCGCCGTCAGCATCCGAAAAGAGCGGCCAGAGGGTCAGCCAAACGCAGCCGGGACGCTGCCGCCGCCGAATAAAACATGAGCGTGGTGCGCGAAACCTAGGGTTTGCCGCACTCTATCAGTCGTGCCCGGCCCGGCCAAACACTGCCCGCGCCCCACCCCTGCGGCGCAACGCCGCTCTCGCCGAGTCATCAGTTTTCAGTGGTCAGCTTTCAGCTGGGAGCTGACAGCTATCAGCCGTCAGCTCTCAGCACGACTTTGTCAGCTATAGATTTAGCCCCTCCCCCCTTGAGGGGGAGGGTAGGGAGGGGGGCAGGCCCCAGGCACGATACGGCAGTCAGCCGCGCCTGCACACAGCCTGCTAGGCTCCGCTAATGCTGCGTCGCGAGAGCGCGGGCGAGCTGGCTCAGCGCTTCCTGGTGCCGCTCGTTCGGGATCTGGGCGAAGTTCCGCGCCAGCTCCAGGCACATTCGCTCGCGCTGGCTTACCGGGCGACCGCTCTGATTGTCGAGCCCTTCGAAGAAATAGCTGACGGGGACGCTCAGCACGCGCGCAATCTCGAACAACCTTCCCGCGGAGACGCGGTTGATGCCACGCTCGTATTTATGCGCCTGCTGATAGGTCACGCCAATGAGGTCGGCGAGCTGCTGCTGCGTCAGGCCCAGCATGATGCGTCGTTCCCGTATCCGGGCGCCGACATGGCGGTCAATGTCCTGCGTCCGGCTGGTCGTTCGCTTGGTGGTTTCCGTTGCACTCATGGTTTGGGTAACGGTGCAAGAGGGGAAGGGTCGGTCCGCCTTAGGACGCCCGACATGCCATCAGGGCAACGTGCGAGGGGGTAAGGTACGTCTGAAAGGGAGCGCTGCAGATCGGCGTTTTCCATGCAACGTCCCGGTAAGAAGTAAAAGTAGGCGAGGAAGCCGACGACTTCAACCAGTTTTCGCCTCGACGATCACTGGACGCGCTGTACCAAGGATTTCGTGAATACCGAAAAACCAGCGCGTTCGCCAGCAATTCTTCTGCGCGAATGCTTGTGAGGCTGTGGCAATTTATGGGCGAAAGCCGATTCGACTCGGCGGCATGCGGATCCGCTCCGGAACCGTCACGATCTCGCCCCGAACTGCGGCGTCCCGCCATCAGATGCCCCTCTATCCCTTGGCCCCACCCGTCCCCGCGGCCAGTCAGCCGCAGCGCCGTCGACATAATTATTTGGTTCGACGGTTCGAGCGCTAACACTCGTTGAGCGATGAGGTTCCGCCGCACCTCAGGGCTTCGCAGGGAAAGCAGCGCTGCGCGCGGCGATGGAGCGAACCGGCAACCCGGCACGTGATCGCGCCAGAGGAGGCCGCGTGTTCGCTTCGCGCATGGCTGGCCGTCGCTGCTGTCGTTTGACACATGGAGTGGCAAATTGTAAACGAGGCTCTTGTCCTGACCGGCTCGGACACCTTCCGCCATGCCGCGCGTATCGATCGGCGATTGCCATCTCTACTATGAGCGGCACGGGGCCGGTTTCCCGGTTGTGTTCGTCAGCGGCCTCAACGGCGCCGCCTCTTACTGGCGCGAGCAGGTGGCGACCTTCGGCAAGCGCTTCGAGGTCGTGCTCTACGATCATCGTGGCGTCGGCCAGAGCGATCACAGCCGCATCTCCTACACCGTCGAGCGCATCGCCGACGACCTGGTTCGGTTGATGGACACGCTCGGCATCGAGCGCGCCCATGTCGTCGGACACTCGACCGGGGGTGCCGTGGCGCAAGTGCTCGCCATCGACCACCCCCAGCGCCTCGCCAGCATGGTCATCGCCGCGAGCTGGCCGAAGGCCGATGCCTATTTCCGCCGTCTCTTTGCGCTGCGCAAAGAGATCCTGCAGCGTCTCGGCCCGGCCAGCTATCTCCAGGCCTCGTCCTTGCTGCTCTACCCCCCCTTCTGGGTCGCGCGCCACAACGAGAAGCTCCGTCAGCTCGAGGCTCAGGCGCTCGCGACGTTCGCGCCGCCCGAGGTGGCGATGAGCCGCATCGATGCCGTGCTCGCTTTCGACCGCACCGCCGATCTCGGCCGCATTCGCACGCCGGCGCTCATCATCGCCGCCCAGGACGACGTCGTGACGCCGGCCTACTTCTCCGAGGATCTGGCGCGGCTCATTCCCGGCGCCGAGGCCAAGTTCTTCGCGCAGGGCGGGCATTGCTTCACCCAGGTCATGGCACGGGAATTTAACCAAGCCGTGCTCCCGTTTCTGGAAGCGCATTCGCCGTCTTAAGGGTGGCGATTCCACGCCTGCGACTTAATCTTTCGTAAAGTGGTGGCTACTACGCTCGGCAGAAGCTTTGGGCTGATCGCCATGATTCGGTGACGGCTCGATCACTCAGAACGAGCGCCGAGAGAAGATGCCCCCGGACGAGAAAGACGTGCCGCATCGCCTGGAGGCCGCGCTCACCGCGGCGGGCGATGTCGCCTACGACTGGGAGCTCGGCACCGATACCATCCAATGGCACGGCTCGGTCGGCGCGATGCTCGGCGTCGCCGATGCCAGCGCGATCGGCACCGGGCGCGCGCTGGCCGGCCGGCTCAATCCGGACGATTTGCTGCTGCGCCAGCAGCGGCTCAACGCGCATTGGACCCGGCGCACCACCTATGACTGCGAGTTCCGCGTGCGCGCCGAGAATGGCGGCTTCGCCTGGGTGCATGATCGCGGCACCGCCGTTTTCGACGCCAATGGCCGGCCCATTCGCATGCACGGCGTTTGGCGCCTCATCACCGGCCGCAAGGCGCAAGAGCTGCGGCTCGAGCACGCCGCCAATTACGACGACCTCACCGGCCATTTCAACAAGAAGCGGCTGCGCGAGGCGCTCGATCACATCGTCTCTTCGAGTCTGCGCTCGGGCGCCGCGGGCGCCTATCTCGCCATCGGCATCGACAAGCTCACCGCGGTCAATGATGCGCTCGGCTACGAGGCCGCGGATGCGGTGATCGTCGCTGTCGGCCAGCGGCTCGACCGCTGCCTCAGGGTCAGCGACGTGATCGGCCGGGTCGGCGGCGACCGCTTCGGCATCGTCCTCGCCAACTGCCCCGAGGAGCATGTCGCGGCGGCGGCGGAGAAGATTCTCGCCGCGGTGAGCCATTCGCCGGTGATGACCGCGTCGGGCCCGGTCTATGTCACGATATCGATCGGCAGTGCCACTTTCCCCGAGCAGGCCAAGACCTCCTACGAGGTCATGACCCGCGCCGAGACCGCGCTCGCCGAGGCAAAGCGCGCCGGCCGCAATTGCAGCATTCCCTATCGCCTCTCGGACGAGCAGCGGCGCCAGCATCGCATGGGCATGGCGCTGGGCGAGCGCGTGCAGCGCGCGCTGCGCGACCGCCGGCTCATCTTCGCCTATCAGCCGGTGGTCGACGCCGATAGCGGCGCGGTCGACTACTATGAATGCCTGCTGCGCATGCAGGCCGAGGACGGCACCATCGTCGCCGCCGGCGAGTTCGTGCCGATCATCGAGCAGCTCGGCTTCATCCGCGTCATCGATCGCTACGTGCTGGAGCGCGCGGTGGCGGAAGTGGCGGCGCATCCCGGCATCCGCCTCGGCTTCAACATCTCCGGCCTCACCGCCACCGATTATTCCTGGCTGCGCGCCATCAGCACTTTGCTCAAAAACGAAGCGGAGCTCGCCAGCCGGCTCGTCGTCGAGATCACCGAGACGGCGGCGCTGCACGACATCGAGGAATCCGCGCGCTTCGTCGGCGCTTTGCGCGAGCTCGGCTGCCGCATCGCGCTCGACGATTTCGGCGCCGGCTTCACCTCGCTGCGCCACTTGCAGGCGCTCGCCGTCGACACGGTCAAGATCGACGGCTCGTTCGTGCGCAATCTCGGCCAGAACTACGACAACCAGGTCTTCCTGCGCCACCTCGTCGGCCTCGCCAACGGGCTCGGCCTCAGCACCGTTGCCGAATGCGTCGAGACGGCGCAAGAAGCCGCGATCCTCCGCCGCGAAGGCGTCGGCCTGCTGCAAGGCTACTTCTTCGGCAAGCCCTCGATCGAGCAGCCCTGGCTGCGCCAGGCCCCCGCCGCACCCCTCGAAGTCCAGACGGGCTGACGCCCGCTACTCCTTCTTCTCCTTGCTCAGCGCGTCGATCTGATGCTGCAGCGCGTTGAGCTTGTCGGTGAGCTCCTTGAGGCTCGCCTCGGCGGGCGGCGGCTCGGCCGGCTTTTCCGCCGGCGGCGTCGGCGCGGCGGGGAAGGGCGAGAACATCTTCATCGTCTTCTCGAACAGCGCCAGATTCTGTTTCCCCATCTCCTCGAGCGGGCCGAAGGGAAAGAGGCCGCCGAACGCGTCCTGCAGGCTCTTCCGCATCTGCTCCTGATTGCGCGCGAAGGTGGTCATGGCGTGCTCGAGATAGCGCGGCACCAGCCATTGCATCTGATTGCCGTAGAGGCCGATGAGCTGCCGCAGGAAGCTGATCGGCAGCAAATTCTGCCCCTTCTGCTCCTCCTCGACGATGATCTGCGTGAGCACCGCGCGGGTGATGTCCTCGCCCGTCTTGGCGTCGTTGACGACGAATTCGCGCCCTGCCTTAACCATGTGCGAGAGGTCGTCGAGCGTCACATAGCTGCTCGTCGCCGTGTTGTAGAGCCGGCGATTGGCGTATTTCTTGATGATTACCGGTGGCACCTGTGCGCCGGCTTGGTCGTCCATGGTCGCGTCCCTGCCACATCCGCCCGATGCGGCTGCTGGTGAAAAATCAAGCATAGCAGCATTCCGTCAAAGACGCTCCACCCTCCACAAGGGGCGGCGTCTGGCCTTTGCCCGGAGGCGCCGATATACTCCGCCGCCATGGCGGAACCGCCGGACCTTGTCAGCCTGGCCAAGAGGTATCTCGACCTATGGCAGGAGCAGCTGATCGCCATGGCCGCCGACCCCGATCTCGCCGAGAGTCTGGCCCGGCTGCTGACCGGCCTCGTTCCCGCCCCCTGGCCGCCCCGAGCGGATCCTGCCGCTGATGCCGCCGCTACGCCTGGGGCCGCGGCCGCTGCCCCTTCACCTGGCCAGCGCGGCGACGCTGTGGATGAGCTCACGCGCCGCCTTGCCGCTGCTGAGCAACGGATTGCTGCCCTGGAGGCCCGAGCTCGCCGAGGCGGGGAACGCGCTGCGCCAAAGCCTCGCCGGCGTCGCCCCTGAGGCTTTCGCCGCCGCCGTCGATGCCGAGCTGCGCGCTCGCGGCGATTGTTTCCTCTCCGGCCTCGAGCGCTATCGCCGCCACCCCTATCGCCGCGCCGCCGCCGATCCGCCGGTGCTGTGGCAGGAAGGCGCGACGCGGCTCCTCGATTATCGGCCGGCCGGGGGTGCGCCGGTGTTGGTGGTGCCGTCGCTCATCAACCGTGCGTATATACTCGATCTCGGCCCCGACAAGAGCCTGTTGCGGTTCCTCGCGGCCGCGGGCCTGCGCCCGCTCCTCGTCGATTGGGGCAAGCCCGGCGCGCTCGAGCGCGGCTTCGATCTCACCGATTATGTCGCCGGCCGGCTCGACCGCGCCGCCGAGGCCGCGGCGGCGCTCGGTGCGCCCTTCGCCGTGCTCGGCTATTGCATGGGCGGGCTGCTGGCGCTGGCGCTGGCCGAGCGCCGGCCCGCGCTCGTCGCGGCGCTGGCGCTGCTGGCGACGCCCTGGGACTTCCATGCCGAGCGCGCCGGCCAGGCCCGGCTCCTGGGCGAGATCGCGGAGCCGCTGGCGCGCGGCTTCGCGCTGCTCGGCGAGGTGCCGGTCGACATGCTGCAGCTGCTCTTCGCCGCGCTCGACCCCTTGCTCGCGCTGCGCAAATTCTCGCGCTTTGCCATGCTCCCGCCCGGCAGCGCCGAGGAGCACGACTTCGTCGCCGTCGAGGATTGGCTCAATGATGGCGTGCCGCTGGCCTTGCCGGTGGCGCGCGAATGCCTCGCCGGCTGGTATGGCGCCAACACGCCGGGCACGGGCGCCTGGCACATCGCCGGCCGGGCGGTGCGGCCCGAGCGCGTCGCCGCGCCCAGCCTCGTCATCGTCCCGGCACAGGACCGCATCGTCCCGCCGCGGACCGCAGCCGCGCTGGCGGCGCGGCTGCCTCGGGCGGAGCGGCTGACGCCGCCCTTGGGCCATATCGGCATGATGGTGGCGCATGAAGCGCCGGAAGCGGTCTGGCGCCCACTGGCGAATTGGCTTAGGCATGCGGCTGGGCCTTCCGCGGCGCGCCGGCGCCAGCACCCGCCCGATTGATCCAGATCAAGGCGGCGCGGCCTGCCTCGAGGGATGGGTTTTAAAACCGGCGGCCGCGGTCTATCTAAGAGAGGTCAGCGAGGAGAGGTCAGCGAGCTCGCAGCCCCCAGCATGAGGACCAGTCCATGAGCGAAATCGTCATTGCCGGCGCCGTCCGCACTCCCATCGGCTCCTTCAACGGCGCCCTGAGCAGTGTTCCCGCGCATTACCTTGGCCAAACCGTCATCGCCGAGGCGATGCGCCGCGCCAATGTCGATGCCAAGGAAGTGTCGGAGGTCATCATGGGACAGATCCTCGCCGCCGGCGAGGGCATGAACCCGGCGCGGCAGGCCGCGATTGCCGCCGGCGTCCCGGTCGAAGCGACCGCCTACACCGTGAACCAGGTCTGCGGCTCGGGTCTGCGCACCGTGGCGCTCGGCTATCAGGCGCTCCGCAGCGGCGACAGCAGCATCGTCGTCGCCGGCGGCCATGAGAGCATGAGCCAGGCGCGGCACTGCATCCATCTGCGCAACGGCGTCAAGATGGGCGACACCGATCTCGTCGACACCATGATCAAGGACGGGCTCTGGGACGCCTTCAACGGTTACCACATGGGCAACACCGCCGAGAACGTAGCGCAGCGCTGGCAGATCACGCGCGAGCAGCAGGACCAGTTGGCGCAGCGCTCGCAGGCGCGCGCCGAAGCGGCGCAGAAAGCCGGCCGTTTCAAGGAAGAGATCATTCCCGTGAAGATCGCGACGCGCAAAGGCGACGTGCTGGTGGAGGTGGACGAGTATCCCAAGCACGGCACCACCGTCGAGGTGCTGGCGAAGCTGCGTCCCGCCTTCGACAAGAACGGCACCGTCACCGCCGGCAACGCCTCGGGCATCAATGATGGCGCCGCCGCGGTGGTGCTGATGACTGCGGAGGAGGCGCAGCGCCGCGGCGTCAAGCCGCTGGCCCGCATCGTTGCCTGGGCTACCGCCGGCGTCGATCCCGCGGTGATGGGCTCGGGGCCGATCCCGGCGAGCCGGCTGGCGCTGAAGCGCGCCGGCTGGAAGGTCGAGGATCTCGACCTAATCGAGGCCAACGAGGCCTTTGCCGCGCAGGCCTGCGCCGTCAACAAGGACATGGGCTGGGACGGCGAGAAGGTGAACGTCAATGGCGGGGCGATCGCGCTCGGCCATCCCATTGGCGCGTCGGGCACGCGTGTGCTCGTGACCCTGCTGCACGAACTGCAGAAGCGCAACGGCAAGCGCGGCCTCGCCACCTTGTGCATCGGCGGTGGCATGGGAATTGCTATGTGCGTTGAGCGCGGCTGAACCAACGGGTTGTCCATAAGCCGCCGCCGCCTGCCGCCGGCTTACGGGGCGACAGGTGGCGAACGCGGCTGGGAAGGGAGGAGACGATGGCACGGGTAGCGGTCGTGACGGGCGGAACGCGCGGCATCGGGCGCGCCATTTCGGTGGGGCTCCAGAAGGCCGGTTGCAAGGTGGCGGCGGTCTATGCCGGCAATGACGAAGCCGCCCGGCGTTTCGCGCAGGAGACGGGCATTACGGTGCAGAAATTCGACGTCGCCGACTTCAAATCCTGCGAGGCCGGCGTCAAGCGCATCGAGCAGGAGCTCGGCCCGGTCGATATTCTGGTCAACAATGCCGGCATCACCCGCGATGCGGTGCTGCACAAGATGACGCCGGAGCAATGGGGGCAGGTGATCGCGACCAACCTCACCTCCTGCTTCAACATGTGCCGGCTGGTGATCGAAGGAATGCGTGAGCGCGGCTTCGGCCGCATCGTCAATATCGGCTCGATCAACGGCCAGGCGGGCCAATACGGCCAGGTGAATTACGCGGCGGCGAAGTCCGGCATTCACGGCTTCACCAAGGCGCTGGCGCAGGAGGGGGCGGGCCGCGGCATCACCGTCAACGCCATCGCGCCCGGCTATGTCGACACCGACATGGTCCGCGCCGTGCCGCAGAACGTGCTCGACAAGATCGTCGCGCGCATTCCGGTCGGGCGCCTCGGACAAGCCGACGAGATCGCCCGCAGCGTGCTGTTCCTGGTCTGCGACGAGGCCGGCTTCGTCACCGGATCGACCCTGTCGGTCAATGGCGGCCAGCACATGTACTGAGCGCTGCGTCTCGGCCACCGACGGGTCCGCACGTGCGGAGCAGCACTTTCACTCTTCCCGCGTCGGATGGCGTGACGCTCTTTGTCTATCGCTGGCTGCCGGAGACGCCGCCTAAAGCGGTGGTGCAGATCGCGCATGGGCTGGCCGAGCATGCCGGCCGTTATGCGCGGCTCGCCGGGCTGCTGACGACGGCGGGCTATGCGGTCTATGCCCATGATCATCGCGGCCATGGCCGCAGCGCGGCCGGCACCGCGGGGCTCGGCTATTTCGCCGAGAGCGGCGGCTGGCAAAAATGCATCGAGGATCTCTGGCAGCTGCAGCGCCGCATCACCGCCGACCATCCGGGAGTGCCGATCGTATTGCTCGGCCATTCCATGGGCTCTTTCATGGTGCAGCATTTCATCAGCGAGCATGGCGACGCGCTGGCGGGCGCGGTGCTGGCGGGATCGAATGGCAAGCCGCCGCTTCTCGCCGTGGTGGGAAGGCTGGTGGCGCGGCTCGAGCGGCTGCGGCTCGGCCCGCGCGGCCGGAGCGCGCTTATCCACACCTTGAGCTTCAGCGCTTTCAACAAGCAATTCGCGCCCAATCGCACGCCTTGCGACTGGCTGTCGCGCGATCCGGCCGAGGTCGACAAATTCATCGCCGATCCCTTGTGCGGCTTCGTTGCCACGGTGCAGCTCTGGATCGACCTGCTGGACGCCCTGGGCGAGATCGCCAACCCGGACCGTCAGGCGCGCATTCCCAAGCCGCTGCCGATCTACGTCATCGCCGGCGCGCGCGATCCCGTGAGCAACAAAACAAAGGGATTGCAGCAGCTTCTCACCGCCTATCGCGTCCAGGGCCTGCCCCACGTCGCGCATCGCTTCTATCCCGATGCGCGCCATGAGCTCTTCAACGAAGTGAACCGCGACGAGGTCACCCGCGACCTCATCGCCTGGCTCGACGCGACGATAGCGCAACAGTGACGCGAGGCCTGGACCTTTTTACCCCGCTCGTTTGTTGACGACGCGGAGGTCCTGATGGTCCGTCTTGCCCTGGTGCTGGCGCTTGGCCTGCTCGCCGGCTCGGCCCAAGCACGTCCCCCCGAAGATGCCGATCCCGCGCTCGCGCCGTGGTTCGAAGGACTGCGTGCCGGGAATGGCGGCTCCTGCTGCTCGCAGGCCGATTGCCGCGCGGTCGAGTATCGCATCGTCAAAGACCACTACGAGGCGCTGATCGGGCGCCAGTTCGACATCGACCCGCCGCGCTGGGTCGCGGTGCCGACATCGCACATCCTCAAAAAGACCGACAACCCCGTCGGCCGCGCCGTCGCCTGCTGGCTGCCGTCGATCGGCATCCTCTGCTTCGTGCTGCCGTCGCAGGTCTAAGGCGAACGCGCGTATGCGCGTTCGTCCTTGGCGGCGGCAGCGGTTGCGCAGCAACCGCGAGAGCCGCACGGTTCCGACTAGGTCCAATCGACATTTAGGATTCCCGCGCGGCGGAATGTGTGATTCATGGAGCTCCAGATTCGCCGATCTGGAGTTTCCACGATGGTCAAACGGTACGAACCTTCCGATGCGCAATGGGAGCGGATCGCGCCGCTGTTGCCGGGCAAGCCCGGAGATCGGGGCCGAAGCGGTCGCGACAACCGGCTATTCGTGAATGGAGTTCTGTGGGTGTTGCGTTCCGGCGCGCGGTGGGAGGATCTGCC
>DATJLU010000162.1:0-5626 GCA_035509275.1 Allostellaceae bacterium | reverse complement strand
TAATGGAGCGCCATGCCGTACTCCTCGTTCATGTAGTCGAAGCCGCGCCGCCGCACGGCGTGGAAGCCGGCCGGATCGGCCAGCAGCGAGCGAAGCGCGGCGACGAAGGACGAAGGCGTGTCGGCGAGGTAGCCGGTGACGCCGTGCTTGACGAGGGTCGGGATGCCGCCGGCGGGAAAGGCGATCGACGGGACGCCCGAACCCAGCGCCTCCATGATCACCCGGCCCAGAGGCTCGGGCCAATTGGACGGAACCAGCAGGACGTCGATATCGGCGTAGACTTTGCGCCAATTGCTCTGCCAGTCCTTCCAGCCCTCGATCGTGATCCGATCGGCAATTCCCGCCTCGCCGAAACGCGCCTCGACGCGCTGCCAATAGTCGACATCCTCGGGGGAGGCGCGACCGCGCAGCACGAGCCGCCAATCGATGCCGGCGTCGCGCGCCGCCACGACCCAGTCGATCAGCAGATCGAGTCCCTTGTGCGGATGAAACCGGCCGACGAAGCCGAGACGGATCGGCTGATTGAGCTCGGGCCAAGGCGGCTCGCCCGGCGGGACGATGAGGGCGCTCGGGATGATGTGGATCTTGCCGGCCAACGCGCCGGGCCAGCACGGACGCGATATGACGATCACCCGATCGGCGAAGTGGCGCAGCAAGCGCCAGACGCCCTTCTCGAGCCGCGAATAAGGTATGTCGTTCACATGCTGCACGACCTTGGCGCCGAAACAGGCGCGCGCCAAGCCGGCGATGACATGCGTTTTCATGCCGTTGCTGTGGATGAAGTCGCAGCCCTGCTCGCGGCTGAGGCGCGCGACCTGGCGGGCGGCCCGAATTGCGTCGCGCACGGCGGACAGCATGACATGGGGTCGGAGCGGGCGATGGACCATCGCCACGGCGCCCATATCGTAGCCAAGGACCGGTATCCCGCGGGCTTCGGCATAAGCGCCGAGTTCACCCGGCGTCGGCACGGCGAGCACCGCGTCGACATCCGGCATGTTGAAGAGATCGACGAGATTGCGTTCGGCACCGCCCTTGAGGTCACCGACCGGGCTCAGAAACAACACGCGATAGCGCCGACCCGCCGACGCCGAAGCGCCGACGCCACGGCACCGCTCCTGCTCGGCGGCGGCGGGCCGGCGGGCGAGACCGGCGGGCGCCCCGCCCGCCGCGATCGCCTGTCTCCCGGCGCCACGAGGCTTCATCGTTATGTCCCGCATGCTCACCTGCCGATCATGCCCGCGCGCGCGTGCGCTCGGAGCGGTAATACTTGCTGAAGGTGCGGGCGTATTGGGCGACGTCGCCATGGCGATATTTCGCCTGCTGTCGCAGATTCACCTGGGTAATCACCACGCCGGCAATGCGGCAAGAGCGCTGGCGCAGCATTGTCATCGCGTTCTGGACGACCTTGCGCGGCGTGGTTCCCCAGCGGACGACAAAGACGATCTGATCGCTGAGCTGCGAGAGATGCAGCGCATCCGACACCGCCAGGACGGGCGGCGCATCGATGACAATGAAATCGTAACGCTGCCGCGCGTGATCCAGGAACTCGTCGAGGCGGCCGGAAGCGAGCAAGGTGTGCGGCTGCGCGTCATCGGCGCGGCTGACGAGCACGTCGGAGCCGGAGGGGTCGCGCACCAATCGGGCTTCGAGGTCTTGCGGCCGGGCGAAGGTCCATTCCCGCACCGCGAGGGCGGCCTGCCCGGCGCCGAGCGTGTCGGCCATGCGCGAGCAGCGGAAGTCGCAATCGACGAGGAGACAGCGCCGGCCCGCCGTAGCCACCGCCCGCGCCAGGCTGACGGCGAAACTCGTCTTGCCTTCGCCCGGAACGGAGGATGTCACGAGCACGGTCTGCAGCGAATTATGCCCATCCGCGACGCGCATCAGCGCGGCAACGGAATGGATACATTCCGAATAGAGCGAGGTCGGGCTATTCAGTACCTCATCCTCGGGCGGCCGCCGCGTCGACATGCGCGGCACCAAGCCAAGCGTCGGCAGGCCGGTCGCCTTCGTCACTTCGTCGGCGCTGCGGAAGCCGTCCCGGGTCCAATCGAGGAAGAAGCCGAGCAGAACGCCGATCAGCAATCCGGCGACGCCCGCCCCGCCGGTCATCACCGTCTTGTTCGGGAAGGACGGCAAAACCGGCACCGTCGCCGCCGAAACGATGCGGCTCCACGGCTCCTGCGTGTTCTTTTCGACCGCCGCTTCCTTGGCGCGCTGAAGCAGGTTGTTGTAAAGGGTGCGATTGGCATCGTCGTCGCGTTGCAGCGCCCGGAGCTGCACCAGAGCCTGATCATTGACGGCGGCGGCCTGCTGCGCGGCTTGCACCTTCCGGTGCAGATCGTCCTCCTTGACCCGGGCCGCACGGACGTCCTTGGTCGCGTTCTCGATGACGCGGCCGGTCTCCTTCTGAATCGTGCGATCGAGATCCGCAACCTCGGCCCTGACCTGAACGACAGCCGGGTATCGCTCGCCGAATTGAGTCAGCAGCTCGGCCTGCCGGCGCAGCAGCGCCGCCCGCTGCTCGCTGAGGCGCTGCAGCAGCGGACTCTCCACCACACCCATCCCCTGCTCGGGATTCTGAGTGGCGCTGTGCCACGCCTGGAGCTCCGCCTCTTTCTGCGCCCGATCGGCGCTGGCCAGCGCGAGCGCCGCGTTGAGCTCGGCCAATTGCTGGGTATCGACGGTCATCCCGTCTTTCGCCGGGGTCAGCTTATGGGTTTTGCGGAACTGCTCGACCGCGCGATCCGAAGCGACGACCGATGTGCGCAGCTGCTCCAGATACCGGTCGAGCCATTGATTGGCCTGATCGACCGCCTTGACCCGTGATTGCCGCTGCTGATCGAGATAGGCCTCGGCAATGCCGTTGGCGATCGTCGTCGACAGTTGGGCATCAGGCGTGGTGACGTGGAGCTTTATGACATAGGACTTGCCGTCATTGACGACGGCGATCCGCTTCAGGATGGCATTCGTCGCCTGGACGTCGACCGGGATGGGCGTGGTCCCGCCCTGGCCGGGGAGCAGGTCCGTCACCGAGCTCGGCAGCAAGCTCAAGAGAAAGGACAGCGAAAAATAGTTCCGCTCGCCGAGCATCTGCATGAATTTCGGATTCTCGGTCAGATGCTGGTCCTTCACCACCGCGGCGATGATCTGCGGCGACTGGATGATCTCGGTTTCGCTGCGGATCACTTCCAATTGCGTGCGGACCGCCGGGGATGCAGGCGCTTCGTTGCCCACGGATTGCACGTCCACGACCTTGGAGCCGGGAGCCTCGGCGGAGATAATCGCGGTCGCGGTGAAGAGCGGCCGGAGATTGAAGATGATCGCCGCCGATACGCCGGTAAAGACGATGGCGAAAGCGATGATGAACCAGAGCCAACGCCGAAAGACGCCGAGATAGTCGGCGAGCGTGGTTTGTTGCGGCGAAGCGAGTGCGATATCCGACATTATTTTGGCTCCGTTCTTACGCGGCGAGCCGCTCGGCGGGTCTGTCCATGCCGCGCGCAAATTCTGCAAAGCGCTGATTCACGAACCCGCCGAACTCATTGATGAAGCGCTCCTTGGAGAAGCGGCGCGCATTGGCATGGCAATGCTCGCGACGGAACGCCGTCTCCATGCGCATGAAGGTCGAAATAGCGCCGGCGATGCATTCGGGCGACGGGCTGTCAAAGAAGAGCCCGGTCGCCTCATCGCCGCGCCCTATCACGGTCTCGCGCGCAGCACCGCGACGCAGGGCGAGCACCGGCGTGCCATGGGCCTGCGCTTCGACGGGCGCGATGCCGAAATCCTCCTCGGCGGCAAAGATGAAGGCGCGCGCGGCGGCAAGCAGGCGGCGCAGCTCGTCGGTGCTGACGAAGCCGGTAAAGGTCACGTTGTCGCCGGCGATCTGCCGGAGATTGTGCATTTCCGGCCCGTCGCCCACGACCATCAACTTCTCGCCGGGCAGATGCCGGAAGGCCTGCACGATCTTGTCGACATTCTTGTAAGGGACGAAGCGCGACGCCGTGATGAAGTAATCCGCCTTCGGCCCCGACGGAATCGAGGCCGGAATCGCGACCGGCGGATAGATCACATGCGCCGGCCGGCCGTAGGCCTTGCCGATCCGGCGCGCGATGAATTGCGAGTTCGCAATATAGTCGTCGACGCCATAGGCGGTGCGAACATCCCAAAGACGCAGGCGATGCAGCAGCGCCCGCGCGATCCAGCTCTTCAAGCCATGCTCCAGACCGGACACCCGGAGGTATTCGTGCTGAAGATCCCAGGCATAGCGCATGGGCGAATGGACATAGCTGACATGCAGCTGATCGGGTCCGGTGAGGATTCCCTTGGCAACCGCCCAGGAGCTGGAGATCACCAGCTCATAAGACGAAACGTCGAGCTGTTCCACCGCGAGCGGCATCAGCGGCAAATACAGCCGATGGCGGTGCGTGATTCCCGGCATCCTTTGTAGAAAGGACGTGGTGCATTCGCGATAGCCGATCCGGGCCTTGTCCTCGGCGGGCAAAGTGTCGAAGAGGCTGTAGAGATCGGCATGCGGAAAGCATTCGAGCATGCTCTGCAGCACCTTCTCCGCGCCGCCTACCGTGTACAAGTAGTCATGGACGATCGCGATCCGCATCCCAACACCACTCACGATGAAAATCATTGATGGTCGGCGGCGCGCTGCCGGCGCGCCCTGGCGCATCTCCAGTTTGTGACCGCGCGATCAAAAAGCTGTTGAAGGGGCCGCGCGGCCGGGGCGCTTTGTTGCGCCGGCGGCCGCGCGCGGGAAAGATTTTGGTAACGGACATGCTACCGCCACGCGCTATCCGACATGTCTCAATTGCCGACTGCGATAGATCGGCGCGCGCGACGGGCGCCCGACGCTGAGATAGTAGAATCCTTCTTCCGCCATGTCGGCGGGTTTGTAGATGTTGCGCAGATCGATGACGGTGGGCGAACGCAGCAGCGCGCGCACGCGCTTCAGGTCGAGGGCGCGGAACTCGTTCCACTCGGTGACGATGACGAGCGCATCGGCACCGTCCATGGCGTCATAGGCGCCGTTGCAGAAGCCGACGCCGTCGAGGAGCTTCTTCGCTTCCGCCATGCCCTCGGGGTCGAAGGCGCGGATCGTCGCCCCCGCCTGCCGCAGCGCCGGGATGAGGGTGAGGCTCGGGCTCTCCCGCATGTCGTCGGTGTTGGGCTTGAAGGTGAGGCCGAGCACGGCGATGGTCTTGCCCTCGACGCTGCCGCCGCAGGCGCGGATGACGCGCGCCGCCATGCGCTCCTTGCGCCGATCGTTGACCTTGACCGTGGTCTCGACCAAGGTCGCCGGCGCCCCCGCCTCTTGCGCCGTGCGCACCAGGGCGAGGCAGTCCTTGGGAAAGCACGAGCCGCCATAGCCGGGGCCGGCATGGAGGAATTTGCGGCCGATGCGGCCGTCGAGGCCGATGCCCTTGGCGACGTCCTGCACATCGGCGCCGAGCGCCTCGCAGAGATCGGCGATCTCGTTGATGAAGGAGATCTTGGTGGCGAGGAAGCTGTTGGCGGCGTATTTGGTGAGCTCGGCGGTCTCGATCGAGGTGAAGATCAGCGGCGTCTCGATCAGGTAGAGCGGGCGGTAGAGCTCGCGCATGATCTCCTTGGCGCG
>DATJLU010000161.1:0-8792 GCA_035509275.1 Allostellaceae bacterium | reverse complement strand
GTTCGCGCGCCGCGCCAGCGCGACCAGCGGATCGCGACGGCGACACCCGCGACCAGCGCTGCCCAAGGCGTTATCGCCGCATCCGGGGCGGCGGCCCAGCACGCGAGCGCCAACGCCGTCACGATAAGGGCGGCGCGGTCCAACCGTCCTTCCGGCGCGGGCGGAGCGATCTCCGGGCGCGCTTTCGTCAGCCAGTTGCGCGTGAAGCTCGGAATGATCCGGCCGCCGACGAGCGCGATCAGCATGAGCAGCGTCGAGAGGCCGATGCGATTGCCGAGCTCCGCCGTCGCGGCAATGCCGAGGCTTTCCAGATGGACCAGCAGATTGCCGATCAGCAACAGCAGCAGCGCGCCGAGCATCGGCAGGTTGCGCCCGTTTCTGCCTGCCAGGAGCTCTCTGGCGACGACGGCGAGAAATACCATCGGAAAGGCGAGGTCGACAATGGCCGCGGCGGGGGCGCCGATCGCAGCGGAGAAGAGAACCGCGATGCGCCCGCTTGCCCACAGCAGGACGAGGATGGCCAAAGGCCCGCCTTGCAGCGGCATGCGCCCGGTCCAGTTGGGTATGGCCGTCAGCAGAAAGCCGGCGACGGCGGCCATGGCGAAGCCGAAGATCATCTCATGCGCGTGCCAGATAAGCGGCGCCAGCGTGCTTGGAAGGCCGATTTCGTTGGCGTAGAGGGCGAGCCAGAGGGGAATGGCAAGCGCGGCCCAGATCGCGGCCCCGAGAAAGAACGGCCGAAACCCGGCAGAGAGAAGGACCGGTCCGCTCTGCCGGCGATATCGGGGAATCGCGACCATGGTCGGGATCGACGCGCGGCTTGCTCAGGGGATAGACCATATCATATAAGTGATATGGATGTTTTTACGTGACGGAGCAAGTGCAGAAAGCGGGGTCGAATGCGCCTCACCCTTCATACGGATTATGCGCTTCGGGTGCTCATGTATGTCGGCGTGAAGCGGGACAGAGTGTCGACCATCCCCGAGATCGTCGAGCGCTTCGACATCTCCAAGGGCCACGTCATGAAAGTGGTCCATCATCTCGCGCACAAGGGCTATCTCGAGACCACGCGCGGCAAGCGGGGCGGGATGCGGCTCGCGCGGAAACCCGAGCAGATCAATGTCGGAGCCGTCGTCCGCGACATGGAGGAGGAGCTGGGCGTGCTCGGCTGCCTGCAAGGGCGCAAAGGCTATTGCCGCATCGAAGAATGCTGTCTGCTCCGCAGCGCCTTGCGCGACGCGACCAATGCCTTCCTGGCCACCCTTGATCGGTACACGCTCCAGGATTTGCTGAAGCCGCGTCCGCTCGCCAGCCTCCTCGGTCTGGACGGGAATGGGTTGGCAAAGCCCGCGCGCGCGAGCCGATCCGCGTCTACTGGTTGACGCAAAAACATACTCGGCACATATACGTTATTAACTGACCGTGCTGAAGCCTGTGCCGGGAGGTCGCCCGTGACGCAAGCAACCGGAACGCTCGATATTCGCTTGAAGCGCGCCTATGACGCGCCGTCTGCCGACGATGGCGAACGCGTCCTTGTTGACCGGCTGAACGGACTGCGGGCCCTGGCACGCAAGCGGCTTGTCACGCTGATCTATGCGGCGCGCGACGAGCGTCACAATGAAGCGGTCGTTCTGCGCGATACCTTGCTCGCGACCGCCTCGGGTCGCCGAGGTCCAGGATTTGCTCCGAAAATCGCGAGCTGATCCGGCAGTCCCGTCGGGCCGCCCGCTCAGGCGGCCTTCACCTCGGCGAGGAAGCGCTCGACCTCGGCGCGCAGCGATTGGGTCTGCTGCGCCATATCGTTGGCGGCCGAGAGCACCTGGCGCGCGGCTTGACCGGCCTCGTCGGCGGCCGCGGTTACGCCGCTGATGTTATCAGAGACCTTGCTCGTGCCGCTCGCCGCCTGTTGGACGTTGCGCGAGATCTCCTGCGTTGCCGCGCCTTGCTGGTCGACGGCGGAGGCGATCGCGGTGGCGATCTCGCTGACGCGGCGGATGGTGCCGCCGATATTCTTGATCGCCGCGACCGAAGCCTGCGTCGCGCCCTGGATCGCCGAGACCTGTCCCGAGATCTCTTCCGTCGCCTTCGCGGTCTGGGTCGCCAGCGCCTTCACTTCGGAGGCGACCACGGCAAAGCCCTTGCCCGCATCCCCGGCGCGCGCCGCCTCGATCGTCGCGTTGAGCGCGAGGAGGTTGGTCTGGCCGGCGATGTCGTTGATCAGCTTCACCACGTCGCCGATGCGCTGGGCCGCATCGGCGAGGCCCTGAATCGCGCTGTTCGTGCTGTCGGCATCGGTCACCGCCTGCTGCGCGATGCGGCTGGACTGGCTGACCTGCTGCCCGATCTCGCCGATTGAGGTCGTCAGTTCCTCGGTCGCCGACGCGACGCTCTGCACATTGGCCGCGGCGCCTTCCGAGGCGGTGGCGACCACCGCCGCCTGGCGGTTGGTCTGGTCGGCGGTCGTCGACATCGCCTGCGCCGAGGATTGCAGCTGCTGCGTTGCCGCCGAGACGGCCTCGACGACGCTACCGACGCTGCGGTCGAAACTCTGCGCGCTCGCCTCGAGACGACGGGCGCGCGCCTCCCTGCGCTCGCGATCGCGCTCCTGCTCGCGCGCCATCTCCTCGGCGCGGATCATGCTCTCCTTGAACACCAGGACCGCCTTGGCCATGCGCCCGATCTCGTCGCGGCGCTCGGTCTGCGCGACCTCGACCTGCTTGTCGCCGGCGGAAAGCGCGCTCATTGCGCCGGTCATGGCGACGATCGGATGTGCGATCATGCGTGATATGGCGATGGTGATGAACGCCGCCAGCACCATGGCGATGCCGGCCAGCCCCAGGAAAATCTCGGTCGTGCGCTGCGCCTCCGCCGTCGCCCCGCTGATCGTCTGCTGGCTGAGCTGCTTCTCGAGGTCGAGCAGCGCCTGGAGACTCTTGTCGAGATCCCCGAACTTCGCCTCGGCGTCCGACATCATGACGAGCGCTGTCGCGGGATCGGCGGCGACCATGTCGCTGACGTCCTTCGCCGCGCCGGCATAGGCTTTGAGGTCGCTGCGGGCCTTGTCGAGCGCGGCCCGCTCATCAGCGCCGAGCGCGAACGAGCTGCCGAGGCGGTCGAGCGCCGTGCCGGCCTCGGTGATATTTGCTTGGATGGCGTTGGCGCTGTCCGCCACCTTCTTCGTTTCGCTGCTGTTCGCCGCCCAGCTGATCATGCGGAACAGGTTGACATGCGCCGTCCTGGCGGCGGCGCGCGCCGCGACGTCGAGCTGATCCTTGGCGAAAGCGACGTTGACGACCTGGTCCAGCGCGACGCTCTGCCGGTGCGACCCGTACTGCGCGGTTGCTGCCATGGCGAGCATGAACACCATGATCGTCACCGGCGCGATGAAGAGCTTCCGCGAGATTCCCGTATCATTCAGTAGCGAAGCCAGCGAACGGCGCATGTCACCCCCGCCCTCAAAAATACGATCAAACTGGCGCGGGCAGCGCTCGCGGCTGCCCGCTCTGGAACGGCGCGTCCTAACCCTTGTAGACGCCGCAGCCGACGATGTAGTCGCCGACCTTCTTGATGAAGCTCGACTTGGCCTCGACCTTCTTGGTCACCGGGTCCGGCCATTTGTAGTCGACCCAGCCCTCGCCCTTGTCCTTGCCGAGAGCAATGATGTCCTGAACGAAGGCCTTGCCATCGGCGTCTTTGATATTGATCAGCGACTTGCCAATGAGCGCCTTGTTGGTGCCATGGGCGACGGTGGTGCCCTGGAGGTTGAGGACGAAGACGTAGAGGTCGCCATCGACGAACGGTCCCTTCGGATCGTCGATGACCGGGAACGCTTTGTCGCTGCCTTCATCGGCGAGCAGCTTCGCCGCCTTCTCGACCATGGCTTTGGCCTGATCGGGGGTGCCGTTCGCCATCGCCGTGGCGGCAATGGGCGGGCCGACCAGCATGAGGATCGCGAACGCGATCGAGGTGAATGTGCGCAGCATGGCTCTGTCCTGTGCCAAAATGAAAACGGTGTATCCGTCGATGCACCTGCGGATACGGTCAAAGTCTTTTTACTTTACCGGCACTAAGATTTTGCTAATTCTGGGGGAATTGTGGGGATGGCTTTACTCGTCTAGATTAGAATTCAGGGAACACAGCCATCCATTTCGCGAATAAAGCGAGCTCTCCCAACCAGGGGCGCAACGACCCGGACAAAGCGGCTCGCACGGGTCGCGGGTCTCCTATCTGCGCCTTCTTCGACGCCTATCGAGCGCCACGCCCCGCGCGTCACTCGCGCGCGGTCTGAGTACGCCGGCGATCGCGCCCCCCGCCTCAGCCCTTCAGCATCGCCATGCGCTTGTCGAGGAGCGGCAGCACCTCGTCGCGGCCCGCATCGGGCACGCCGAAGAGCACGCGCTCGATGCCGGCTTCGCGATAAGGGGCGAGTCCCGCCTCGTCGGTCGGCGCGCCGAAGACGATGATCGACAGCGTTTTCGGATCGCGCTTTGCCGCGAGCGCGGTGTCGCGCAGCCGCTTTACCGCGCTCTTCGGCTCCCAGCCGCTGCGCGGCCGCGGGAACCAGCCGTCGCAGAACTCGACGACGCGCTTCAGCGTGTGGTCGGTCTCGCCGCCGAGGAACAAGGGCGGGTGCGGTTTCTGCTTCGGCTTGGGGTAGGCCCAGGTCTTGTCGAAATTGACGAACTCGCCATGGAACTCGGCCTCGTCCTTGGTCCAGAGCTCCTTCATCGCCAGCGCGCGCTCGCGCAGCACCTTGAAGCGCGACTCGTAGCCGGTGCCGTGATCTTCCATCTCCTCGACATTCCAGCCGCCGCCCATGGCGAAGATGAAGCGCCCGCCCGAGAGCATGTCGAGGCTGGCGACGGATTTGGCGGTGACGATCGGATCGCGCTGCGGCACGAGGCAGATGCCGGTGCCGAGCTTCAGGGTACGCGTCGCCGCCGCGGCAAAGGACAGCGCGACGAAGGGATCATGGGTATGCGCATAGCGCTTGGGCAGCTCGCCGCCGCTCGGAAAGGGCGTGCGCCGGCTCACCGGAATGTGGGTGTGCTCGCAGACGAAGAGCGAGTCGAAACCGCGCGTCTCGAGCGCGGCGGCGAGCTCGGCCACGTCCATGCCGTAATCGGTCGGAAAATAGAAGGCGCCGACAAGCATCGTTTCCTCCCCGTTGGCTTTTCTGTTCATAACACGGCAGGGCGGCTCTGTCGCCCTCAGCCGGCTCAGCCCGGCTCGGCGAGACGGCCCCAGCTCGTCACGCGCGCAATGCGGAGCGCGATCACCGGCAGTTCCGCGATCGCCATCGCCCGCAGCTGCGGGTAGCGCGCGCGCAGGCGCTCTTGCGCCTCGTCATGCTCCGCGCCTTGAGCCAGGATCTCGGCGCGGCCGCGCAGCATGACCCAGCCGAGCTTCGTCCAATCCTCGTCATAGTGGTCGGCGGTGACGGCGACCGACGGATTCTCGGCAATGTTGCGCAAGCGCTTGAGGCCGTTCCGGCGCTTCGGCTTTTCATCGATGGTGATGTAGAGCGTCGCGCCGGCGAGCGCAAAGCATACCGGTACCAGATGAGGCTCGCCCGCCCGGTCGGCGGTGGCGAGATGAGCGACGCCGCGCTGCTCGATAAAGTGGCGCTCGCTTTGCGACAGGAGCGACGGTTGCACCGGGCTCTCGGGCCGCGACAGTGGCCGCGCGAAGCTCAGCTCGTGTCCGTCGGGGTCGCTGAGATGGAAGAAGCGCTCGCCCCAGGGCGCGTCGCGCGGCGCGGCTTGCGGCTGGAACCCTTCTGCGCGCGCGCGCGCGTAGAGCGCGTCGACATCGGCGACGTGGAAGATGACGCGGCCCCACCACGCCCAACGCCGCTCGGGCGGCGCTGCGATCAGGTTCAAATAGCCGGTGCCGACGCGGAAGCTGGTGAAATCCGCCGTCTCGCCGCCCGCGATGATCGCAAAGCCGAGCGCGCGGTAGAAGCGGACGGCGCGTGCCATGTCATGCGTCGCGAGGGTGACGGCGCTGATGCTCTCGATCATCGGCGTTCGTCCTTTCCAGTCCGACCCCGCTCAGCTGCGGCCGTTCGGCCGCCGCTGATTCCAGGGTGTGTCGCCAGTGCCGAGGCGCTGCACGAGCTGGCGCAGGCGCGGCACCAGGGCGCGGGTCGCGGCCTCGCCGGCGGCGATGCTCTCCTCGGCGCGGTGAAACTCGAGAATGCCGATATCGCCGAGCCGCGGAAAGATCATGACATCGGGCGGATCGCCGGCGAGGCGCGAGCGCGCGATCCGATCCTGGACGATATGCAACGAGCGCGCCATCACCGCGAAGACGCTGGGCTCGCCGCCGCTGCGCCGGAAGAATTGGCGCAGGAGCTGCATGCGCGAGGCCGGTACCGGCTCGGTGCCGGCCGCCTCGGCCTCCGCCTCGCCGTTGGCCTCGGCGACTTCGAGCTCGTCATCGGCCGGGCTTTCGCCGAAGGCCTCGCCGTTCAGATTGACGGCGACGGTGATGTGAGCGCCCATGGCGCGGCAGGCCGAGACCGGCACGGGGTTGGCGAGCGCGCCGTCGATGAGCCAGCGCCCGTCGCGCTTCACCGGCGGAAACAGGCCCGGCACGGCATAGGAGGCGCGCAGCGCTTCCACCAGATTGCCGTTGCGCAGCCAGACCTCGTGGCCGCTGGCGAGGTCGGTCGCGACGCAGACGAAAGGGGCGGGCAGATCCTCGATGCCGAGGCCCTGCATCTCCGGATTGAGCGCCTGCAGCACGCGCCGCCCGGCGATGACGCCGCTGCCGCCGAGCTGGAAATCGAACATGCGCGATAGGCGCATGCGGTTGAGGCGCAGCGCCCAGGCCTCGAGGTCGGGCAGGTGGCCGCTGAGATAGGCGCCGCCGATCAGCGCGCCGATCGAGGTGCCGGCGATGATGTCGGGCCGCAGCCCCGCCTGGCCCAGGGCGTGGAGCACGCCGATATGCGCCCAGCCGCGCGCCACGCCGCTGCCGAGCGCCAGGCCGATCAGCGGCCGCATCGTCGCCTCGCCAGCGAATTGTTGCGGTTCATGACGGGAAAGTGGCACACCGCGGCGGTGCGCGCCACCCGCCGCGACGCCCCGCCGCGCTTTTTCGGTCATCCGCCGTTCCCGCGGGGAGCCTGCGCCATGTTTCCCGTGAAACGCGTCGCGCGAGGCGACTTGTGAAGCGCGGCGGAAAAGCGCTTTAGTCATGGGATTCGGCGGGCGCGAACCGGCCGCGGCACAAGGGAGGAAGAGACATGCAACTGGGCTTCATCGGTTTGGGCACCATGGGTGCCAGCATGGCGGCCAATCTGCAGAAGGCCGGCCACAAGCTCATCGTCTTCGATATCAGCCGCGCCGCGGCCGAGCCGCATTTGGCAGCGGGCGCGGTTTGGGCCGCATCGCCGCGCGCCGTGGCGGAAGCCTCCGAGATCGTCTTTACCTCGCTGCCCGGTCCGCCCGAGGTCGAGCAGGTGGCGCTGGGCGCCGACGGGTTGCTCGGCGGCATGCGCCGCGATGCCGTCTATTTCGATCTGTCGACCAATTCGCCGAGCGTGGTGCGCCGCATCCATCGCGACTTCGCGGCGCGCGGCGCGCATATGCTCGATGCGCCGGTGAGCGGCGGCCCGCGCGGCGCCCGCACCGGCGAGCTGGCGCTCTGGGTCGGCGGCGAGCGCGCCGTCTTCGACCGCTGCAAGAGGGTGCTCGACGCGATCGGCGACGAAGCGCGGCATATCGGACCGATCGGCGCCGGCACGGTCGCCAAGCTCGTGCACAATTGCGCCGGCTATGCCATCCAATGCGCGCTGGCCGAGGTCTTCACCCTGGGCGTCAAAGGCGGCGTCGATCCGCTCGCGCTCTTCGAGGCGGTGCGCATGGGCGCCGTCGGCCGGCGCCGCACTTTCGACGGTCTCGTCGACCAGTTCCTGCGCGGCGTCTACGATCCGCCGGCCTTTGCGCTGAAGCTCGCGCATAAGGACGTCTCGCTCGCCACGTCGCTCGGCCGCGAGCTCGGCGTGCCGATGCGGGCTGCCAATCTCGCGCTCGAGGAAATGACCGAAGCGATGAATCGCGGCTGGGCCGGGCGCGATTCCCGCGTCGCCATGCTGCTCCAGGAAGAGCGCGCCGGCGTCGCGATCAAGGTCGATCCCGATCGCCTCGCCGCCGTCGTCGAACGGATCAGGCCGCGGAAAGCGTAGGACACAGAGTCGGAATTCCTGGGACGGAGCCGCGACATTGTCGACGCCCCACCTCACCCTCCCACTTCGCGGGTCCCTCCCTCTCCGCCCCTTAGGGGCGGAGAGGGTTGGGGTGAGGTGGGGTGATTCACAAATGCGCGATAGCCGGAGCGACGACTAAGCCGCGCGGATCTTGTCGAGGAAATCCCGGACCTGGGCGCGGAGGCGGTCGGCCTGGACGGTGAGGGCGTCGGCGGCGGATTTGACGCCGCTGGCGGCGCTGCCGGTCTCGTCGGTGCCGGCGGCGACGCCGGTGATGTTCTCGGAGACGTCCTTGGTGCGACGCGCCGCCTGCTGCGTGTTGCGCGTGATCTCCTGCGTCGCGGCGCCCTGCTCTTCGACTGCCGAGGCGATCGAGGTGGCGACGGCGTTGACCTCGCCGATGGTGCCGCCGATGCGCTTGATGGCATCGACCGCGTCCTTGGTGACGCTCTGCACGGCGACGATCTGGGCCGAGATCTCCTCGGTCGCCTTGGCGGTCTGGTTGGCGAGCGACTTGACCTCGGAGGCGACGACGGCAAAGCCCTTGCCGGCTTCGCCGGCGCGCGCCGCCTCGATG
>DATJLU010000160.1:0-26018 GCA_035509275.1 Allostellaceae bacterium | reverse complement strand
GCTTCGGCGCTGCGGTCGTGAACTTCCAATTGCCGACGCCCTGCGGCGAGGTCGCGAGCACCAGGTTCGCATCGTCCATCTCGAGAAGCGGGACCTGCGTCGGTCCAAAGAGGAGGCTCGAAGGATAGAACTCGACCGCGATGCGCTTGGCGCGGAACATCGTGGGCGTCTTCGCCCAAGGCGCGTTTGCCACCGACACGTTTTCGGCGATGACGCGAGTGGGTGAGCCCCAGCGGATGGTGAGCGGCCCTGCAACCCGGATCTGCCGACCAATCGACGCGCTCACGGGATGATTGATCGCCCAGGCGATGATCGGCCCGCCACCGAACCACAAGGCCGCTGCCGCGACGGCTAACAGCGCCGCAATCCCGACAACCGCCCAACCCGCAATCCGAAGTAACCGCACACGTGTTCAACACGGCGCAACGCGCGGCGTCGCCAAGATCCTGGGGGCGGTTGACCCCCTTGCCCGGCGCACGCGCATAAAGACGGAGCAGGTCGCGTCGTCGATCATGGGTGAACTCGGGCGTCGCAAAGCGTTGCTCTCTTAGGAGAGGGCATGACACGATTGAAGGACAAACTCAGCACAGGGGACGCGTTCCAGCAGCTGGGTTTGCGCTTTCGGCGGGTTGCCGGGAGCAGCTCGGGATATCGATCGTTGAAGCGGCTCGGATAGGTAGGTGGAGAATGCAGGTCGAGCAGGGCGCTTGCGAGCTTGGCATGGGCCTCGCCAATGCGAGGTGGGATGCGGGAGCGCGGTCATGGCACGGGTGAAGGAGATCATGGCGCGTGAGCCGGTGATCGTCCATGTCGATCACTCGCTCACTGAGGCGGCCACGCGCATGAAGGAAGCCGACGTAGGTGCGCTCTTCGTCGTCGACGGCGACGAGCTGGTCGGCGTCGTGACGGACCGTGATCTTGTCATTCGCGGCATCGCGGCGGGGATTACGCCGGGTTCCGCACCCGTCATCGACACGATCACGCGCCACGTCGTCTTCTGTCACGAAAACAGTTCGCTTGAAGACGCGGCCGCGCTGATGGCCCGGCAGCGGATCCGTCGTCTCGCCGTCGTCGACGACGATCGCGAGCTGGTCGGGGTGCTCTCGCTCGGAGATCTCGCGCGCAGCGCCGATGTCGAGCCGACAGCGTTGGCGGCGGTGCTGCGTGCGATCGGCGAGCCGATCGCCGCCGCGAAGCTGCCTGCCTACGAGGACCCGACCGGTGGAAGGCGGCGCGGCTCGCCGCCCGGCTCGCTGCACGTCTATGCGCGGCGGCCCAGCATCCGCCGAAATCCCCTGTTCGAGACATGATGAAGGACGCGTGGATCGCGCGCGGGCCGTCAGGTCTGGCGATGCGCCCCGGGCTTCTCGCGTGGCCGCGAGCCTCGAATGCGTCGGAAATAGCGCGGTGCGCCCCAGTACCAGTAATCACCGGCTCCGGCGCGCATTCCCGAAGGGGCCGGCGTGCTCGGCGCCTCGGTCCCGACCGCGCGCTTGTCGGGATGGGTGATGCTCTGCCCCATCATGGGTTCGGTTTGCGTCGGCCCGCTGGTACGAGCGCCCGGCTGCGTCGGAACCGGCTGCGCCCAGCCGCCGCTTGATCCCGCAAGCAGCAGCACGCATCAAAGCGGGAAGAACATATCTCATGCCTTCCCAACAGAGCGCCCAGCGCTTGGTTCCGCCCGTGGGCATACCCCGTCCCCGGACCGCGGCTTGTCCGCGATCGTTAGAGCCGTACACATCCCACGACTCTCCTGCCCTGCCCGTCGCCTTGCCCGCGAAAGAGCGTGTGAAGGAATTGCACGCAAAGGTGCTTTCGCTGACATCGTGCGGCTCAGAGATGGACCCCCGCTTTCGCGGGGGCGACGAATTCTAAAGCAAAATCAAATTAATCCGTCATTCCCGCGAAAGCGTCGCGAAAGCGGGAATCCATACGGTCTCAAAGCGCCACCTTCGTCCACTTCGATTTCTTCACACACTCGAAAGCGGGCATCCCGGGCTTCAAATGCGACGACTAGGGCGCGTGTGGTGCAACACTTTTCGAAATGACGGATAGCGGAAACAAGCGCTTGGACGAAACGGACGATCTAAAGACTCAGCGGGTTACCGGGAAGCAGGTTGATGCTTCCGACGCTGACGCCGTCTCGCCGCTCGAAGGTGATCGTGTTGGCCGACCGGTACATCACATAGCACTCTTCGGCATTGCCGCTGAGCCGCGTCAGCGACGAGCAGAAGCGTCCATCGGGCAGGACGCGCCACGTGCCGATATCGGTGAAATCGCCTTGGCGGAACCGCTCGGTGCCGTCGGGGGTAAAGAAGATGGCATAGGGCAGGCCGTTGGCCGTCGTGCCCTGGGCGGTGTTGTCGGCGAAGGCCGTGGAAATTTCGGCGGCCGACATCCGCATCGGCGCTCCCGGTGTCACCGGCACGCTGCTGCCGGAAAGCGCCGTGGTCGTCGCCGGGGCGAGCGGCGCGCCGAGCGCGCCCGTAAGGCTGGGCGGGGGCGGGGGCGGCGCTACGACCGCGACTGTCTGAGCCGGCGGATAGGGCGCCGTCGCGCAGGCGGCGAGCAGCGCCAGCGCCGGCAAAGCGAGAGGCATCAATTTCGACGCGGACATAAGCACGACCTCGGATGGGTGACCTCACCTCGCCAACAGGCCCAGGAGACGCGCGGTTCCGGCGCGGGGCATCAAGTGCCGTTACTGAAGACCCCCACGGCCATTCGAATTTCCGTCACCGGTTCAGGAAGCGCGCGGCGTATTTCAAGGCGAACAGCGCGGTGACCGCGGCCGAGACGATGACCAGGATGCGCAACAGCCGCGCCGCTTCGCCTTCGGCCCAGAACGTCCCCATCTCGTAACCGATCAGGGCGACGGCAAGGCTCGGCGGAAACAGGAAGGCGACGGTCGCGAGGCTATAGCTCGCCGCGTCGATCGCAGTCAGCCCGAACATGTAGTTCAGCGGCCCGGTCGGAAAGATCGGATTGAGCCTCAGGAAGGCGAGAAAGCGCCATCCCTTGGCCTCGAACGCCTGCTGCACCGCGCCGAGGATGCGGCCGTCGAACCGTCGCGCCAAAGGCTGGCCGAACAGCAGCCGTGCCAGGTAGAACGCCGCCACCGAGCCGAGGCTCGCGCCGACCGTCGCGATCACGCCGCCCCAAAGCGGTCCCCAGAAGAAGCCGGCGGCAAGATTGAACGGCGCGCCGGGAACGCAGGCCACCACGGCTGCCGCATACATCAGCACGAAGAGACAAAGCACAAAGAGCGGATGCGCGAGCAGCATCCGCTGCAGCATCGCCGGCCCGAGACTGTCCTGCCTGCGGAAATGCCAGGCCGCCACCACGACGGCGATAAGGAGCAGCAAGAGCAGCCCCTGGCGCCAGCCGAAGCGGCTGCTGCCGGGATCGCGCGCCACGAGTCGCGCGAGGATGGCGGCCCCGGCAACCCCGGTGGGCTTCTCGCCGGCCCCTGCGCTCTCCATCCTTGCCCCCTTCTCCCAACCGCTTCCACGCTTCGCCAACGCGTCGCCGGGCGAGCTCGCCGGCGTTCCAGCGCAACCCTCCACGAAGGCGCTAATCGTCGGACTGGCCGACCATGCTGCGCGAGCGCGCCGGGCCGTGGCCTTGCTGTGCTGCCTTCCGCGGCGGGCGCCAATACCAGAGCTCGCGCCAGAACTGGAAATAATAGGCGGCGCCCCAGCGGAACAGCTGCAGCTTGCGGTGCCCGCCGATGCGCGGCGGCTCACCCACGCCGACCTCGGCAATCCGCTTTCGCGCCTTGGCCGCCCGGACGGACATCAGCGGCTCCCAACTGATGACCGTGCCGAAGAGCTTTTCGGGCAGCCGATAGGCTGCTTCCGTGTCGAGATCCAACTCGCGGATCAAGGCGCGGGTGAACGCTCGGAAAATCACCATCGCATCGGTGTAATTCCCGCCATGCAGCAGATTCACCGTGCGCGTGAACAGCCAGTTGCCGAAGCCGGTGACGAGGTCGTCGTCATCGCTCGAGGCATCCCCGAGATAGCGCGAGCCGATGACGAGATCGTAGCCCTCACGCATCTTGTCGAGAATCTTCGGAATTTGCTCCGGCGCGCAGTTTCCGTCCGGGCTGAAGGTCAGCACCACATCGCCGGTGATCAGCGGTAACGCCTCGAGATAGGCGAAGCGGATGCCGCGTCGGTTCTGCACATAGACGTCATAGCCATTCGCGCGGCACCACTCGATCGTCCCATCGGTCGAGCCGCCATCGACGACCAGAATTTGCTCGACCCAGCGCCGATCGATCTGCGGCAGGATCGCCTTGACGCCGTGGATTTCGTTCAAGGTCAGAGCGAGTAAACTCGTACGCATCCACTATCGGACCCTTGAGGTTCTGCGACCCTGCCGCGTGGGCCGCGGGCAGCGGCGAAGACTTGCCGCGTCGCTGTGCCGAGGATGTGCTGACCCTCTCCCGCCCGGTAGCATAGCCCGACTTGAATCGGGCGATCAAGCCGAGCCGCCCGAATCGGCCCGCGCAATCGCACTATGGAACCTCTACGGAAAGCGGACGGTATTGTGAGACCACAGAGACAGTGAGGCGGTGAGAAGACCAAGGGAATTGGCGCGCGAAGCGCGCCCGTACTTCTTTCCTCATTGCCTCACCGCCTCGGTGGTGAATCCCTTCCAATGCGATTGCCTTGCCGGACCGGCCGGTCCAGACCGTCTCAATGGCACGCGACGGTATACTTGCCGCCCTGGCTGCGGGCGGCGCCGGGGAACAAAGCGGTCGCCACGGTATAGTGGGCGTGTGTCTCGCGCGCGAAAGCGGCGAACCAGGGAATATCGAGCAGCGGCGAACAGTCCGCCGCGAGCGTGAATGAGAAATCTGGCTCGCCGCCATGCTGCGCCTCCAGCCCTTCGATGCGCTCCAGAACCGCTTCGACCGGGCCGGAATAGACCCGATGCATCGCCGCATGAAGCGTGAAAATCCTGCCGCCGCCGATCAACGCGATGGCCATGATGCTTGCCAGCAGCAGGCGTCGCCGCCGCAGCCCGCGCGCATCGACCGCCGCTTCCGCCGGCACCAGCACGAGGTGAAAGAGCGCGAGCACCAGCAGCAGGGCGAAGATGTAAGCGTAGTAGCTGTTGACGCTGAGCGTCTCGATGATGCCGCGCTCCAGGCTGCGGCCGAGGACGATGATCGCGGTGTAGCTTGCGCCGAGAACGACGAAAGCCCCCGCCGGCAGCCAATCGGTCGCCAGCTGGCGCACGCGGCGATGAAACGCGAACGGGATCGCCGCCCCGGCCATCGCCAGGATCAAGAGGAGATTGACGGCGGACAAAACCGAGAGCAGCGGGAATGGCCGCGCCCCCTGGATACGCGCCCCGGGGACCAGATGAAGGGCTGCCGGCCACAGGCTCGCGCAGAACCAGTATCCGGCCGAAACCGCCATGGCACCGACAAAGCGTGCGGCCAGGCGCGCGATATCGAGCGTCGGCAGACCACCGCCGGCCGCGGTCGCGGCACCGGGATAGTCGAGCCAGCTCCAGAGCACGTAGCCGCACGGTGCCGCGATCAGCAGCAGCCCGGTCGCGAGCAAGACGCCGCGCCGCCCATTTCCCTCCCCGGGCAGGTGGCGGCCCTGCAGATAAAGCAGCATCGCCGCGTAGGCCAGCGCCAACACGTTGCCGAGCTCATAGGTGAAGCAGGCGATGCCGGCGCAAGCCACCAGCGCGGCGCCATGGCGCGGCGCCGGCTCGGTCACCAATCGCTGATAGGCGAGCGCCGCTTGCACGGCGAGCAGGCAGAACAGCAGATAGCCGGCGACATGCTGCCAGGCGACCATTTCGGTTCCGGCGAAGGACAGGGCGAAAAACAGCGCCAGCACGAACGGCGTGGCGGAAGCGCGCTGCGGCGGCAGCTGCTTCAGGCGCTGGCGACAATAGGCGAAGAGGCTGAGGACGATGGCGACATGCAAACCGATGCTCGTCGCTTGCCAGGCAACGAAATCATAGCCCCAGGCCCAGCGCTCGACACCGAGCAGCAGGTAGAGCACCGGCCGAAACAGCAGGAAATCGCCAATCGACCGATTGAAATCGTAGGAGCCGACGGTGAGCGCTCGGAAATCGAGACCCGCCGTGCGGTAGAGATACATCAGCTGATCGGCGCGCGCGACGTCGAAGAAAGCGTAATAGTAAGCGCCGATCGTCGCGAGAGCGAGAACCAGCATCGGCGCGCGGCCGTTCCAGATGCGGCCAAGGCGCGAGCTGGGTTCGGCGATGCCATCGGATCGGTCGGCGCGCACCTGTCACCTCGAATGCCGAAATTTTCGCCGGAATAGGAGATGCATCCGCACCCCGGGTCAAGGGCAGGGCTGTCGCATATGGATTCACCTGAAAGATGGACCACAGAGGCAACGAGGCGGTGCGAAGACCAAGGGCATGGGCGCGCGAAGCGCGGCAGCATTTCTTTCCTCACCGCCTCACCGCCTCGGTGGTGAATCCGCATGGCGACAAACGCGATTGCCGTGGCGTCGCGATGACCGCGATCAGCGGAACAGCACCTCGTTCAGGATGAAGCCGACGCTGCCATCGCCGCCGTCGAGCGGCAGCAGCAGCGAATCGGCCATGCGGTGGGTCTTGTTCACCGGGCGCAGATTGACGGTGAGGCGCGCCATGAGCCGGCGCGTCGCCACCTCGTGATAGATGCCGAGCAGGAATGCGCAATATTCCGGATCCTCGACCGCATAGATTTCGCGCACGGTCTTGCCCGTGCTGTCGCGGCCATAGGCCGCGACGATGTTCGTGCCGATCAGGCGATAGCGGAAATCGCCGAGCCCGGGCAGGCATTCGATGATGTTGAGCGAGCCGAGATGCGCCCTCAGCTGCAAGGGATCGATGTCCTGCCGCAGCGGCAGCGCGTGCTCGCGGCATTTCGCCTGCCAATACGCCACGAGATCCTGGAATCGCGGATTGTCCGAGATGTCGGGATCGATGACGGCGGTGAAGGGCGACGTCATTGCGGTCCCCCAGGCTCCACGATGCAAGCTAGGGGTCGGCGCCCGCGGTCGCAACTCCGCGGCTTTTCAGCGCGCTTTGCCGGCCGCTCCGAGGCTTCGGCCGGCGGCGGCGCCGGCGACCCGCGCGAAATAGTCGAGATAGGCCGCGACCGTGGCGGCTTCCGTGAAGCCGCTGGCCAGACGCTCCGTTCCCTTGGCGCTGAGGCGCGCGGCCAGCGCGCGGTCCTCGAGCACGCGGCGGAGCGCGCCGGCGAGCGCCGCCGCGTCGTCGATCGGCACCAGGATTCCGCTGCCGCTCTCGGCCATCAGATAGCGCGGGCCCGGCGTGTCGGTGGAGACGACGGGAACGCCGGCGGACCAGGCCTCCAGCACCACCAGGCCCAGCGCTTCCTGCCAGCGTGAGGGAACGACGAGGGCGGCGGCGCGTCCCAGCAGCGCGCTCGTATCCGTGCGCCAGCCGAGAAAGCGGATGCGGTCGGCAACGCCGGCTGCTGCGGCGAGGCGGCGCAGTTCCGGCTCTTCTTCGCCCTCGCCGGCGAGCCAGAGATAGGCGTGCGGCACCGCGGCACAGGCGCGCACCGCGAGATCGAAGCCCTTCGAGCGGTCGAAACGGCCCATGCCGAGCACGACCGGCGCGTCGGGCGGCGTGTCGAAGGCGTCGCGCGCGACCGGCGGCAGCTGCGAGTTCGCGGCAAAATGCGGCAAGACGGTGATGTCGCCGCGAAATCCGACCTCCTTGAAATGGCGCACCATATCCGGCGAGGGAACGACCATGCGGTCGACACGCTCGTAGCAATCGAGGCCGCGATACCAGCCGACTTGCGCGACATGGACCCAGGGGCCCGGCGGCACGCGCTGGGCGGCGCGCGGCAACCAGCTCAGCACGATCTGCGGCCGGAAGCCGCCGACGGTCTGCCGCACGCCCCACCAGGACGGCAGATTGCGCTTTTCCAACGCGTATTGCGCCACCCGAACCCCTTCGCGGCGGAGCCACTCCGCCAGTTCCGAACCGCGCCGGGTGATGGCGAGCTGCTCGAGCCCGGCGCGGCCGAGGGCGGGAGCGAGCCGCGCCAGGAAGCTCTCCATCCCGCCGGCGATGCGATCGGCGGTGATGAGATGGACGACGCGCGTCACGGGGCATTCACCAGCTTGATCGGGCTCGAGCGCCGGAAGATCTCGCAGGTCGCGCGGATGGCGCCGCCATCGGCGCGGCCGAGGCCGAGCTGCGCCGCGGCGTAGCGCCAGAACTCTCGCGACGCGTAACCCTTTCCTGCCCGCCGATGCGCGTAGTGCCAGGCGCGGCCCGCGGTCCGGCGCAGCGCATAGCGGCGCACCGCGGTCGGCAGCGCCGTCGCGCGCTCGACGAAGCGGGCAACGGCGAGGTTGAGGTCGTGCAGTTCCTGCGCTCCCTGCTCGGATTGCCGACCCGGCGCTGAGCTCGGCTGAAGATAGATCACGAGCGGCACGCGAGCGAATTGGGTCGCCTGCGCCAGGCGCAGCTCGATCGAGTAGTCCTGGACGAAGACCCCGTCATCGCAGCCGCCGATACCGCGGACCAGATCGGCGCGCGCGAGCCACGAGGATGTCGTCGTCTGCGCCCGCCGCAAGGTCGCATAAAGCGTATCGGGCACCAGCTCGGTCGCGCCGGCAGAGCCGCAGGCTTGCGCCCGCCGCTGCGCTGCCGCCAGTCCTTCGGCGGGGACATAGGTATCGGCGGCGCCGAACGCGACACCGGCGCCGCTCGCCTCGACGGCGCCGATCAGCGCCGCGGTCGCGCCGGGCGTCAGCATGTCGTCGCCGTCCACGGTCTTGATGAAATCGCCGCGCGCCGCGCCGAGGCCGGCGTTCAGCGCCATTGCCGGACCCTGATTTTCCTGCTCGATGATGCGCCGCTCGGGCCATCCCGCCGTGAGCTGGCGCAGCACGGCGATGCTGTCATCGGTCGAGCCGTCATCGACGAAGATGAATTCCCGCGAGAAATCGCCGGTTTGCGCCGCCAGGCCTGCAATGAGAAAGGGCAGGTAAGGCGCTTTGTTGTAGACTGTGACGACATAGCTGACGCAGAGAGCGGACATCGGGTGGTTGGGAGTCGCCAGTTCTCAGTTGTCAGTTCTCAGTTGTCAGTTCTCAGTTCTCAGTTGCAGGTCGCTTCCAACTGAAAACTGATAACTGACAACTGAGGACTCCCCCTACCGTCTCGTCCGGCTGTCGATGAGCTCGCGCACTTTGCGTGCTTCCCAATCCGCCGTGGTCCAGGGCAGCATCTCATAGGCATGCAGCCCGTGCAGGCAGACGACCATGCCCCAGCCGATCAGCGGCGCATAGAACCAGGCCGGGCCTGGCGTCGTCGAATCGATCATGAATAGCACGAAATTGATCACGACATAGGCGGTCAGATGGCTGTAGAAGCCGCGCAGCGCGCGCACGCGCCGCCATGCCCATTGCTCGATTTCGGCGAGTTGCGCCGCTTCGCGCGCCCCCGCCCCGGGGCGCAGCTCCACTGGCTCGCTGCCCTGCCCACGCATTGCCGATCTTCCGCCCATGGCCTTTCGACGACTTGCCGAGGCCGCGCCACCAGATTACCGCCAATGCTCACCGGAGTAAAAGGCGCGCTCAGTGACGCGCCGGGCTCTCCTGCGAGGAAATAAAGGCAGAGGGGCGGTCGAGGGTCAGCAAATCCTCGGTCGCGCGGATCCAGGCGGTGAGCGCGTAGCTCTCCACCCATTGATGGAATTCCGCCTCGCGATGATCGAGCTCGGCCGTGGCGCGCCGGCGCGCCTCGGAAATCGGGCTTTTCTGCTCGTTGCGGAAGCCGCGCTCGAACAGACGGGCGATCTCGCGCCGCACCTTGGCCTCATGCCGCTGATGCCAGGCCTTGAAGGCCTCGACCCGCTTCTCGAACTCCTCGCGCGGCAAGAGCTGGGCGCGCGCCTCCGCATCGCGCAGGATGAGTTGGGCCGCTTCGCCGAAGGCGCGCTCCATTTCGGTGGCGTTGGGCTGCTGGGCCGCATCGATAAAGGGCCGCGCCATGTCGCTCGCCCGGCGCTTCAGCGTGTCGATCAGGGCTCGTGTCGCCGTCATGGCATCCCACTCCGCAGTCTCGCCCTGCCATTCCAGGCTAAACCCGGAGATTCCGCGCTGTCCAGGGGGCTTTGGGCCGGCATTTCGCCGCGCCGGGCCGAAAAACGCCTTTTGCCAAATCCCTCCATAATCGCCGCGGAAATTTTATAATGTTGTGCTAGGCTCATAAGTCCGGGCCCCAGGGGGTACGGATTTGGTCACGGAGAACGAAGGCAGAGCCGAAGTATGGGTAGAGGAAGGGATTTCCGCGGCCCGAGACGACGCGGATTCAATGACGACGATTTTCCGCCGCCAGACATGCCTGATTTCGCACCGCGGCGGCCTTATGGTTCCTTTTCGCCGCCACCTATGGCGGAAGGGCCGGAGGTCGACGCGGTGGTCAAGTGGTTCAACGGCCAGAAGGGATTCGGCTTCGTCGAGCTCGGCGACGGCTCGGGGGACGCGTTCCTGCACATCGCCGTGCTACAGCAATCGGGACGTCAATCGGTCTTGCCGGGATCGAAGATGCGCGTTGCCACCGCTCAGGGCCCTAAGGGGCGACAGGTGGCGCGCGTCATCGAGGTCGACGAGAGCACGGCCACGGAGCAGCCCCGGCGACCGCCGCGGGAGGGAGGAGGCGGTGGCGGCGGTTTCGGCCGCGGCCAGCGCGACCTCTCGAACGCCGTCGACATGACGGGCACGGTGAAATGGTTCAACACCGACAAAGGCTTCGGCTTCATCGCTCCCGAAGGCGGCGGCAAGGACGTGTTCATCCACATCTCGGTCCTCGGGCGCTCGGGCATTACCGGGCTTGCCGAAGGCCAGCAGGTGTCGATGCGCGTCGTCGAAACGCCCAAGGGGCGGGAAGCGGTCTCGATCTCGCTGTCGGGCTAAACGATGGCGGCGGGCGGTAAACCGCCCGCCGCTCATTGCTTTGTTGGCGTTGGGGTCCGGCCGAGTTCAATCGGCCGGCTGCAGGTTGCCTGCGGCTTCTTTGCCGCGGTCGACGACGACCTCGTAGCGGATCTTCTGGCCCTCTCGCAGCGAGTTCATGCCGGCGCGCTCGACGGCTGAAATATGGACGAAGACGTCCTTTCCGCCGCCATCGGGCTGGATGAAGCCATAGCCCTTTTGCGCATTGAACCATTTAACAGTGCCGGTAGCCAAGCTGGCCTCCCTTTTAAGTGGTTGGATCGGCGCCACGTTACAGGTGCGGCACCGCGCAGTTCTCCGCCTCTAGCTTCTTGGAGCAACGCCCGGCGGGCGATCGGCAAGGCCGCCGAAGCCGAAACTGGCCACTCAACCTTCGCATTTCTGCCGCCGCTGCACAATCCTTAAGCGGACCCCCGCCCCGAAAGGGGGAGAGGGCGCGCACTCACTCTCCCCGCGTATCCGCTGCCCACGCGTCGCACCGGAGGGGTGCCATGGTAGCATCTGACGACCACGCTTTTTGACCCACGCTCTTTGATATCGTGCAGATGTTTCACGTGTGACACCCCGCGCGCTACGCGGGGGACGCACCCCGAAAAAAAATGTCCCCGGTGTACACCGGGGGCGTAGGTCGCTCCCCGTCCCAGCGGCGCGCAGGCGAAGAGCCTTATCGTGCTTCATCGCGCCGGCGCGCGCGCCGACCGAAGCGTGACCAGCGGCGTTCCGGCCGGCGTCGAAGCCCTATCCTTCAGACGCGGCTCTGCTAGACTGCGCCGGGCCGGCGGGGGCGTCGGCCCGGGATTGGGGGGAGACGCGAGGATCATGATTCCCGTGCTGTTGGGCTCGGTCTTGAGCCTGTTGTTCTTCTCCGCCGTGCTGGCCAGCGAAATTCGCGGCGGCGATCACCGCCGCATCCGCGAGCTCGGCGTGCTCGTCGGCATTCTGACGCTCGTCGCCGCCTATGCGAGCCACGCCGTCATCGCCACCAGCTGGCCGCAAATCGCCAGCGTCTCCGCCCTGATCCTGCGCGGGGGGTAAGGCGGCGCGAAGGTCCCGTGCGAGCGCGGAGCGCTCGTCACGGGCGGCGTCAGCGGTTGCGCAGCAACCGCGAAAGCTGCACCGCTCAAGCAAAGACCCGGTTCCTCTAAACCTGATTCAACGGTCGCAGCACCTTGCCCTCGAGAAAGGCGCGGATGTTCTCGACCGCTTGGCCATAGGCGAGGCGATAGCCCTCCTCGGTGACGTATCCGAGATGCGGCGTGATGACGACGTTATCGAGCCGCAGCAGCGGGTGGTCGCGCGGCAGCGGCTCGGGCTCGAAGACATCGAGTCCGGCGCCGGCGATGCGCTGCCCCTCGAGACTGGCGAGCAGCGCCGCCTCGTCGACGATCGGTCCGCGCGATGTGTTGACCAGGAAAGCGGTCCGCTTCATCTGCCCAAGCTCGGCCGCGCCGACCAGGCCGCGCGAGCGCGGGCTCAGCACGAGATGGATGCTGACGACATCGGCGCGCGCGAACAGCTCCGCTTTCGCCACCAGCGTGGCGCCGGCCGCGGTGGCACGCTCCGCTGTCAGATTCTGGCTCCAGGCGATCACCTCCATGCCGAAGGCCTGACCGACCCGGGCCACCTGACCGCCGAGCCGGCCGAGGCCGAGGAGTCCGAGCGTCTTGCCTTTGAGGCCGATGCCGAGCGTCGTTTGCCAATGCCCGGCGCGCGTCGCCCGATCCTCCCGCGGGATGTGGCGGAAGAGCGCCAGGATGAGGCCCCAGCTGAGCTCTGCGGTGGGATAGGGCAGCATCTCGGTGCCCGAGACCTGCACGTTGCGCTCGCTGGCCGCGGCGAGGTCGATCGCGGCGTTGCGCATGCCGGCGGTGACGAGGAGCCGCAGGTTCGGCAGCTTGGCAAACAGCGCGCGCGGGAAGGGTGTGCGCTCGCGCATGGCGACGACGCCTTCGAAGGCGTGGAGGCGCCTTGCCACGGCGTCGAGGTCGTCGAGGTGATCGGCGAAGGCCTCGATCGTCACCTGGGGGTGCAGGCTCCGCCAATCCGCCATGGCGAGCGCCACACCTTGATAATCGTCGAGAATGGCCACCCGAAGCATCGCCGTCCCTCCCAGGTCATCAGTTTTCAGTCATCAGTTCTCAGCGCCCCCTACTGATAACTGAAAACTGACGACTGACAACTTCCTTCAGGAAACTGACAACTGACAACTGCCGTTGACAGCCGCCCCGTCAACGGCTCCTATCCCCGTCGAAGCGAGGGACCCATGGCGGAAATGACGTGCGATGTAGTGGTCGTGGGCGCCGGCAATGCGGCGCTTTCGGCGGCATTGTCGGCGCGCGAGCACGGCGCTTCGGTGGTGGTGCTGGAGCGCGCGCCGGAGGACGAAAGCGGCGGCAACAGCCGCTTCACCGCCGGCGCCATCCGCACTGTCTATAACGGCGTCGAGGATCTGAAGAAGCTCATTCCCGATCTCACCGCCGAGGAGATCGCGCGCACCGACTACGGGACCTATACCCGCGAGCAGTTCTACGATGATCTCGGCCGCATCACCCAGTATCGCAGCGATCCCGATCTCGCCGAGATGATGATCGAGCGCAGCCTCGACACGCTCATCTGGCTGCGCGGCAAGGGGGTTAAGTTCCTGCCGGCCTATGGCCGCCAGGCGTTCAAGGTCGGCGACAAGACGCGCTTCTGGGGCGGGCTCACCGTCGAGGCCTGGGGCGGCGGACCCGGCCTCGTCGCCGCCGAGCACGAAGCGGCGCGGCGCAACGGCATCGATATCCTCTATGGCACCCGCGCGCTCTCGCTGCTGCTCGATGAGCGGCGCGTGCTCGGCGTTCATGTGCGCCGTGGCGGACGCAGCTTCGACATCGCCGCCAAGGCCGTGGTGCTCGCCTGCGGCGGCTTCGAGGCGAATGCCGAGTGGCGGACGCGCTATCTCGGCCCCGGCTGGGATCTCGCCAAGGTGCGCGGCACGCGTTTCAACACCGGCGATGGCATCCGCATGGCGCTCGACGCCGGTGCCATGCCCTGGGGCAATTGGTCGGGCTGCCATGCCGTCGCCTGGGACCGCAACGCGCCCGAGTTCGGCGATCTTGCCGTCGGCGACAATTTCCAGAAGCACTCCTATCCCTTCGGCCTCATCGTCAATGTCACCGGCCGGCGCTTCGTCGACGAAGGCGCCGATTTCCGCAACTATACCTATGCCAAATACGGCCGCGTCATCCTCGATCAGCCGGCGCAGACCGCCTGGCAGGTCTTCGATGCCAAAGTGCTCCATCTCTTGCGCGAGGAGTACCGCATCCGCCAGGTCACCAAGGCGCGCGCCGACACCATCGAAGAGCTCGCGCAGAAGCTCGAAGGCATCGACCGGCACGCCTTCATCGCCGAAATCGCCGCCTATAACCGCGCCGTGCGCCAGGACATCCCCTTCGATCCCACGGTGAAGGATGGGCGGCGCACCGAAGGGCTCGCCGTGCCGAAGTCGAACTGGGCGAATACGATCGACACGCCGCCCTTCGAGGCCTACCAGGTCACCTGCGGCGTCACCTTCACCTTTGGCGGGCTGCGCATCGACACCTCGGCGCGGGTGATCGACACCGAGGGCGAGCCGATCCCCGGCCTCTTCGCCGCGGGCGAGCTCGTCGGCGGGCTCTTCTATTTCAACTATCCCGGCGGCACCGGCCTGCTCTCGGGTGCCGTCTTCGGCCGCCTCGCCGGCAATTCGGCCGGGCAGGCGGCCGCCGTGTCGGTCTGAGGGAGCGGCGGCGCCGCAGCGGAGTGACGCCCATGGCACAGCTTTCGCCGACGCCGCCTCGTACCCAGTTCAATGCGCCGCTTGCCGCCGGCGACGTCGCGCCCGATTGCGCACTGAAATCCCTCGGCGGCGAGGTCGTCGACCTGCGCGGCGATGCCGTCGCCGGCCATCCCATGGCCGTCCTGTTCTGCCCGCGCTTCACCGCGCCGGTCCTGGCGGCGCTGGCCGGCTTCCGGGCGCGGCTCGACGGCTTCGCGGCCTGTGATGCACGTCTTTTCGCGGTGACCCTCGAGCCGGCCGCCGCGGCGATGGAGCAGGCGCTGCCGTTTCCGGTGCTGCTCGACCGCAGCGGCGACACCTTTCGCGATTTCAACGCCAACAGCCGCGACCAGCCGACCGTCGTCGTGCTTCGCCCCAACCATCATGTGCTCGCGATCCTGAAGGAGGCGCCCGAAGCCCAGGCGCAACAGGCGCTGGCGCTGCTCGAGCGCCTCGCCGCCGAGCGCCAGACCGCATTGATGGCGCCGCATCCGCCGGTGCTGATCGTTCCCGACGTGTTGAGCCACACCGATTGCGAGCGGCTGATCAACGTCTACCGCACGCGCGGTAACGTCTTCATCGAGCCGCGCCACGGCGATGACGGCATGACCACCGACTACAAGATGCGCATTCCCGAATATGGCCGCGGTGACCGCATCGACCATTGGCTGATCGAGGCCGACATGGTCAACCTGATCGACACGCGGCTGCGCCGTCGGCTGTTCCCGGAGATCCGGCGCGCCTTCCAGTATCAGATCACCCGGCGCGAACGGATGCGCATCGGCTGCTACGAGGGAATGCGCGGCGGCGAGCTGCACGGCCATCGCGATGACTCCGAGGCGATGGTCGCCTATCGCCGCTTTGCCATGTCGGTGAACCTGAATACCGAGGCGTTCGAGGGCGGCGAGCTGCGGTTCCCCGAGTTCGGCGATCAGCGCTACCGGCCGGAGACCGGCGCCGCCATCGTCTTCTCGTGCTCGTTGCTGCACGAGGCCATGCATGTGACAGCGGGCACGCGCTACGTGCTGCTCGCCTTTCTTTTCGGCGACCGCTGAGCCGGCGCGGGCGGCGTTCGCCGCCTGGGCGAGCGGGAGCAAAACGCTCGCCCGGGCGTTTAAGGGGTTGCTCGGGTTTGGAGCGGTCCTCGATGACGCGCAGCAATCGCGACCTGAAGGCGGAGATATCGCGCCTCAATCGCCTGATCGCTCGCATCGAGGCCAAGCCGCAGAACGAATGGGCCGTCTGGTCGTCGACCCTGCACGACCTGGTCGAAGAGCGCGAAGTGCTGGGACTGGTCGTGCTCAACCGCCGCATCGAGGCGAGCAAGAAGGTGGTGAGCTTCCGCCGTTGGCGCGACGGTCCCTGGACCGGTTGAGGCGTCAATCCTGGGCCGGCGGCCGGAACGGGCCCGCCTGCTGCATCCAGCGCGTGAGCTTCGCCGCGGGAAAGATCCAGGCGATGCCGGCGAGCGCATAGAAGGCGAGCTCGATCGCGACTTGGTCCGGCAGCAGCCGCGTCGCCACCGCCATCACCGCCAGCGCGTAAAACACCAGCCCGACGATCAGCAGCAGGCTGCCGAGAAGAATGCGCAAACGCATGCCGCGATCCTTGGCGCCCCGGCGCCGCTGTCAAGAGCGGCGGGTGACGCGGGCGAGGGCGCCGCGCTAAGATCGGGCGCGAAAGGGGAGCGGCTCATGGCGGACAGCGAGAGGCCGGCGATCTCGGCCGCGGAAGCGCGCCGGCGGATTCGGCGCGGCGAGATCACCGGGCAGACCAGCGGGCTTGCGCCGGGACGGGTGCAGGGCAATGTCGCGATCCTGCCGGCGGATTGGGCCGACGAGTTCCTGCGCTTCTGCCTGCAGAATCCGAAACCCTGCCCGGTGCTGGCGGTCGGGAGGCCCGGCCGGCCGGAGCTGCCGAGCCTCGGCGCCGACATCGACATCCGCCGCGATGTGCCGCGCTACCGCGTCTTCGAACATGGCCGCGAGATCGCCGCGCCGACCGACATTTCCGAGTATTGGCGCGAGGATCTCGTCGCCTTCGTGCTTGGCTGCTCCTTCTCCTTCGAGTGGCCGCTGCTCGATGCCGGGCTCAGGCTGAAACACATGGAGGCCGGCACGGTGGTGCCGATGTACCGCACCAACATCGCGACCGCGGCGACCGAGCGCTTCCACGGACCGATGGTGGTGTCGATGCGCCCCTTCCGGCCGGATGACGCCATCCGCGCCGTGCAGATCAGCGGGCGCTATCCGAGCGTCCACGGCGCGCCCGTCCATCTCGGGCTGCCGCAGATGATCGGCATCGCCGATCTCGGCCGCCCCGATTTCGGCGATCCGACGCCGGTGGAAGCCGACGAGCTGCCGGTGTTCTGGGCCTGCGGGGTGACGCCTCAGGCGGTGATCGAGCAGGCGAAGCCGCCTTTCTTCATCTCGCATTTCCCCGGCTCGATGCTGATCACCGATCTCGTCAACGCGGCGCTCGCGGCATGAGCGGCAGGCCGCTCGAGGGCCTGCTGGTGGTGGCGCTGGAGCAGGCGGTGGCGGCGCCGCTGTGCAGCGCGCGCCTCGCCGATGCCGGCGCGCGCGTCATCAAGATCGAGCGCAGCGAGGGCGATTTCGCCCGCTTCTACGACCGCGTCGCCCTCGGCCAGAGCAGCTATTTCGTCTGGCTCAATCGCGGCAAGCAGTCGATCGTGCTCGACATCAAGCGCGAAGCGGATTGCGCGCTGCTTCGCCGCATGATCGCCCGCGCCGATGTCTTTCTGCAGAATCTGGCACCCGGCGCGGCGGCGCGCGCCGGGTTGGACCCGGCGGAGCTGCAGCGTCGCCATCCCCGCCTCGTTACGTGCTCGATCACGGGTTATGGCGAGAGCGGTCCCTATCGCGACATGAAGGCCTATGACCTCTTGATCCAGGCCGAAACCGCGCTTGCCGAGCTCACGGGTCCGCCCGAAGCGCCGGGGCGCGTCGGGGTCTCCGTCTCCGACATCGCCGCCGGGCTCAACGCTTACAGCGCCATCCTCGAAGCGCTGTTCGCGCGCGAGCGCAGCGGTCGAGGCGCCGTGCTCTCGGTCTCGCTCTTCGATGCCACCGCCGAATGGATGGCCGTGCCCTACTTGCACTTCGAGTTCGGCGGCAAAGCGCCCCAGCGCCAAGGGCTGAAGCACCCCTCGATCGCGCCTTACGGCGCCTTTGCTGCGGCCGATGGCAAGGAGATCGTCATCGCCATCCAGAACGAGCGCGAATGGGCGCGATTCTGCGCCGAGATTCTCGGCGATGCCGCGCTCGCCAGCGATCCGCGCTTCTCCGACAACCCGCGCCGCGTCGCCAATCGTGCCGCTCTCGATGCCATTGTCGCCGCGATCTTTGCGCGCGACAGCCGTGCCGCTCTGGGACAGCGGCTCGAAGCGGCCGACATCGCCTTCGGCAATCTGAACGGCGTCGAGGATTTCGCACGGCATCCGCATTTGCGGCGGCTCCGCGTGCCGACGCCGGAAGGCCCGATCACCGTTCCGGCGCCGCCGGCGCTGTTCGCCGAGAGCGCGCCCTCGGGCGGCGTCCCGGCGCTGGGCGAGCACAGCGACACGATCCGGCGCGAGTTTTCGCGCTGAGCTCCGACGCGGCGGCCGCTCAGCGGGTCGCGTCGGCCGGCGCTTTTTCCGGTGCGCCACCCTCGAGCAGCGCCGCCAGCCCAAGCATCGCCGGAATGGAGTGGATCACGACATAGGTCGGGATCGATGCAAGATAGACGCGGAACCGGCCTTTCGCCTCGAAGCGCTCGCGAAACCGGCTGGCGGCGAAGCTCGCGCCCAGACGCGGCACGATGCCGCCGGCGATATAGATGCCGCCGCGCGCGCCGAGCGTCAGCGCCAGATCGCCGGCGACGGTGCCGAGCATGGCGCAGAACAGCTCGAGCGCTTCGCGCGCCAGCGGATCGCTTTCGCCGATCTGCCGGTCGGCGATCTGCGCCGGGGTGAAAGGCGCCGCCGGCACCGATTCGATTTCGGCAAGAGTGTTGTAGAGATTGACGAGGCCCGGCCCCGACAGCACGCGCTCGGCCGAGACGTGATCGAAACGCCGGCGCATATGCTCCAGCACCTCGCTTTCGCGGTGATCGGCGGGCGGCATCGTGGCGTGTCCGCCTTCGCCCGAGATCGCGATCCAGCCCGATGGCGTCGGCACCAGCCCGCTCACGCCGAGACCGGTGCCGGGGCCGATCACGCCGACCGGCTGGCCGGCAATCGGCGCGCCGCCGCCAATCGCGCTGCGCTCCTCGGCTTTCAGCCGCGGCACGGCGAGCGCATTGGCGGCGAAGTCGTTGACGACGAGGAGCCGGGCCAGCGCCAGGCGCTCGCGCAACCCGGCGATGCTGAACGACCATGGGTGATTGGTCATCGTCACGGCATCGCCGGTGATCGGCGATGCGACGGCAAGCGCCGCTTCCTGCGGTGCCGGGACAGCCTCCTCGGCGAGATAGGCAGCGATCGCCGCTTCGATGGTGGGAAAGTCGTCGCAGGCGAGGACGCGCGTGCGGCTGATGGTTCCGGCCGAATCGAGCAGCGCGAAGCGGGCATTGGTCGCACCGATATCCCCGACCAGCCGTTGCGGGCCGCCCGCTGGTGCCATCTCAGCGCCCCGCCGCGGCTTCAGCCAGCGCCGCGGTGAAACTGTCGCGCCAGGCCGCAACGTCGTTCCGCCGCATCACGGCCATCATCGCCTGCCAGCGCTCGACGCGCTCCTCGCGCGGCATCAGCAGCGCTTCCTGGATCGCCTCGGCGACGCCGTCGATGTCATAGGGGTTGACGATCAGCGCATCGCCGAGCTCGCGCGCGGCGCCGGCGAAGCAGGACAGCACGAGCATGCCGGGATCGGCCGGATCCTGGGACGCGACATATTCCTTGGCCACCAGGTTCATGCCGTCGCGCAGCGGCGTCACCAGGCCGACGCCGGCGGCGCGCAGGAAGCCGCACAGCGTGCGGTGATTGAAGCTCTTGTTGAGATAGCGTACCGGCATCCAGTCGAACTCGGCGAAGCGGCCGTTGATGTGGCCGGCGGCGGTCTCGAGGCTGCGGCGGATCTGGCTGTATTCCGGCACCTCGCTGCGCGTCGGCGGCGCGATCTGCATCAATGTGACATGGCCGCGCCGCTCCGGGAACATCTCCATCAGCCGCTCGAACGCGCGAAAGCGCTGCAGCAAGCCTTTCGAGTAGTCGAGGCGATCGACGCCGATGATCAGTCGCCGCTGGCGCAGGCTTTCCTGGAGGCGCCGCATCTGGCGGCTGTCGACCGATTGCGCCGCTTGGAGGGCGATGGCGTCGACGTCGATGCCGATGGGAAAGACGGCCGCGCGAAGCTGCCGGCCGAAGGCGCTGATGCCGTCGACACCCACGGCCGTCCCTCCGGCGCAGCGCAGCAGGTAGTCGCGGAAGCCCCAGACGTCGTTCTCGGTCTGGAAGCCGACGAGATCATAGGCGCACATGGCGCGCATGAGGGCCGCGTGGCTCGGCAGCACACGCAGCACCTCGGTGGCCGGAAACGGGGTGTGCAGGAAGAACCCGATCGGCTGCTCGATGCCGAGGCGGCGCAGCTCGTCGGCGAGCGGCATCAGGTGGTAGTCATGCACCCAGATGATGTCGTCGGGACTGAGCAGCGGCGCCAGATGCAGAGCGAACTGCCGGTTGACGCGGAGATATCCCGCGAAATCGTCGCGCTTGTAATCGATCAATCCCGGCCGGTAATGGAACAGCGGCCACAGCACCCGGTTGGCGAAGCCATTGTAATATTGCTCGTAGTCGCGCCGGGCGAGGGCGAATGTCGCGAAGGTGATGTCGTCACCGTGCACCACCTCGGCGGCGGCAGGCGGCGCCGGTGTCACCGCACCGCTCCAGCCGAACCAGATGCCGCCGCTGCGTCTCAGCGCGGCGAGAATGCCGACGGCGAGTCCGCCCGCCGCCTTGCCGCCGGGATCGGCCATGGCGACGCGGTTCGAGACGACGACGAGACGCCGCTCGCGCGCCGTCGCAGAAGCGGCCGGGCGCGTGCTCGATAAGGCCAGGAAGTTGGCGGGCGGCGGCAAGCGCGTCATCGGCGGCCGGGACTCCGCTGCGGTGTGTCTTGCCTCAACGCAGGATGGAACCCGGCCGTTCCGTTGTGCTGGCCGCGGTCGCCTTCCTCCAGGCGGCGCGCGAGCGCGCAAAGCCAGCGATGGAGCTCGTCGGTACCGGCGAGGGTGTGTCGCGCGCAGCTGCTGCGGCCGCGGGTTTCGGCGTCGGCGACCCTGAGAGAGATGCCGCCCAGCGCGTTCACTGCGGCAAAGCCATGCTCGTCGGTGGTGTCGTCGCCGGCGAAGATCGGGCGCCGCCCGGCAAACGGGGCCTCGCCGAGAAAGGCCTCGATGGCCATGCCCTTGTTGGCGCCGCGCGGCTGCAGCTCGACCACTTTGCGGCCCCGGAGGAGGTGAATCTCCGGCTCCTTGGCGGCAAGGCGCCGCACGAAGCGCAACAGCGCCGCCCCGCGCTCGGGCGCTTGCCGATAGTGGAGCGCGAGGCTGCCGCCCTTATCCTCGAGCAACAGGCCGGGGCGGGCGCTCACGTATAGCGCGAGCTGCGGTCGCAGCCGAGCGAGGAGCCCCGTCGGCTCTTGCTGCGGCGCCAGCGCGCCGTCGGGACGGCGCCGTTCCCAGCCATGAAGCCCGGCCGCAGCGAGTTGCAACGGCGCAAAGAGGCTGTCGATGCTGGCGAGGCTGCGGCCGCTGATCAGCGCCAGCGCCTCATCGCAGCCGCGGCGCAAGCGCTCGAGCAACGGCAGCAGCCCCGGCTCTGGACGCGCCGCCTCGGGCGTCGCGGCAATCGGGACCAAGGTGCCGTCGACGTCGAGGAAGAGCGCCCAGCGTTCGCCGGGCTCGGGGAGCGGCAGAAGTTGCGCCATCTCAGGGTTAACGCGCAGGGCAGGCACCCGGTTCGGAAACGTCTGTTGTGCATTGCAACAATAACGGGTCGCGCGCAGTGAAAATGTGGCGAAGGGCCGCAGAACTGCGATTTTTTTGCAGCTGCGTTTTAGGGCTTGATTTGTCGCTTCGCTGGACGCATATTGTGCAGTGCGGCATCGGTCGTCGCCCGACGGCCTGCCGTACGTCTTCTAGGCGTTTCCTCCCTAAACTTGGGCCGTGCTTCGTGCACGGCCCATTTTTTTCTGGGATGTTGCATCCGCGCCACGCTGCGCCGCAACAAAATTCTGCGCCGCAACAAAAAGCGGTTCGATCCTTCCATAACCAAGGATAGGACAGATCAGGGCGTCGTCGCGGCACCGTCGCCAAGCTCGCGCTGCATGAGGACGCTGTCCACCCACCGGCCATGCTTGAAACCGGTGGCCGGCAGCAGGCCGACCCGGCGAAAGCCAAGCTGCTCATGCAGCCCGATCGAGCCCGCATTGCCGCTGTCGCCGATGACCGCAACCATCTGGCGATAACCGGCGGCGGCGCAGCGCTCGACGAGCGCGGCAAGCAGCGCCCGGCCAACGCCCCGCCGCAGCGCCGCCGGGGCGATATAGATCGAATCCTCGAGGCTGAAGCGGTAACCGGAGCGCGCGCGATAGGGCGCCGCATAGGCATAGCCGAGCACCGTTCCCGCGCCCGCGGCGGCGACGAGATAGGGAAGCTCCCGCACCAGCACCTCGGCGCGCCGTTGCGCGAGCTCCGCCAGATCCGGCGGCTCTTCCTCGAAAGAGCCGAGCCCGAAGCGCACATGGTGGCCATAGATCGCGGTGATCGCCGGCAGATCGGCGTCCTCGGAGGGGCGGATGACGAAAGCCGCGGCGGCGGCCTTCGGCGGCGTCATGCGGCGGCGATGAGCGAGAGATCGATCGCCGCCAGCGCCGCCGCCACGTCGCGCATATCGGCGGCGAGCTGGGCGAGGAATGGCTTCCGGCCAAAGCTGCGCTCGTCCATATAGAGCGCGCGGCTGATCTCGATCTGCAGGCAATGGCCGCCCGCCGCCGGCTTGCCGTAATGGGCGGTGGTGAATCCGCCAGCATAGGGCGTGTTGCGCGCCACGGCATAGCCCTTGGCCGAAAGTGTGCGATGCGCCGTCTCCATGATCAGCGGATGGCACGCGGCGCCATGGCAATCGCCGAGCACGATGTCGGTGCGCGCGCGGCGCATGCTGCGCTCGCTCGGTGCCATGCCCGAGGGCATCGAATGGCAGTCGATCAGGAGATAGCTGCCGAAGCGGTCGCGTGTCGTGGCTACGAGCTGGCGCAGCGCGCGGTGGTAGGGCCGGTAGAGTCCCTCGATTCGTGCCATGGCTTCGGCGAAGCGCAGCTTCCGCGCATAGATGTCCTCGCCGGTGGCGACGACGCGGGCGATCGTGCCCAGACCCACCCGGACGCGCGGCGAGCGCGTATTGACGAAAGCCGGCAGCTCGTCCTCGAACATGCCGGGATCGAGCTCGAAGGGCTCGCGGTTGGGATCGAGATAGGCACGCGGGAAGCAGGCGCGCAGCAGCGGCGCGCCAAGGCCGGCAGCGGCGGCGAAGATCTCGTCGACATAGCTGTCTTCCGAGCGCCGGAGCGTCAGCGGATCGAGGCGCGAGGAGGCGAGGAATTCGGCCGGGTACTCGGCGCCGCTATGCGGCGATGCCAGCACCATCGGCAGAGTCTGCTCTGCCGGCGCAATCAACTCGATCGGCGGTTCGATCGCCGCTCTTCGCTCCAACGGGCCTTCCATAGCTAGGAATTTAGGGGCAAGCCGCCGGTTCTGTCACGCGTTTCCCTGCGCCGCCGCGCCGGGCGGAAGACCCGGGAGCAATGGTAAAGACCGGCATGCCGCCCCTCGTTCTCGCTGCCAATACCAGCTAGACTGTAGCCGCAACGGGAGCGGTGATGGCGCGTATTCTTCTTGCCGAGGATGACGACAATCTCCGGGTCTTTCTGGCGCGCGCCTTGCGCCGCGCCGGCCACGATGTGCATGCCGTCGGCGACGGCGATGCCGCGCTCGCCTGGGTGAGCGAGCGGCCGATCGATCTGCTGCTGGCCGACGTCGTCATGCCGGGACTCGACGGCATCGAGCTGGCGCGCCGCGCCAATGATCTCTGGCCGGAACTGCGCGTCATGTTCATCACCGGCTTCGCCGCCGTCGCTCTGCGCCATCGCGGCGTCACCCGGCGCCAAGCGGCGGTCCTGGCCAAGCCCTTCCATCTTCGCCAACTCGTCGACGAGATCGACAGGTTTCTCGCGGCATAGCGCTTCGCGAGCGCGCAGCGCTCGTCGAAGGCGGCGTCAGCGGTTGCGGAGCAACCGCGGGAGCCGCCGCGGACGACGCTTCGCGTCGCCTTGTGTTGCCAGGGCTCGCGAAATCGGTTACACCGCCCCTCTCCTAACGAGGGGGCACGTAGCTCAGCGGGAGAGCACTACCTTGACATGGTAGGGGTCACAGGTTCAATCCCTGTCGTGCCCACCACTCAGACCCGCGGGAAATTCAAATTTTCTGCGGGTTTTCTGTACCGGGCGCCTGATCGTCCGTGACCACGTTGAGACCTTCGGCCTCGGCCTTGGCGCGCAGCCAAGCCGCTTCGACGCGGGTCAGCCATTGGCTGACCCCGCTGCTTCTGAGCCAGTCCATCCCCCGCGGCGAGAGCGCCCGCGCTGTCCAGTCGGCCGCCCGTTCCGACGTTCCTTCCTGGGCTCCTGCTGGACACAGGAACTCGATGTCAATCACCGAACCTCCCCGGCCCCTGCTTTTTCCTTAAGGTGGCACAGGCCCGGGCGTGGGCAAGTGAAACCCGTGTAGGGCACGACATTTTTTGCCCGTACGTGGCATCGCGCTGGAATGGGAGGCATCCAGAGCTTTTTTGGAATGGCTGGCATTCGCTGAAACCGGGGACAAGCGGCTTCTTCATCGCCTATTACGGGCGAATGCGCGACACCCCTGGTGACCACAGCCGGGACCGGGAAGACGCGGAGCCGCAAGAGAGCCCGGAAAGCGTCCTGGCGCAGGCGGCCGCGCTTTATCGCGCCGGCCGGTCGCGGGACGCTTTGGAGCGGCTGGGCCCGCTCATCGCGACGAGCAGCGCGCCGCCAAACGCGTTGGCGATCGCGGCGCGAATCGCGACGGAGCTCGGCGATCTCGAACGCGCGCTGCACTATTGCCATGCGGCGGTGCTTGCCGCGCCGAGCGTTGCCGAGCTGCATTATAGCCTTGGCCTGACCCTCGCGCGGCTCGGCCGCGAGGCCGAGGCGGTCATCGCCTATCGCGAGGCGGTGCGGCTCAGGCCCGACCTGCTGCCGGCGCACAACAATCTCGGCGTCATCCTGCAGGCGATGGGCCGTTGGCCCGAGGCAGTGGAGGCTTATCGGAACGCGCTTCGGCTTGCGCCCACCGCCGAGCTTCATCGCAATCTCGGCATTGCGCTGGAGGGTGCCGGGCGCCACGGCGAAGCGGTGGCGAGCTATCGGCAGGCCACCGCGCTCAATCCGCAATGGGCGGCTCCCTATCAGAATCTGGCGACCACGCTGCTGGAGCAGGGCGACGCGCAAGGCGCGATCGAGGCCTGCGATGCGTGGCTTCGGCTTCGGCCTGGCCTGCCCGAGCCGATCGGTTTGAAAGCGGTGGCGCTGTACGAGCTCGGTCGCCGCGACGCCGCGCGCCATCTCGTCGATCTCGACCGCTTTCTCCGCATCATCGAGATCAAGGAGCCGCCCACCGGCTATGACAGCCTAAGCGCCTTCCATACGGCGCTGGTGCGCGAGGGGATGGCGCATCCGACGCTCCATTCCCCGGGCGCGGCCGACCCGCACTACAACGGCCCCGGCTTTCGCACCACCTGGGAGCTCTTTGGTCAGGAAAGCGGCCCCTATGCCGCGCTCGAAGCGATGTTTTCCGGCGCGCTTGCCGACTATCTTGCGGCGGTGGCAATTCCGGATCCGACCCATCCCTTTCTCGTGCAACCGATGCCGCGCTTGCGTCCGAGCGCGGTGATAACGGTGCTGGAGCGCCCCGGCCGCCTCGCGCCGCATATGCACTACGCCGGCTATGTCAGCGGCGTCTATTACTGCCAGATCCCGGAAACCATCGGTGCGCCTGGGCGCGGACGGGAAGGCTGGTTCGAGATCGGCTGCCTGCCGCCGCGCTTTCATCGGCACGGCGATCCGGAGATCCGCAGCATCCAGCCGCGCGAGGGCATGATGCTGCTCTTCCCGTCCTACATATTTCACCGGACGCTGCCCTTCGACTCCGCCCAA
>DATJLU010000159.1:0-6139 GCA_035509275.1 Allostellaceae bacterium | reverse complement strand
ACGACGACGATGCCGGCGGCTTGCTGCGCCCAAGGCACAGCGGCAGCGCGGCCGGCGAGGCGCCAGCCCTTGCCGGCGCGGTGCAGCAGCAAGCTGCCGTCGTGCTCGACCGGCGCGAGGGTGAGCGGCGCGTCGGGAGATTTGAGGCCGGCGCCGACGAGCAGCCAGCGCGCGATCATCGTCTCCGCCAGCGGCAGCGGCGCCGCATGACGGCCGGCCTCGCGCAGGATCGCCGCGGCATCGGCAAGGCCGGCAAGGTCGCCCGGCGCTTCGGCGCCGGCGGCGAGCGCGTCCGGGAAACCGGCATCGTTCACCGCCTTCCACAGCGCATCCGGAAATTCACCGGCCTCGGCGTCGTTGACCAGCTTGGGCGGAACGAGATTGGCGAAGAGCTTCCCCGCCACCTCGGCGACGAGCGTATCGCTCATCGCAAGCCGAGCCCGCGCGCGACGATGCCGCGCAGAATCTCGCGCGTGCCGCCGCGGATGGTGAAGGACGGCGCGTTGAGCACGCCATAGCGCAGCGCCTCTTCCATGAGATCGGCCTTGTTGGGCGAGCGTCCGCGTTTGGCGACGAGCCGAACGATCTCCGGAATTTCCTTCTCGAGGTTGGTGCCGAGATCCTTCACCACCGCCGCTTCGAGGTTCACCATCTCGCCCTTCTGCAGCATGCCGGCGACCGAGAGCGACATGCGCCGCAAGGTCGCGAGATGGGCGACGAGGCGGCCGATGGCCTCGGCTTCGCGTGCATCAGGCGTATTGCCGGCGCGGCGGACGAATTCCGTCAGCAGGCGGAAGCTGCTCAAGAAGCGCTCCGGCCCGCTCCGCTCGTAGCCGAGCTCGCTGGTCACCTGCTTCCAGCCATCGCCGGGCTCGCCGATCATGCGATCGGCGGGGACGAAGACATTCTCGAACAGCACCTCGTTGAAATGCTCGGCGCCGGCGAGATTCTTGATCGGCCGGATCGAGATGCCCGGCGATGTCAGATCGACGATGAGCTGCGAGAGGCCTTTGTGCCGGTCGTTCGCATCGACCGGCGAGGTGCGGCAGAGACAGATCATGAAATGCGCCTTATGCGCGTTGGACGTCCAGATCTTGCGGCCGCTGAGCTCCCAGCCGCCTTCCACCGGCACCGCCTTGGTGCGGATCGATGCCAGATCGGAGCCGCTGTCGGGCTCGCTCATGCCGATGCAGAAATAACATTCGCCGCGGGTGATGCGCGGCAGGATCTCCTCGCGCTGCGCTTCTTTGCCGAAGCGCAGGATGAGCGGTCCGCTCTGGCGGTCGGCGACCCAATGAGCGCCAACCGGCGCGCCGGCAGCGAGCAATTCTTCGGTGACGACATAGCGCTCGAGAAAGGTCTTGTCCTGTCCGCCGTATTTCTTGGGCCAGGTCATGCCGATCCAGCCGCGCGCGCCGAGCCGCTTGCTGAACTCCGGCGAATAGCTCGACGCGAAGTCGCTCTCCGAGCGCCAGCGGCCGGCGGCTTTCTCTTCGGCGACGAATTGGCGTACCTCGCCGCGGAGGGTCTCGCATTCGGGCGGCAGCGCCAGCGGATCGAAGCGAAAGACGTCGGTCACGGCCGATCTCCCCCGGGCTTTCTCGGCGCGACGCGCAAGCAAAGCGCCTCCCGCCATTTCAGAGGATCGTACTGAGGGGTTCCGCTCGGGTCAAATCGCCGGCGCAGGCAAGTCCTCGCGCGCCAGCGCCGGGCGATCCGCACCGCGCGAGAAGCGCTGTCGATAATGCTGCGGCGCCACACCGAGATGGCGCAGGAAGGAGCGCCGCATGCGCTCCTCGTCGCCGAAGCCCGCGGCGCGGGCGATGGCGGCGATCGGCGCCGACCCGTCTTCGAGTGCGCGGCGCGCAGCCTCGAGGCGAAGCTGCTCGACGGTCTTGGCCGGCGTCGTGCCCGTGCGTTGACGATAGAGCCGGGCGAAATTGCGCGGGCTCATGCCAAGGCGCGCCGCCAGCACCTCGACACGGAGATCGCCGGAGAGGTTCTGCGCGAGCCAGTCATGCAGCGCGGCAAAGCGGCCCTCATCGGCCGCCTGGCTGCGCAGCATGGCGCTGAACTGCGACTGCCCGCCGGGCCGCTTCAAGAAGACGACGAGGTGCCGCGCCACCGCGAGCGCCATGCCGCGGCCGAGATCCTCTTCGACCAAGGCCAGCGCCAAGTCGATGCCGGCGGTGACCCCGGCCGAGGTCCAGACCTTGCCGTCACGCAGAAAGATCGGATCGGGATCGACCTTGGCGGCGGGGTAGCGGCGCTGCAGCTCCGCCGCCGCCCACCAATGGGTGGCGACGCGGCGGCCGTCGAGGAGGCCGGCGGCGCCGAGCAGGAAAGCGCCGGTGCAGACCGAGCAGATGCGGCGCGCTCGGCGCGCTTCGGCCGCGATCCAGCGGACGAGCCGGGCATCGTGCTGGGCCTGGCGCGAGCCGAGCCCGCCGACCGCGATCACCGTATCGACCGGCTTTCCCCCGAGCGCGGCAAGCGGCAGGGTCACGACCGGCAAGCCGGACGAGGTGGCGATGGCTCCGCCCTCGGGCGAAACCACGGCGATCTCATAGGGATCGGGCAGAGCGCGCAGCGCCGCGAGGTCGCGGGCGCTGGCGAAAACCTGAACCGGCCCGGCGATGTCGAGGAGCTGCGCCTGGTCGAAAGCGACGATCACGATCCGGCGCATGCTCACCCCATTGGCAGAAAATGAGGGAACTATGTCATTTCCGCCAAGCCCTGTCGCGGGCAAACTGTGCTCCCGTGCTTGAGGAGTGAGCCATGACCGCCGCGCCGTTCCGTATCGGTTTCCTGCTGTTTCCGCGCCTGACCCAGCTCGACTTCACCGGACCCTTCGAGATCCTGTCGCGCATGCCGGAAGCGGAGACGCATCTCGTCGCCAAAAGCCACGCGCCGGTGGACGCCGAGCGCGGGCTTCAGATCCTGCCGACGACGACCTTCGCCGACTGCCCGCCGCTCGACCTCATCTGCGTTCCCGGCGGCGCTGGCGTCAACGCGGTGATCGGCGATCCTGAGACGCTGCACTTCCTCCGCCGGATGGCGGCGGGCGCACGTTACGTCACCTCGGTCTGCACCGGATCGCTGGTGCTGGGCGCGGCCGGGCTGCTGCGCGGCCGCCGCGCCGCCTGCCATTGGATGTCGCGCGAAGCGCTGCGCGCCTTCGGCGCCGAGCCGGCAGCAGAGCGCGTGGTGATCGACGGCAAGTTCATCAGCGGCGGCGGCGTCACCGCCGGCATCGATTTCGCCCTCGCCGTGGTCGACGAGATCCGCGGCCGTGAGGCGGCGGAGACGATCCAGCTCATGGTCGAGTACGATCCGCAGCCGCCTTTCGAAGCCGGCTCACCCGAGCGCGCATCGCCGGCGGTGCTGGCGCGCGTCCGCGGTTTCGCCGAGCCGATGCTGCGAGAGCGAGCAGCGGCGGTAGCGCGCGCGGCGGCGGCGCTCGCTGCCGATTGATCGGACGCTGAGCGGGCCGGTAGCTTGAATCTGCCGGCCTGCTTCCTATCTGGTCTGAGTCGGGCGCCTGCCGGGCCGGCGCCTTATTTTTTTCCGAAACGGACTTTGACCGATGAACGGGCGTGACCTCGAAGCCTGGATGTGGGCGGAAGCCTGCGAGGCGTTGGCGCGCGCCGAACGCCTGCGGCGGCAATTCTTTCGGCTGGGCGAAGCGTCGACGCGTCCGATCTGGGAACCGCCGGTCGATATTTTCGAGACCCCCGCGGAGCTGTCGATCGTCGCGGCGCTACCCGGCGTCGTCGCCTCTCGGCTCGAGGTCGGCATCAGAGAGGGCGTGCTGATCATCGCCGGCGATCGGCCCGCACCGGCGCTGCAGCGAGAAGCCGCCATTCACCGCCTGGAAATCCCGCAAGGCCGTTTCGAGCGTCAGATCGCGCTGCCGGCCGGCCGTTTCGAGCTGGCACGGCGCGAGCTTGCCGATGGATGCCTGACGCTCGTGTTGAGGAAGCTCCGATAAGACCATGGCAATAAACGAAGCCCCCTCCCGAGGCGCCCTGCCGCCCGAGCTGCCGCCGCTGCCGCAGGACGCGGTCATCATCATCCCCGTGCGCGGCGCGGTACTGTTTCCGGGCACGATGCTACCGATCTCGGTCGGCCGGCCGCGCTCGGTCGCCGCGGCTCAAGCCGCCGTGCAGCGCGAGCTGCCGGTCGGCCTCCTGCTCCAGCACGACGTCACGGTCGAAGACCCCGGGGCCAGCGATCTCTATCAGATCGGCACCGTCGCTAATGTGCTGCGTTATGTCACCGCGGCCGATGGCGGCCATCACATGGTGGTCCAGGGGCAGCATCGCTTCCGCGTCATCGAATTCCTCCCCGGCTTCCCTTTCCTCGTCGCGCGCATCGACCGCATCGGCGAGAGCGAGGTGCGCACCTCGGAGCTCGAGGCGAGGCTGCTCAATCTGAAGCGCCAGGCGGCGGAGGCGCTCGAGCTCTTGCCGCAAGCGCCGCCCGAACTCGCCACCGCGATCCAGACGCTCACCGCGGCGGGCCGGCTTGCCGACCTCATCGCCAGCGTCATGGATCTGGAGCCGCCCGAGAAGCAAAGCGTGCTCGAGCTCATCGACGTGCCGTTGCGGGTGAAGCGCGTCTCCGAGCTGCTCAGCCATCGCATCGAGGTGCTGCGGCTGTCGCGCCAGATCAGCCAGCAGACCAAAGAGACGGTGGAAGGGCGGCAGCGCGAATTCCTGCTGCGCGAACAGCTCAAGACCATTCAGAAGGAGCTCGGCGAGGAGGAAGGCAAGACCGGCGAAATCGAAGAGCTGAGGGGCCGCATCGCCGAGGCGAAGATGCCGCCCGAGGTCGAAAGCCAGGCCAAGAAAGAGCTGACGCGGCTCGAGCGCATGTCGGAAGGCGCCGCCGAATACGGCATGGTCCGGACTTACCTCGACTGGCTCATCGACCTCCCCTGGTCGGTCACCACCGAGCGGACGATCGATATCGCCGAAGCGCGGCGCATTCTCGACGAAGACCATTTCGGTCTCGCCAAGATCAAGCGCCGCATTCTCGAATATCTCGCCGTGCAGAAGCTGAAGCCCGGCGGCAAGAGCCCCATCCTGTGCTTCATCGGCCCGCCGGGCGTCGGCAAGACCTCGCTCGGGCAGAGCATCGCGCGCGCGACCGGGCGCAAATTCGTCCGCGTCAGCCTGGGCGGCGTCCATGACGAGGCCGAGATCCGCGGCCATCGCCGGACCTATATCGGCGCCCTGCCCGGCAACATCATTCAGGGCATCCGCAAGGCCGGCGCGCGCGACTGCGTCATGATGCTGGACGAGATCGACAAGCTCGGCGCCGGCATCCAGGGCTACCCGGCCTCGGCGATGTTGGAGGTTCTGGATCCCGAGCAGAACAACACCTTTCGTGACAACTACCTCGGCGTGCCCTTCGACCTGAGCCGCGTCGTGTTCATCGCCACCGCGAACATGCTCGACACAATCCCGGGGCCGCTTCGCGACCGCATGGAAGTCATCAGCCTCGCTGGCTATACGGCAAGCGAAAAGTTCCAGATCGCGCGCCGCTATCTCGTTCCCCGTCAGCTCGAGGCCAACGGTCTCAAGCCCGGCCAGGTCGAGGTCGCCGATGACGCGCTCAGGGCCATCATCGAGCGCTACACGCGGGAGGCCGGGGTTCGCAACCTAGAGCGCGAGATCGGGCGCGTACTGCGTCAGGCCGCGATGCGGATCGCCGAGGGCGAGAGCGGCCCAATCTCGATCTTGGCCAGCGATCTTGCGGGCGTCATGGGGCCGCCGCCATTCGAGGACGAAGTGGCGATGCGGACGAGCATCCCGGGCGTCGCGACCGGGCTCGCGTGGACGCCGGTCGGCGGCGACATTCTGTTCATCGAGGCGACCGCAATTCCCGGCAATGGCCGGCTGATCCTCACCGGCCAGCTCGGCGAAGTGATGAAGGAAAGCGCGCAAGCGGCGCTCAGCGTCGTCAAAAGCCGCGCGGCGTCATACGGCATCGACGCCTCCCGTTTCGAGAAGACCGACATCCATATCCATGTGCCGGCGGGCGCGACGCCGAAAGATGGCCCGAGCGCCGGGGTGGCGATGTTCATGGCGCTGGTTTCGCTCCTTACTGACCGCACCGTGCGCAGCGACACCGC
>DATJLU010000158.1:0-11952 GCA_035509275.1 Allostellaceae bacterium | reverse complement strand
CGCAGGCGCGGCAGGTCAGGGACGGGGTTATCGAGCCGCATCGCTCCCCTCCGGTTCTTGGACGACCGGACCCGAGCGTGCCCGCATTGTCGCGGCGTTGCAATTCCGAGGGGGTGCGGGTGCCAAAGAAAAAGCGGGCCCCGCTCGCGCGAGGACCCGCTCCAGGTCGCGCGGCCGGCTCTCCGGCCGCTTATGTCTTGGTCATTCGCTCGGTATTATCGCGAGCGAGCTTAGGCTGCCTTCTGCTCCAGGGTCGCCTTGGGAGCGCTGCCGATCGCGATCTTGCGCGGCTTCTTCTCCTCGGGAACCTCGCGGACGAGGTCGACGCTCAGCAGACCGTTCTCGAGGCTGGCGCCGCTCACCTTGATGTAGTCGGCGAGCTGGAAGCGTCGCTCGAACGCGCGCCGGGCGATGCCGCGATAGAGGGCGCGGGGCGCCTGCTCCTCGCTCTTCGCCTTGCCGGAGATTACGAGCGTGTCGTCCTTCGCGGTGATGTCGAGCTCCTCCGGCGTGAAGCCGGCAACCGCCATCGTCAGGCGATAGGCGTTATCGCCGACCACTTCGATGTTGTAGGGCGGATAGCTGGTCTCCGGACGCGCGGCGCCGTCGACGAGCTGAGCCAGCCGGTCGAAGCCGATGGTGGAACGGAAAAGGGGAGAGAAATCGAGTGCGTTCATGGCCATATCCTCTGTTGAGCAACATGGGACGAGCAAGCCGCCGCAGGGGCCGATTCGCTCGCATGGTTAATGTCGAACCCCTTCATGGGCGTCCGACATCGCAGAGATAGGCATCAGGCATGTGGGTTCAAGAGGACCGTTAACCCCGCTTTGACTCGCCACGCCGTCCCGCGCGGTGCTAAGCCTCTGAGCGTGACAGAGCCACCTTCCCTGGCGGCGGCGTCGACGGCGCCCACCGCCTTCTTCGACAAGACCTACGACGAGGCGATCGGGCTGCTGGAGCAGGCGCGGGGATATCTCTCCGTGCTGGAGCCGATCGACCGCCGCCAGCTGGCGGCGCCGGAGCAGCTCAGGCTCTGCGTCGAGACCATGCGCATGACCGCGCGTCTCACCCAGATCATGGCCTGGCTGCTGGCGGAGCGCGCGATCTTCGCCGGCGAGCTGAGCCGGGAAGCGGCCTTCGAGGGGCAAACAGGGCTGGCCGCGCTGCCGGTCTGCATGGATCGTGGCGAGGACGACTGGCAGGGGCTGCCGAACCGGCTGGTCAGCCTGCTCGATCGCAGCCACCGCCTCTACGTGCGCGTGGCGCGCCTCGACGAGCTGGCGCGCCGCCGGCTGCAATAGCCGGCGCCTGAAAGCGCGACGGGCGCCCGAGGGCGCCCGCGGCGATCACTTCTTGGGCTTGGTTTCCTTTGCCGCCGCCGGTTTGGCGGCGCTGGCCTTGGCAGCGCCGCCGAAGCCGCCGCCGCCGAAGCGCTTGTTGAAGCGCGCGAGCTGGCCACCGCTGTCGAGCAGCTTCTGCTGGCCGCCGGTCCAGGCCGGATGCGACTTGGAGTCGATCTCCAGGCGCAGCGTATCGCCGGCCTTGCCGTAGGTGGAGCGGGTCTTGTAGGTGGTGCCGTCGGTCATCACCACGGTGATCTCGTGGTAATCCGGATGGATGCCTTCCTTCATGCTGCCGCTCCTCGCCAAAAGGAGCGGCTTTATAGCCAAGGAGGGGCCCGGTTGCAATCCCGCGCCGGAGCTCACCGCTCGGTCAGCTTGAACTCGATCCGGCGGTTCTTGGCGTAGGCGTCGTCGCTGGTGCCGGGATCGATCGGCTGGAACTCGCCGAACCCGGCGGCGGCCAGGCGTTCGGGGGGAATTCCCTGTTCGATCAAATACTTGACAACGGCCGTCGCACGCGCGGTGGAGAGCTCCCAGTTGGAGCGGAACTGCGGCGTGTTGATCGGCCGTTTGTCGGTATGGCCGTCGACCCGGAGCACCCAGGGGATGTCGTTCGGGATCTTGCCGGCGATCTCCTTGAGGGCGCCCGCCAGCAGGTCGAGCTCGTGCTTGGCGTCGGGCCCGAGGTCGGCGGAAGCCGGGGTGAACAGCACCTCGGACTGAAAGACGAACCGGTCGCCGACGATGCGGATGTCCGGCCGGTTGCCGAGAATCTCACGCAGCTTGCCGAAGAATTCCGAGCGGTATTCCGAGAGCTCCTGCACCTTGTTCGCGAGCGCCACGTTGAGGCGGCGGCCGAGATCGGCGATCTGCACATCCTGGTCCTTCGCCTTCTGCTCGGAGGCGTCGAGGGCGGCGGCGAGGCGCTGCATCTGGTCGCGGAGCGCGTTGATCTGCTGATTGAGGAGCGCCACCTGGTTCTGCGCGCTGTCGAGAGCGGCGCCCTTGTCGCGCGCCGTCGACTGCGCCTCATCGGACTTCTGTGTCAGCTCCGCCACCTGCGCTTGCAGCCTGTCGCGGGCTGCGATCGAGGCCTGCAGCTGGCTCGAGACCTGCGCTAGGTTGAGGCGGAGGTCCGCGCTCGCCTTGCGCTCGAGATCGAGGAGGCCGGTGAGCTCGGCCACCTGCTGATTGAGGCGCGAGAGCGCGGCGTCGCGGCCGGAGAGCGCGTTCACCAGGAAGAACTGCGCGCCGGTGAAGATCAGCAGCACGAAGATGATGACCATCAGCAGCTGCGACAGCGCGTCGACGAAGCCCGGCCAGATGTCGATGGTGGAACGGCGTTGGCGGCGTGACGGGATCGCCATGGTGTCGGCCGGCCCTTAGCGCTCCGCCTCTTCGGCGAGCGCGGCGATGGTGCGCGCGAGCAGGCGGATCTCGCTGCGGATCTCCTGCACGGCCTCGCCGCGGCCTTGCGTCACGTCCTCGGCGAGGCGGGCGAGATAGACTTCGATGTTGCGCAGATGCGTGCGCGCCTCGTCCTGGCCCGGCGGGCCGCTCGCGGTGGCATCGGCGAGGCGCTGCAGCACCGGCTTCAGCTCGACCTGGCCTTCGGCGAGGCGCAGCAGCAGCGTCTGCTCGGCGCGCATCTGGTCGGTGAGCGTCGTCAGCCGCTCGGTCAGCGCCTGGAGATTGGCATTGGCGGAGATGCGGCTCTCTTCGCCGCGCCCCATGATGCGCTGCAGGTTGTCGAGGCTGTCGGCCGTCTGCTCGAGCAGCGCCTGGATGAAGGCCGGCACCGAGGCTTCCCCGGTGTCGCCGACCGGCCCGCCGCCGGAGAGCCTGGTATAGCCCGAGAGGTATTCTTCGAGATCGTGATAGAAACGGTTCTGCGCCAGGCCCGCTTGCAGGTCGAGAAAGCCCAGCACCAGCGAGCCCGCCAGGCCGAAGAGCGAGGCGCTGAACGCCGTGCTCATGCCGCCGAGCGGCGATTGCAGCCCGCTTTTGAGCGCGTTGAAGGCGCGCACGGGGTCGCTTGCGCCGGTCGAGAGCGAGCCGATCACGCCGCCCACCGACTGCACCGTCTCGAGCAAGCCGAAGAAGGTGCCGAGCAGGCCGAGGAAGACCAGCAGCCCGATCAGATAGCGCGAGGTCTCGCGCGTCTCGTCGAGCCGGGTGCCGATGCCGTCGAGCAGGCTGCGCATCGAGATGGCGGAGAGGCTGACGCGGCCGCCGCGGCGGTCGGCGAGCATCGTCGCCATCGGCGCCAGCAGCCGCGGCGCCGCCTCGCCCGGCGCGCCGGTCTGATTGCGGCGGAAGCGCTCGAGCCAGGCCACTTCCGGATTGAGCAGCAGCACCTGGCGGAAGATGTAGATGATGCCGAGGACGAGAATGCCGAGGATCACGCCATTGACCGCCGGGTTGCCCATGAAATAGCGGAACAGCGCCGGCGACAGGAGGGCGGTGATGACGGCCACGGCGGCGACGAAGACGGCCATGCGGGCCAGATAGCGTTGCGGGCGGTTCAAGGTGTCATCCCTCTGCCGGCTTTGGCTGACTAATGTTCGAGCATGATGACGTCGACGCGATCCAGCGGATCGCCGGCGGCACCGTCGCCGCGGTTGCCGAGGGCGCGCACATCCATGCGCGTGCTGGCGATGCCGTGCTCGATGAGGTAGCTGCGCACGGCAAGCGCGCGCTGCAGCGAGATGCGCCGGGCCTCGTTCGCCTGATCGTCGCTGCCGCTGGCATGCGCCACGAGCTGCAGGCGCACCTCGTCATTGCTGCTGAGCCGCTGCACCAGCGCGTCGAGCTCGGGCTTGGCCGAATCCGGCAGATCGGCGGCGCCGGCGCCGAACAGCACGCGCGTGGCGCCGGCCGGCGCCGCGGCGGCGACCGCGGCCGGCGCGGCAATCGGCGTCACCGGTGTCGCCGCCACCTTCGGGGCGGGCGGCAGGCTGGGCGGGGCGGCCATCGCCGTCTTTGCCTCGGGCGAGGGCGAGGCGCTCGGGACCGGGCTCGGCAGCGCCACCGTTGGCGTCGCCGGCTTGGCCGGCGCCGGCGCCGCCCTGGCCGCGCTCGGCGGCGGCGGTGCGGGAGCGCTCTGCGGGCTCGGACTCGCCGCGGCGGTTGCCGTCTCGGCCGGTGCGGCCGGCGGGATGGCCGCCGTCGCGCTTGGCGCGGCCGCCGCGGTGTCACTCGGCGGGGCGGCCGGCGCCGTGTCACTTGGCGCGGCTGCCGTCGTGGCGTTTGGCTCGGCTGCCGCCGTTGCCGCGGGCGGGCTTGGCGCCGCTCTGGGTTCGGGGAGCGGCGTCGCGGCGACGCTCTCGCGCGGTACCGCCGGCGCGGTCGCCGCTACCGGCGCGACCGGCGCCGCCCTATGCGCCGCGACCGCGGGCGGATGGTGCTTCGGCTTCGCCTTGGCCACGACCTTCTTTTTCTTCGTCTTGGCCTGGTGCTCGGCGGTGCGCTCGCGGCGATAGGTCGGCGCCGTCACGCCGCGTTCCGGCGGCGCGCCGCGCAGCAGATCGGGCAAGGTGCGCGGCGGCCCGAGCGAATCGAGCACGCTCTGATCGACCGTGACCGAAGGCGGCTGCACGCCGCCCACCACCGTCTGCGCGGTGCCGGGCGCGGCTGCGGTGAAGAGAAAAGCCAAGGCCAGGGCGAAAAGGTTCGTTGGTTTCATGACAACACGAAGGGCTGAGCTCGCCATGCCGCCGCGGTCCATCAATGCTTCATCGGGGCGCGTCATTTGCCGCGTCGCTGCCGTAAAATACCGCAAGCGGGCCGGTGGCCGCCACAGTCAGTTTGTCGCCGGCCCTTTAAGCGCCCGGTTGAGCAGCTGCATCAGCGGCTGATGCAAATGGGGATTGGCGGCGATGACGTCGCCGCCCGCCAGCATGCCCTGGCCCCCCTCCATATCCGTGACATAGCCGCCGGCCTCGCGGACGATGAGAATGCCGGCGGCCAAATCCCAGGGCGCGAGCTTGAACTCCCAATAGCCGTCGAATCGCCCGGCGGCGACATAGGCGAGATCGAGCGAGGCGACGCCGAGCCGGCGGACCCCGCTGGTCGTCGCGATCACCGCGCCCAGGGTGGCGAGATAGCTCGGGTGATCGCCGCGGCCGATGAAGGGGATGCCGGTGCCGATCAGCGCCTCGGGCAGATGCCGGCGCGCCGAGACGCGCAGCCTGCGGTCGTTGTGAAAGGCGCCGGCGCCCTTCTCGGCCCAGAACATCTCGTCGCGCACCGGCTCGTAGATCACGCCGGCGATGATCTCGCCATCGCGCTCCAGCGCGATCGAGATGGCGAAATACGGAATCCCGTGCAGGAAGTTGGTGGTGCCGTCGAGCGGATCGACGATCCAGCGATGATGCACGTCGCTGCCGGTTTCGCCGCCGCTCTCCTCCATCAGGAAGCCATAGCCGGGTCGCGCCTTGCCCAGCTCGGCGCGCAGCACCTTCTCCGCTTTGAGATCGGCGGCGCTGACGAAGTCGCCCGGCCCCTTGACCGAGACCTGAAGCTGCTCGACCTCGCCGAAATCGCGAATGAGGCCACGCGCCGCCTTCAAGGCGGCACCGGCCATCACGTTGATCGTGGCAGAGCGTGGCGCCACGAAGCGTCAGTCCTTCGCGCGTTCGAGATAGGTGCCGTCGGCGGTGTTGACGACGATCTTCGTGCCGGCGGCAACGTGCGGCGGGATCATGACGCGGCGGCCGTTCTCGAGCTTGCCGGATTTGTAGGAGGACGACGCGGTCTGGCCCTTCACCACGGGATCGGCTTCGACCACGGTCATGACCACGCTTTGCGGTAGCGTCACCGCCAGCGGCGAGCCTTCATAAAGCTGGATGGTGCAGATCATGCCTTCGCTGAGGAAATCGGCGGGCTCGCCGATCATCTCCTTGTTGACGGTGAGCTGCTCGAAACTCTCATTGTCCATGAAGGTCGCCATGTCGCCGTCGAAATAAAGGAACTGCATCTCCTTCTCGTCGAGGCGGACGCGCTCCACCGTCTCCTGGGTGCGGAAGCGCTCGTTGAGCTTGGAGCCGCCGCGCAAATCGCGCATTTCAACTTGGGCGAAGGCGCCGCCCTTGCCCGGCTGTACCAGCTCCCGGCGCACCACCAGCCAGAGCTTGCCCTGGTGTTCCAGGACGTTGCCCGGCTTGATGTCGATGGCACTGATCTTCATGGCGCTCGCCTCGCTGGCGCTTTCGGGGGACAAAGGGATTTGGCGTGGACGCGCTTCCTAGCAGCTTGGACGCGGCAAAGGAAGGGGGAGAGCGGATCGCACGATTAAAGATCGACCACAGAGGCGATGAGGCAGTGAGAAGATCAAGGGTATTGGCGCGCAGAGCGCGCCAGTATTTCTTTCCTCACCGCCTCATCGCCTCTGTGGTGAATCCCTTCCTGCCGCGGGCGTGGCGACAACCGCGCTTGGCCTCCGCATCAGTCGAGACCGAGCTGTGGCCCGATCGGGTTCACCTTGCCGGACAGCACATCGCGCACCGCGACCGGCGGATATCCGACCTTGCCGTCGAGGCTGTGCCGCCAGGCCGCGACGATCAGGTCGCGCAGCTCGGCCGAAGCGGCGGCGAGCCTCGCCGCGGCGAAATCCTTGCCTCGCGCATCGCCGGCGCGGAAGCCGCCCGCCTTCTCGAGAGCGTAGAGCGGCACGACTTGCGCGTGGGTGGCGCCGATATAGGCCGCCACGCGCGCCGCGATGCTGCAGCGGCAATCGCGATAGGGCGCGAGCTGGGCCCGCATATCGCCGAGAGTCACGGCGCTGCGCACGAATGCGCCCTCGAAGAAGGCGTGGAAGGTTGTTGCCGTCGTATAGCCTTGCGGGTTGGGGAAGGGGCCCCAGCCATTGAAATGCATGCTGACATGGAGCGGCTGGCTCGCATCGCCGACGAAATGGCTCCAATAGCCGAGATCGCGGATCGTCAGCCTCTCTCGCAGCCGGCGGTCGCGGGCGAACCAGGCGCGGTCGGCGGGGCGCTGTGCCATCCGCGCGGCGGCGTCATCGACGCGCCACTGGGCGAAATCCTCGGCGAGCTGCTGCCAGCCATCGATGATGGCGTAGTAGACATAGCCGGCCTTGTACTGATCGCTGCCGACACCGCGCAGCAGCGTGTCATAGGCCTCGCGGGTCGGCGGCAAGGCATCGAGCGCGAGCTTTCCCGCTACCTTTCCCGCATCGTCGAGATTGATGAAATGGCCGGGATCGCGCTCGGCGTCATGCGTCGTGCCGGCGCCCTTGGAGCGGTCCGCCTCGCGCCCGAGCTCGGCGATCATCGCCGCCGCCGCGCTGCCGCGCAGGAAGCCGGGGATCTCCTGGGGCAGGCTCTCGATGGCGAGCAGGCCGATGAGGCGATGTCCGCTCGCGCCCCAGGCCCAGGCCTCGCCGGAGCCGAGGGCAAGGAAAGCGGCGACAAGCAGCGGGGCGATGACAGCAAGGTGGCGGCGCATGGGCTCTCTCGGTCTTGGGGGCGCGGGCATGCTAGCTTCAGCGACGACGTGGTTTAGCAGGCAGGGCTATCGCGTATGGATTCACCACGGAGGCACGGAGAACACGGAGATTAGTGTTTGGCGCGCTTTGCTTCTCCGTGACCTCCGTGTCTCTGTGGTGAATCTTTTCCTACCGCGGGTGCGGTGACGAAGGCGATGGCCCCGGTTTGGCAGGGGAGCATGAGCGGCACATGACGAGCGGCGAATGGTGGCGGCCGGAGCGCTTCGCGCTGAAGCGCGCGCATCTCGAAACGCGGGGCCGCGTCGTCGCCGCGATTCGCCGCTTCTTCGCCGAGCGCGGCTTCGTCGAGGTGGAGACCCCGGCGCTGCAGGTCAGTCCCGGGCTCGAACCGCATCTCCAGGCCTTTGCCACCGAGCTCACCGAGCCGGGCGAGGGCAAGCGCCGGCGCTATCTCCACACCTCGCCCGAATTCGCCATGAAGAAGCTGCTGGTGGCCGGCGTGCCGCGCCTCTTCCAGCTCGCCCATTGCTTTCGCGACGGCGAGCGCTCGCCGACGCATCATCCCGAGTTCACCATGCTCGAATGGTATCGCGCCGGCGCCTCCTATCGCGATCTCATGACCGATTGCGCAGCGCTGCTCCGCGCGGTCCTCGCCGCCGCCGGGCGCGAGCGCTTCACCTGGCAGGGTGAGGTTGCCGATCCCGGCGCGCCCTGGCGCCATCTCAGCGTCGCCGAAGCGTTCCAGCGCTATTGCGGCATCGATCTCCTCGCTACCGCCCCCGACCCGGCGGCGCCGAGTCTCGCGCTGCTCGCCGCTGCGGCGGCGCCGCTCGGGCTTGCGCCCCATGCCGGCGACAGCTGGGAAGATCTGTTCTTCCGCCTCTTCCTCGAGCGCATCGAGCCGAGCCTCGGCGTCGGCGCGCCGGCGATCCTCTACGACTACCCCGTCTCGATGGCGGCGCTGGCGCGCGCCAAGCCCGGCGATCCCCGGCTCGCCGAGCGCTTCGAGCTTTACGTCTGCGGGCTCGAGCTCGCCAATGCCTTCGGCGAGCTCACCGACGCCGCGGCGCAGCGCCGCCGCTTCCTGGCCGATCAGGAGGCGAAGCGACGGCGCTATGGCGAAGCCTATCCGGTCGATGAGGATTTTCTCGCCGCGCTCGCCGCCGGCATGCCGGAAAGCGCCGGCATCGCGCTCGGCGTCGATCGCCTCGTCATGCTGGCGAGCGGCGCCGAGACGATCGAGGATGTGCTCTGGGCGCCGGTGGCGTGAGCCTCAAGCGCTCCAGCGGAAGGGCGCGAAGTGGCCGTTATTGCCTTTGCCGGCAAGATCGAGATCGAGGCCGAAGCCGTGCAGATGCAGCGCGCTCGCCCGCGCCAGAGCGAGCCGGCGGTTCGCGGGATGCGCGGTGTTGTCGATGTAGTAGGGCTCGCCGGATTGGTTGCGCGAGGCGACGCCCTCGATCGCAAAACCGAGCAGCCCCGGGATCGTCACGCTGCGCTTCAGCCCATCCATGACGACATCGATCGGCTTGAAATCGATGCCGCGGAAATCGCGGACGAGGTTGTCGCGGATCATCTGCGGCGTGCCGCCTGCTTCGCCGCCGAGAATGGCGGCCAGCGCCGGCCGCTGCGCCGCATCGGCGCGCGCGTCGATCACCCCGGCATAGATCCAGTTGCCCTCGGCCATGATCCGGCCGGAGCGGATCACCATGGCGAAGCTGAGCCCATCGAGCCGCGTTCCGCCGAATGCGCCCTCATCGATGCGGAAGACCAGGACCGCCGTGCAGTGCTCGTGCGTCGCCTGTCCCTGCGGGTTCGTATAGATGCAGGGGCAGAGATAGTCGCAATTGCAGCTCTCCATATAGTCGCCGCGGAGCGTCCATTGTGCCTCTGCCATGGCGGTGCCTCCGGTCGGTGAATGCGATGCAAGGCCACGCTGCGCTGCTGGCGGCGGTGCCGTCAAGCCTGGCGTCGCGCGCGGGGTTGGAGCAAATCCTGATAAGGTGGAACATTGCGCTCCTGTCGTCTTTTCCGCGGTCCAGCGAAAGCGCTGGGGTACGTACGAATCGCACAGCGAAGCCATGTCCCGAGTTTCGCCTTGCCCGCGAAAGCGGGCATCCAGGGGGTCAGCCTCGATGAACGGAGCGATGGCTCTGGGTCCCCGCTTTCGCGGGGACGGCGGGAAAGATACTGGAATCTCAGTGTTTTTTGAGATGTGTACGTACCCTCGCGCTTTCGCGGGGGCGACGAATTCTAAAGCAAAATCAAATTATTCCGTCATTCCCGCGAAAGCGGGAATCCATACGCTCTCAACGCGCTACCTTCGTCCACTTCGGTTTCTTCACGCGCGCTTTCGCGGGCGGGCGAAACAGGAGACATCGCGTCGCTGCGCGATTTGCGCACCCGGTAGCGTGAAAGCGGGGGCTGGTTCCGCGTGATCAGCCCTGCGCCGCAGCCATCGCGGCGATGAACGCTTTGACCCCCGCAGCGGGGCCTTCGGGATGGTTCCAGACGGCGGAGATCACGGCGAGGAAATCGGCGCCGGCCGCGACCAATGGCGCGCAATTCTCCGGGGTGATGCCGCCGATGGCGACCGAGGGCACGGTCATCAGCTCGCTCCACCAGCGCAGGATCTCGGGATCGGCGCGGTGCTTGGCTTCTTTGGTGGCGCTCGGGAAGAAGGCGCCGAAGGCGACGTAGTCGGCGCCAGCCTCGGCGGCTTCGATGGCGAGGTGCCGGCTCTCATGGCAGGTGACACCGACGATGCGCTCGGCGCCGAGGAGCCGGCGCGCCTCGGCATAGGACGCATCCTGTTGGCCGACATGGACGCCGTCGCAGCCGGTCGCGAGCGCGAGGTCCGGCCGGTCGTTCATCAGAAAGGCGACGCCGCGCGCCTGCGTCACCGGCCGCAGCGCGTCGGCCGCGCGGCGGATCGCGTCGTCGTCGACATCTTTGAGGCGCAGCTGCACGCAGGCGACATCGCCGGCATCGAGCGCGCGCGCCAGCGCATCGGCAAACGCCGCCGGCACGAGCTGGGGCGGCGTGATGAGGTAGAGGCGGGCGGTCATCGCGCCCCGCTCACGGCGTCAGCCTTCGCCCTTGTAGATGCGGATGATGCCGTCGAGCAGCTTCAGCGCCTGATCACGCGGCCGTTGGAAGGTGTTGCGGCCGATGATCGAGCCGTTGGCGCCGCCGGCATAGATCGCCCGCACCTCGTCGAACACGCCGTCAAGGTCCTTCGCCTCGCCCCCGGAGAAGATCACGATGCGGCGGCCGTTGAACGCCGACTGCACCACATGGCGGATGCGCGCCGCCGGCGTCGAGATATCGATACCCTGCTTTTCATAGACGGCCTTTGCCGCCGCGAGTTCGAGATGCGCGGAGGGCGGCTTCACCTTGATGATATGCGCGCCGAGCTGGGCGGCGAGCTGCGCCGCGTAAGCACAGATATCGATAGCAGTCTCGCCTTCGCGCGTAAGGTTGCCGCCGCGCGGATACGACCAGATCACCACCGCCAAGCCGTGAGCCTTGGCCTCGCGGCCCATCGCGGCGATCTCTTCGAATTGGCCGTATTGCGAATCGGAGCCGGGATAGATCGTAAAGCCGACCGCCGAGCAACCCAGTCGCAGCGCGTCCTTGACGGTCGCCGTCACCGCCTGGTCGGCATTCTCCTTTTGCCGCGACATGCTGTTGGCGCTGTTGGTCTTGAGGATCATCGGGATCTGCCCGGCATAGGTGCCGGCGCCCGCCTCGATAAAGCCGAGCGGCGCGGCATAGGCGTTGAGCCCGGCCTCGATCGCCAGCTGAAAGTGGTAGTGCGGGTCATAGGCCGGCGGGTTCGGCGCAAAGCTCCGCGCCGGCCCATGCTCGTTGCCCTGGTCGACCGGCAGGATCACCATCTTGCCGGTGCCGCCGAGCTTGCCGTGCATCAGCATGCGGGCGAGGTTCGCCTTGGTGCCCGGGTTGTCGCTTTCGTAGTTGGCAAGGATCTTGGCGACCTGTCCGTTGATCTTCATGGCCTGTTCCTTCCTGGCGAGCGCGGTTTGGCCGAGTCTAGCAAATCGCCTTGGACGAGGCGAGCCACGCCGCGCAGTGGCGGCGCAGCGTTTCGCGGTCGGCGAAGAACCAATGGCCGAGGTC
>DATJLU010000157.1:0-68675 GCA_035509275.1 Allostellaceae bacterium | reverse complement strand
GCCGCGCGCGCGGCGCGCGGTGCATTCGGCGCAGCGGCAGGCGCGGCGCAGCACCGTTGCCGACACGCTGGTCTCACCGCCACCCGGCCACACCGCGACGAGCCGCGAGCCGTCGGCGGCGCGCCTGAGCTCGCTCGGGGCCGTCTCCGGCTCGGGGCCGCTTCGCTCGGTCATCTCCTCACCATAGCGCGGCGGAATCGGCATCCACAGCTCTGACATCGTGCCGCTCAGAAATGGACCCCCGCGAAAGCGCTAGGGTACGTACACATCTCAAAAAACACTGAAATCCCAGTATCTTTCCCGCCGTCCCCGCGAAAGCGGGGACCCAGAGCCATGCGCTCCATTCATCGGGGCTGAAGCTCCTGGATGCCCGCTTTCGCGGGCAAGGCGAAACCGGGGACATGATTTCACTGTGCGATTTGTACGTTCCCTAGCGCTTTCGCGGGGGCGACGAATTTTTGAAGCAAAATCAAACTATTCCGTCATTCCCGCGAAAGCGGGAATCCATACGATCTCAAAGCGCTGCCATCATCCACTTCGATTTCTTCAAAAATTCTTTCGCGGGCAAGGCGGAGGTGAAGTCCCTACGGAGCCGCGGGGCCGGTGTCGATGATTTCGCGGAGATAGGCGACGTGCTCGGCGAAGGCGCGGCGGCCGGACGGTGTCGGACGGATGCGGGTTTGCGGCTTCTTGCCGACGAAGCGCTTCTCGATGGCGACGTAGCCGGCCTTCTCCAAGGTATCGAGATGCGCGCCGAGATTGCCATCGGTGGCGCCGACGATCGATTTGAGGCGCGTGAATTCGAGCGCCGTCTCCGGGCTCAGCATGTTGAGCGCGGCCATGATCTTGAGCCGCACCGCCTGATGAATGACTTCGTTCAATCCGCTCATGCCGCTCAGCTCAGCCGCCGCAGCCACAAGCCGCTGACGATGAGGCCGCCGCCCACCGTTGCCGCGAGCCAAAGCGGATACCAGGCGCCGGTCCAGGCATAGCCGATGACGATCAGCGCCGTCACGCCGACGCCGACGGCGATGAAGAAGCTGCCGAGCCAGAGTCCGGCCAGGACGTAGCAGAACATGACGAGCGTCGGCCAGAAGGCGCTGAGCTGCCGATTGCCGACGGGCCACAGCAGCCAGACCAGAATAAGCCCAAAGCCGACCAGAACGACCAGCGCATGGTTGATGCGTTGGCCGAGCCGGCTGTCGCGCGTATGGGTCTGCGGTCCCCAGGCGCGCAGCGCGAAGCTGCCGCTGAGGCCCAGAGCGGTGACGACGGTCCAGCCGACATGGGCATAGGCCGGCAGGAAGAAGGTGAAGACATAGCCGCAGGTCACGAGCATGCCCCAGAGCACAAACTGCCGGCTGCTGTGCTCATAGGTGATCGCCTGGTGGGTGCGGCGCTCGACGCTCTCGACCTCGCTCAGCGACGCGGCCGCATCCTTGGGATCGATGGTCATAGGCGCTCTCTCCCGGTTCTCACTTGCGACCAAGCCTAGCACAGCGTCCCCCTCAGCCGCCGCCGGACACCGGCAGCGGCACGGCCGCAGCGCGGCGATAGGCGATGAGGAAGCGCAGGGTCCAGCCGATGAAATAGCCGGCGCTGGCGCCGGAGACCGCCATGTCCCAGATCAGCAGCTGGCCGCGCGCCGCCGGATGCAGCGCGAGCAATACGGCGATCACGTATTTGGCACCGAAGATCAGCAGGTTGCGCAGCAGCGGCAGGACGCTGCCGGGAAGATGAACGCGGCCAGGGCCGTCAACGCGCAGCCCGTCGAGGCGCAGGGTGAGCAGCGCCAGGCTGCCGCCGGCGATCGCGGTGAGCGCCCAGGCGACGGGCGCCAGCGGCGCGCGTTGCGCCGCGAGGACCAGACTGACGAGGCCCCAGGCGATGAACACCGCCGGCGTCGCGAAGACGCGCGCCACGGCGACGCGGCGCGGCCGCAACGCCTGGATGCCGAGCAGAACCAGGAGCGCGAAGACGACGAACACCCAAGACGGCGTATGCGAGAGGATGGCGAGGAGCGCGGGCATGGTGGTCCTCCGTTCAGAAATAGCGCGCGAGCTTCAGGATGAGGCTGGCCGCCTGAGGCAGGCTGCCGAAATCGGTGCGCCGCCCGCCCGGATCGACCGCAGCGACCGCACCCACGGTCCAGGCATTGGACAGGTAGTAGTCGGCGGTTGCTTGCGCGACGCTCGAGCCGTCATGGAGATCGACGCGGATAAAGGCGGTGAGCTCGAGATCGGGAATGAAGGCATCCTGCCAATCAGCGCGTGCGAAGATCGCATGCGTGTTGATCGGCTCCTGCTGATCGACGGCGTAGGAGCGGATGTACCACAGGGTCTCGGTAATCGCCGGGGTGTTCGCATGGGCTTGTCCCGTCGTGAACCAGTTGCGCCAGTCCTGCGGCGAGAATCCCGCCTGGTGGAACTGGTATTCGAGATTGAGCACGATCTTGTTGGGCGTGGTGTAGGAGAGACCGGCGGTGAGATCGTTCTGGAAATAGCTGTGCGGGTCGAACGGCAGCACGGCGGGCGCGCTCGGCGGGAGCGTGCCGGTATCGACGCCGTAGCGGAACGCGTCGGCGACGAGGCTGGCGCGGTTGCCGCCGGCCCATTCGGCATACAGCACCGTGCTATGCCCGACGCCCTCGGTGATGTTGGTGCCGAATTGCGTGCGGTTGCCCTCGTGATAGACCAGGAACTCGGGGTTCACGCCCTCGGCGATGTCGACGCTGCCCTTCAGCAGCAGGCGGTCATGCGCGTTGGTGCGGTCGAGCATCGGGTTGAAGCTCGGCAGGCTCGTCTGCGTGTAGATCCGGCTTGGGTCGTAGAGCTTCGGCGCATAGGCGAGGGTGACCGCGCCATGCTCGACGAGCTGCTGCCCCTCGAGCATGAAGGTGCCGAGCCGATCTTCGCGCAGCACGGCGGGATCGATCGACAGCGGCTCGACCACGGTGCGCGTCTTGAAGAAATCGGTCGGGTTGAAGCCGGCCGCGACGCCGTTCTTCAGATTGATGCGGCCGAGATCGAGATAGGTGGAGGAGAGCGGCTGCCAGCTGACGTAGCCTTCGCGGAAATCGTTGCGGATATTGTGGTGGGTGGGGGTGGGCTCGACATCGTCCGCCTGCAGATTGAGCCGGCCGCTGTAAGTGACGCTGGCCTGGTCGGAGAGCGCCCATTCCTTGCGCGCATCGAGGAAGAGCCGCTGCTGCCAGTCGGGTGCGGGCGGCGGCGGCGCCGGAACCAGAACGCCGCGCCGGTCATTGAGGATGAGGGCGTTCTCGAGATAGATGCGCTGCCGCAGGTCCTGCGTCGGCATCGGCGCGGCGCTCGCCGGCGGTGCGGGCTCCGTCACGCTCGGCGGAATGAGGTTCAGGTCCTGGTTCTCGTCCGCGAGCGCCGGCGCGGCCGAGAGCGTCAGCAGCAGCGGCGCGAGGCGGAGCGGACGCATCACTCGATGCGCAGGCGCGGGAGATAGTCGCGCTGGAACCAGGTCTCCGGGATCTGCTGATACTGGTAGTCGCCGAAATCGATGCGCGTCACCAGCGCGCTGTCGACGGCATCGATGATGATCGCCTCGGTCGGCCTGATGCCGCCGAGCGCGGGGGCGAACTTGCCGTAATAGAGGATCTTGAGCAGCCGGCCGCTGTCGGAATAGAACTTGCCCTTGATCGGGTAATAGGTCCCTTTCTCGAACCAGTATTCGACGCGGTTATAGGTTGCGTGGTCGTTCGCCGCCTTCATGTCGAGATGCCAGCACTCGCGGCTCTTGCGCGTGCTGTCCTCGATGGTCTCGGCGCCGATCAGCGTTCCGGTGTAATCGACGGCGAGATTGACGGTCAGCACATCGCCGATGGCGGCCTGGCCGATCAGGCGCTGTTGCGGCGAGATGCGGACGCTCGCCTTCGAGGCGGGGTCGTAGAACCACAGCACCGTGCCGTCGAGCAGCGCCATCTTGCCGGCATCGCGCGGCGGCTCGACATAGCGCACGAGATCGCGGAACTGTCCGGTCGCGGGATCGACCTTGGCGTAAACGACGATCTCGTCGGTGTCGTGCAGCGCGCCGTGCACGAATTCCGCCAGCTTGTTGGTGACGCGGAAAGGCGCGTCGGGATTGCGCACCTTGTCGGCGGCGGCGATGATCTGCTGTGCGGTCTGCGCCTCGGCCGCCACGATCGGCAACGTGAGCGCAAGGACGAGCGCGGCGACGAACGGCGTCATTCGGGTCATGGCAGCCTCAGACGTGGCGCAGCGCGTCCACCACCGGCAGCTTGGCGGCGCGGTTGGCGGGGATGAGCGCGGCGATGGTGGCGACGAGCACGAGGCCGAGCCAGGTGCCGAGGATGAGCGGTCCGCCGTTGAAGAGATAGAGTCGCAGCGGCACCGGATTGGCATTGCCCGGCGGTGTCCAGGACAGCCCGGCATGGTTGACCGCGAGCGCGATCACGGCGGCGAGCAGAACGCCGAGCGTCGCGCCGATCGCGCCCAAGAGCGAGCCTTCGAGCAGGAATTGCCGGCGGATGCCGGAGCGGCGCACGCCCATGGCGCGGGTCGTGCCGATCTCGTTGGTCCGCTCCATCACCGTCATGGTCATGGTGTTGACCACGGCGAAGAGCACGATCACGCCCATGATCACGGCGATGAACAGGAAAATCGAGCGGAAGAAGTTGAGGATCTGCGCGTATTCCGGCGTGAGATCGGCGAAGTCGCGAATCTCGAGGTCGAGCCCTTTCTGCTTGAACAGGGCGGTGAGCCGCGCCCGCGCGGCCGCCATGTCCTCGCTGCGATGCAGCTGCAGCACGATGCCGGTCACCTTGTGCTCGCCGCGGCCATAGAGCAGTTGCTGCGCGAGCGCGAGATGCATGCCGACGTAATTGTCGTCGACTTCCTTCACCGATTGCGGCTCGGCGCCGCTCACATAGAGGCTGACGACGTTGGGTGCGCCGCCGGCGGTAGCGGCGAGCAGATCGATGCGCGGCATCTTCGCATCGGGATCGGCGGCGCCGGTGATGTCGTTGCGCACGAGGTCGCTGAAATCCTGCTGTTGCGTCGGCGCCGGGTCCGGCTTTGCGGCGGGCGGCGCGGGACAATTGGCGACCTTGAGCGGCGCGCAGAGATTGAGGATGCGGGCGAGGCCGGCGCCGAGGATGCCGCGCGTGTCGTCATTGTCGGCGAGCCGCGTATCCGGCGTGTAGGGCCGGCCGGCGCCGTACTCGTTCCACTGCCGCATGCGCTCGCGGTCGGAGGGAATGACGCCGACGCCGAAGAAGGTCTTGGCGGCGTCGTTCTCGCCTTCGAAATTGCCGGCGATGCCGAACAAGGTCAGCGTCGGCGTCATCACGTTGATGAGCGGCTGCAGCACGGGATCGGCGGCGATCGTCGCCATCACCTGCTTGTAGTCGTCGATGCCATAGGCGGCGGGATTGCCGGCGCCGTAGAGGAAATAGCCGTTGCGGAAGACCGTGAGGTGGCCGGCGCGCTGCACCGCCTGGGTCTGCAGCCCGGCGAAGATGAAGGCCTGGAAAGCGCCGAAGACGAGGAGAGCCACCGCGCCGACGGCAACGGCAAGCCCGGTGACGGCCGAGCGGCGGCCGTTCCGCAGGATGTTGCGGAAGCCGATCTTGAGCAGCATCACGCGCGGCCTCCCTCGGCATGCGCGAGGAGCTCGCCGTCGCGGATGGTGAAGGTCTCGTCGGCATGCGAGATGAGCTGCGGGTCATGCGTCGAGAAGATGAAGGTGGTGGCGAACTCGGCCTGCACCTTGTGCATGAGCTCGATGATCGCCGCGCCGGTGCGGGTATCGAGATTGGCCGTCGGCTCGTCGGCGAGCACGATCTCGGGATGCTTCACCAGGGCGCGGGCGATGGCGACGCGCTGCTTCTGGCCGCCGCTCAGCTCGTTCGGCCGCTGCCGGCGCTGATCGGCGAGGCCGACCGCTTGCAGCATGGCGAGCGTCCGCTCGCGCCGCTCGGCCGCCGGCCGGCCGACCAGGAGCAGGGGGTACTCGACATTCTCATAGGCCGAGAGCACCGGGATGAGGCTGAAGCCCTGGAAGATGAAGCCGATGTTGCGCGCGCGGAAATCGGCGAGCGCGTTGTCGCCGAGCCGCCCCATCGCCGCGCCGCAGACTTCGACCGTGCCCGCGCTCGGCGCGTCGATGCAGCCGATGAGGTTGAGGAGGGTGGTTTTGCCGCTGCCGGAAGGGCCGACGATCATGGTGAAGCGGTGGCGCGGGATATCGAGGCTGATGCCCCGGAGGGCGGCGACCGCGACTGTCCCCGTGCGATAGGTCTTCTCCACCTGGCGCAGCCGGACCACCGGCTGGCCCTCGGCTGTGCTGTTCCCCGGATCGCCCAAATGCTCCTCCTTCGCTGGCAAAGAACTCTGTATCACAGAGTACTTTGAAGATCAAGTCTCGTCGAGTCGCGCGCGGTACCGTTCAGTACCGGCCAGGTCGACGTTATGGTACCTTGCGGTACCGAATCAAGCATTTTCTCGTCGGAGTCTGATGCGGCTGCGCCCCTTCATTCCGCCGCCCCGCGAAAGCGCCAGGGTATGCACACACATCTCGAAAAGTGCCGCCCCGCAGAGAAATTCCCGCCGTCCCCGCGAAAGCGGGGACCCAGAGCCACGCGCTGCGTTCATCGGGGCTGAAACTCCTGGATGCCCGCTTTCGCGGGCAAGGCGATGGTTGGGTTGAGGGGTCCCGAAGGGGATGCGTGGTGGAGAGGCGCGGCTTAGGGCGGCGGCGACCCCGTTGGCGGCGGGCTCACGCGCAGGCGGTGGAGAAAGGTGATCGACGCAAAGGCGCCCACCCAGGAGCCGAGCGCCGCGAAGCCGACATAGACCCAGTTGCTGGTGTAGCTGATGACGGCGAAGGCGGAGAGCAGATACCAGATGCTGCTCCAGGTCGCCGCCGGCAAGCGCTGACGCGCGGCAACCGCCGCCGTGAACATGACGTAGACCGCATCGGTTGCGGCGGTTGCGACGACGACGCCCAGCGCGATGAGGGGATCGATCTGACCATGCCACATGTTGATCGGCTCCTTCGCTGACGACGCGCTCCGGGTTCGCGTCTGGCGCGCGCCTCATCAAGACGTATACCTTGAGACAGAGGCGGAGGCTTGATGGCAGGCAGAGCGTCGATGATGTCGCGACCCGCGTGGCGCTGCTGATGTGGCCGCGGCTGCTGCCTACCGAGATCGGCCAGGAAGCGCGCTTGCTGCTCTGCGGCCGGGCGTTGCGCGCCTTCGGCGACGGCTTCGTCAGCCTGTTGCTGCCGGTCTATCTGAAGCTGCTCGGCTTCAACGATCTCGCCGTCGGCATCCTCACCGCGGCGACCTTGGCGGGATCGGCGGCGCTGACCTTGCTGGTCGGCTTCCGGGCGCGGCGTTACGGCCATCGCCTGCTGCTGCTCGGCAGCACCCTGCTGATGATCGGCACCGGCATGGGTTTTGCGCTCGAGACGCGCTTCTGGCCGCTGCTCGTGGTCGGCTTCCTCGGCACCCTCAACCCGTCCTCTGGCGATGTCAGCCTGTTCCTGCCGCTGGAGCAGGCGCTGCTCGCACAATCCGCCACGGAGCGCTCGCGCACCCCGCTTTTCGTTGCCTACAGCCTCACCGGCTCGCTCGTCGCGGCGCTGGGCGCGCTCGCCGCCGGGCTGCCGGACCTGCTCCGCGGCATTTTCCCGATGGGGCTCTTGCAGGCGGTGCAGGCGATGTTCGCGCTCTATGCGCTGCTCGGCTTCGCCAGCTATCTCCTCTATCGCCGGCTGCCGCAGCACGCCGCGCCTCGCCGCACCGGGGCCGCACCGCCGCTCGGCCCGTCGCGCCGCTTCGTCATGCGGCTCGCGGCGCTGTTCAGCCTCGATGCGTTCGGCGGCGGCTTCATCGTTCAGTCGCTGCTGGCGCTCTGGCTGTTTGATCGCTTCGGCCTGTCGCTCGCCGCCGCCGGCAACTTCTTCTTCTGGAGCAACTTGCTCGCGGCGGCGTCATTTCTTGCCGCGACGCCGCTGTCGCGGCGCATCGGCCTCGTCAACACCATGGTGTGGACGCATTTGCCGTCGAACCTGTTTCTGATCCTGGTGCCGTTCGCGCCCAGCCTGGCGCCGGCGCTGGCCTTGCTGCTGATGCGCAGCGCGCTCTCGAGCATGGATGTGCCGACGCGCACCTCTTACATCATGGCGGTGGTGACGCCGGACGAGCGCGCCGCGGCGGCGAGCGTCACCTCGGTGCCGCGCAGCCTCGCCGCCGCGGCCAGCCCCGTCGCCGCCGGCTGGATGCTGGGATTGTCGAGCTTCGGCTGGCCGCTGGTCGCGGCGGGCGCGCTCAAAGTGATCTACGATTTGCTGCTGCTCGCCAGCTTCCGTCACCGCCGGCCGCCGGAAGAGATGTAGGCGCGTGCCTATTTGCCGAGATGCCGCCGCAGCGCGCCGAGCCACGTCGCAAAGGATTGGGCGAAGAACCCCGTCCAACGCGCGTGCTCTTCGGCGGCGCAGTCGAAGCTCGCCCACCATTCGACGAAAGCTCTGTCGCCGTCGACGATCGGGGTCACGCGGATCGTCGCGACGTAGTGGCGGACGGGAAAACGCGGCAGCCCGCAGAATTCATAGCTGTAGCAGCGCTCGAGGTCGGAATGCGCGAGCAGCCGCTGGCGGATCAGCGTGTCGCCGATGCGGACGCGGCGTATGGCGCCGACGGCATCGCCGGGCCGGCCCTCCTCGACGTCGCTTTCGTCGACGTCGTCGAGCCAGAGGCGGTAATTGCCGAAGTCGCGGACCGCTGCCCAGACGCGGTCGGCGGGGTTGTCGAAGACGGTGCTGTAATAGGCGCGCGCCATGGGGGAGGTCCTCGTCGCTGTGGGGTCGGGCGAGGATGGGCGGAGGTGAGGGGGAGGCGCTATCCGGAATGGGTGGGGAATTTGCGGGGGCGAGGATGTAGCTGGCCCGCGGACGAACGCGCTCTGCGCGTTCGCCTTCAGTAGATCGTCTGCTTGAGCCGCTCCGGATATGCCCGGTCGAGCGCGTCTGCGTCGATCTCGCCAGGGCGGATGGCGGCCAAGATCTGGCCCGAGGACGGCAGCGACTTGCGGTCGACATGGCGCGACGGATCCCAGAGGCGCGAGCGCACCAGCGCCTTGGGGCATTGGAAATAGACCCGCTCGGCGGTCACCACGATGACGCTGCGCGGCAGTTTGTCCTCCATGGCGAAGGAGCGGCACAATTCGGGATCGGTGCTGATCACGGCGCGGCCGTTGACCCGCAACGTCTCGCCCACCCCCGGGATCAGGAAGAGAAGCGAGATGCGTGGGTCGACCACCAGGTTGCGCAGGCTGTCGACCCGGTTGTTGCCGCGCCGGTCGGGGAGCATCAGCGTCTTGCGGTCGACGACGCGGACGAAGCCCGGCGGATCGCCCCGCGGCGTGCAATCGAGACCCTCCGGGCCCGAGGTTGCGATCACCACGAAAGGCGATGCTTCGATCATGGCGCGGTAGTGGTCGGAAACGTGGTCGAGCTCCTTCACCAGCGAGTTCCCCACCGGTTCGCCATAGATCGCCTTCAGTTGCTCCAGTGTGGTGATCCGATGCTGCTCAATGCTGTCGGGCATGGCCGGCTCCTGGGGAGGCGCTGCGTCGCGACCTGAAGATACGCGCCGGGCGTGCCCGGGCGCAATGAGTGGTGAAGCGCCGCCCGGGTCTATCCGGCACGGTGCGGCTCCCGCGGTTGCTGGCGCAACCGCTGACGCCGCCAACGACGACACCTTCGGTGTCGCGTTAGGGCCATCTCACCTCGGGCGGGAGGGACATGAGGATTGCCTCAACATTGCCGCCGGTTTTGAGGCCGAAGACGGTGCCGCGGTCATAGAGCAGGTTGAACTCGACATAGCGGCCGCGGCGGATGAGCTGGTGGCGGCGCTCTTCTTCGGTCCAGGGCTCGAGCAGGTGGCGGCGGACGAGACGCGGATAGATCGCGAGGAAGGCTTCGCCGACCGAGCGGGTGAAGGCGAAATCGCGCTCCCAATCGCCGCTGTCGAGATAGTCGTAGAAGATGCCGCCGGCGCCGCGCGGCTCGTTGCGATGCGGCAGAAAGAAATAGTCGTCGCACCATTGCTTGTAGCGCGGATAGTAGCTCGGATCATGCGCGTCGCAGGCCGCTTTGAGCGCGGCGTGGAAATCGTTTGTGTCGGCCTCGTTCGGAACCATCGGCGTCAGGTCGGCGCCGCCGCCGAACCAGCTCTTGGTGGTGCGGATGTGGCGCGTGTTCATATGCACGGCCGGCACCAGCGGCGAGCACAGATGCGCCACCAGCGAGATGCCGCTCGACCAGAAGCGCGGATCCTCCGCCGCGCCGGGGATCTGGCCGCGGAACTCCGGCGAGAACTCGCCCCAGACGGTGGAGACGTTGACGCCCACCTTCTCGAAGACGCGGCCGCGCATGATGGCCATGACCCCGCCACCACCGCCCGGGCGCTGCCATGCGCGCCGCTCGAACCGCCCGGCACCGCCATCACCGGGCCGCGCCGCCGCGTACTCGTCCTCGATCGTCTCGAACGCGACACAGATGCGGTCGCGCAGCGCCTCGAACCATTGCGCGGCGCGCCGTTTCAAGGTTTCGACATCGGTCGTGTCGGCGGTCATGGCGCTTCCTTCGGGAATTGGTCGGTCTGCTTCAGCGCCTCGCCCAATACCATGGCGGCGGCGAGCGCTACATTGATTGAGCGCAATCCCGGCTTGAGCGGAATGCGCAGGCGGGCATCCACAGCGGCATGCACCGATTCAGGTACCCCGGAGCTTTCACGCCCCACCAGCAGTATATCGTCCGAACGGAACGCGAAGCGGTGATAGACGAGGCTCGCCTTGGTGGTAAGCAATACCAACCGCCCGGTGCAGCCGGCATGAAAGCTCGCCCAGGATTGGTGGCGCCTCAGCTCGGCCGCGCCGATATAATCCATTCCGGCGCGTTTCAGCCGCCGATCGCTCAACAGGAAGCCGGCGGGCTCGATGATGTCGACCGCCACCCCCAGCGCCGCGCCAAGCCGCAGCAGCGCGCCGGCATTCTGGGGGATATCGGGCTCGTAAAGGGCAAGCCGCATCGGGTCCGGTGGTGGTCGCCTCGGCGCATGCGACTATACCGCGCCATCCCCAAGCGCCACGTGCGGAATCTGCCCATTCTGCGGCAGGATGTCGCATAGCGGTGAGCGTTCAACAGGTTAGCTTGCGCGCCGTCTGCATCCTGACCCGGCGGGGGAATTTTCGGCCCGGTCCAGGACTATGGAATGAGGTGGCCTGATGGCGGATACGGCGCAACCGAAGCCGATGGACGCGCATGTTTCGGCGACGCGGCGCGATTTCTTGCAGATCGCGGCGACGGCCGTGACCGGCATCGGCGCGGCGATTGCGGCTTGGCCGCTGATCGACAGCATGAACGCCGCCAGGGACACGCTGGCCGCCGGCGCACCGCTCGACGTCGATCTCTCGCATCTGCAGCCGGGGCAGCAGATCATTGTGCTCTGGCGCAGCAAGCCGATCTTCGTCGTCAACCGCACGGCGCCCGACCTCAAGACGCTGCAAGAGCCGACGGTGCTGGACCGCTTGCGCGATCCGGACTCCACCGTCCTCCAGCAGCCGGCCTATGCCCAGAACTGGCACCGCTCCATCAAGCCCGAGTATCTCGTGCTCGTCGGCATCTGCACACACCTAGGCTGCATCCCGGAGTTCACGCCGCAGCCGGGCGGGACGCTCGGTCCGGATTGGCCGGGCGGCTATTTCTGCCCGTGCCACGGCTCGCGTTACGATCTCTCGGGCCGCGTCTTCCAGGGCGTGCCGGCGCCCTACAACCTGCCGGTTCCGCCCTACAATTTCATCAGCAACACGGTCATACGGATCGGCGAGAATCCGGCCGGATCCACCTTCGACCTCAACGAAATCGAACAGCTTTAGAAGGGCCATGTCATGAGTGCGCCCGCCAATCAAAGCCAAAGCAAGATCGTGCGCTGGATCGACCACCGGCTGCCGGTCTTCACCTTCATGCAGCATGAGCTCTACGACTATCCGACGCCGCGGAATCTGAGCTACTGGTGGAACTTCGGCTCGCTGTCCGGAATCATGCTCGTGATCATGATCGTCACCGGCATCTTCCTGGCGATGCAGTACACGCCGAACGCGACCATGGCCTTCGATTCCGTCGAGCGCATCATGCGTGACGTGAATTTCGGCTGGCTGATGCGCTACATCCACATGAACGGCGCATCGTTCTTCTTCATGGTCGTCTACATCCACCTCTTCCGCGGGCTCTATTACGGCTCCTACAAAGAGCCGCGCGAGCTGTTGTGGATGCTGGGCGTCATCATCCTGCTGCTGATGATGGCGACCGCCTTCATGGGCTATGTGCTGCCCTGGGGGCAGATGAGCTTCTGGGGCGCCACCGTCATCACCAACCTGTTCTCGGCGCTTCCCGTGATCGGGCCCAAGATCGTCGCCTGGCTGTGGGGCGGCTTTGCGGTCGGCAATCCGACGCTGAACCGCTTCTTCTCGCTTCACTACCTCCTGCCCTTCGTCATCGTCGGCGTGGTCGGCCTGCATCTCATCGCGCTGCATCAGCACGGCTCCAACAACCCGCTCGGCATCGACCGCAAGGGGCCGCAGGACAGCATCCCCTTCCATCCCTACTACACGATCAAGGACATGTTCGGGTTGGGCGTGTTCCTGATCATCTATGCCGCCTTCGTCTTCTACATGCCGAACGCGCTCGGCGACACGCAGAACTACGTGCAGGCCAACCCGCTGCAGACGCCGCCCGAGATCGTGCCCGAGTGGTACTTCCTGCCGTTCTACGCCATCTTGCGCTCGGTGCCGGACATCCTCTTCATCCCGGCCAAGCTCGCCGGCGTGCTCTGCCTCTTCGGCGCCATCGGCGTGCTCTTCTTCCTGCCCTGGCTCGACACCTCGCGCGTGCGCAGCGCCCGCTTCCGCCCGGTTTACAAGTGGGTGTTCTGGCTCCTCGTCATCGACGTGCTGGTGCTCGGCTATGTCGGCGCCAATCGGCCCGAAGGCTGGTTCATCGTCGCCGGCCGGATCGCGACGCTCTACTACTTCATCCATTTCATCATCCTCTTCCCGGTGATCGGCTGGCTCGAGCGGCCGCTGCCGCTGCCCACCAGTATCAGCGCCGCAGTGACCAGAAAGGGCGGCGCGCGCCTTGCCGGCGCCTCGACGCCGATGGAGAAGCCCTGATGTCGAAACCCGTCCTCTGGCTGGCCTGCCTTGCTCTTCTGGCGCTGGGCGCCGCGCCGGTGCGCGCGCAAGAGGCGGCGCCGATCCCGAAGGCGTCCTGGTCCTTCAGCGGCCCCTTCGGCACCTTCGACCGCGCCGCGGCGCAACGCGGCTTCCAGGTCTATGAAGAAGTCTGCTCGCACTGCCACTCGATGAACCTGCTGCATTACGGCGATCTCGTCGGCATCGGCTATACTGAGGACGAGGTGAAGGCGATCGCCGCCACCAAGCAGGTAACCGACGGCCCCAACGATCAGGGCGAGATGTATCAGCGCCCGGGCCGGCCTTCGGACGCCTTCGTCGCGCCCTTCCCGAACGAGAAGGCGGCGCGCGCGGCGCTCAACGGCGCGCTGCCGCCCGATCTTTCGCTCATCATCAAGGCGCGCGCCGACAGCAGCCCGATCAAAGGGCTGAGCGGTGGCGCCGATTACGTCTACGCTCTGTTGCAGGGTTTCAAGGAGCCGCCGGCCGGGTTCAAGATGTCGGCGAACATGAACTACAACATCTATTTCCCCGGCAACCAGATCGCCATGCCGCAGCCGCTCGCCGGCGAGGACGTGAAATACGCCGACGGCACCAAGGCGACGCTGCCGCAAGAGGCGCATGACGTCGCTACCTTCCTCACCTGGGCCTCCGAGCCGACGATGGAAGAACGGAAATTCACCGGCGCCAAGGTGCTGATCTTCCTGCTGGTGATGACCGGCATCCTCTACGCCGCCAAGCGCCAGATCTGGGCCGACGTGCACTGATTGCGGCGTGACGCCGTTCTTGCCCCGCTGTCTTTGAGATGGACCCCCGCTTTCGCGGGGGTGACGAATAGTAAAGCAAAATCAAAGTATTCCGTCATTCCCGCGAAAGCGGGAATCCATCGGGTGGTCGGGGCATTGCCTTGGCATCTCCGAGCGCAGGTAATGCTGCCACTTTCGCTGTTGCCCTGACCGCGGCCGGCTGGAAGACTGGCGCTTTGCGCAATCCGGGAGCGTTTGGGTCATGGTGTCCAGTCCGGTCATCGGCATCATCGGCGGCAGCGGGCTTTATCAGATCGACGGGCTCGTCGATGTCGAATGGCGGCGCGTCGCCTCGTCCTTCGGCGAGCCCTCGGACGAGCTCTGCTTCGGCACGCTTGCCGGCACGCGCGTCGTCTTCCTGCCGCGCCATGGCCGCGGCCACCGCATCCCGCCCTCCGAGATCAATTTCCGCGCCAATATCGATGCGCTGAAGCGCGCCGGCGCCACCGCGGTGATCTCGCTCTCCGCTGTCGGCAGCCTCAAGGCCGAGCTGCCGCCCGGCGCTTTCGTGCTGGTCGATCAGTTCATCGACCGCACCTTCGCGCGCAACAAGAGCTTCTTCGGCACCGGCCTCGTCGCCCATGTCGCCTTCGGCCATCCGGTCTGCGCGCGCCTGGGCGATGCGCTCGCCGCCGCCGGCGCGGCGTGCGGCTTGCCGATGTATCGCGGCGGCACCTATCTCTGCATGGAAGGGCCGCAATTCTCGACCTTGGCCGAGAGCCAGATGCATCGCGGCCTCAATGCCGCCGTGGTCGGCATGACCAACATGCCCGAGGCAAAGCTCGCGCGCGAGGCGGAGCTTTGCTACGCCACAGTCGCCATGGTCACCGATTTCGATTGCTGGCATCCCGATCACGATCATGTCACGGTCGAGATGATCGTCGGCGTTCTGCTCGCCAATGCCGATCGTGCCCGCGCACTGGTCAAATCGGTCGTGCCGTTGCTCGGCCGCCAGCCCGGCGACTGTCCGCAGGGTTGTCATCACGCCCTCGACAGCGCCATCATCACCGCACCCGAGGCGCGCGATCCCGCGATGCTGGCGAAACTCGACGCGGTCGCGGGCCGCGCCCTCAAGGGATGACCGCAGGAGACGCGCCATGAAGGTCGCCGGCAAGCCGATGCGCACCATCTGGGCCGAGCCCGACGGTGCGGTCGGCATCATCGACCAGACGCTGTTGCCGCACCAGCTGGCGACGGTGCGGCTCGAAACGCCGGAGGCGGCGGCGCATGCCATCCGCGCCATGCTGGTGCGCGGCGCGCCGCTGATTGGCGCCACCGCCGCGTATGGCATGGCGCTGGCGATGCGCGGCGATGCTTCGGATCGCGCGCTCGATGCCGCGTCGGCGCTGCTGCTGGCGACGCGGCCGACCGCGGTCAATCTGCGCTGGGCGATCGAGGAGATGGGCGCGCTGCTGCGCCCGCTGCCGGCACGCGAGCGCGCGGCCGCGGCCTGGCGCCGGGCCGGCGAGATCGCCGACGAGGATGTGGCCCTCAACCGCGCCATGGGCCGCCATGGCCTCACGCTCATCGAGGCGGTCTGGCTCAAAGAGGGGAAGCGGCGGCCGGTCGAGGTGCTGACGCATTGCAATGCCGGCTGGCTGGCGACGGTCGATTGGGGCACGGCGCTGGCGCCGATCTATGCCGCGCATGAAGCGGGCGTTCCCGTCCATGTCTGGGTCGACGAGACGCGGCCGCGGAACCAGGGCGCGAGCCTCACCGCCTGGGAGCTGCTGCAGCATGGCGTGCCGCATACCGTGATCGTCGACAATGCCGGCGGCCATCTGATGCAGCATGGCCGCGTCGATCTCTGCATTACCGGCACCGACCGCACCACCGCCGCCGGCGATGTCGCCAACAAGATCGGCACCTATCTGAAGGCGCTCGCGGCCAAGGACAATGGCGTCCCCTTCCATGTCGCGCTGCCCTCGCCGACCATCGACTGGTCGATCGAGGATGGCGTGCGCGACATCCCGATCGAGGAGCGCGATCCCCGCGAGGTGACCGAGATCGCGGGCCGCTTGCCCGACGGTGCCACCGCGCGCGTGCGCCTCGTCCCCGAAGGCAGCGCCGCCGCCAACTACGCCTTCGACGTGACCCCGGCGCGGCTCGTCACCGGCCTCATCACCGAGCGCGGCCTCTGCCCCGCCTCGCGCGACGGCCTGCTCTCGCTCTTCCCCGAGCGGCGGGCGCGGCTTGCCGGCGAATGATGGGCTTGCGCATGTGCTTGCGGACCCCCCACCCCAACCCTCCCCCTCAAGGGGGGAGGGGGTATGGTCATCGTGTGAGGATAGTCCCCTCCCCCCTTGAGGGGGAGGGAAGGGAGGGGGGTAAGAGCCCCGCACAGCGCCAATGAAAAGCCTCTGGTCCAACCACGACGCCGACAGTTTCATCGCCCGCTACGGTGAAAAAGGCATCGCGCGCGATCTGGCGCTGCGCGTCTACACCACGCGGCTGCTCGGCGGCGATCCCAAGCTCGTCCTCCATGGCGGCGGCAACAGCTCGGTCAAAACGGTGATGCGCGATGTCCTCGGCGAAGAGGTCGAGGTGCTGTGCGTCAAGGGGTCGGGCTGGGACATGGGCAATATCGAGCCGGCGGGCCTGCCGGCGGTGCGGCTCGCGCCGCTGCGGCGCCTGCGCCGCCTCGAGCGGCTCAGCGACGAGGATATGGTGAACGCGCAGCGCGCGAACCTGCTCGACAGCGCCGCGCCCAATCCTTCGGTCGAGACGCTGCTGCACGCCTTCCTGCCGAAGAAATTCGTTGATCACACGCATTCGACGGCGGTGCTGGCGCTCACCGATCAGCCCGAGGGCGAAGCGCTCTGCCGCGAGGTCTATGACGGCCGCATGGCGCTCGTCCCCTACATCATGCCGGGCTTCGCGCTCGCCCAGGCGGCGGCGGAGATCTACGAGAAGGAGCCGCGCGTCGAAGGGCTCATTCTTTTGAAGCACGGCATCTTCACTTTCGGCGCCGACGCGCGCGAGGCCTATGAGCGCATGATCGAGATGGTGAGCCTCGCGGAGGCGCGCCTTGCGCGCGGGCGGCGCAATCTCTTCGCCGCGGCGGCGCTGCCGCGCGCGCTGGCGCCGGTGGCCGAGGTGGCGCCGGTGCTGCGCGGGCTTGCCGCGCTCAGCAACGACCGCGCGACCGGGCTCGCCAAGCGGCAGCTCCTGTGCTTCCGCAGCACGCCGGAGATCCTCGCCTATGTGAACGGCGCCGAGCTTCAGCGCTATTCGCAGGTCGGCGTGGTGACGCCCGACCACACCATCCGCACCAAGAACTGGCCGCTCATCGTGCCCGCGCCGGAAGCGGGCGCGCTGGGCGAGTGGCGCCGCGACGTGGCCGCCGCGATCGATGCTTATGCGGCGCGCTATCATGCTTATTTCGCGCGCCACAACCAGGGCCAGGCGAAGCCGCGGACCGAGCTCGATCCGCGCCCGCGCGTCGTGCTGGTGCCAGGTCTGGGGCTCTTCGGCCTCGGCGCTTCGGCGAAGGATGCGGCGGTCGCCGCCGACATCGCCGAAAACACCGTCGCGGTGATCAGCGACGCCGAAGCCATCGGCCGCTATGAGTGCGTCGCCGAAGCCGACATGTTCGACGTCGAGTATTGGTCGCTGGAGCAGGCGAAGCTCGGCAAGGCGCCGGAAAAGCCGCTGGCGCGGCAGGTGGCGCTCGTCACCGGCGCCGGCAGCGGCATCGGCGCCGCCACGGCGAAGGCACTGGCGCGCGCCGGCGCCGAAGTGGCGCTGCTCGACCGCGATGCCGATGCCGCCCGCGCCGCCGCCAAGGCGGTGGGCGGCGCCGCCTTGGCGCTCGCCGGCGACGTCACCGACGCGGCCGCGGTACGCGCCGCTTTCGATCGCGCCGTCGCCGTGTTCGGCGGCATCGACATTGTCGTCTCCAACGCCGGCGCTGCCTGGCAGGGCAGGGTCGGTGAGGTCGACGAGGCGACGTTGCGGCGCTCCTTCGAGCTCAATTTCTTCGCCCATCAGAGCGTCGCGCAGAATGCCGTGCGCGTGATGCGCGCGCAGGGAACCGGAGGTGCCCTGCTGTTCAACGTCTCGAAACAGGCGGTGAATCCCGGCCGCGATTTCGGTCCCTACGGCCTGCCCAAGGCCGCGACCTTGTCGCTGATGAAGCAATACGCGCTCGATCACGGCCGCGACGGCATCCGCGCCAACGCGGTCAATGCCGATCGCATCCGCAGCGGGCTGCTCACCGAAGCGATGATCGCCGAGCGCGCCCGCGCCCGCGGCGTCTCGACCGGCGACTATATGAGCGGCAATCTGCTCGGGCGCGAAGTGACGGCGGAGGATGTCGCCGATGCCTTCGTTTTCCTCGCCGAGGCGCGCACCACCACCGCGGCCATCGTCACCGTCGACGGCGGCAATATCGAGGCGAGCTTGCGCTGATGGCGCACCCGATCGCCGGCATCGACCATGTCATCCTTGCCGTCGGCGATCTCGACCGTGCACAGCTCGGCTGGACACGGCTGGGCTTCACGCTGACGCCGCGCGGCCGGCACCTGCAAAAGGGCACCGGCAATTACTGCATCATGTTCGAGCGCGACTATATCGAGCTTCTCGGCGTCGTCGATGCGGCGCAAGGCATGGGCGGGCTCGACGGCTTCTTCACCGGCGGCGACGGGCTGAAAGGTCTCGCCTTTGCCACGCGCTCGGGCGACGCGACCGCCGCCGAGCTCGCGCGCCGCGGCCTCCATCCGACGCCGCCCAGCGATTTGACGCGGCAATTGGAGCTGCCCGAGGGCACGGTGCTGCCGCGCTTCAAGCTGGTGTATTTGCCGCCGGAGGAGACGCCGGCACTCTCGTCGTTCGTGTGCCAGCACCTGACGCCCGAGCTGGTGCGCCGGCCGCGATGGCTCGCGCATGCGAACGCCATCACCGGCATTGCCGGCATTACCGTCATGGTCGAGGCGACGGAGCCGCTGCGCGCCGCCTATGACGACCTGTTCGGCGCCGGCGTCATCACCACCACCGATGACGTGCTGACCGTGCATGTCGGCCGCCATCGCATCGTCTTCGCCACGCCCGACGATGTGTCCGCGCTCTATCCGCAAGCCGATATCGACCTCGACCGCACGCTGCCGGCGATGGTGGCGCTGACCCTGCGCAGCGGCGATCTCGCGCGCACCCTCGATCACCTGACGCAATGGCAGGTGGCGCATGAGGAGCTGGCCACCGGTGCCATCCTGGTGCCGCCGGAAGCAGCCAACGGCGCGTTGCTGGTGGTGCAGCGCCGATGAGCCGCGAGGCTAATGCCGTTCGAGGCCGTCGCTGGCGGTATAGCCGCCATCGACGGCAATGACCGCGCCGCTCACATAGTCCGAGGCGGCCGAGGCGAGATAGAGGCATGTCCCGACGAGGTCCCGCCCATCGCCCCAACGGCCGGCGGGCGTGCGTCGCACGACGGATTGCTCAAAGGCGGTTCCGCGCAATTCCTCGGTCATTTCGGTGAAATACCAGCCGGGCACGATCGCGTTGACCTGGATGTTGAGCGGCGCCAGCTCGACGGCGTTGACCTTGGTCAACCCGATCACCCCATGCTTCGCCACGGTATAGGCGACTTGCAGGCCTTTGCTGGGCGCGATCACGCCGTAGATCGACGACATGTTGATGATCTTGCCCGCACCCTGGATCTTCATCTGCCGCGCCGCATGTTTCGTGCAGAGGAAAGCGCCGGTGAGGTTGGTGTCGATAACCTGCTGCCAGGTATCGCGGTCAAGCTCCATCACCGAGGCGCGCTGTCCAATGCCGGCATTGTTGACGAGGATGTCGATGCGTCCGAACTGTTCGACCGTGCCCGCGAGCGCGCGTTCGACCGAGCTTTCGTCGGCAACGTCGAGTTCGAATGCGGCCGCGGCGGAACCCAGCGACGCCAGCACATGCGCGTTGCGCTCGGCACGGCGGCCGGCGATCGCGACCAGCGCTCCCGCCTGTGCGAAGGCCAACGCGATCGCGCGGCCCAAGCCGCTGTTGCCGCCGGTGACGAGCGCGACCTTCTTCTCGAGGGAGAAAAGATCGCCGGCCATCGCCGGCAATTAGAAGAATGCCATGGTTCTGATCTCGATGCTTTCGCGCATCGGCGCATCGGGGCTCGTGCTGGGATCTTCAAAAGCGCTGTGGCCGATGAAGCGCGCGCGTCCGTCGGTCGCCGAGTCGTAGGTCTTGAGCAGGATCGCCTGGTCCGGCGTCATGCGTGGAAAATACCACCAACGGTGCTTCGGCGCGTACCTCATGACGAAGATCTCGCCGTCGCGGTCACGGTAACGCAGCTTCATCGTGATGAAATCCTCGGGCGAGGACGAGGTCACGTCGCACATGGCGAGTGGCCGCTCTTCCACGGTGCGCCTGAACGGTTTCCAGAAATTGAAGAACGCCACTCTGCGATTCAGCAGCTCATCGGCTTCGTCGGCGAGAAGCTGGCGCACGCGCAGCGGCCCTGAATGCGGCGTGTAATCGCAATGGACCAACATGACGGGAGCGCGTTTGGAGGTGGTGAATTCGTTGGTCTGCTGCTTCTCGTTGGACTTGGCGCGGATCGTGTGATCGAAGATAACGACGCGTTTGGCGCCGACCGCTTGCCTCACGAACGCGCTGACATCGCCGTAGAGCTGCGCGCGGATGGCGGCGTTGTCGTCCCACTGCTGAAACGGCGAGCGGAACTCGCGCAACGCAAAGCCTTCGCGATCCACCGAAAATGCTGCCGCGCCACTCCACCCGTCGTGCACGGTCATTTCATGCGGGTCGTCGCCGGGGGGGCGCACCTCGGTGCCCTGCGGTGGCTCGTAAAAGTAGACCTCCGGCACAACGCCGGTGTCGCGCGTGTAGTTAAATGTCGACCTGACGCTGGCTTGGCTGGCGCTGGTCTGGCTTCCCATGGCTTAACCCACGCAATGCGGAGAGGGCCAGGGCGCTCGGTGGCGCCCTGGCACGAGCCGATTACTTCACCTGCAGCGCTCGATCAACCGCGCCTTGCGTTCTCTGCCAGCAGGGTAGTTCTTCGATGTCCGCCATCCAGCGCTCGAGATTCGGGTGCTCGCTGAGTGGCAGGCGCTGCAACTTGTGCAGATGCATGGGCGCCGCAACGGCGATGTCGGCGATCGTCACATCGTCGCCGACGAGCCAGTCGGACGTCGCCAGGCGCGCGTCGAGAATACCGGCAAGCCGGTGCCAGTTCGGCGTCTCCTTGTCGATGATCGACTGGTCCGGCTGGGTATTCATGAGCGGCTTTACGACATACTCCACCAGAAACGTGTAGCAGCTCGGGAACCAGGTCGAGCCTTCCCACAGCAACCAGCGGTTCACGTCGGCGCGGCGCTTCAAGTCCTTGGGATACCGTCTGTCGGAGCCGGTCAGATCGGCCGCGTATTGCAGGATGGCGTTTGATTCCGAAAGCGCGAAATCGCCATCCATCGCCGCCGGGACTGCCCCATTCGGATTGATCGCGAGGAACTCGGGCTTCTTGTGGGCGCCCGTAAAGTAGTCGACATGGTTGAGCTCGTACGGCGTGCCGAGCAAATCCAACCCCGCCAGCACCTTGCGACTGTTGACGGTGCACGGGTCGAGATACACCTGCAGCATGGCAATCCTCCCTGCGGCATCGTTATCGTTGCCCGATCTTGAGAGCCGACTTTAGCACCGCCGCTCACCGCCTGCCAAGAAAGCCGAACAACCGTCGTGTGCCGAGCGCCCAGGCGATGCGCGGCTAGCGGCTGCCGAGCGCGCGCAGCGCGAGCGCTGCGGCCGAGGTGCGGTTCTCGACGCCGAGCTTGGCGTAGATCTGCTCGAGATGCTTGTTGACGGTCCGTGGGCTGAGGCCGAGGATCTCGCCGATATCGCGATTCGATTTGCCGCGGGCGACCCAGACCAGAACGTCCGACTCACGCGCGGTGAGCGCGAAATGCCGCTTGAGCCGGCTCTCTTCGCTTGCAGCATCGCTTTCGACGAGGCGCAGCAGGAACTCGTCGGCGCCGATCTTGCCGATATAGGAGAGCTGAAAGCGGGTTTCGCCGGAGGCGCCCGGCATCGCAGCCGCGTCGGTGCCGGCCGGTGCCTCCGCCGGCTCGATCAACCGCTGCACCAGCTCCGCCGGCAGACGCGAGCTTTCGCTGGCGGGGTGCGGAAATGCCGCTTCGAGCAGCTTGCCGGCTTGCGGCGTGCACCACAGCACGCGCCCGGCGGCATCGACGGCGAGCAGGAAGCGCCCCGCCGCATCGAGCGCGTTGCGCGCGCTCTGACCGAGGCGGGCATTGGCGAGATGCACCTGCATCCGGGCGATGAGCTCGTCGGCGACGATCGGCTTGGTGACGTAGTCGACGCCCCCGGCCTCGAGCCCTTTGATCACATGCTCGGTCTCGCTGAGCCCGGTCATGAAGATCACCGGGGCATAGGCGAGCTGCTTCATGGCCTTGAGCCGGCGGCACGCCTCGAACCCGTCCATCCCCGGCATCACCGCATCCATCAGCACGATGTCGGGTGTCACTTCCTGCGCCAGCGTCAGCGCATTGCTGCCGCTCAGCGCCACCAGCGCGGTGAACCCCGCCTCCTCGAGCGCGTCGGTGAGGAAGCGCAGCGTCTCCGGCGAATCATCGACCACCAGCGCGATGTCACGCCGCGTCCCGTCAGGCATCGGCGCCGTCCAGCTCTTCGAGCGCCGCCATGTAGCGGGCAAACTCGAAATCCTGCACCAGCGCGCGCATATGCGCGACGAAGGCATGCCGGGTCGGGTCCTCGCTCTCGATCTCGTCGAGCTTCGCCTGGATGCCGCGGACATAGCCGATGCGGCCGAGCCGGCGCAGCTCGGCGAGGTGCGGCCGCGTCGGCGCATCGGCGGCCGAGAAGGCGGGCGAAGCGGCCGCAGCGGAAGCGGGGGGATCCCAGAGCCACTCGATCTTGAGCAGACGCGCGATGGCCTCGAACAGGCGCTGCAGATCGATCGGCTTGACGATGAAGGCGTCGGCGAGCGCCTCGCCGCGGCGATCGGCTTCGGCGGCGTTGGCCGAAATCATGATGATCTTGGTCTGGCTCAAGCCACGCCGCCGCAGCGCGCGCGCCACCGCCCAGCCATCGCTGCCCGGCATGGAGATGTCGAGAAGGATGAGGTCCGGCCGAGCTTCCTCGGCAAGGCGCAGCGAGGACGGGCCGTCCGCGGCCTCGAGCAGCGCGAAGTCCAGCGGCGCCAGGACGTCGCGCAGCAACTGGCGATGCTCGCTGTCGTCATCGGCCAGCAGCACCGTGCGCCGCCGTCCGGCATAGCCGCGGATCGTCATCGCCGCCGCGGCAGCCAGCCGCGGCAGCGCCACCTCGGCCAGCATCAGCTTCACCCGAAAGCGGCTGCCGCGCCCCGGCGTGCTTTCGACCGAGATGTCGCCGCCCATGATTTCGGTCAGCAGCTTGGTGATGGTGAGGCCAAGGCCCATGCCGGGCCTGACCTGGCCATCGGGCTGCTCGACGCGCTCGAACGGTTCGAAGATGCGGCGCAGATCGGCGGCGCCGATGCCGACGCCGGTATCCTCGACCGCGATCCCGGCGGTCTGGCTGCGGTAGCTGAGGCGCAGGCTGACGCTGCCGGCATTGGTGAATTTGATGGCGTTCGACAGCAGATTGATCAGGATCTGGCGCAGGCGTTTGGGATCGGTATGCACCACCGCCGGCAGGCGTTCCGGCCGCTCGAACACGAAGTCGATGCCTTTCGCCGCCGCCTGCAGGCGGAACATGTCGACGATCTGGTCGAGGAACTCGGCGAGGCGCACTTCCTCGTATTGCAGCTTGAGCCGGCCGGCCTCGATCTTGGAGATGTCGAGCAGCCCTTCGATCAGCCCGGCGAGATGCTCGCCGCTGCGGCGGATGACGGTGATGGCGTCGCGGCGATGGGCGGGGATCGCGGCGTCGCGCTCGAGCAGCTGGGCGTAGCCCAGCACCGCGTTGAGCGGGGCGCGCAGCTCATGGCTGATGCCGACGACATAGCGGCTCTTGGCGAGGTTTGCCGCCTCGGCCGCTTCCTTGGCCTTCTGCAGTTGCGCGTCGGTGCGCTTATGCGCACGGATCTCCTGCATCAACAGGGCGGTCTGGCGCCGCGACTCCTCCTGCGCCGCTTTGCGGCTCTCATGGCTCAGCACGAACAGCCAGGCGGCGATGCCGGCGATGATGAAGAGCAGGAAGAACACCTTCCAGAAGGCGAGCTTGACCACGCCGCTCGCGACATCCGAGCTCAGCGCCACCTGCCAATAAAGGGCGGCGAGGGTGGCGCCGATCATCGAGCCGAGCAGCAGCAGCAGCCCGAGATAATGGCCGAGGCGCGTATCGAGACGGGCGGCGACGCGCGCGGGCAGCACGGCGCCGATGAAGCTCGCGAGCTGCGCGGGGAGGCGCGCGCCGCGCTTGCAGAGATCGTTGCAGCGCGAATCGAGCGAGCAGCACAGCGAGCAGATCGGCCCGGCATAGGCCGGGCAGAAGGCGGTATCCTCGGGCTCGAACGGGTTCTCGCAGACGCAGCAGCGGATGACGGCTTCCTGCGCCCAGAGCCGCCGCGGCTTGCGCGCGATGTAATAGCGGCCTTTGGTGGCATAGGCGATGACCGGCGCGGCGATGAAGGCAACCGCGAGCGCGACGAAAGGCGTGAACGCCGCGGCGGCATGGCCGAAGAGACCGGCGAAGGCCGCGACTGCCACCACCGTGGCAATCAGCATGGCGCCGACGCCCACCGGGTTGATGTCGTAGAGATGCGCGCGCTTGAACTCGATATGCGCCGGGCTGAGGCCGAGCGGCTTGTTGACCGCGAGATCGGCGACGATGGCGCCGACCCAGGCGGCGGCGACGGCCGAGTAGATGCCGAGGATGCGTTCCAGCGCCGCATAGACGCCGAGCTCCATCAGCAGCAGCGCGATGGCGACGTTGAAGATGAGCCAGACGACGCGGCCGGGATGGCGGTGCGTCAGGCGCGAGAAGAAATTCGACCAGGCGATCGAGCCGGCATAGGAGTTGGTGACGTTGATCTTGAGCTGCGACAGCACGACGAAGACGCCCGCGACCACGACCGCGGCGCGCGGCGAGGACAGCATGTATTGGAAGGCGACGGCGTACATCTCCGTCGGCTGCGCCGCCTTCGCCAACGCGACGCCGTGCTCATGCGCGAGATAGGCCAGGAACGAGCCGGCCAGCAGCTTCAACGTGCCGAGCACGATCCAGCCGGGGCCGGCGGTGAGGAGGGCGCCCCAGCGCGCGAGGCGGTTCTCGGCCTGCTCGGACGGCAGGAAGCGGAGGAAGTCGACCTGCTCGCCGATCTGCGCGATGAGCGAGAGCACGACCGAGCCCGCGGCGCCGAACAGTGCGAGGTCGAAGCCGGTGACGCCGCGCTCGGCGCGCCCGGTGAAGCCGGTCCAGCCGTGGAACGAATCTGCGCTGTAGATGGCGATGAAGAGGAAAGGGAGGAGATGAAGCACCAGCCAGATCGGCTGCGTCCACAGCTGGAAGCGGCTGATGAAGGTGATGCCGTGCGTCACCAGCGGGATGACGATGAGCGAGCTCACGACATAGCCGAACGCGAGCGGCACGCCGAAGCAGGTTTCGAGCGCCATCGACATGATGACGGATTCGATGGCGAAGAAGATGAAGGTGAAGGAGGCGTAGATGAGCGAGGTGATCGTCGAGCCGATATAGCCGAAGCCGGCGCCGCGGGTGAGCAGATCGATGTCGACGCCGTATTTCGCCGCGTAGAAGACGATCGGCAATCCGGTGATGAAGATCAGCAGCCCGACGACGATGATCGCCGCGGCCGCGTTGGTGAAGCCATAGTTCAGCGTGATGGTGCCGCCGATCGCCTCGAGCGCGAGGAACGAGATCGCGCCGAGCGCGGTGTTGGCGACGCGAAAGGGCGACCAGCGCCGCGCCTTCTTGGCGGTGAAGCGCAGCGCGTAATCCTCCAGCGTCTGATTCGCGACCCACTGGTTGTAGTCGCGCCGCACGCGAAGGATTCTCTGCCGCGCCGCCATCCCGCCACGCTCCCGCAGCCGCGAAAAGGCCGCTCACGATCACTCTATGCTGCGCTGCAACAGGGTGGCAAGGGGGATTGGAAGCGGCGGTGGATGTCCGCGGGGCCGGCGCCATGGCGGCGGCGTGCGCTCGGGCGCCGCCTGCCGCCACATCGCTCGCCGGGCGCGGCAAAATTCTCTGTCTTTGCCCGTAAACGTTTTGACTGACAGGGCAATTCCTGATTACGAAAACAGCAGAGAAGCTGTTTTTCAGGCACGACGGCGCCCGACGGAACTCCCGGAGCGGCGTTTCGGCGGCGATATACGTCATTCGACGCATACGTCGATTGCCGTATGCGTCGATCGACGTATTGCTGCGTCGCACAATGAGCGGTCACGATCCGCCTCGATGACTTGCGGGCCGCGCTTGCCCCGCTTGGCCGCAACAGAGGGGGACAGAATGACCGTACGCGATCACCGATCGACTCTACACTCGGCCACGCGCCGCAAGCTGCTTGTCGGCATGGCGGCGCTGCCCGCCGCGGCGCTGCTGCCGAAACCGGTCTTCGCCGCGGCGCCGGCCACCGCCGCCGTCAACTCCACCGGCCTTGCCGTCACCGACGATGCGGTGACCGTGGGCATCCTGCATTCCGTCACCGGTACCATGGCGATCAGCGAGACCGGCTCGGTCGAGGCCGAGAAGCTCGCCATCTCTCAGATCAACGCCGCCGGCGGCGTGCTCGGCCGCCAGATCAAATTCATCCAGGAGGACGGCGCCAGCGACTGGCCGACCTTCGCCGAGAAGGCGCGCAAGCTGCTGGTCAACGACAAGGTGGCGGCGGTGTTCGGCTGCTGGACGTCCGCGTCGCGCAAGGCGGTGCTGCCGGTCTTCGAGCAATATGACGGCATCCTCTATTACCCGACCTTCTATGAGGGGCTGGAGCAGTCGAAGAACGTCTTCTACGAGGGCCAGGAGGCGACGCAGCAGATCATCGCCGGGCTCAACTGGATCGTCGAAGCGAAGGGCGCCAAGACCTTCTACCTGCTCGGCTCGGACTACATCTGGCCGCGCACCTCGAACAAGATCGCGCGCAAGCACATCGAGAACTTCCTGAAGCTCGAGGTCGTCGGCGAAGAGTACTTCCCGCTGGGCAGCACCGAGTTCAACTCGGTCATCAACAAGATCCGCCTCAAGAAGCCCGACGTCATCTACGCCATCATCGTCGGCGGCAGCAACGTCGCCTTCTACAAGCAGCTCAAGGCGGCCGGCATCGATCTCGTCAACAAGCAGAAGCTGCTGACGATCTCGGTCACCGAGGACGAGATCCTCGGCATCGGCGGCGAGAACATCGTCGGCGCTTATGCCGCGATGAAGTACTTCCAGAGCCTCGACAACCCCAACAACAAGGCGTTCGTCAAGGCGTTCAAGGATATGTGGGGCGAGAAGAGCGTCATCGGCGACGTGACGCAGGCGGCTTATGAAGGGCCGTGGCTGTGGAAGCTCGCGGCGGAGAAGGCGCAGAGCTTCGACACCGACAAGGTGATCGCCGCATCGCCCGGCATCGAGCTGAAGACCGCTCCCGAAGGCTATGTGCGCATTCACCCGAACCATCACCTCTGGAGCAAGACGCGCATCGGCCGCGCCCGCGCCGACGGCCAGTACGACGTGATCTACGAGACCGCCAATCTGGTCGAGCCCAATCCCTTCCCCAAGGGCTATCAGTGACGACGGGCGTCGGTAAGCAGAAATGCGTGACACAACGCACTCGGCGATCGGCGCCCCACCTCACCCCCCGCTGCGCGGGTCCCCCCTCTCCGCCCCTGAGGGGCGGAGAGGGTCGGGGTGAGCTGGGGTTCTGCGATCGGCGCAACTAGGACGCGGAGCGGCGGCATGCTGATGGGCTATTCGCTGAGCGATCTCGGCTCGATCTTTGCGATGCAGGCTTTCGCCGGCCTCATCCTGTTCTCGATCTTCGTGCTGATGGCGCTGGGCCTCGCCATCATCTTCGGGCAGATGGGCGTCATCAACATGGCGCATGGCGAGTTCATGATTCTCGGCGCCTATATGACCTATCTCTGCTCGCATCTCTTCGCCGCTTATCTTCCAGGCCTTTATGCCGGCTATTTCTTCGTCGCCATGGTGGTGGCGTTTCTCGCCTCGGGCGCGCTCGGGCTGCTCGTCGAATGGGCGTTGATCCGCCGCCTCTACCGCCGGCCGCTCGATACGCTGCTGGCGACCTGGGGCCTCAGCCTCATCCTGCAGCAGGCCTATCGCTCCACCTTCGGTGCGCGCGAGGTCGGCGTCGATCTGCCCAACTGGATGATGGGCGCGACCCATCTCAGCGACACCATCGAGATCCCGATCAACGGGATCTTCGTCATGACGCTGACGGTGCTCATCACGGTGGCGGTCTATCTGCTCATCTTCCGTTCGCGCTGGGGGCGGCAGGTGCGCGCCGTGGTGCAGAACCGGGTGATGGCCGGCGCCGTCGGCATCAATACCGAGAAGGTCGACCGCTACACCTTCGGCATCGGCTGCGGCATCGCCGGTGTCGCCGGCAGCGCCTTCACCATGATCGGCTCGACCAGCCCGAGCGCGGGCCAGCTCTATATCGTCGACACCTTCCTCGTCGTCGTCTTCGGCGGCGCCCAGAGCCTGCTCGGCACCATCGCCTCCGCCTTCACCATCTCGCAGGCGCAATCGACCATGGAGTTCTTCATGAGCGGCTCCATGGCGCGAGTGCTGGCGCTGCTCGCGGTGGTCGGTGTCCTGATGCTGCGTCCGCAGGGCCTCTTCGTCCTCAAGGTTCGCCGCTAAAGGAGAAACCATGACCGGCTTCGGCTTCCTGAACCGCAAGGACCTGCTCGGCCTGCTGGTGCTCGCGCTGCTCATCGTGGTGGTGCTGCCGCTCAGCGTCGACATCTTCCGCCTCAATCTCGTCGGCAAATACCTGACCTACGCGTTCGTTGCGATCGGCCTGGTGCTGTGCTGGGGCGATGCCGGGATCCTGAGCCTCGGCCAGGGTGTGTTCTTCGGCCTGGGCGGCTACTGCATGGCGATGTTCCTGAAGCTCGAGGCGTCGAGCCCCGCGGCGACCAAGATCCAGTCGACGCCGGGCATTCCCGATTTCATGGACTGGAACCAGATCACCGCGTTGCCTTTGTTCTGGCAGCCCTTCCACAGCCTCGCCTTCACCTTGATCGCCGTCATCGCCGTGCCGGTGCTGGTCACCTTCGTCATCGGCGTCGCCATGTTCAAGCGGCGCGTCGGCGGCGTCTATTTCGCCATCATCACCCAGGCGATCGCCGCCATCCTGACGATCCTCATCGTCGGCCAGCAGGGCGTCACCGGCGGCATCAACGGCATCACCGATCTGCGCACCTTGAAGGGCTGGGACATCCGCACCGACCATGCGAAGTACATCCTCTACTTTGTCAACGCCGTGCTGCTCTTCGCGTCGATCCTGCTCTGCCAATATGTGCGCCACACCAAGCTCGGCCGCATTCTCGTGGCGATGCGCGACAAGGAGGACCGCGTCCGCTTCTCCGGCTACGACGTCGCCAATTTCAAGGTCTTCGTCTTCTGCTTCGCCGCCGCGCTGGCCGCGATCGGCGGCGCCATGTTCACGCTCCAGGTGGGCTTCATGTCGCCCTCCTTCGTCGGCATCGTGCCGTCGATCGAGCTGGTGATCTATTGCGCGGTGGGCGGCCGGCTGTCGCTGCTCGGCGCGGTCTATGGCACGCTGCTCGTCAACGCCGCCAAGACGACGTTCTCCGAGGATTTCCCGCAACTCTGGCTCTTCGCCATGGGCGCGCTCTTCATCGGCGTCGTGCTCGCTTTCCCGGACGGGCTCGCCGGCCTCTATCAGAGCTATCTCGAACCCTATCTCGGACGCCTCGTCGGCCTCGTTCCCGGCCGGTCCGGGCGGGAGGCGCCGAAACTGGTCGCGGCGCGCGCCACGTCGCGGCCGGAGTGAGCAAAACCCATGTCGTCCAACACCGATTTCCTGCTCGCGATCGAGAATCTCACCGTCTCCTTCGACGGCTTCAAGGCGGTCGACGATCTCACGCTCTATGTGGACGAGAACGAGATCCGGGTGATCATCGGCCCGAACGGCGCCGGCAAGACCACGGTGCTCGATCTCATCTGCGGGCGCACCAAGCCGAGCGCGGGCTCGATCCGCTTTCACAACAAGGAGATCACCGCGCTCAAAGAGCATGAGATCGTGCGCGCCGGCATCGGCCGCAAATTCCAGAATCCGTCGATCTACGAGGACCTCACCGTCTTCGAGAATCTGGAGATCTCCTATCCGCGCGGGCGCACGGTGCTGGGCTCGCTCGCCTTCAAGCGCGATGCGGCGGTGCGCGAGCGGATCGAGGAGGTCGCCGAGGCGATCTTCCTCGACGCGCAGCTGGCGACGCGCGCCGAGTATCTGAGCCACGGCCAGAAGCAGTGGCTCGAGATCGGCATGCTGCTGATCCAGGATCCCGAGCTGCTGATGCTCGACGAGCCGGTTGCCGGCATGAGCGTCGCCGAGCGCAAGAAAACCGCGGAGCTGCTGCATCGCATCATCCGCGACCGGTCGGTGATCGTCATCGAGCACGACATGAAGTTCGTCGAGGACATCGCCCACAAGGTGACGGTGCTGCACCAGGGCAAGATCCTTTCCGAAGGGCCGATGGCCAAGGTCAAGGCCGATCCCAAGGTTATCGAAGTCTATCTCGGCCATTGAGGGGGCGGGCATGCTGAGCGTCGCGGATATCCGGGTCGCCTATGGCCAGAGCGAGGTGCTCCACGGGCTGAGCTTCGGCGTCGCTCCCGGCGAGATCGTGGCGATCATGGGGCGCAACGGCATGGGCAAGACGACGCTGATGAAGTCGCTCATGGGCATCGTGCCGACGCGAAGCGGCGCGATCCGGCTTGGCGCGGCCGATGTGACCGGGCTCAAGAGCTATGAGCGCGTCGCCGAAGGCCTCGGCTATGTGCCGCAGGGACGCATGATCTTCCCCGCCATGACCGTCGAGGAGAATATCGAGACCGGGCTCTTCGCCTCGCATGAGGCGGAAATCCCCGGCGACATCTACGAGCTCTTCCCGGTGCTGCTCGAGATGCGCAGCCGGCGCGGCGGCAACCTCTCGGGCGGCCAGCAGCAGCAGCTCGCCATCGCCCGCGCGCTGGCGACACGGCCCAAGGTGCTGCTGCTCGACGAGCCTACCGAGGGCATCCAGCCTTCGATCATCCGCGACATGGCGCGCACCCTGAAGCGCATCCGCGATCAGCGCGGCCTCTGCATCATCGTCTCGGAGCAGGTGCTGAGCTTCGCGCTCGACATCGCCGACCGCATTTTGGTGCTGGAGAACGGCGAGATCGTCCATGAGGACAGCCGGGCCGCCGTCGATGAGGCGACCGTCGCGAAGTTCTTGTCCGTGTAGCCGAGACGCGTATTGCAGCAAAGGGGGTAGAGATGGCTGATACCTTGATCAAGGTCGATCTGTCGAAGTCGCCTTACGAGAACGACATGATCCACAACCGCTGGCATCCCGACATACCGATGGTCGCGACGGTGAAGCCCGGCGACGAGTTCATCATCGAGACCTACGACTGGACCGGCGGCTTCATCAAGAACAATGACAGCGCCGACGATGTGCGCGACATCGATCTCAGCATCGTCCATTTCCTCAGCGGTCCGATCGGCGTCGCCGGCGCCGAGCCGGGCGATCTCCTCGTCGTCGACATCCTCGACATCGGCGCGCTGCCGGAGAGTCTCTGGGGCTTCAACGGCTTCTTCTCGAAGAAGAATGGCGGCGGCTTCCTCACCGACCATTTCCCGCTGGCGCAGAAATCGATCTGGGACATCCACGGCCTCTACACCAAGTCGCGCCATGTTCCCGGGGTGAGCTTCGCCGGCCTCATCCATCCCGGCCTCATCGGTTGCCTGCCGTCGAAGGCGCTGCTCGAGACCTGGAATGCGCGCGAGACGGCATTTATCGCCACCAACCCGACGCGCGTGCCGCCGCTGGCCAATCCGCCGTTCGGCGAGACCGCGCATATGGGGCGGCTGACCGGCGATGCGCGCAAGGCTGCCGCCGCCACCGGGGCGCGCACCGTGCCGCCGCGCGAGCATGGCGGCAATTGCGACATCAAGGATCTGTCGCGCGGCTCGCGCGTCTATTTCCCGGTCTATGTCAAAGGCGCCGGCCTCTCGATGGGCGACCTGCATTTCAGCCAGGGCGATGGCGAGATCACCTTCTGCGGCGCGATCGAGATGGCCGGCTGGCTCCATCTCAAGGTCGATCTGATCAAGGACGGGATGGCGAAATACGGCATCCGCAATCCGATCTTCAAGCCGAGTCCGATCACGCCCACCTATCGCGACTATCTCATCTTCGAGGGCATCTCGGTGGACGAGCGCGGCAAGCAGCATTATCTCGATGTCCACATCGCCTATCGCCAGGCCTGCCTCAATGCCATCGAGTATCTGAAGAAGTTCGGCTATTCCGGCGCCCAGGCCTATGCCATCCTCGGCACCGCGCCGGTCCAAGGCCATATCAGCGGCGTCGTCGACATTCCGAATGCGTGTGCCACGCTGTGGCTGCCCACGGAGATCTTCGACTTCGACATCAAGCCCGACGCGAACGGGCCGGTGCAGCATGTCGATGGCGGGATCGACGTGCCGCTCTCGCCCGACAAGTGAAAGGGACGCCCATGCCGTTCTACGATTATGACTGCGCCCGGTGCGGGCCTTTCACCGCGTTCCGGCCCATGGCGGAATACGAGGCGCCGATCGCCTGCCCCGATTGCGGCGAGGCCGCGCCGCGCATCCTGCTGCAGGCGCCGCTTCTCGGCGGCATGGATCAGCCGCGTTTGGCCGCGCATGCGACCAACGAGCGCAGCGCCCACGCGCCGCGCCGCAGCGCCTCCGGCCACGCGCCGGGCTGCGGCTGCTGCGCCGGCGGCAAAAGCGCCGCAGCGGGCAAAACCGCGAAGCGGCAGAAAGGCTTCCCCGAGCGCCGCCCCTGGATGATCAGCCACTAAAGCAACGGGCGGCAGCAGGACGATTGAATAAGGGTTTCACCACAGAGGCGGTGAGGCAGTGAGGAGAAGGATTGGCGCGCTTCGCGCACCGAAAAGCTTCTCAGTGCCTCACTGCCTCAGTGGTGAACTTTTCCTGCCGTCTTAACCTATGTTCGCAGCGAAGAATTTGAGCGTGCGCTCGATCGCCGTTTTGGTGGCGTCGGCGTTGTAGCTCGCGCGCTCGTCGCAGTTGAAGCCATGGCCGGCATTGTAGACATGGATCGGCACGTCCGGCCGCGCCCGCTTCACCTTCTCGACATCGCTCATCGGGATGCTCTGATCATGCTCGCCGAAATGCAGCATCGTCGGCACTTTCGGCTTCTCGTCGGCATGGGCGGCGACCAGGCCGCCGTAATAGCCGACCGCCGCGGCGACGCCAGGCAAGCGCGCCGCCGCCAGGAAAGCGAGGCCGCCACCCCAGCAATAGCCGACCACGCCGACCTTGCCGAATTGCTTTGCATAGTCGATCGCCGCCTGCAGATCGGCGAGCGAGCCGTCGAGCGGCACCTTGGCGCGGATGTCGCGCCCGGACTCGATGCTCTTCTGGTCATAGCCGAGCTCGATCCCCTTCTCGACGCGGTCGAACAGCGCCGGCGAGATCGCGACATAGCCTTCATGCGCGAAGCCGTCGGTGACGCGGCGCATATGGCCGTTGACGCCGAAGATCTCCTGGATCACGACGAGCGCGCCGCGCGGCTTGCCTGCGGGATCGGCGCGATAAGCGGCAAGCTTGTGCCCATCCTTGGCGGTGAGCGTAATGGTCTGTCCCATATACCCGGTCCTCCTCTCCTGTTGTTGGCGGGGATCATAGAGGAGGGGCGGCGAGGGACAAAGTTTTTCGCCGGCTTGGATGTCCAGCGAGTTTGCGCTCCGCCCGCGCCCATGCGAACATGACCGCCAATCGGGTTTTGCCGGGGCGCATGACGCAATGGCCCGCATTCTCGTGCTTGGCGCTGGATTTGCCGGCCTCTGGGCGGCCGTCGGCGCGGCGCGCAAGCTTGACGAGGTCGGCGCCAGGCCGGGCGATGTCGAGATTCTCGTCGTCGACCGCAACCCCTACCACAACATCCGCGTCCGCAACTACGAGGTCGACCTCAGCGACGTCGCCATTCCGCTGGGCGAGGTGCTCGATCCGGTCGGCGTCCGGTATTTGACCGGCGACGTCCGGACGATCGATCCGGTTCGGCAGCAGGTGTCGGTTGCGACGCCGCGCGAGGAGGTTCGGCTCGACTATGACCGGCTCGTGCTGGCGCTCGGCAGCGCGTTGGCGCGTCCCAATATTCCCGGCCTCGCGCAACACGGCTTCGATGTCGATACTTACGGCGCGGCGGTCCGCCTCAATGACCATGTCGCGGCGCTCGACGCGCGGCCACGCTCGGCGGGGCGCTCGACCGTGGTCGTCGCGGGCGCCGGTTTCACCGGCATCGAGGTCGCCGCGGAGATGCCGCGCAAGCTGCGCCATGCGCTTCCGGCCGACACGTGCCGCGTGATCCTGCTCGACCCCCATGCTGTCGTTGGCGCCACCATTGGCGACGCGGCGCGTCCGGTGATTGACGATGCGCTGTCGTCGCTCGGCATCGAGACGCAGCTCGACGCCGAGATCGCTGCCGTCGACGCCGCCGGCATTACCCTGGCCTCCGGCGAGGTCATTGCGACGGAGACCCTCGTCTGGTGCGCCGGCATGCGCGCAAGCCCGCTCACCGCAAGCCTGCCGGGGATCCGCGACCGGCTCGGCCGGCTCAGCGTGGACCCGTTCATGCGCGTTACCGGCTTGACCAATGTGTTTGCCGCTGGCGACGTGGCCGCGAGCCTCATCGACGGCGCGCACCCCACGGTCATGTCCTGCCAATTTGCGCGTCCCATGGGCCGCTTTGCCGGAAACAATGTCGTCGCCGACCTCTATGGCCAGCCGGGGCTGCCGCTGCGGATCGACTGGTATGTGACGGTGCTCGATCTTGGCGGCTGGGGCGCCCTTTATACCGTCGGCTGGGATCGCCGCGTGCTCGCGACCGGACGCTCCGCCAAAGCGACGAAAGAGACGATCAACCACAAGCGCATCTATCCCCCGCGGAGCGCCGGGCGCGAGGCGATCCTGGCGGCGGCCGCGCCGGTGGTGCAGGCGCCGCCGCCAGAGGTCCGCGAGGCCGCGTCGTCGCTGCAGCCACCCGCCTGATCCCGGGCTTTGAATCCGTCTGTCGCCTTCCAGGCCTTTTTTACTTCTTCTTCGTGTCCTGCTGATTGCATAGATGGCGGGATTCGGGCAATTCGCGCCTCGGTTCCGCCGAAATCCTCGGCCAATTTAAGTATTTGTTAGCAGTCACGAAACCCACTTCCATCGGCGAGCCGGCACCTTTCCATGATCGTTCCGCCGCAGATTCTTTGGATGCTCGAACGGCTGCGCGCCACGATTACGGAGCGCGACGTTACCGAGCGATTGAAACGTCGCGACGCGGGCTTGCCAGCGCCGCTGCGGCCCATCCGGCATGCCACCGCGGAAACGCTCGACGGGCTGTGGCTCAGGCTCGGCGCCGGGAATCTTGCCGCCGAGCGTGCGGCGATCGCCGATCCCGACAGCGTCAGGGACGCAGAGATATACAGCGCAAACATCGAGAATTTCATCGGCACCGTGAAGGTACCGGTGGGAGTGATCGGGCCGGTCCGCGTCAACGGCCTGCATGCCCATGGCGATTACTTCATCCCGATGGCGACGACCGAGGCCGCACTCGTCGCCTCCTATGGGCGCGGCGCCGAAGTCGTCTCGCGTGCCGGAGGAGCGAGCGTCGCGCTGCTGGGCGAGGGCGTATTGCGCAGCCCGGGATTTCTCTTCGAGGGGCTGGTGCAGTCGGGGCTGTTTGTCGAATGGGTCGCCCGCACCGTCGATGATCTGAAGCGTACCGCTGAAGCGACGACCCGCTACGGCAAGCTCGTCAGCCTCGAGCCGGTGATCGACAACGACATCGTCTTTCTGCTGTGCCGCTACACGACGGGAGACGCTTCGGGCCAGAACATGGTGACGATCGCCACCGAAGCCTTGTGCCGCTTCATCGAGGCGAATTCGCCGGTCAAGCCGCGCCGGTGGTTCGTCGAGGCGAATTTCTCCGGTGACAAGAAGGCGTCGCATCTCGGCATGTTGACCGGCCGCGGGCGCAAGGCCTCGGCGAGCGTCGTGGTTCCGGCGGATATCGTCCGTTCGCTGCTCCACACCGACATCGACGCGATGCTCGAATACGGCCGCGTGGCCAATCTTGGCGCGCTGCTGGCGGGACAACTCGGCGCGCAAGCCCACTACGCCAACGGTCTCGCCGCCTTCTACATCGCCACGGGCCAGGACGCCGCCTGCGTCTCGGAATCCGCCGTCGGGTTCACCCGGATGGAGGCGCGCGACGGCGGGCTCTTCGTCTCGGCGACGCTTCCCAATATTCTCGTCGGCTCGGTCGGTGGCGGCACTGGCTTGCCCAGTCAGTCGGCGGCGTTGCGGATAATGGGCCTCGCGGGTGACGGCAAGGCCGCGGCGCTCGCCGAGCTCGTCGCGGTGCTCTGCCTGTGCGGTGAAATCTCGATCGTCGCCGCGCTGGCGGCGGGCCATTTCGCGCGAGCCCATCGCAAGCTGGCGCGACTGCGGAAGCCGCGATGAGCGTCGGTGAGCTTTCGCGTCCGTCGCTGGCACAGCGCCTCTGGATCTACCAGCGCGAACGCTTTCCCCTCGGTAAGACCAGCATCCTGCTCGCGGTGTTCTCCGCCGCCAGCCTCAGCGTCTCCGCGCATCTCTCTCGGGATGGCCTCCCCGCCTTTACCACCTTTGCCGGGGCCTGGGTCATCGTCCTGATCCTGTTTTTCCAGCTGCGCGCCTGCGATGAGATCAAGGACCGCGACGACGATCGGCGTTTTCGCCCCGAGCGGCCGATCCCGCGCGGGTTGGTGAGCTTGCGGCTGATTGCCGGGATCGGGCTCGCCGGGGTGCCGTTCGCCGCGGCGATCGCCGCGATGCTCGACCTGGCGCTTCTCGTGCCGCTCGCCCTCGTCTGGTTCTGGCTGGCGCTCATGACCGCCGAATTCTTCGTGCCGGACTGGCTGAAGCAGCGCCCCTTTCTTTATCTCGTGTCGCACATGGCGATCATGCCGCTGATCGATCTCTTCGAGACCGCTTGCCAATGGCTGCCGCGCCATGGCGCGCCGCCGGCAGGGCTTGCCTGGTTCCTCGGATTGAGCTTCGCCAATGGCTGCGTGCTGGAGCTCGGCCGCAAAGTCTGGGCGCCGGAGAACGAACGGCGCGGCGTCGAGACCTATTCGGGCCTGCTCGGCGCGCCGCGCGCGGCGACATTGTGGGCCATTGCCGCCAGCGCCGCTTTTGCGCTGCTGATCGGCACGGGATCGGCGACCGGATCGGTGATCGTCGACGGCGGTATCGGCGCTGTGGCGCTCACCGTCCTTTGGGCCGCGGCCCTGCGCTTCGCCCGGCGCCCTGATGTCGCCGGACAGAAGCTGATCGACAGCATGGCGGGAGCCTGGGTGCTGATCTGCTACGCCACCGCGGGATTCGCGCCGCTGATAGGCGCTGTGCGCTGATGGCCGCGGCGCTCATTTATGGCCCGGACTGCAGCGATGTCGCCTGTGTCGGCGGCAAGGCCGCCGCGTTGGCGATGCTGACCGCCAAAGGGTTTCCGGTGCCACCTTTCGTGACCGTGGCGGGCGCAGCGTTCGACGACGGCGGCCTGACCGACGCAGGGCGCATGGCCTTGTGCGCAGCGCTCGATACGGTTGGTCCCGGGCCTTTCGCTGTCCGCTCCTCGGGACAGGACGAAGACGGCGCGCGCCATTCCTATGCCGGCCAGTTCCTGTCGCGGCTCGGGGTTGCCGCCGCCGATGTTCCCGCCGCCTGCGCCGAGGTACGGCGCTCGGGATCGACCGACGCGCTGAGGGCCTATCGCCGGTCGCAGGGGCTCGACGCCGAGAGCATGGCACCCGCTGTCATCGTCCAGCGCATGGTCGCTGCGCGCGTCGCCGGTGTCGCCTTCTCCGCCGATCCCGTCAGCGGCCGCCCCGACCGCATCGTGGTTTCGGCGGTGTCGGGGCTCGGCGATCGCCTCGTCGGCGGCGAGGTGGATGGCGAGACCTATGTTCTGGAGAAAGCCAGCGGCGCGCGCCTCGCCGGCCCGGCCACGGGCCCGCTCACCGGCGACGACCTCGCTGCGTTGCGCGATACCGTGCTGCGGATCGAGGCGGCATTCGGCCAGCCCCAGGATGTCGAATGGGCCTTCGAAGGCTCTCGCCTCTTCGTGCTGCAAGCGCGGCCGATCACCAGCAGGGTTCTGGGGAGCGCGGTCCAAGATCCGGCGCAGCTGGTTTTCGACAATTCGAACATCGTCGAGAGCTATCCGGGGCTGGTGTCCCCCTTGACCTACAGCTTCGCCGGCTACGTCTATGCGCGGGTCTATCGCATGTTCGTGCGCCTTGTCGGGGTCGACGAACGCACGATACGCCGCCACGCCGCCACCTTCGACAACATGCTCGCCCGCATTGACGGGCGCGTTTACTACAACCTCGCCAATTGGTACCGGGCGCTGGCGCTGCTGCCGGGCTACGGGCTGAACCGCTCCTACATGGAGCAGATGATGGGCCTGGCATCGCCGCTGCCGGCCCATCTCGCCGAACGCATGTTGCCGCCCGGCACAGCGGATACGGGGCGGCTGCGGGAATGGGCGCGCGTCGCCCGGGTCGCGTTGCGCTTGCTCCTTGCCGCCGCACGGCTCGACGGTTCGATCGCCGCCTTCCAAGCGCGGCTTGACCGAGCGCTGCAGCGTCCGGCCGCCGAGCTTGCGACCCTGCCGCTCTCGGCCCTTGCCGCCGAGTACCGCCGTATCGAAGCGGAGCTGCTTGACCGCTGGGACGCGCCGCTGGTCAACGACTTCCTCTGCATGATGGCGTTCGGCGCCGCGCGGCGGCTGGTGGAGCGATGGGCCGGCGCCGATGGGCTTGCTCTCTTTAACGACGAGATGATCGGCCAGGGCGACATCGTCTCGGCAGAGCCGGCGCGCCGGATCGCGCGGATGGGGGCGCTCGCCGCCAGAGACCCGGCCCTCGCCGCGCGGCTTGCCGCGGGCGATCGTCGCGTCCTCGAGGAGAGTTCGGAACTCGCCACGGAGATTCGCGCCTATATCGACAAGTTCGGCGATCGCTGCATCGAAGAGCTCAAGCTCGAAAGCCGCACTCTGGCCGAGAATCCGGCGCCGCTCCTTGCCGCGATCGCCGCTGCCGCAGCGGTACCGCCGCGCCCCGTGGCGGCGCGGTCGGACGCAATGGGCCGGCTTGCCGCGCGATTGGCGGATCGGCCGCTGAAGCGATGGGTCGCTCTGCGGCTGGTGCGCTGGGCCAAGCGGCGCGTCCGCGACCGAGAGAATCTGCGGTTCGAGCGGACACGCGTGTTTGGTCGGGCGCGCCAACTCTTCCTCGCCATGGGCAGGCAGTTCGCCGCGCTGGGCCTCATCGAGAGCGAACGCGACATCTTTTTCCTGACGGTTCAGGAGGCGCTGGGCGCGATCGAGGGCTCCGGGCTTTCCGTCGATCTTACGGGCGTTGTCGGCTTGCGCAAGGCGGAACAGGAGGCGGCAGCGGCGCGCCCCGACCCGCCGGAGCGTGTCGAGATTCGCGGCGCTGCAGCCGCTGGCGTCGTGCAGAAGTCGGTCACGGCGCCGGCCGCGACCGGCGACGAAGCGACCCGCTACGGCGCCGGATGCAGCGCTGGTTCGGTCGTGGCGCGGGCGCGCGTCTTGCGCGACCCAGCGTCCGAAGCGCTGGCGCCGGGTGAAGTCCTGGTCGCGCGCCATACCGATCCCGGCTGGATCGCGGTCTTCAGCAACGCCGCCGCGATCGTCGTCGAGCGCGGCAGCCTGCTGTCTCATTCGGCGATCGTCGCCCGCGAGCTGGGTATTCCTTGCGTCGTGGGTCTCAAGGGCGCCACGGCCTGGATCGTCACCGGCGATCTCGTCGAGGTCGACGGTGCAAGCGGGAAGGTGGCAAAGCGCCATGGCTGAGTCGCCGATCGCCGAAAAGGCGCGCTTCGACATGATCCGCTATGCCCAGCTCTGGGAGGATGCCGATGCGCTGCTGGTCGGCCTCGATGTCGAGCCGGGAGCGACGCTCGTGTCGATCTGCTCGGCGGGCGACAATGCACTGTCGCTGCTGACGCGCGATCCGGCGCGCGTGATCGTGGTCGATTTGTCGCCGGCGCAGATCGCCTGCCTCCGGCTGCGCGTTGCTGCGATGCGGTCGCTCGAGCATGGCGAATTCCTCGAGCTGATGGGCGCGCGCGCCTCGCTGCGCCGCGGCGAACTCCTCGACCGCGCACTGCCCGCCCTCGCCGAGCCCGATCGCACGTTCTGGGCGCAGCGTCGGCCGCAGATCATCGCTCACGGCGCCGGTGGCGTCGGCAAGTTCGAACGGTATTTCCGAATCCTGCGCCGGTGGCTGCTGCCGCTCGTCCATTGCTCCGCCACGGTCGATGCGGTGTTCGTTCCGCGCGAGAAATCGGATCGCGCCCGCTTTCTCGCCGAGCGCTGGAACAACCGCCGCTGGCGGCTGCTGCTGCGCACCTTCTTTTCCAATCAGGTGATGGGCTGGCTGGGCCGCGATCCGGCGTTTTTCGCCCATGTTCGCGGCAGCCTCGCTGACCATGTCGCCGAGCGTATCCGGCACGCCGTCGTCGAGCTCGACCCGGCTGAAAATCCCTACCTGCACTGGATCCTGAAAGGCACGCATGGCGCGGCGCTGCCGCACGCCTGGCGCGCCATCCATTACCAGACCATCGCATCCCGTCTCGACCGGTTGGACATCCGGCCCGGCGCGCTCGAGCGCTTCATCGCCACCGGGGAGAAAGCCGACGGCTTCAATCTGTCCGATATCTTCGAATACATGGACGCAGCCTCCGTCGCGGCGATCTATGGCGGGCTGCTGCGCGCCGCGCGCCCCGGGGCGCGGCTCGTCTACTGGAACATGATGGTGGCGCGCCGCGTGCCGGCCGAGCACGCGGCGCGGGTCAGCACGCGTGGCGACCTCGAGAAGCGCGGCAAGGCGATCGACAAAGCCTTCTTCTATTCGGACTTCGTCGTCGAGGAGGTGCTCGCGTGAAGGCCGCAGGCGACGTCGCGCTGATCTTGCTCTCGGTCGGTCTCCTCGTCGGGAGCATGGGCGTGGTCGCGCTTGCCGCTCGGCATTTCGCCATCGCCCCCGAGCTCAAGCGCAAGATCGTCCATGTCGCGACCGGGGGCTACGCCTTGACACTGCCGCTCACCTTTGCCGATCGCTGGCCGGTGATGCTGCTCGTCGGCGTCTCGCTTCCGGTAATGCTGGTGCTGCGCTCGCGCCGCTTTGTCGGAACCGATCTCGGCGCGGTGTTGCATTCGGTGGAGCGGCGGTCCTACGGCGAAATCTATCTGGCGCTGGCCGTCGCCTTCCTCTTCTTCCGCTCGGCCGGGGAGCCGGTCCTTTATGTCCTGCCGATTGCGGTCGTGACCTTGTCCGATGCGGCGGCGGCGCTGGTCGGCACGGCGTACGGGCGGCGGCTCTTCCGCGTCGAAGGCGGGACCAAGAGCCTCGAGGGCGTCGCCACGTTCTTTGTCGTCACCTGGCTTGTGGCCATGATCCTGCTGCTGCTGATGAGCGACACGCCGCGCGCGACGGTCGTGGTCCTCGGCCTCTTCATCGCCGCCTTCGGCGCGCTCGTCGAAGCGCAGTCCTGGCAGGGGCTCGACAATCTGTTCGTGCCCATCGCCATCCATCTGATGCTCGGCGAGCATCTCGCGGCGCCGGCGGCCAGCATCGCCATGCTCGCGCTGAGCTTCGTCCTGCTGATGGGCGCGATCGTCTATTTCGCGCCGGTTCTTCGCCTGACGCCGCATGCGGCGCGGGGTTATGCCATCCTGATCTTCCTGGTGCTTTCCTATACGGCGCCGCACAACGCGGTACTGCCCGTGGCGACGATCGTTATCGCCAGCGTCGCGCGATTGCACCGGCCCTGCAGCAGCCCCTATCCCGATCTCGACCTGCTGGCGACCGTCACCGCTGTCAGCCTGTTTTGGCTCTTCGTCGGCGAGTATTTCGGGAAGAGCGCGATCGACCTCTTCGACCTCACCTTCGCCGCGGCGGCGGTTATTCTCGCGGCGATCGCGCTCGGCAGGGCCGCGCGATGGTGGATTTTGCCCGCCGCGATCCTCGCCCTGACGACGCTCTCCGTCGTCACCCCGCTCAACGCGCCGCAATCCTCATGGCATGGGTCGCTGTTGCCCTGGGCCGTCGCCGCCCTGGCGACCGGCGCGGCGGTCGAGCTTGCGCGACCCGGCTGGTTCGACCGCTGGCGGGCGCCGCGCGTGTTTCTGGCATCCATGCCGGTGCCGGTCGCACTGTTTGTTGTCAAAGGGATCATCGGATGACCGAGCCGCAGCGATTCGAAACGGCGGGTGCGTCGGCGCTGGTGTGGCGGGACGCGCCAAGCTGGGACGGCAAGTGGACGGCCGCGGTCGGCGGCTTCGCCTGTGCCGGCGTTGCCGAAGGGGCGGCACTGCTCGAAGCGATCGCCGCCGCCATGGCGGATGAGGGATACGGTGCCGTGGTCGGTCCGATGGATGGCGACACATGGCACCGCTATCGCGTCGTCCTCGACAGCGACGGCGCGCCGCCTTTCTTGCTCGAGCCGGTGAGCGGGCCCCATGACCGCGCCGCGTTCGAAGGCGCGGGCTTCACGCCGATCTCGCAATACGTTTCCGCGCGCGGCGCGTTGAGCGAAGCGCTCGCGGCGAGCCCGGCGGCGGTGCCAGGGGTGACGATCACGCCTTGGGACGGCCGCGACGCCGACCGGCTCGTGGCTCAGCTCTTCGAGCTGTCCCTGGCGGAATTCTCTCGCAATCGCTTTTTCGCGCCGATCGCGCGCGAGGCTTTCTTCGGTCTCTATGCGCCGGTCCTGCCGCTCGTCGATCCCGCGCATGTGCTGTTTGCGCACGGCCCCGACGGGCTGGTGGGCTTCCTCTTCGGCATTCCGGACCGGCTCGAAGGGCCACAGCCCCGCACCGTCATCCTCAAGACCTATGCGAGCCGCATGCGGGGCGTCGGCCATGTGCTGGCCGACACGTTCCATCGTCGCGCTTTGGCGCTGGGATTCAGCCATGTCATTCACGCCCTCATGCATGTCGACAACGTCTCGCGCGACCGGAGCGCGCGCCACGCCGCCCGCGTGTTTCGCCGTTACGCCTTGCTCGGGCGCGAGCTGTTTCCGGCCGGACGATGAACCTGATCGCCCGGTTTCTGGATCAGGCGGAGATTTGGGGCCGGCGCACCGCCATCGTCGAAGCGAGCGGCCGATCGGCGAGCTTCGGAGATCTCGCAGGCCGCTCGGCAGCGCTGGCGGCAGCTTGGCGCGTGCGCGGTATCGCCGCCGGCGACCGGGTGTTGGTGGCGATGCCGCTCGGCATCGAGCTTTATGCCGCGCTTGCCGGTCTATGGCGGCTCGGCGCCACCGTCGTCTTTCCCGAGCCGGCGCTGGGCCTTGCCGGGCTGCGGCACGCCGCGACCGCCGCCCGGCCCAAGGCGTATCTTTCGGCGGGCTGCTACCGCGTCCTGCGGTTTCTCGTTCCCGAGCTCTGGCGTGTGCCGCTCCAGCTCGACGCGGTCGACGGTGTCGCGGGCGTTGATCCGTGCTCTGCCGTCGCCGACGATCACCCGGCCCTGATCTCCTTCACCAGCGGCTCAACCGGAGCGCCCAAAGGCATCCTGCGCACGCATGGCTTTCTTGCGGCGCAGAACGCCGCGGTCGCGCGTATCCTCGCGCCGCGCCGCGACAACGCGGTCGATCTCGTCGCGTTTCCGGTCTTCGTCATCGCCAATCTCGCGCTTGGGATCACGTCGGTGTTGCCGAACTGGCGCCCGGCACAGCAAGACCGCATCGACGCCGCGTCGCTCCTCCGCTGGATCCGCAGCAACGGCGTGCGCCGCATCCTGGCGCCTCCCGCGGTCTGCGAGCTCATTGCCGCAGCACCGTCGCCGGTCGATATCGACGCGGTGTTTACCGGCGGCGGTCCGGTATTCCCCGACCTGCTGCTGAAGCTGATCGAGCAACTGCCGCGAGCCGAAATCGTCAGCGTCTATGGGTCGACCGAGGCCGAGCCGATCGCGCATCAGGCGGTTGCCGCCCTATCGGCCGCGGACTGGCAAGCCATGCGGAGCGGCGCGGGGTTGCTCGCCGGCGAGCCCGTCGCCGGCATTCGCCTCCGTCTCGAAGCGGAGGAGATCGTGGTGACCGGCGCTCATGTAAACAAGGGCTACCTCGATGGCGTCGGCGATGCCGGTGCCAAGCCGATGATCGATGGCGAGCTCTGGCACCGCACGGGTGATGCCGGCCGCGTCGACGATCGCCGCCGCCTCTGGCTCCTCGGCCGGCGCGATGCGCGCGCCGGGGCCTTCTATCCTTTCCAGATCGAGGCCCCGGCGCGGCTATGGCCCGGGGTGCGGCGTGCCGCGCTCATACCCGGCGCCATGCCGGTGTTGGCGATCGAGGGCGATGCGGTGCACGCGCCCATGTGGCGCCGCGAAGCGGAGCGGATCGGCGGATTGCGCCTGCTCGAGATGCCGATCCCGTTGGATCGACGACACCGCTCCAAGGTCGACTACGTTCGGCTCGCGCGGCAGGTCGACCGAAACCTTCGCGCACAGAGGTAGCGATGCGGAACCAAGCGGGCCGCTTGGACGCGTCCCCTACACGTTGAAGCGGAAATGCAGGATGTCGCCGTCGGCGATGACATACTCGGCACCTTCGAGGCGCATCTTGCCGGCTTCCTTCGCGCCCTGCTCGCCGCCGCAAGCAACGAAATCGGCATAGGCGATGGTCTCGGCGCGGATGAAGCCTTTTTCGAAATCGGTGTGGATGACACCGGCGGACTGCGGTGCCTTCGTGCCCTGCGCTACCGTCCAGGCATGCGCTTCCTTGGGGCCGACGGTGAAGAAGGTGATGAGGTCAAGGAGGCGATAGCCGGCGCGGATGACGCGGGCGAGGCCGGGCTCGACGAGGCCGAGGCTGGCCAGGAACTCGCGCTTCTCGGTCTCGTCGGCGAGCTGCGACACCTCCGCCTCGATCGCCGCGGAGATCACCACCATGGCAGCGCCCTGCGCCTTGGCGAAAGCGGCGACGCGCGCGCTCTGGGCATTGCCGTCGGCGGCGGAAGCCTCCTCGACATTGCAGACATAGAGCACGGGCTTGGCGGTGATGAGCTGCAGCCCCTTGAACAGCGCGCGCTCTTCCGGTGCCACCGTGATGCTCCGCGCCGGCTTGCCCTCGCGCAGCGCCGCCAGCGCCCGCTCCATCACGGCGAGCTGCTGGATGGCTTCCTTGTCGGCGCCGCGCGCCTTCTTCTGCGTTGCCGTGACGCGCCGCTCGATGCTGTCGAGATCGGCGAGCAGCAGCTCCGTCTCCACCGTCTCGGCGTCGCGGATCGGATCGATCGAGCCTTCGACATGGGTGACGTTGCCGTCCTCGAAACAGCGCAGCACATGGGCGATGGCGTCGACCTCGCGGATATGGCCGAGGAACTGGTTGCCGAGGCCCTCGCCGCGCGAGGCGCCGCGGACAAGGCCGGCGATGTCGACGAATTCGAGCTGCGTCGGCACGATCTTCGCCGATTTGCCGAGCCGGGCGCAGACCTCGAGCCGGTCGTCCGGCACCGCGACGCGGCCGACATTGGGCTCGATGGTGCAAAAGGGGTAATTCGCCGCTTCGGCCGCGGCGGTCGCCGTCAGCGCGTTGAAGAGCGTCGACTTGCCGACATTCGGCAGCCCGACGATGCCGCAATTGAATCCCATCTCTCAGTCCTTGTTCTCGATATCGGCGCGCGGCGGTTTCGGCGGCGGGGGTTTCAGGATGAGCGCCACCTTGCTCATGAAGCCCGGCGCGTCGTCGGCGATCAGCACCGGCAGCGCCTCGGCGACCGCGTCGAGCAGCGGCACGAGCCAGCCGATCTCCTCGGCGTCGAAGTTCTGCAGCACGTAAGGCTGCACCAATTCCTTGACGCCGGGATGACCGACGCCGAGGCGTACCCGCCAGAAATCCTCGCCGATCACCGCGTCGATGGAACGGATGCCGTTATGGCCGGCGGCACCGCCGCCGCGCTTGACGCGCAGCTTGCCGGCCGCGAGATCGATCTCGTCATAGATGACCGCGATCTCGGGCGGGGCGATCTTGTAGAAGCGCGCGACCTCGCCGACCGAATCGCCCGACGCGTTCATGAAGGTCTGCGGCTTCAGCGCGTAAACCCGCTCGCCGCCGATCTCGCCCTCGGCGAGGGCGCCTTGGAACTTGCTGCGGAAAGGCCCGAATCCATGGCGGCGGACGATTCTGTCCACCGCCATGAATCCGATATTGTGGCGATTGCGCTCGTAGCGGGCACCGGGATTGCCGAGCCCGACGATGAGACGCATTTAGCCTTTGCCTTTGCCCGCCGGTTCCTTGGCCGCTGCTGCCGCGCCGGCCGCCGGCGTTGCACCCGGGGCCGCGCCGGCGGCGCCCGGAGCCGCGCCCGGCGTCGCACCCGGAGCGCCCGGCGCGCCGGCGACGGCGCCCGCCGCTTCGGCGGCCACGGCCGCTTCGGCCGCCGCCGCTGCGGCGGCGGCTGCCGCAGCCTGCTCTTCGCGCACCGCCGTCGGCGCCGCCACCGAGGCGATGGTGAAGTCGCGCGCGATGGTCGGCCGGGTGCCCGGCGGCAAGCTCACTTTGGTGATATGGACGCTGTCGCCGATATCGAGTCCCTCGACATCGACGGTAATGCGATCGGGGATGGCGTCGGCCGAGCAGATGAGATCGATCTCGTGGCGGACGATGTTGAGGATGCCGCCGCGGCGAATGCCCGGCGACCTTTCCGGGTTCAGGAACACCACCGGCACGGCGACGGTGATGCGCGTCTTCGCGCCGACGCGCATGAAATCGACATGCTCGGGCTTGTCGGTCACGGGGTGGAGCTGCACGTCGCGGGGCAGCGCGCGCTCCTGGGTGCCGTCGATCTCGACATTGACCAGGCGGGCGAAGAAGCCCTTCTTCTGCAGCTCGACCTGCAGCTCGCGCGGATCGACGCTGATCAGCCGGGGGGGCTGCTTCTCGCCATAGATGACGCCGGGAACGCGCCCCGAGCGGCGAGCGGCCCGGGCGGCCCCCTTTCCAGCCCGGTCGCGCGCCTCGGCGCGGATGGTGACGATGTCGGCCATCGCAAAACTCCTCTCTTGCCATTGCGGACCCGCGCCCAACGCGCGGGCTTCACCGCTTGCGGCGCCGGCCTCCAGGGGTGCCGAACGCCGCGCCGCCGCCACGCCTCGGCGCGGCGGCGAAACTTTGCATGCCTAATCGAACAGGCTCGAAACCGAACGCTCCTCGCTGATGCGGCGGATCGCCTCTGCCATCAGCGGCGCGATGGTGAGCTGGCGGATATTCTTTGCCACGCGCACCGCCTCGGTCGCAAGGATGCTGTCGGTGGTGACCATGGCTTCCATCGGCGATGCCGCGACGCGCGCCACCGCGCCGCCGGAGAAGACGCCATGCGTGACATAGGCGGCGACCGAGCGAGCGCCGCGCTCCATCAGCGCCTCGGCGGCGTTGCACAGCGTCCCGGCGCTGTCGACGATGTCGTCGATCAGGATGCAGCGGCGGCCATCGATGTCGCCGATGATGTTCATCACTTCGGAGACGCCGGCGCGCTCGCGCCGCTTGTCGATGATGGCGAGATCGGCGTTGAGAAGGCGCGCCACCGCGCGCGCCCGCACCACGCCGCCGACATCGGGCGATACGATGACGAGGTCGTCGCCGTCGTAGCGCTGCTTGATGTCCTTCACAAAGACGGGCGCGGAATAGAGATTGTCGGTCGGGATGTCGAAAAAGCCCTGGATCTGTCCGGCATGGAGATCGAGGGTGAGGACGCGGTCGGCGCCTGCCGCGGTGATCATATTGGCGACGAGCTTGGCCGAGATCGGCGTGCGTCCCGCCGCTTTGCGGTCCTGACGGGCATAGCCGTAATAGGGGATGACCGTGGTCATGCGCCGCGCCGAGGCGCGCCGCAACGCGTCCAAGGTCACCAGCAGCTCCATCAGATTGTCGTTGGCGGGGTAGGAGGTCGACTGGATGATGAAGACATCCTCGCCGCGCACGTTCTCGTGGATCTCGACGAAGACTTCCATATCGGAGAACCGGCGCACGCTGGCATTGGTCAGCGGCGTGGCGAGATAGGCGGAAATCGCCTCCGCCAGCGGCCGATTGCTATTGCAGGTTAGGATTTTCATACGAGGCTTCGTCGGTCTTCGGGTGACGCCCGCCGCGACTTCGGAGCACGCCCGCCGAGCGGCCGGGACTGTAACAAAGCGGCCCCCAACCTGTAAACGACCTTTCGCGCCGTGCGCGACCTCAGGAAGCGCCGATGCCGGCCGCCTTCGCCTTCTCGATCAGCGCCGCAACGCCGGGCGCCGCGGCATTCGCCACGGCAAAGGCGATATCGCCCCAAGGCCCGTCGAGGCTGCCCGCCGGCACGGCATTCTGCTGGTCGATCCGGCCGATCTCGCCGCCATCCCGGCCGCGCAGGATCCAGCTCACCTTGACCTGCTGCTGTCCGGAAGCGGGCGGCGACAGCTCGACCTTGCCGACCAGGATGAAGCTCTCCTTGGCGCCGGACGTGTCGGCCAACGCCACATGCGCACGGTTCAGTGCAAAGCTCATGGCGCGGCTGAGGGTCGAGCCGCCATCGCCCGGGGCGCCGGTAACCGGCCCCATCGCCAAAAGCGGCTCGGTCACCGCGGCGGCAACCGGCGGCGGTGCCTCCACCAGCCCGGCAATCGCCGGCGCCGCCTTTGCGGCGAGGTCCTGCGTCACCGCCGCATCGCCCTTTTGCCAGCCTTCCACCGGCTCTTCGGCCGCGATGCTGCCGCGGCCGAGCACGCGGCCATCGGCGCTGCGCAGCTCCCAGGCCAAGGTGACGGCATCGCGGCCATTCTGCGGCTCGGTGCGCGCGGTGCTGAGGAGATGGTCGCTGGCGCGGTTGCCCGCGCCCTTGGTGCTGGCGGGAATGTCGGCATCGCGGAGCGCGGCGGCCAGCGCCTCGCCGACCGCTTTGGGCGCCCCCGCCACCGGCGCCACCACGATATCGGCGCTGTCGGGCGGGACGACCGGCGCGGGCTTGCTCGTCGCGGGGATGTCCGCCGAGAAGGGATGGGGCAAAGGCTGGCAGGCAACCGCCAGGAGCGGCAGCAGCGGCAAAAATCGACGCATCGGCTCAGGTCACAACTTCGACGGGTGGCAAAGCGTCGCCATGGGGGGATAGACGGGAGATGGCTGCGCGCCTCCAATGATAAGGGCCCTGCTGCACCGCCGCAATCGCGCTTGCTTTTTGCGATTAGGTCAGTATTATTGACTTAGATCACGGCATCGGGGTGCCGGCATGGTCGCTTGGGAGAAACATTACGCGGGCCGCGCCCGCCGCATGGCGGCGTCCGAGATTCGCGAGCTGCTGAAGCTGCTCGACCAGCCGGATCTGATCTCCTTTGCCGGCGGCATCCCCGATCCTGCGCTCTTCCCGACCGAGGCCATCGCCGCCGCCCATCGCCGCGTGCTCGGCGACCCCGCGCGCGCCGCGGCAGCGCTGCAATACTCCGCCAGCGAGGGTTACCGCCCGCTGCGCGACTGGATCGCCGGCTACATGACGGGTCTGGGCATCGCCTGCGGCGGCGAGCACATCCTCATCACCAGCGGCGCGCAGCAGGCGCTGGACTTCATCGCCAAGCTCTTCGTCGCGCCGGGCGATCGGGTGCTGCTGGCGCGTCCGACCTATCTCGGCGCGTTGCAGGCGCTCGGCGCCTATGAGCCGGTCTATGACGATCTGCCGCGGCGCGGCGATAATCGCCGCGCGGCGCGGCGCGGCGCAAAGCGGCGGGCGCTCGGCTATGTCATGCCCGATTTCCAGAACCCGACCGGGGCGAGCCTCAGCCGCGAGGAGCGCGAGGAGCTGCTCGCCGCCGCCGCGGCGCTGGAACTGCCGCTGATCGAGGACGCGGCCTATGAGGCGCTGCGCTATGAGGGCGAGGGGCTGCCGGCGCTGGCCGCGCTCGAAGCGGCGCGCGCCGGCGGCATCGACGCCGGACGCGTGCTCTATTGCGGCACCTTCTCCAAGACGGTGGCGCCGGGCTTTAGGCTCGGCTGGGTGGCGGCGCCGCTCGAGGTGATCCGCCGGCTCGTCCTGGTGAAGCAAGCGAGCGATCTGCACAGCGCCAGTCTCGGCCAGATGGTGATGCACGAGGTGGTGCAGGAGGTCTTGCCCGCGGCACTGGTGCCGATCCGGCGCTGCTACCGCGCGCGCCGCGACGCCATGCTCGCGGCACTGGCGCGCGAGATGCCGCCCGGCGTGCAGTGGACGACGCCGCAAGGCGGCATGTTCTTGTGGCTGACCTTGCCGCCGGCGATCGATACCGCGGCGCTGCTGGCGCGTGCCATCGCCGAGGCGCGCGTCGCCTTCGTGCCGGGCCGCGCCTTCCATGCCGACGGCTCCGGCGGCAACACGCTGCGCCTCAACTTCACGCTCGCCGACGAAGCGCGCATCGCTGACGGCGTGGGCCGGCTCGGCGCGCTGCTGCGGCGCCTGCCGGAGATGGTGGGCGCGGCCTAGCCTGGGTTGCGCTGGCGGGCCGGGCGTGCTGGACTGGCGCCGTCGCGAATTCGAGGAGAACCAGCCGTGACCCAGCAGTCATCGAGCCCACCGCGCGGCGTCTATGCCGCGGTGTTGACGCCGGTCGGCGCCGACCTCGCGCCCAGCGCCAAGGCCTTCATTGCCCATTGCCGGTGGCTGCTGGCCAATGGCTGCGACGGGCTGGCGCCGCTGGGCACGACGGGCGAGGCTAATTCACTCTCCCTGGCGCAGCGTCTCGGTCTCATCGAGGCGATGGTCGGCGCCGGCCTGCCGATGGAGCGTTGCATCATCGGCACCGGCTCCTGCGCGCTCGCCGACGCCGTCACGCTGACCCAGGCGGTGCTCGCGGCGGGCGGCACGGGGGCGCTGCTGCTGCCGCCCTTCTACTACAAGAACCCGAGCGAGGATGGGCTCTTCGCTTTCTTCGCCGAAGTGATCGAGCGGATCGGCGACCCGCGGCTGCGCCTTTATCTCTATCACTTCCCGCAAATGTCGGCGGTGCCGGTGACGCCGGCGCTGATCCAGCGCCTCAAAGCCGCTTACGGCGACACCATCGCCGGGGTCAAGGACAGCTCGGGCGATTGGAATTACACGGCGAACCTGCTCAAGCAGATTCCGGGCTTCGGCGCTTATTCCGGCAGCGAGCAATTCCTGCTCGACAATCTGCGCGCCGGCGGCGCCGGCTGCATCTCCGCCAGCACCAACATCACCGCGCCGCTGGCGCACGCGGTGTTCCGCGCCTGGCAGCAGCCGGGTGCCGATGCGCTGCAGGAGGAGCTCACCCAGGCGCGCCTCATCCTGCAGGCCTTCCCCTTCCAGGGCGGCCTCAAGGAACTGGTGGCGCGGCTCACCGGCGATCGGCAATGGCTGACGCCGCTGCCGCCCAACCGCGCGCTTGCGCCAGCCGAGCGCGAACAGCTCTTCGCGCGCCTCAAGGAGGTGCGCGGCCTCGAGCCGTTGTTGAAGGCCGCGTAGCGCGATCAGCGCAGGCGCAGCTTGTAGCGGAAGCGGTCGGCGCGGCCGCGGGCGCGGCGCCAATCGATCACCGACTCATTCGCGGCGAGCGAGGCGCGATCGACGACGACGACGGCGCTCCCGGGCTGCACCTGCAGCAGATTGGCATGCTCGCCGTCCACCGATGCGATCGACAGCTCGTCCTCGACTTGCGCCACGAGGCAGCCGAACTCGCGCTCATAGACCGGATAGAGCAGGGGGCCGATCGCGCTTTCCGGCATCTCCTTGAAGCGGGCGAAGCGCGGTAGCGGCAGATACAGATCCTCCACCACCACCGGCATCTCGGCCCAGAGCCGCAGGCGCAGGACGTGCAGCACCGCGTCGCCGCGCGCCAGGCTGAGCCCCCGTGCCGCGTCCTCCGGCGCCGGGACGATGGTGCGCCTGAGAAGACGGCTCTCCGGCACGGTGACGCGGCCATCCTGGTCGGTGAAGTGGAACCAGCGAAACAGGCTCGCATCGAAGGCCGGCCGTCGGACGTAGGTGCCGCTGCCCTGCCGGCGTTCGAGCAGCCCTTCGCGGACCAGCTGCTCGACCGAGCGGCGGACCGTATTGATCGAGGTGGCGTAGTGCCGCGCCAGTGCAGCTTCGGCCGGAATGACCGCCCCGGGCGCCCATTCCTGAGCCGCAATGCGCGCTGCCAGGTCGTCCCGGATGCGGGCGTGAAGCGGCAGCCGAGTGTCGCCGCCGACGGGAGCGCCCGGCTCGTCGCGCGGCAGCGGCGAAATTCTGGTCGGATCGCTCATTTCGATGTCTTGACGATAACTCAGTCATTTGGTTATATGCAAGACTTAATGACCAATAACGGAGCTTCGCCGCCCGTGCGGAGCCCAGGAGGACCGCAGACCGCCTTGGACGACGCTTCTGTATTCCCAGCTCACGTCGAACCCATCGCGACGCGCGACGGCGCGCGGATCCTGGCAACGCGCTGGGGCCGCCCGCGGCCGAATCGCGCGCCCATCGTCCTGCTCCATCCGCTGGCTGCCGATCGTCGCTTTTGGAGGCCGGTGGCCGAGCGCCTCGCCGGCATGGGCGAGGGTCTCGCCATCGACTGTCGCGGCCATGGCGGATCGGACAAGCCGCCGGGGCCCTATACGGTCGAGCTCTTCGCGCACGACCTCGCGGCGGCGCTCGATCATGTCGGCTGGCCCGCCGCCGCCATCGTCGGGACGTCGATGGGCGGATGCGTGGCGCTGGCCTTCGCCGACGCCTATCCCGAACGCGTCGCCGCGCTGGGCCTCATCGACACCACGGCCTGGTACGGCGAGGATGCGCCGAAGGTTTGGGCTGAGCGCGCCGACCGGGCGCTCGCCGCCGGGCTCCAGGACCTCGTCGCTTTCCAGCAACGGCGCTGGTTCACCGACGCTTTTCGCGCGTCCCGTCCCGAGATCGTGGCCCGGACGGTCGAGACCTTCCTCGGCAACGATGTCGCCGCCTATGCGGAAAGCTGCCGCATGCTGGGCGCCTGCGATCTGCGCGCAGCGCTGCCGCGGGTGAAGGTGCCGACCAAGATCATCGTCGGCCGCGAGGATTACGCGACGCCGGTCGCGATGGCCGAAGCGCTCCATCGCGGGATCGCCGCCTCACGCCTCGTCGTCATCGAGGAGGGGCGGCATCTGACGCCGGTCGAACAGCCGGAGCGCATCGCCGTCGAACTCGCGTCGTTCATCTGGTCGGCCGACCGCTCGGCGACGGCATTCGAGGCGGCGCCATGACGCCCTTCGAGTTCGTCGAGCCGGCGAGCCTCGGCGAGGCGATCGCTCTCCTCGATCCCGACGATGTGTCGACGCGGCCGGTGGGCGGCGGCACGGCGATCATGCTGATGATGAAATTCGGGGTGCTCGTCCCGGCGCGGCTGGTCAGTCTTCGCCGGGTCGAGAAGCGATTTTCGCGCATCGTGGTCGAGAAGGATGGGAGCCTCAGCATCGGCGCGCTCGCCACCCTCCGGTCGATCGAGCGGTCGAGCGAGGCAAGGCGCATGGCGCCGGTTCTCGCCGATGCATTGCTGCGCCTCTCCAACGTCCGCGTGCGCAACGTCGCGACGTTGGGTGGGCACCTCGCCCATGCGGATCCGCATATGGATCTGCCGCCGGTGCTTGCGTCGCTTGACGCCCGGCTCGTCGTCGCAGGCCCCTCGGGCGAACGCACGCTGCCGGTTGCCGATCTCTTCGTCGGCTATCTCGAAACCGTGCTCAAGGGCAACGAGCTCATCGCCGAGGTCGTGGTCCCGCCGCAGCAGGATCGGCGCGCCGCCTACGTCAAATGCACGACGCGCTCGGCCGATGATTGGCCCGCGCTCGGCCTCGCCGTATCGCTCGCCCTGTCGGGCCCGATGATAAAGGACGCGCGCATCGTGCTCGGCGCGGCGACGGACCGGCCGGTGCGCCTCGCCGCCGCCGAGGCCATGCTCGCCGGCCGCGAGCCGAGCGAGGCGCTGTTGCGCGCGGCCGGCGACGCCGCGGCGGCGGTCGAGCTGGTCAGCGACGCGCAGGGCTCGGCCGCTTATAAGCGCCAGCTCCTGCGCGTTTATCTCGGCCGCGCCGTCCGTCGCGCGCTCGCCGCAGGGTCCAACGCAGGGGAGGCGCGCCAATGACCACCACGATCTCCCCGGGCGGACAGGTGGGACGCTCGGTGCCGCGCCTCGAGGCGCGCGCCAAGGTCACGGGCCGCGCGGAGTATGTGCACAATCTGCGGCTGCCGGGCATGCTCTACGGCAAGATCTTCCGCAGCCGCACGGCGCATGGCCGCATCCGGCGCCTCGACGTCGCGGCCGCGCGCGCGATGGACGGCGTTCACAGCGTGATCACGGCCGAGGATGTGCGCCGGGTGATTCCGGATCCTTATTACGGGCCGGCTTTCCACGACCAGCCGATCCTCGCCATCGACAAGGTGCGCTATGTCGGCGAACCCGTTGCCGTGGTCCTGGCGGCGGACCCGCACATCGCCGAAGCCGCCGCGCATCTCATCGTCGCCGAATATGACGAGCTGCCGGCGGTCTTCGACGAGCGCGAGGCGATGACCTCGACGGCGATCGTCCACGAGGTGTTGCGGCCGGCCGGCACCTTTCCGGATTTGAAGCATCTCGAGGGCCGCACCAACACCAACATCGCGCTCGATTTCCATTTGCGACAGGGCGACGTCGACGCCGCCTTCGCATCGGCCGAGCAGGTGTTTGAGCACACCTTCCAGACGCAGCAGGTGCTGCACGTGCCGCTCGAGCCCTTCGTGTCGCTGGCCGACGCGACCCCGTCGTCGGTCACGATCCATACGGCCTCGCAGAGCCCTTCCTTCGTGCGCATCGAGATCGCCCGGCTGCTGCGCTGGCCGGAGAACCGCGTGCGGGTCAAGACGCTGCATCTCGGCGGCGGCTTCGGCGCCAAGCTCTACATCAAGCTCGAGGCGCTGGTGGTGGCGCTCTCCCTTCTGGCGCGTCGGCCGGTCAAAGTCGCGCTCTCGATGGAAGAGCAATTCTATACGATCACCAAGCACGCCAGCACCTTCCGCATCAAGAGCGCCGTCGCCAAGGACGGACGCGTCACCGCGCGGCATTGCGAGGTGTTGTGGAACGGCGGCGCCTACGCCGATATCGGGCCGCGGGTGACGCAGAAATCCGGCTTCACCGCCGCCGGTCCCTATGACATCCCGGCGGTAAGCATCGATTCCTATGCGCTCTACACCAACCTGCCGCCCGCCGGCGCCTTGCGGGGCTTCGGCATTCCGCAGCTCGTCTGGGCCTATGAGAGCCACACCGACCTCATCGCCCGGGCGCTCGCGATCGATCCGCTGACGTTCCGGCGCAAGAATCTGCTGCGCAACGGCCGGCCGCAGGCGACCGGCACGATCATGCGCGACGCCGAGATCGAGGCGGTGCTCGAGCGCCTCGCGGCGCGCCTCGATTGGAACCGGCCGTTCGATCGCGGCGCCGGTGCGGTGAAACGCGGCCGCGGCATTGCCATCGGCTTCAAGGCGAGCATCGCGCCCACCACCTCGATCGCCAGCGTGGCCATCCACGCCGATGGGAGTTGCACGCTGTCCTGCGGCACGGTCGACATGGGCCAGGGCTCGGACACTGCCATGGCGCAGATCGTCGCCGAGGTGCTGAACCTCGAGGCCGAGGCGATCGCCGTCATCCACCCCGACACCGACGTGACCCCGTACGACATGGCAACCCTGGGCTCGCGGTCCACTTATCACATGGGAAATGCGGTGAGGCTCGCGGCTGAGGACGCCCGCGACAAGATTGCGGCCTTGGCCGCTTCGCTCGGTCTGCCGCCGGGCTCCAACCTGTCGCTCGCCGAGCTGTTCCGCCGGAAATACGGCATGCAGGCGGGCACCATCATCGGCACCGGCAGCTTCATCCCGAGCTATAGCCCGCCCGACCACAGCACGGGGCTCACCGAGAACGCGACGCCCTTCTGGATGATCGGCGCCACCGGGGTCGAGCTCGAGGTCGACACCGAGACCGGGCATGTGCGGGTGACGCGCCTCGTCAACGTCGCCGACGCCGGACGCGCGATCAATCCGCGCATCGTCGAGACGCAACTTTCCGGCGCCGCGATCATGCAGCTCGGCTTCACGCTGTTCGAGCGCATGAATTTCGATAAGGGCCAGGTCACCAACGCCTCCCTCGCCGATTACAAGATACCCGGCATGCACGACCTGCCGCTCGCGATCGAGAGCGAGTTCGTCCCCGCCGAGCAGCAGGGCGGTCCCTTCGGCGCCAAGGGCGTCGGCGAGAGCGCAACCTTCGGCGTTTCGCCCGCCATCGCCAATGCAATTCACGACGCCGTCGGCGTGCGGCTCACGGCGCTGCCGTTGACGCCGGAGGCGGTCTACCGCGCGATCCGCGCGGCTGCCGGCGATCCGCTCGGTGAGGAATGAGATGAACGCGCGCACCATCCGCTTCACCCTCAACGGCGCGCCGGCGAGTGCCGAGATCGGCACGCACCAAAGCCTGGTCGAGGTGCTGCAGCAGCGCTTCGACCTCTTCGGCGCACGCGAAAGCTGCGCGCAAGGCCTGTGCGGGTGCTGCACCGTCCTGGTCGACGGCACGGCAGTGTCGGGCTGTCTCTTCCTCGCCGTCTTCGCCGACGGCGCACAGGTTGAGACGGTCGAGTATCTCGGGGCGGGCGAGCGGCTCGATCCGGTGCAACAGGCCTTCATCGAGGCCGGCGCCTTTCAATGCGGCTTCTGCACCCCGGGATTCGTGCTCATGACGCGCCAGCTCCTCGACGAAAACCCCGATCCGAGCGATGCGGAGATCGGTCACTATCTTTCCGGCAATTTGTGCCGCTGCGGGACCTATCCTCAGATCGTCGAGGCAGTGCGGCTCGCGGCGAAGAAGCGCAAGGCATGACCACGTCAAACGATGCGAGGCAAGGAGACCCCATGACCGGCGCGGAGACCGCTCTTCGAGGCCCCTGGTATCGCAGCCTCAATCGCGACCAATGGTATGCGCTTCTCGCCTCGAATCTGGGCTGGCTCTTCGACGGCTATGAGACCTATGCGCTGATCCTCACCGTCGGCGTGGCGCTCCATCAGCTGCTGCTACCGGCGCAGTACGCCCAGATTCCGGCCTACGCCGGCACGGTCATCGGGATTACGCTCCTGGGCTGGGGCGTGGGCGGGCTGATCGGCGGCGTCCTCGCCGACTACATCGGCCGCAAGCGCATGATGATGCTGGCGATCCTGGCCTATTCGCTGATGACCGGGCTCAGCGCCGTGTCCTGGGATTGGCTCTCTTTCGCCGCGCTGCGGTTTCTCGTCGGCGTCGCTCTTGGCTCGGAATGGGCGACGGGCACGTCGATGACGGCGGAGCTCTGGCCCGATCATGCGCGTGGCAAAGGCGCCGGGCTCATGCAATGCGGCCTCGGCATCGGCTTCTTTCTCGCATCGCTCATCTGGCTGTTCGTCGGCGCGACCGGTCCCGACGCTTGGCGCTACATGTATCTCATCGGCATCCTGCCGGGTCTCGCGACGCTCTGGGTTCGGCGCAGCATTCCGGAATCGGCGCTCTGGGAGCGCTCGGCGGAGCAGCGGCGGGCGGCGCAGGAGCGCCGGCGCGCCGGCGCGGCGCTCCACGCCCACGAGCACGCGCTGACCCGCTTCACGCTCTTCGACCTCTTCGGCCACGCCGAAATCCGACGGCGGACGATCATCGCTTTCCTGATGTCGCTGACGACGACGCTCGCCTGGTGGGGCATCTCGTCCTGGGTCCCGCCCTATATCGGCTCGGTCGCGGCCAAGAACGGGCTATCGCCCGCGCAATGGGCGAGCTTCGCCGGCATGGTCTACAATGTCGGCGCGATCGCGGGCTACGCCGGTCTCGGCTTCCTGGCGGACGCTTACGGGCGCAAGCCGGTCACCATCCTCTTCTTCGCCATGTCGCTGCTGCTGACGCCGGCGCTGTTCCTGTGGACGCACACTCTCGGCCTGCTGCTGCTGGTCACCTGCGTCAACGGGTTCTTCAGCCTCGGCCAATATTCCTGGATGCCGACCTGGCTTCCCGAGCTCTATCCGACGCGGATCCGCGCCACCGGGGTCGCTTTCGTGTTCAACGCACCCCGCTTCATCGCGTTTCTCGGTCCGCTGATTGCCGGGACCCTGATCGTACGCTTCGGCGGATACGGACACGCGGCCGTGATCGTCGCCAGCATCTACGTGCTGGGCCTGCTCGCGGCCCCGTTCCTGCCGGAAACGCGCGGCACGGCGCTGCACGCGGATTGACCGCGGCGGGCTCGGCGTCCCGCACGGGGACGCCGCGGCCGATCCCGGGACCCTGCTTTACGCCGCCGCGCGCAGCCGTCGCAGCGCGGCGATGGTGCGGGCGCAAGCTTCCGCCGCTTCGGCGCCTTTCACGACGAAATGCTCGCGGAAGAAGCGCTGATGCTCGTCATGGGCGTGAAAGCGCTGCGGTGTCAGCACCGCCGAGATGACCGGCACTTCGGTGTCGAGCTGAACCCGCATCAGCCCGGAGATCACCGCCTCGGCGACGAATTCGTGGCGGTAGATGCCGCCATCGACGACGAGTCCGCCGGCGACGATTGCGGCATAGCGGCCGCTCTTCGCCAGCAGCTTTGCCTGCAGCGGAATCTCGAAGCTGCCGGGGACGTCGAAGAGGTCGATGGCGCTCTCGGGATGACCGAGCTTCGCCATCGCGGCGGTGAAGGATTGCCGGCAGCAATCGACGATGTCCTTGTGCCAGCACGACTGAATGAAGGCGATGCGCTCGCCTGTGCCGCTTCCGGTGATGTCGTGCGCATGGCGCTGATTCATGGGTGGCTCCTTTGCCTTTGGACCAGAATCAGGGCGTTGAGACGCTCGCACCCGGCGGCACGCCAAAGCGCGACGCCAAGCCGGAGCCATCCCGCTCTCTTTCTTCCGGACTGTGACCGTCGGCGCCGGATTGGAACCGGCTCTGCTGACCCTGCCGAGATTGCCTCGTCAGGCGCTCGCGGGCTCGTGCGATTGCTCGCCTTCACCGCCGGTGGGGACTTCCACCCCGCCCCGAGAACGTTGCCGCCCGAACCTCGGACGACACACCATCATCGCTCTCGTGCCGGGCGATGGCAATTGCACCGCACGCCGAGCGCCTATGCGGCGGCTACGCCCCGAGGCGGATCGCCGAGAGCGCGCGGCCGTAGTCGGGCTCCTGTCGCAGGCAAGACCGGCGATAGGAGAAGAAGCGCTCGGGCTCGGCCGCGGTGTCACCGCCGCTCTGCTCAACCGCGCCGAGGCCGAGCCGCGCGAGCCGGCGCGCGACATAGCCCGGCAGATCGAAGAGGAAATGCCCGGCGCGCGGCGCCTGCCGGAAGAACCCGGCATTGGCTTCGTCCTGCGCCAGGAAGGGCGCCGGAAATTCCGGCCCGACCTCGTAAGAGGGCTGCGCGATGGCAGGACCAATGCCGGCGGAGAGACGCTGCGGCGCGGCGCCCAAGGAGATCATTGCCGCGACCGTCGCCTCGAGCACGCCGCCCAGCGCGCCGCGCCAGCCGGCATGGGCTGCGCCGATCACGCCCGCCTCCGCATCGGCGAACAGGACCGGCACGCAATCGGCGGTGAGGATGCCGAGCGCCACGTCCTGCCGTCGCGTCACCAGCGCATCGGCGCGCGGCCGCTCCTCCGGCCGCCAGCGCTCGTCGATGATCGCGACATCCGCGCTGTGCACCTGGTAGCCGGTGACCAGCCGGTCGCCTTCCAAGCCCAACGCCGCCATCGCGCGTCGGCGATTCTCCGCCACTTTCGCCGCGTCGTCGCCGGAGCCAAGGCCGCAATTGAGGGAGGCGAAAAGCCCTTCGCTGACGCCGCCCTCGCGGGTGAAGAAGGCGTGGCAGGCGGCGGCGAGCGTCGGAAGCCTGATCACGGAATGCATTCCTCCACAAAGCCGGCGGGCGCGGCCAGCGCCGGCGCGGCGAGCGCCAGCGCCTTGAACAAGGTGCCCATTTGCTCGGGATCGATCAACCTCCGGCAACCGCTTTCGATCGCGGGGAGTTGCGCCGGCGTGGCGCGCGCGATGAGCGCCGCGGCGCGCTCGGCGAGGCCGAGCGCGGCAAGGAAGCCGCCTTGCGGCACCGGTCCCCAGGCGCGCGCGCCGGCGCCGCGCGCCGCGGCAGCGACGCTGGCGAAATCGACATGCGCGGTGAGGTCGGCCTCGCCGGGCTCGTCCAACACCTCGTGGCGGCGGTGGCGGCGGAGCGCCTGCAAGGTGTCGCCGCAAGCGGCGGGGAAATAACCGTAATCGATGAAGAGCGCGACACCGCCCTGGTGCCGGAGCCGCTCGCCCAGCGTCGCGGCAAGCGTGATCGCCGGCGGGCGGATCTCGCAGAGGCTGCCGGGGGGCGCGGCTCTGAGCGCGGGCGGCAGCAGCGCCGCTTCCGGACTCGGCGCAGGATCGAGAGCGAAGACAAAGGATTGGCCGTCGGCAGCGAGCGCCACGCGCCGCTCATGCCAAAACCGCTCGCCGCGCACCAGCTGTCGGATCGGCAGCGCGTCGAGGAACTCGTTGGCGACGAGGATCAGCGGCCCGTCGGGCAGCTCGCCGAGGCTGTCATGCCAGGAAGGGCTCGCCTCGGCGAGAAGCGCGGCCTGATGGCGGCGCAGCACCGGGCTGCTTTCGACGAGATGCAGCGTCAGCGCGCGGTGGAAGCCAGGCGCCCCCTTGAGCGCCCGCAAGGCATCGGCCATCAGCGTGCCGCGGCCGGGGCCGAGCTCGGCGAGGATGACGCGCTCGGGCCGGCCCATCTTGTCCCAGGCATCGGCGCACCAGAGGCCAATGAGCTCGCCGAAGACCTGGCTCACCTCGGGCGCGGTGATGAAATCGCCGCCCGCGCCCAGCGGGTCGCGGGTGCGGTAATAGCCGTAGCGCGGGTGGAGCAGCGCTTCCTGCATGAATTCGGCGATGCCGAGCGGCCCGGTCGCGCGGATGCGCTGTGCCAGCAGCCGCGCGAGCGCGTTCACGCCCGCGCCGCGAGCGGCTTCGCCCGCAGCAGCAGCCAGAGCCCGATGATCACCAAAGGCGCCGACAGCAGCTGCCCCATGGTGATGCCCCAGAAGAGGAAGCCGAGCTGCGGGTCGGGCTGGCGGAAGAACTCGGCGATGATGCGCGCGATGCCGTAGCCGATGAAGAAGACGCCGGTGGTCGCTCCCGGCCGCTGCCGCAAGCCGCGATACTGGCAGATCCAGAGTACGGTGAAGAGCACGATGCCTTCGAGCGTCGCCTCGTAAAGCTGGCTTGGATGGCGCGGCAGGTGCTCGGGGTCGCTCGGGAAGATCATCGCCCAGGGCACGTTGGTGACGCGGCCCCAGAGCTCGCCATTGATGAAGTTGGCGATGCGGCCGAAGAACAGGCCGATCGGCACGGCGCAGATGATGATGTCGGCGAAAGCGAGGAAATTGATCTTGCGCTGTCGGCAGAACAGCAGGATGGCGAGGGTGACGCCGAGCGCGCCGCCATGGAACGACATGCCGCCGCGCCAGAGATAGAAGACCTGGATCGGATTCTGGAGGTAGTAGGGCAAGTTGTAGAACAGCACATAGCCGGTGCGGCCGCCGAGCACGACGCCGAGCGTCGCCCAGACGAGGAAGTCGTCGATGTCCTGCACCTGCGCCACGAGCGGCGGCCGCTTGGCGAGCGCCAGGCAGTAGCGCCAGCCGATGACCAGACCGGCGATGTAGGCGAGCGCATACCAGCGGATCGCGAACGGGCCGACCGACCAGTGGCCGATCATATAGGGGCCGAAATGGACGATGTCGGGATTGATGGCGGGGTAGGGGATGAGGAAGAACATGCGGGGCGCAAACGCTCAGCGATAGGGATCGGAGACGGCAAGATAGTTCTGGACGTAGTCGCGCACGCCCTCCTCGAGCGAGGTCATCGGCCGGTCATAGCCGGCGGCACGCAGCCGCTCCATCCGCGCCTCGGTGAAGTACTGATACTTGTCGCGGATCTCGACGGGCGTGTCGATGAAATCGATCTTGGGCTCGCGGCCCAGCGCGCGATAAACCGCCGCAGCCAGCTCGGCGAAGCTGCGTGCCGCGCCGCTGCCGATGTTGAAGAGGCCGCTCACCTCGGGGTGGTCGTTCAGCCACAGCATCATGTCGACGCAATCGCGGACATAGACGAAATCGCGCTGCTGCCCGCCATCGGGCACGCCGGCGCGATGCGAGCGGAAGAGCCGCGCCGCCTCGCCTTTGGCGGCGCGGGCGTAGAGCTGCGCCGCGACGCTCTTCATCGCGCCCTTGTGGTACTCGTTCGGGCCGTAAACGTTGAAGAATTTGAGTCCCGCCCATTGCGCCGGCCGCTTGCCGGGCTGGCCGGCGAGCCGCGCGATGCGGCGGTCGAAGAGATGCTTCGACCAGCCATAGGCGTTGAGCGGGCGCAGCCGCGCCAGCGCCGCCGGCGCGATGTCGTCGTCGAAGCCCGCGCCGCCATCGCCGTAGGTGGCGGCGGAGGACGCGTAGATGAAGCGCGTCTCGGTCTCGGCGCACCACTCCCAGAGGCGCTGCGGCAGCATGAAATTGGCGGCGATGATGAAATCGGCATCGGTCTCGGTCGTTGACGATACGGCGCCCAGATGGAAGATGAGGTTGATCTCGCGCGCATGGCGCTCGAGGAAATCGAACAGGGATTCGGGCGGCACCAGCGCAGCGAGCTCGCGCTTGGCGAGGTTGCGCCATTTGTCGTCCTTGCCGAGTCGGTCGCAGACGACGAGATCCTGCCCGCCGCGCTCGTCGAGCGCCGCGACCAAGTTCGAGCCGATGAATCCCGCGCCGCCCGTGATGACGATCATCGCAAGGGCGGTGTTATAAGCGTTGCCGCCATGGCGTCAAATGCGGCGCGCGGCCGGATTCGATTTGGCCCCCGCCGGTATCTATGCTAGCCGGAGGCCCGCTGCCAGTTTCGCGAGAGGAGAGCCGCCATGCAGTCCGAGAACCGCTTGCTCGACGATCTCGCCCGCGTCGCCACCGGCGCGCTCGGCGCGCTCACCGGCGTGCGCGACGAGCTCGAAACCCGTTTGCGCGATCAGTTCGAGCGCGTCCTTAGCCGCATGAATCTTGTCCGGCGCGAGGAGTTCGACGCCGTGCAGGCGATGGCCGCCAAAGCGCGCGCCGAGCAGGAAGCGCTTGCCGCGCGTGTTGCCGCGCTCGAAGCGCGGCTTGGGATCACCAGTCCCGCCAGTCCCGCCGAGCCGCATGCGGCACCGCGTCGCCCGCTGCGCTCGCGCCCGGCGATGCGCAAGCCGAAGCCGGCCGAACCGCTGTAGATCGGCGGTTTCTTCGCGTTTGTGGATAACTCCGTGCTTGCGCCGCTCGGTCAGCTTTGGCAGGCTACATCTTGTGGTGACCGAGGGTGGTTCACACAAAATGCCGCGATCACCCGGGTTGGCCCCCCACAGGAGGGTGAATGACCGCTTTGTCACTCGAGACGGCTGTGCTCGCCGCCAACCCGATCGATCTCGTCGAAGAGATCGTCCAGGCGAATGAATGGGCGCATGATCGCGCCAGCGACGAGGAGATGGTCGTCGAGATCACCGGCCGCTGGTGCGACTACCGCCTGCTCTTCATCTGGCAGCGCGAGATCAACGCGCTGCATTTCACCTGCGCTTTCGAGATGAAGGTGCCGAAGGCGCGACGCGGCGCCATATTCGAGCTGCTCGCCGTGGTGAACGAGCGGCTCTGGCTCGGCCATTTCGACCTCACGCCCGATGCTCAGTCGCCGGCCTTCCGCCAGGGTGTATTGCTGCGCGGCGCCAGCGGCGCCTGTGTCGAGCAGATCGAGGATCTCGTCGACATCGCGGTCAGCGAGTGTGAGCGCTTCTACCCGGCCTTTCAGCTCGTCGTCTGGGGCGGCAAGCCGGCCGAGGAAGCGCTCGCCGCGGCGATGATCGATCCGGTGGGCGAGGCGTGAGCGATCCTGCAGCGCCCAAGGTTCCGGCGCTGCTGCTTGTCGGTTGCGGCAAGATGGGGGGAGCGCTACTGGCCGGCTGGCTGGAGCGCGGACTGACGCGTCGCCTCGTCGTCGTCGAGCCTGGTCCCGGTGCTGCCGGTTTCGCCGGCCGGGCCGGTGTCGAGCGGCTGAGCGATGCCGCGGCGATTGCACCGGATTTCCAACCGGCTGTCGTCGTGCTCGCGGTCAAGCCGCAGGCGATGGCCGACGTGCTGCCGCCCTATCGCCGCTTCGCCGATGCGGGCGCGCTCTGCCTCTCGATTGCCGCCGGCAAGACGCTGAGCTTCTTCGCCCGCGCGCTGGGCGAGGCGGCTTCGGTGGTGCGCGCCATGCCCAATACGCCGGCTTCCATTGGCCGCGGCATCGCCGTCGCCTGCGCCAATGCGCGCGTCGGGCCGGAGCAGCGCCGGATTGCCGAAGCGCTGCTCGCCGCGGTGGGTGATGTCGGCTGGGTCGAGGACGAGGCGCTCCTCGATGCCGTGACCGCGGTCTCGGGCAGCGGCCCCGCCTACGTCTTCCTGCTGATCGAATGCCTCGCCCGGGCGGGGGTGGCGGCGGGCTTGCCCGAGGCGCTGGCGGAACGGCTCGCGCGGGCCACCGTGGCGGGCTCCGGCGAGTTGGCGCGGCGCTCGGCCGAAAGCGCGGCGGTGTTGCGCGAGACCGTCACCAGCCCGGGCGGCACCACGCGCGCGGCGCTCGATGTTCTGATGGCGGTGGACGGGCTCGACCCGCTGCTGCGCCGCGCCGTTCTCGCCGCCACCAAGCGCTCGCGCGAGCTCGCGGATTAGCCCGATCGCTGCCGTGGCGAGGTGCCGCCGCCGGCACAGGGGCGGAATAGTTTCGATTTCGCCTGGTTGAGGCTCTAAGCTGGGCGCCGAGGATTTCCGGGAGGTCTCGCATGGCGAGACGAGCGGGTGCCAGGAAGACGGCCGCCAAACCCGCGGCGGCAGAGGCGGCGGAGGCGGCGGACCGGCTCGTCGATGCAGCGTTGCGCCTGGCCGAGCGGCAGGGCTGGCGGCGGACCGGTCTTGGCGAGATCGCTGCCGAGGCCGGGCTGCCGCTCGATGAGGCATACACAGCCTGTCCCTCCAAGCTGGCGCTGCTGGCGCGCTTCCACCGCCGCATCGACCGGGCGGCGCTTGCCGGAACCAGCGCCGCGGACGAGCCGGCGCGCGATCGGTTGTTCGATGCGTTGATGCGGCGCTTCGACGCGCTTGCCCAACATCGCGAGGCGCTGCGGGCGATTCTGCGCGACAGCATGGGCGATCCGGCGGCGCTTCTGGGCCTGCCGGCGCTGTTCTCTTCGATGGGCTGGATGTTGGAGCGGGCGGGCGTTTCCGCCGCCGGAGGGCGCGGGCGGTTTCGCGCCAAGCTGCTGGCGGGGCTCTATCTTTCGGTGTTAAGGGTGTTCCTCGATGACGACAGCGCCGACCTCGCCCGAACGATGGCGGCTCTTGACCGGCGACTGCGCGCGATGGAATCCTGGCTCGGCCTGAGTGCGGTCGACGCCGCACGGTAGGTTACTTTTGCGTTGCAATATTTTTTGGCAGGCGCCCTTGACCTGGGCAGGCTATTAAGCCATATTTTCGGCATTGTGCACCGCAGCATAGCTGTCCCCAGCCCGCGAAGGATACTCCCATGACCACCAACGGTAAGCACACTTTCATGGATATGGATGTCGGCAAAGCGTTTGCCGGCTTCACTTTTCCCGGCCTCGACGTCGAATCGATCGTCGCCTCGCAGCGCAAGAATCTCGAAGCGCTGACCCAAGCGAATCAACTAGCCGTAGAAGGCGTTCAGGCCGTGGCGCGGCGCCAGGTCGAGATCGCCCGCGAGGCCGTCGACGAGGTGTCGAGCCTCGTGCGCGAATGGACGCAGCCCGGCGCCCCGGAAGAGCGCATCGCCAAGAACGCCGAATACGCCAAGCAGGCTTTCGAGAAGAGCGTCGCCAATGCTCGCGAGCTCGCCGAGCTCGTCACCAAGGCCAATACCGAAGCGTTCAGCGTCATTCAGAAGCGCGTCGCCGAAGGCTTCGAAGAGCTGCGCGAATACGCCAAGCAGAAGGTTGCGCGCTGACGGCGCTTTGAGCTTCGTCCTATCGCGTCGCCGATAATCCCCCCTGTGCGACGCGGCGAGGCCGCCCCCGGTTTGGGGCGGCCTCATTTGTTTTCGGCCGGTGCTTCCCTCAGCGCGGCAGGTGCAACCGGACGCGCAGCCCGTGCTGCGGCGACTCCTCGAGCGTCAGATCGCCGCCATGGCCGCGCGCCACGTCGCGCGCGATGGTGAGCCCGAGGCCGACCCCGCCGGTCGCGGGGTTGCGCGAGGCATCGAGGCGGAAGAACGGGCGGAAGACGTTCTCGCGCTCATCGGGGGGAATGCCGGGCCCGTCATCGTCGACGAGGATGTCGACGCCTTCATCGACCGGCAGCGCGGTGATCCAGATGTGGCTGCCATAGCGCCGCGCATTGTTGAGCAGATTGGCGATGCAGCGCCGCATCGCGTCCGGACGCAGCGGCAGCATGAGCTCCTCGGGCAGCGCCAGCGAGATGTCGGCGCCATCCCGCCGCGCCGCCGCGGCGGCTTCCTCGAGCAGCAGCCCGAGATCGGTCGGGCGCGGCTGCTCCGGGCCCTCGCCGCGTGCGAAGTCGAGATAGCCCTGGACCATGCGCTCCATGGCGATGACGTCTTGCTTCAGCTCCTCGACTTCCGGACCGCCCTCGCCCAGGAACTCGAGCGCCAGTCGCATGCGCGTCAGCGGCGTGCGCAGATCGTGCGACACCCCCGCCAGCATTTCGGTGCGCTGCGTGATCTGCCGCCGGATGCGGTCGCGCATCTTGAGGAAGGCGGCGGCGGCCTGGCGCACCTCGGTCGCGCCTTCCGGTTTGAAGTTGGGCACGTCGCGGCCCTTGCCGAAGCTCTCCGCCGCCGCCGCGAGTCGCCGCAGCGAGCGCACTTGGTTGCGCATGAACAGAGAGGCGACCGCCAGCAGCACCAGCGAGGAGCCCGCCATCCAGAGCACGAAGATGTAGGTCGTCGGCGTGAACAGCCGCGTGCGCGGCGCCATCACTTCCATGACGCCGTCGTGCAGCGCCACCCAGATCAGGATGTAGCGCGGATCGCTCGCGTTATCGATCTCGAACGGGCGGCGCACGCGCTCGTCCATGGCGCCGGAAAGCGCCTCGTAGAGCCAGCTGTCGTCGCTTGCCGGGACGCTGCTCGGCAGGCTCTCGCCCGGCCGGAAGTGGAAATGGAGCTCGGTGACGTCGGCGCTGCGCGCCAGCAGCGCGTCGAGCCCGGCGGAGCTGTGCGTGAAGTCGCGCGCGTCCAGCGTCAAGGCGATGTCGGCGGCGACGTCGGTGGCGAGCCGGCGCTCGACCGTCGCCCAATGGCGGTCATAGAAGATCCAGGTGGCGAGGAGCTGCGCCAGCACCAGCGGCAGAATGATGATGATGAGCGAGCGCCCGAACAGCGAGCGCGGCAGGATGCGCTTCCACCAGCGCCGGTGCGTGTCGGCGGTGGCAGGGGGCGCCGGCATCGCCTCGGCCGGCAGCGTGGCGCGATCAATCTGGCTTGAGGACATAGCCGGTGCCTCGCACCGTCTGCAGGTAGCGCGGGAACTTGGGATCGCGCTCGATCTTGCGCCGGAGCCGCGTCACCTGCACATCGACCGTGCGCACATTGCCGCTGAACTGCGCTTCCTCCGACAGCGCCTCGCGCGATACGGCCTCGCCGGGCCGCCGCGCCAAGGCCGCCAGCAGCGCCGTCTCCGCCGCGGTCAGATGCACCGCATCGCTGCCGCGGTAGAGCTCGCCGCGGGCGAGATCGAAGCGGCAGGCGCCGAAGCGCACTTCGGCGGCGGGTGGCGCCGGCTGCGGCACGCGCTGCAGGATGTTGCGGATGCGCAGCACCAGCTCGCGCGGCTCGAACGGCTTCGCGAGGAAATCGTCGGCGCCCTGTTCGAGACCGTTGATCCGGTCCTCCGGCTCGGCCATCGCGGTGAGCAGCAGTACCGGAACCCGACCTGAGGCCGGCGTCTCGCCGCGCAGAGCGCGTGTCAGATCGAGACCGCTTTCGCCCGGCATCATCACATCGAGCACGATGAGATCGAACGCAAAGCTCGCGAGCTGCGCGCGCGCTTCCTGCGCGTCGGCGACACCGGTCACGCGAAACCCGCTATCGGTCAGATAGCGGCGCAACAGATTGCGCAGCCGCGCATCATCATCGACGACAAGAAGATGGGGCTCGGTTTCGGAGTCGGTCATCGCGGCCATTATAGCGCAACCGCCGGCATCTCAGCGATTGGCGCTGCGTCGCCGTCTTGCGTCCTTCGAGACGCGCCCGATGGGCGCTCCTCAGAGTCTTGCCGGAAAGGCAGATCCGCATTTCACCGATAACCGTTTTCATTGTCATT
>DATJLU010000156.1:0-19276 GCA_035509275.1 Allostellaceae bacterium | reverse complement strand
AGACGCTTCAAGCCAGTGCGCGCGGCAGTGTCGAGCATTTCAGCCAGCTCGCTATCCCCCTTCTCGCACCTATCGATTATCAGGCGATAGGCACGATCGGCGCGCTTCAGCAGGCGCGGGGCGTCGAACGGCAACTGTGATTGCGGCTTCATGCGCCGCAGCTCGGCGCCCGTCGGGAACGGGAAACGTTCGATGATCCCCGCCGCCCTCGCGGCCTTCATGCGCTCGATCCATCGTCTCCGCCCAGCAACCATGGCAGCCACTTGGATAGCGCGTCCCTCGGGGGTCTTCGACCCTGAAGACATGCCCCCATGATGCTTGCACCGCCAGTGACCTTTGGTCGGGAATTGACGGCATGGCTCGCCGATTCTGAGCCTTCGAGCGCCGCAGCGGGGTTTGGTCGACATACTAGATATAGTGGGTCCAAGGGTTGAAGGTTGCGGGTTTCAGCTCGCCGATTTCCCATAATACAGCGCCCCGGATGTGCTGCAAAGTCCTTTAGTCCTAAAAGAGTTGTGCTACATATCATCTCGGAAAGAGACTAAAGTATACTCATCACGCTGATAAACGGGGCGCCCTAACTGCGTGAAAAGTTCAATACCAGGACGATACCGGAGCCCAAAAAACCGCAGAAAACCTCGATACCGGGGACGATACCGGAGGGGTGTCCGGTATTGAGCTTTTGACGCAACTTCGAACCTGCCCGGTATCGTCCGGTATTGAGTCGGTATCGAGGTTTTCTGCGGCTGGTATCGTCCGGTATCGTGTATTTGCATACCGCCCGGAGGGTCCGGTATCGTCGGTATCCCCCCTTATAAGGGGGATACCGATACCGCCCCGGTACCGCCGCTACCATCTCCGTGGCAAAAGAATCTCCGTTCCCGTCCGACCGCGGACACCAGGGGACTTGCCAGCGCGCTGGGAGCAACCACCCGTCCCGGGGCTGCGCCCCCCCCCCTCCCTAGATATAGATCACCCCACCGCGACCATCGGCACCACGTTCGATGCCGCAGGCTTGCCGCTCACGATCTCCTCAAGCCTCCGCCCCCACGCCGTCAGCGCCTGGCGCTTCTCCGCGTCGTAGCTGTAGACGTCGTAGATGCTGCCCACGGTGCGGTCGACGTGATTCAGGACGCGGTCCTGGATGAAGCGGGAGAACCCGAGCCGGCCGAGATTGGTGGCCACGGTGCGGCGGATGTCGTGAAAGCTCCACCCGCTGGTGCCGCTGGCCTTCAGCAGCTCGGGGTGGTCGTCATAGACACCGAAGCGCAGCCCGGTCTTGCCGCGCGACGGGAAGACGCGCCCTGCCCTGCTACCCGGCTCAGCAATAGCGGCGAGGAGCTTCCGCGCGACCTCCGTTAGGTAGACGCGATGCGGTAAGCCGTTCTTCACTCCGCTGCCCGGTTGCGTCCACCAATCACCGTCGATCTCAGGCCATTCCGCTTCTGTGACTTCGGCCTTGCGCGCAGCGGTCACGAACAGCAGCCGGTAGACGTCCGCCAGCGTCGGGTCGATGCCGGGCAGCGCCCGCCAGATCGCCCGGATTTCGTCATCGGACAGCACGCGCTCGCGCCGACGTTCCTTCGACGGCTTACCGAGATGGCCGCACGGGTTGTGCTCGACCCCGCCCTCTTCGGCGCCGATCGCCCAATTGAACAGCTTGCGGGCCACCTCGAGCGTGCGGTTGGCCTGGATGGGAGCGCCACGAGCGACGATCGCGCCCAACATAGCGCGGATGTCCGCCCGGGTGATGTCGCACGCCTTGCGCGCCCCAAAGCGCGGGATCAGGTCTTTGCGCAGGATGTTCTCGTCAGCCTTCCAAGATCGCTTTTTCGCCTTGGCGTGCTCCTTCACGTAGAGCTCGGCCAGTTCCTTGAACGTGCTGGCGCGCCGCTGCTGTTTCTTCTCGGCAGCGGGATCCTCGCCCACGGCAGCGCGCCGCAGGACTGCCTTGGCTTGGTCGCGCGCTAAGGCAAGCCCGAGCGTGGTGGAGAGCGTCCCGATCGTATAGCGCCGCAGGGTTCCCTTGCAGCGATACAAGACGATCCAGGAACGAGCGCCGTTGCTCGTCACCCGCAGGCCGAAGCCGGGCGTTGTTGGATCGAAATACTCGACCCGCCCGCGCTCGGGCGCTGGGAGGCTAAACACGTTCCTTGCAGTGAGGTTCTTTGAAGGCATGGGTTTTCCCTAGGCTGGGGTAATGGCGGGGTAACACGCCTCGCGATCTGTGATGATCGGAAACGATCGGCTATGATCTCTACGCGTGTCGCCATCTTCGCCTGATAAGCCCCCGGAAATGCGACGTTATCGCAACTTGTCTGGGTTCGCCTATGAATCAAGTCAGATCACCTTAGCTCACCTTGGATCGTCTCAGATCAACCGACAATCGGCTGTTAACCGCTTGGCCGGGGGTTCGAATCCCTCCCCGGGAGCCATTTCATCTCCCACGCCAGGGCGCAACACCGCGCCCTGGCGATTCATTTTGCCGCCACGAGCACTCGTTTTCATCTTTTGCGAAGTGCCGCTCTCGGCACAAACGGTTCTGACATCGAACGATCCGTAGTGGCATGAGCGCGAAGAATGACAGCGGGCAATTCTGCCGCCGCACAGCGCTCAAAGCACGCCGATGACGTCAGTCTTTTTGAAATCGCCGCCAACATAGAGCAGTCGGCATCCGTATTCTTTTGCCACCTCGTAGGCGAAGCAGTCGCCGAAATTCAGTGCTGCCGGATGCACGCCTTTGCCCCATTGCTCATAAATCTGGGCAATGCGCCGGGCCGAAGCTGAGGTCACGCCGACAACCTCGAAACCGAGACCGTCGATCAAACGCCCCATCTCTTTGCCAACATTGCGCCGGGCAGCGACAATGAGTGCCTCCGCGATCGTGCCGGCGGAGATCAGGAGATCATCTTCGGCCGCCAACGCCGCAACGCACGCGTCCGCGTCTGGATCGTTGAGCACAATCGCCATCAGCGCCGACGTATCGACCGCGATCATCCGGGCAGGCCGTCATTGCCATAGAGGAAATCCTGGCTGCGGGCGGCGCTTGGTCCGGCCGCGGCCTTCGCAGCAGCAGAGGCCCGCACCTCCTCAAGCAGCGCCCGGCGAGATCTCCTGTCCGACGGCGCCTTGACGGGCACCAGACGCACAGCGGCATGGCCGTGCCGGGTCAGAATGACCTCATCCCCCGCCTCCGCACGCCGAACCAACTCGGTCAACTGTCCTTTGGCCTCGGTCACCGACACCCTCATGGCCGACTCCTAAATGGACTATGTGAAGGTCCAATCTCTAAAACTAGACCATTCGTTGGACCAAATCAAGCGGGACACACGACGCGAGTGTGGTATCAGCGGGCAACGGCCGATTCCCGTCCTGCCTGCCAGGAGACAGCCGTCGCCTCATCCAACTCGGCGATTGAAGTGGCGCAGACCAGCGCCGCCTCGCAATAGCTGTTTCGGAGCTGTGCGTCTGATCCAGCTGCGGCCAAACCGCTCTTGGCCGAAACGCGCATGCCTTCCGTTCCTCAAGCGTTCGGCGATGTCATGTAACTGTCATGCGGTAGTACGATTGTTTCGCGCTCGGCGAACGAACCGCAGCCGACTGGCAAAGGGTGGGCATCCGGGGAGCGGCGATCACTCCTTGCGCGAGGTTGCGTGCCGATACTGTTGGAGCGCTCCCACCCCAATGCTCAAACCCGGCCCCTGAACTCTGAGGACGCGGAAGCCCAGCCTCAACAGCTCGCAAGCGTTTTCCATCGCGGGCTGCTTCTCGGCGAACACCACCGCTACCCGGTGCTCGCAGCCGTCGCGCTCATAGTGAATCGTGTACATGCGCGGGTCAGCGCTTGACCTTGGCGCCGCTTTTCTTCGTTTGAGCAGGCGTATCGCCGCCGTCGGTCTCGCCCCCACGCTCTGCTTCCTCAAGCCGTTCTGCCAGCACCAGCATCTTCCGTTCCCGTTCGGGCTCAGCCGTGTTGCCTGCGATACGGCGGAGATCGTCGGCGCGCACCTTCCACGCTGATCGCTTCATCGGTATCCCCGCTGTCGGATGATGTCATCGTGATGCAGCGATTCTGTAACAGAATTGACCGATGTTGTCGATCCCGCTCAGGGCTCGATCACCTTGTGTCGGATCGCAAAGCGCACGAGTTCAGCGATTGAACGGAAGCCGAGCTTCGCCATCAGCCGCGTGCGATGCGTCTCTGCTGTCTTGGCGCTGATGCCAAGGCGCGCCGAGGCGCCCCTGGTGGTATGCCCTTCTGCCAGGAGCTGGACCATCTCGCGCTCGCGTGCCGTGAGTTGGTTGATGGACGAGACGGTTTCGGGCCGTGCCCTGGCCTGCGCGATGTAAGTGCGCAGCATGGTTCGCGACACACTCGATGTGAAATAGGGTTTATGCGCGGAGACAGCCTCGATGGCGGCAACAATGTGTAAGGCCGCGTCCGATTTCAGGAGATAGCCGAGGGCCCCGGCCTCGAGCGCATCGCGAACGAAATCCTCGGCTTCGTGGACGCTGAAGATCAGGACCTCCGTGTTCGGGAGCACCTTTTTGATCTGACGGGTCGCCTCAAATCCGTTGAGGTCGGGCATCGCGAGATCAAGCACAGCGACGTGAGGCGGCAGGCTTCTCGCGCGTTCGATGGCCTCCCGGCCATTGCATGCCTCGGCACAGATCTCCCACCCCTCATGCCGCTCCAGCAAGTCGCGCAGGCCGCGCCTGATCATTTCATGATCGTCAGCGATCAGAATTCGGAGCATCGGCGCCTTTCGCGGCTCTGAGGGAGTCGGCCCGCCAATCCCTACAACGAGTCCCCGATGCAAACGCTCATATTTCCCATCTGCGCTCAAAGACGACCAGGCGACGCTATTGCCGGCCACGATCAACCCTTCCCGGTTGATCCACGTCTACTTGCACACCAGAGGCACAGGCGCGGCGGAGGCTGCCCCGCCAAGTGAGGTAGATCACAAGCGAGCGCGGAAGCTCCGCCCAAATAACATACGATCCTCCCTCAATGACTTGCCCCGCCTCGCGCGGGGCTTTTGTTTCGGGGAGCGCCGTTCGACCGACCGATACACCTGGTACGCGTCGATCCTCTTCACGTTCTAGAGCGGCGGATGAACGTCAGCATTGCGCCGGGTGTTGACGGTCGGAGAAGCCCCCCTGAAAGCACTTGCCGTCGTACCATTGCAGTGGAGGAAGCCATGATGGTGCGTTTGCTCGCTATCGCCGCCCTCGCTGTCGGACTCGCCGGTCCGGCGGTCGCGCAAGGCAACGCGCCCGAGAGGACGCGGCAGCAGATCGAAGCCTTCATGCACGAATGGATCGACGCGTATAATCGCGGCGATAGCAAGACCATGGCATCGCTCACGACCGCCGATTCCTTCGGCGTCGGCGACCGGGGCGTGATTTCCGGCAATCAGCGTTTCGAGCGGGCGGTAGAGAACGAGGCGAATCTCGGCGCCAAGGTCAAAAGCATGGACGTCGACGAAGTGCGGATGATCGGACGGAACGCAGCGGTTGCCGCCGGATCCTACACCGTGACCTACAACAACCCGCAAAACCCTCAACCTTTGACAATCGAAGGCACGTGGATGCAAGTGTTGGAGCGTCAGCGCGGCGGGTGGAGGTCTGTCGCCGCCAGCTATACACCGTTCAACCCTCCGCCATCGCCTCCGCCGGCGGCGGGCGCGAGTGCCCCGCAACCATCGGCAGGATCGAGCACGCAGTAGACGCCAAATCGATAACCGCGGGGCGAGCGCGTCCTCTCAATTCAGCGTCGAATTTGTTCTCGCATTAAGCGCGTTTCGGTTTGGTAACGCAGCTCTTCGCACTATTAGGTGGGAAGCGTTCGGTTGACCGCCCAGCGCTCCTGTTAGCGATTCCGAGGATGCACTTTGTGCGCGACCGTAGCCGCCTGGCGGGGCTGGCGAGGTCGCGCGAGGCGGTCGAATGGGCGAGCACATATCCGCACCGGTAGACACCGCGGGATCGGATTTCGAGGCCGAGTTCGGCAGCGAAGATCTCTTGCCGCAGCTTCGCGAGTTTCCTTGTTTTCACGGACCGCGGCCGCGCCTCAGACCTCCCGCCGACATACCGCCCGCGCCGCTTCTCGCGGACGCCCTTGCCGATCACAACCCGCCGCCCGCAGCGCTGCCGCGCCCGGAACCCGCTTCGGCGCCGACGCCGCTGCTGCAGCCCGCCGACATCGAGGCGGTGAAAGCGCGGGTGAAAGAACTCGTGGCGCGCCTCGAACTCCGCACGCTCGAGGACGCGCTCGAGATCGGACGCGAAGCGCTTCGCATCCAGCGCGCGCTCGCGCATGGCGAGACCGGCCGGTGGCTCAAGGAGAGCTTCGGCGCGCGGCGCGCGCGCACGGTCTACAATTGGATGGGCATGGCCGAGTATGCCGAGCGGCATCCGGCGGAATTTGCAAATTTTGCAATTTTGGATGTGAGCACCGTCTATCTCCTGACCGCGCCGAAGACACCCCGCGGCGCGGTCGAGGCAGTCCTCCGCCAGATCGAGGCGGGAACGATCCCGACACTCCGCAGCGTGCGCAGCGAGATCGCGCTGGCGAAGCAGCGCGCCGCAGAGCCCGCGATCGTCGCGGCGCATTTCATCACGCAGGACAGTCTGCCGGAGACCGGCATGCGGCACCGCATCGAGCCGGAAATCCTGCTGCTGGACGCGAGCGCGACGGCGCCCTGGGACGAGCGCCGCGCCGCGGGCTTGGCCGCGCTCCGCCTCATGGCTGCGTTCATCCCGAGCGATGATCGCGAGCGCGCGATCCGATTGCTGCGCAAAGCGGCCGACGCGCAATGCGGGCTTGCCGATCTGATCAGCTCGCTCTTCGAGGCGGGCGGGGACGCCGTTGCGCGGCCGGGCGCCTAGCTCCGAGGGAGGATCGCGTTGGGGGCCGTGTGGCTAGCCTATCTCCTCGGCTTGGCGAGCTGGATCCCGATCGTCGCCGTGGCGGTGATTATCGGCCGCCTGCTGGCCCGAGCGCGCCGGACGCAAAGCCGCCACACGCCGGGAACGGAGAGCCTCGGCAGCGGCGCCGGCGGTACCGGATCGCAACCGGCGCCGAAAGCCAAAGAAGCGCCGCTTTAGAGCACTGCGCCGGGGCTGCCGAGGGCGTCTTGGGTAAGGCCGCGGGTGATGATGTCATAGGCCTCTTCAATCGAATCGGTGCGATGGAAGAGGCCGAGATCTTCAGGGCTGATCGTGCCGTATTTCACCAGCGCATCGAAGTTCATCACCTCGTCCCAATACTTGGCGCCGAACAGCACGATCGGCATGCGCTTCTTCATCTTGCGCGTCTGCACCAGCGTCAGGATCTCGAACAGCTCGTCCAAGGTCCCGAAGCCGCCGGGGAACAGCACCACGGCCTTGGCGAGATAGACGAACCAGAATTTGCGCATGAAGAAATAGTGGAAGTGAAAATGCAGCTCGCGGCTGACGTAGGGGTTGTCGAACTCGTCGTTCGGGATCGAGATGGTGAGGCCGACATTGAGTCCCTTCGCTTCCGACGCGCCGCGATTGGCCGCTTCCATGATGCCGGGGCCGCCGCCGGTGCAGACGACGAAGCGGCGCTCCTCATGGTCGAGCTTCTTCGACCAGCTCGTCAGGCGATGGGCCAGCTCGCGCGCCGCTTCGTAATAGGCTGAGAGCTCGAGCGCGGTGCGCGCCGCCTCGATCCCGCTCCCGGCCTGCTCCGCCGCGGCGAGCGCCGCTTCCGCGTTTTCGCGCGACGGCAGCCGCGCCGAGCCCATAAACACGATGGTGTCCTGCACGCCATAGCGCTTGAAGCGCGACAGCGGCTCCAGATACTCCGCCAGGATGCGCAAGGCGCGCGCGTCCTTGCTCTCGAGGAACCGCGTGTTCTGGTAGGCTTTGGGCTGATGATGACTCTGTTTTTCGGGAACGGGCTTGTCCAAGGTTCACCTCTCGGTGGTGAATTCTGCAGCAACATGGTGAATAAGAGCTGAACGGCGGCGGCGGCCGGCCGTTCAGCGGGGTGCTGCGGCGTCAATCATAAGTTTACTCAAATCCTTCTAGATTAACCCGTTTATCCAGGGCTTCGGGTCGGAGAGCGGAGGACCCATGTCGCAATACATGCGTGCGGCGCCACAGCCCAAAGGGCCGACCACGCTGGTCAAGATACGGCTCGACGCGGCTTCGGTCGCGGCGCTGCTCGAGCGCCACCGGCGCTACCTCCGCAACCAGAGCGGCGGCGCCCGGGCAATCCTGCGCCAATGCGACCTCTCCGGCCTCGACTTGAGCGGCGGCGACTGGACCAACAGCGAGTTCCTGGTGTGCAAGTTCGACGGCGCGAATTTGCAGCGCGCCATCTTCCGCCACGCCAATCTGTTCGGCGCCCGCTTCAACAGTTGCGACCTCTCCGGCGCCGATTTCGAGAAGGCCGATTTGCGCGGCGCCAAGTTCGAGCTCGCCAACCTCACCGGCGCGCATCTTGGCGGCGCCGATCTGCGCGAAGGCATGGTGATCGATTCCGGCGTGACGCTTGACAGCGATACCGGCAGCCGTTTCACCAACGCCATCCTGAAGGGCGCGAGGCTGCCCAATGCGCGCTGCCGCTCCGTCGATTTCAGCGGTGCCATCCTCGAGGGCACCGATTTCTCCGACGCCGATCTGCGCAATGCCTGCTTTCACGGCGCAGAGCTGATCGATCCGATCCTGCGCGGCGCCCAACTCGCGGAAGCCGATCTGCGCAGCGCCGTGCTCAAGGGCGATGTCGGCCAGAAGCTGCAGAACAGCGGTGCGGCCTTGCCGCAGTCGCGGCTCAAGCTCGAAGCGATCGCCGACCGCTTGGCGCAGCACGAGCGCTGGGTTGCGAGCCTGGGCAAGGAAGGCAGACGCCTCAATCTCAGCGGCTGCAACCTCGAAGGCGTCGATCTCTCGGGCAAGCTGCTGGCCGCGGCGCGTCTCGATCATACCATCCTGCTCGGCGCCAATCTGCAATCCGCGAACCTCGCCGCGGCGGTGCTCACCGGCGCCAATCTGCAGGGCGCCAACCTCGCCTCCGCCGAGCTGCGCGGCGCCGATCTGCGCTGGGCCAATCTGCGCGACGCGGCACTGCTCAACGCCCGCCAAGGCGAGATGCCGGGCCTCGCCGCGCTGAAGACGCTGATCGAAGCGGACGAATAGCGCTCGGGCTCAGCTCACCTTGAGCTTGCGCAGGAGCGCGGCGGGCAGCGACTGCTTCACCTCGGCAATGCCGTGCCAGGGATCGCGTTTTTGCCGCCGCAGGCGCTCGCCCATGGTGGCGGTGGTGAACGCGTCGGAACGAACGCCGGAAGCAACCTCCTCCCAGGAGAGCGGCGCCGCCACGGGCGCATGCGCGCGGGCGCGCGTCGAATAGGCGGCGATCGCCGTCGCGCTGCGCTGGTTGCGGAGATAGTCGATGAAGATCCGCCCGCCCCGCGCTTTTTTCGCGAGCGAGGTGGTGAAGGCGGCGGGATGGCGCTCCGCCAAATCCTGCGCCATCGCCTTGGCGAAGGTTTTGATCCCGTCCCAGCCGAGGCGCGGGCGAAGCGGCAGTACGACATGCAGCCCCTTCCCGCCGGTTGCCTTTACGAAGCAGTCGAGCCCCATCTCCTCGAGCAGCCGGCGCAGCGCCAGCGCCGCCTCGCTCACCCGCTCCCAGGCAAGACCGGTATCGGGATCGAAATCGAAAACGACGCGATCGGGCTTTTCGAGCTGCGGCTCGCGCGCGCCCCAGACATGGATCTCGAGCACGCCCATCTGGACGAGCGACAATAGCGCGGGCAGATCGTCGGCGATGAGATAGGTGGTGGTCCCTTTTTTCTCGACGAGCTCGATGCGGCGCAGCGTCTCGGGTACGGCGCTGGTCGCATGCTTCTGAAAGAAGCTTTGGCCGCGATAGCCTTCGGGTCCGCGCAGCAAGGTCAGCGGCCGGCCGGCGAGCTCCGGCAGGATATAGGCCGAGACGGCTTCGTAGTAGCGCGCGAGGTCGAGCTTGGTGATGCCGTCCTCGGGGTACAGCACCTTGTCGGCATTGCTGAGGCGAACGCCGGCGATCGCGACCGTGCCGCGCGGCGCAGCCGTTGCGGGTTCGGGCGGATCGGCGGGAAGCGCCGTGCCGGCGCGCGGGTCGCGCACCACCTCGCGCGCCATCTTGTCCTCGCGCAGCCCGAGAAACACCGGATGGCGCAGCCTGCCATCTTCTGTCCATTCGCCAAAGCGCAGCTCGGCAACGAGCTCGGGCTTGACCCAATGGGCGCGGCGCGGCGCGGCACGCGCGATCGCGACCGAAGGCGGCGCTTTGACGGCAAGGCGGTCGAGCCGCCGGCGCAGGGCGCGCAGCGCGGCTTCGTCGAAGCCGGTGCCGACGCCGCCGGCGAAGTGGAGTACGCCGTCAGCGTCGTAATAGCCGAGCAACAGCGAGCCGAAACCCTGACGCGTTCCGGCGGGATCGGTCCAGCCGATCACCGCCAGCTCCTCGCGCGCCTGGCACTTCACCTTGAGCCAGGCTTTGCTGCGGCCCGGCCGATAGGGCGCATCGGCGCGCTTGGAGATGATGCCCTCGAGCCCCATGCGGCAAGCACTGTGGAAGAAGTCATCGCCCCGTCCTTCGATATGTTCGCTGAAGCGGAGCACCCCGCCACCGGCACCGGCCAGGAGCTGCTGGAGCGCGCGCTTTCTTGCGTCGAGACGCGCAGCACTGAGGTCGAAGCCCTCGAGATGAACGAGATCGAAGAGCATATAAACCGCGGCTGAGGTATCGCCGCGCGAAAGATCGTCCTTGAGCGCCCCGAAAGAGCTGATGCCGTCGGGCCGCAGATGGACGACCTCGCCGTCGAGCACCGCCGCGCCAAGCCCGAGCTGCGCCAGCGCCGCAACGACCTGCGGAAACCGGTCGGTCCAGTCAAGACCGTTGCGGCTCAGCAACGTCACGTCGCCGCCGGCGATGCGGGCGAGCATGCGATAGCCGTCGAACTTGATCTCATGCAGCCAGCCCTCGGAACCCGGCACCGCGGTCGCCAAGCTTGCGAGCTCCGGTGCAGGCTTCTTCGGCAGCGCGCTCCGGCGGGCACCGGGAATCGCCGACGGGTCGAGCGCCGGCGCCGTCGCTTCCTTCCGGTTCGACTGCCAGACGCGGTCGCGCGCTTTTGCGATCTGGGCCAGATCGCGCCCGCTGATCACGCTCTTGCGCCGCGTGGCGGTGATCCTATCGCCGCTGCCCGGCTGGGCGGTCTCATCCTTCTCCTTGAGCAAGAGCCAGTTCTTGTCACCGCGCTTGCCGCCCATGCGGACCAGCGCCCAGCCGCCGCGGAGCTTCTTGCCATGCAGCTCGAATTTGAGCCCGCCCGCTTTGAGCTCGCCCTCGGGATCCCTCCCGAGCGGCCTCCAGGTTCCGGTATCCCAGACCAGCACCGTGCCGCCGCCATACTGGCCCTCGGGAATGACGCCCTCGAAATCGGCATAGTCGAGTGGGTGGTCTTCGACTTGCACGGCAAGACGCTTCACGCCGGGATCGAAGCTCGGTCCCTTGGGCACCGCCCAGCTGCGCAAGGTGCCGCCGAGCTCCAGCCGGAAATCGTAATGGAGTCGCCGCGCCGCATGCTTCTGAACGACAAAGCGCAGGGCCCGCGCGGCCCCCCGGCCCGGCGCCCCCTGAGGCTCCGGCGTCTGCGCGAAATCGCGCTTCCTGCGATAGGTTGCCAGCCGATCGGTCACCGCCACCTCAAAATCGGCAAGATCATAGGCGTGCCACGAAGCTACGATCGTCGTACCAGCCAAACGATCGGCGCAACGTCGAGGTTGCCGCCGGAAAGAAGTGGAGATCAGCCTGAGCGAGCGAAGAAGCGCTTCACCCGTGCGGAAAGCCCGTGGCGGAGCCGCTCGCGGCGAACCACGCGCTCGCTCTCGACCCAGTTGAGCTGGAGGACTCGCCGCGGGCCGCTCACCGGGGCATGGCCGTGCCAGGATTGCGGCGTGACGCGGAAGGCAAGCAGCGTCCCGGCCGCCGGCGGCACCTCGGCGATCACATCCTCAAGACTATCGGGCGAGCGCAGCAGGCGCAGCCGCCCGCCCGGCGCCTCCCAGGATTCGTTCATGTAGATCAATACGGTAATGAGCTTGCTGGCGGTATCGGTGTGAATCCTGCCATCGGCGGCACGGGCCTGGCCGCGGACGGTGATCATGGTCGGCCGGCCGGTAAGATCGATGGCGAATTTCTCGGCGAAGGCCTGCTGCAGCGCCGCGCCTTGAAGCTCGGCGATGAAGGCGTGGAAAGCCGGCCCGTAGCTCAGCTCGCCCAGGGGAAAACTGCCGGGCTTGTCGATCGCGGGAAAGTCGCGGGAAAGCAACGCCCGGGCCGGTCCCGGAACGAAGCCGGGCACGACCAGCCACGGAAACGGCTCCGTTGCCAGCGGCATCCGCTCGAATGCCGCCAGATCGAGAAACCGCAAAGCTTCGGTCTTGCTCGCCGCCGCTGCCGCCACGTTCCTCTCCTTGCGTCGCGCGGCCGACCTTGCCACAAATCGGCGGCGCATGGAACCATGCCCCAAGCCGTTGTCATGCAACGAACCAGAACGAGACGGTCGCCATGTTAACGGTAAATTGACCATAATGGCGGCGAGCTTGGGGATGGGGCAGGAGGATGACATTGTCGAACCGCATCAGAGCGAGCGCGCCGGCCGTGCTGGCGTCATGCCTCGCGCTGACGCTCGGCGCTTGCCAGGCTTTTCAGCCGCCGGCGCCGCCGCCCGCACCGCCGACGGCACCGCCGGTGAGCGAGCACCTGCCGCTGCCGCCGCCGCCGCCGCGCAAGCCGGCGCCGCCGGGCCAGAATCTTGCCCGCCTGCCCCCGGCTTCGGCCGAGCAGGCCGAGCCGCCGCCGACGGCCGGACCCGATCAGTTGATCGGCCTCGACCAGCCGCATGTCGCCGAACTGCTCGGCGAGCCGCAGAGCCGCGCGGAGGCTCCACCGGCCACGATTTGGCGCTATGCTGGGGGCGACTGCGAGATCGACGTGTATTTCTACCTGGACCTCCAGAGCCAGGCCATGCGCGCCCTCCATTACGAAGTCAGGAGCCATGACGTACCCGCACGATCTTCCCAGCGATGCTACGACGCCCTCGTCAGCGAGCAGCGGACCAATGCAGACACTGCCGCCGGTGCGGATCGTTCTCGTTGACGACGACGATTCCTTTCGCGAATCGCTCGGGCTGAACCTTGTCGACGAGGGCTTCGACGTGCAGAGCTTCTCGTCCGGAGAGCCGGCACTGGACTATTTCCAGCGGGGCGGCAATGCCGATGTCATCCTGCTCGACTGGCGCATGCCGGGGTTGAACGGCCTCGAAGTGTTGCGCCGACTCCGCCGCGCCGGGACGACGACGCCGGTCATCTTTCTCACCGTGCTCAGCGACGACATCTACGAGGAGGCCGCGCTCGAAGGCGGCGCCGTCGACTTCATCGACAAGTCGCGGCGGCTCTCCATCCTGCTGAAACGGCTCCATCTCATCACCGAAGGCATGCGCCCGGCGCCGGAACCGGTGGCGGCGAAGCGCCCGCCCGGGGATGTCGTCGCGCTCGGCAAGCTCGAGCTGCGGTTCGATACCAACCGCGCCGCCTGGACGAGCAAGACCCTCGACCTCACCCTGACCGAGTTCAAGATCGTGGCGCTGCTCGCCTCGCGCAGCGGCGAGGATGTTGGATACCGCGAGATCTACGATCTCGTGCATGGCAAGGACTTCGTCGCCGGCTACGGCGCCGAGGGCTACCGCGCCAATGTGCGCACCTTCATCAAGCGCATCCGCAAGAAATTCCGCGACATCGACGGCGATTTCGACCAGATTCACAATTATGCCGGATTCGGCTACCGCTGGATTGCCGGCGACTAGCCGGCACGAATACGCACCCGCGCTGCCGCCGCCGCAAGCGGCGCCACGGCCGCGATTCTATCGCTCGCTGACGGCCAAGGCGGCGGTGCTGGCCACGATCTTTCTGATCGTGCCGCTCATCGTCTACGACCAGTTCCGCGCCGCCGACGAGGCGGAAAAGGCGGTTTTGCTGCGCAGCGTGCGCGAGCATGGCCACGTCATCACGGCAGCGCTGGCGCCCCTACTCTCCGGCAGCGACCGCCCGGCGCTGCCGCAGCTCGGCCACGAGCTGGCACGCTTTGCCGACGACTTTACCAATGTGAAGCTGCTTTTCGCGCCCGCGGGCACCTCCGGGTTCTTTTACGTCGCCTCCTGGCCGGTGGTGTCGACGGCCCAGCTCGATGCCGAGCGCGAGACCCTGCGCCAGCAAGGGGTCCTCGACCGGCTTTCGACGAGCTGTGATGGCGAATTTCCCTTCGCGCTGCGCTACCGCACGCCGCAGGGCAATGACGAGGTCGTGACCTCGATGACGCCGCTCAAGACGCCGTCGGGCTGCTGGGTGGTGGTGACCTCGTCGGCGGCCGGCTCGCTGCCGGGATCCAATCTCGGCCGGCCCTATTGGGCGAGCTCGGAGGTGCGCGTCGCCGCGGCGATCTATCTCGCCATGGTGCTGCTCACCATCACGACGTTCTGGAGCGTGCGCCGCGGCTTGCGCCGCTTCGCCGAGCGCGCCCGCACGATTCGCGAGCGTCGTTCCAGCGGCGGCTCGTTCCGGGCGCAGAACGACATTCCCGAGCTCGCCGATGTCGCCGAAGAGTTCGATCACATGGTCGAAGTGCTCGATGCTTCGGCGCGCGACATCCGCCGCGCGGCGGAGGACAACGCACATGCCTTCAAGACGCCGATCGCCGTCATCCGCCAATCGCTCGAGCCGTTGAAGCGTGCCATCGCCATCGAGAACCAGCGCGGGCTTCGCGCCGTAGGGTTGATCGAGGCCTCGCTCGACAAGCTCGACGGGCTCGTCGCGTCGGCGCGCCGCCTCGACGAGGCGACGGCCGACGTCATGGACATGCCGCGCACCGATCTTGACCTGTCGAGCATTCTCGGCCGCCTGCTGCAGGCGCATGCCGAAGCGCTGCTCGAGCGCCGCTTGAACCTCAAAGGCCATATCGCGCCGCGCGTCCTCTCGCATGCCAATGAGGAGATGGTCGAGACGGTGATCGAGAATCTGCTCGACAACGCCATCTCGTTTTCGCCCGAGGGCGAGAGCATCGGCGTCAGACTCGAAGCGCGCGACGGCTTCGCCGAGCTGCTGATCGGCGATAGCGGCCCCGGCGTTGCGGCGGAAAATCTCAATCGCATCTTCGATCGCTACTTCTCCGAACGCTCGCCGTCGCGCACCGACGAGTACGATACGCATTTCGGCATCGGCCTCTGGATCGCCCGGCGCAATGTCGAGGCGCTCGGTGGCACCATCCGGGCCGAGGCGCGCCGGCCGAGCGGACTTCTGATGCGCGTCCGGCTGCCTCTCGCCGAGGTCGCCCGGCTCGGGAACAGCCCAACCAAGCCGCGCGCCTGAAAGTTCCGCTGACACGAAAATGACCCTCACCCCTGCGGCGTGCCGTCGCTACCATTTCGCTATCCCCGAAATGCGACAGCTACAGGATCGCTTAGCGATGGATTTGGCAAAGCTCGTCACGATGCTCCAGAGCGCCAAGGAAGGCAGCGAGTATCTCGATTACTCGATCCAGCGCCTGCTCTTTGGCACCGCGAAGCCCGTGCCCCTTTACACCCGCTCGATCGATGCGGCGCTCAGCCTGTTGCCGGAGGGCTGGACCATCCATCGCCTCAGTCAGCTGAGCGATTGCCGCGGCGGCTTCGGCGGCTGGATCGGCGAGATCTACCGCGCCAGCGACGCCATGATCCCCTACCCGTCCTCGGCGCCTGCCGCTTCGGCGCCGCTCGCGCTCTGCATCGCGGCGATGCGCGTCCGCCTCGCCGACGAGCAGCACCGCGAGGAGTTGCGGCGCGAGAGCGCCAGCATCGGCGACACCCGCGGGCAGCGCAGCGGCACCTGACGCGCGGCGGAGGTTGCTTACGGAAGGGCGGTAGCTAAATTGCGCGCATGCCGCGCAACACGACAACCTTCCCCGCCGCCCCGCCCCCTTCGAGCGACGATGCGGTTCGCATCATCGAGCGCGAGACCCTCTATCAGGGCTTCTTCCGGCTTGACCGCTATCGCTTCAGCCATCGCCTTCATGCCGGTGGCTGGAGCCCGGAGGTGTTGCGCGAAGTCTCCGAGCGCGGCCGCGCGGTCGGCCTCTTGCTTTACGATCCCGTCGGCGACGCCGTCGTGCTGGTCGAGCAGTTCCGCATCGCCGCCCATGCCGCGGGATGCTCGAGCTGGTCGATCGAAGTCGTCGCCGGCATCGTCGACCGTGACGGCGAAAGCGATCGTGAGGTCGCGCGACGCGAAGCGCAAGAGGAGGCCGGGCTCGCCGTCGAGGGCGAGTTGCTCCCGATCCATCACTTTCTGACCAGCCCCGGCGGCACCACGCAGACGGTGGCGCTTTTCTGCGGTCGCGTCGATGCCAGCCGCGCCGGCGGCGTTCACGGCCTCGCCGAGGAGCTCGAGGACATCAAGGTGGTGGTGAAGCCCTATGCCGAGGCAATGCGGATGCTCCGCACCGGCAAGATCGAGAACGCCACCACGCTCGTCGCGCTCTACTGGCTCGCCACCCACCGCCCCCGGCTGCGACGACTCTGGCGGTGATGTCCCCTCACCCCGACCCTCTCCCGCAAGCGACCCGCAAGCGGGAGAGGGGGTCTTAGAGAGTGTTGCAAGCCCCTCTCCCGCGCGAGCGCGAGAGGGAGGGGCCCGTCGCGAAGCGACGGGAGGGTGAGGGTTGATCGCCCGCGGCTGCCGCCTATAGTGAGGGCAGACGCCTGAGATCGGGCCGCACCATGCAGATTCGCGACGGCTTTCTCGAAACCATCGGCAACACGCCTCTCATTCGCCTGCGCCGCGCGTCGGAGCTGACGGGCTGCACTATTCTGGGCAAGGCGGAGTTCCTCAATCCCGGCGGCTCGGTCAAGGATCGCGCCGCCCTCGCCATCGTGCGCGACGCCGAGGCGCGCGGCTTGCTGCGGCCGGGCGGCGTCATCGTCGAAGGCACCGCGGGCAATACCGGCATCGGGCTTGCGCTCGTCGGCAACGCGCTCGGCTATCGCACGGTCATCGTCATGCCGGAGACGCAGAGCCAGGAAAAGAAGGACATGCTGCGGCTCTGCGGCGCCGATCTCCGCCTCGTCGCCGCTGTGCCCTACGCCAATCCGATGAACTATGTCCGCTATTCCGAGAGCCTGGCGCAGGAAATCGCCAAAACCGAGCCCAACGGCGCGATCTGGGCCAATCAGTTCGACAACACCGCCAACCGCCGCGGCCATTACGAGACCACCGGCCCCGAGATCTGGCAGCAGACCGACGGCAAGGTTGATGCGTTCGTCTCCGCGGTCGGCACCGGCGGCACGCTTGCCGGCGTCGCCATGGCGCTCAAAGAGCGCAATGCCAAGGTCAGAATCTACCTCGCCGACCCCATGGGCTCGGCGATCTATGGCTATTACGCCCGCGGCGAGCTCAAGGCCGAAGGCAATTCGATCACCGAAGGGATCGGCCAGGGCCGCATTACGCGCAATCTCGAAGGCGCGCCGATCGATGGCTGGTTCCAGGTCACCGATGAGGAAATGCTGCCGCTGCTCTTCGACCTCGTGCAGGAAGAGGGTTTGATCCTCGGCGGGTCGACCGGCATCAATATCTGCGGCGCGATCAAAGCCGCGCGTGAGCTCGGCCCCGGCCACACCATCGTCACCGTGCTCGCCGATTACGGTACACGCTATCAGTCGAAGCTCTTCAATCCCGCTTTCCTGCGCGAACGCAAGTTGCCCGCGCCGCGCTGGCTCGAGCAATGACCGAGCTGCTGTTTCGCGACGACGCCTATCTCCGCAGCGCCGAAGCGCGCATCATCGCCGTTTCCGAGCGCGGTATCGCGCTCGACCGCACCCTCTTCTATCCCCAAGGCGGCGGCCAGCCCGGCGATAGCGGCGTGCTGCGCCTCGCCGACGGGCGCGAGGTGGCGATCGCCGATACGCGCAAGGGCGAGGGTCCGGACGAGATCCTGCACATCCCGGCGCCGGGCGCGATCCTGCCCGCCGCCGGCGATCGCGTCGGCGCCGAGATCGACTGGGCGCGGCGCTATCGCCTGATGCGCATGCACACCTGCCTCCATCTGCTGTGCGCCGCGGTGCCGAATGCCGGCGTCACCGGCGGCCAGATCGCCGACGGCAAAGGCCGGCTCGATTTCGACGTGCCCGGGGACGCGCTCGACAAGGCCGCGATCGCACAGCATCTGAATGCGCTCATCGCCGCCGACCACGAAGCCTTGCCGCGCTGGATCAGCGACGAAGAGCTTGCGGCGCGGCCGGAGCTGGTGCGCACCATGTCGGTGAAGCCGCCCTCGGGACAAGGCCGCGTGCGGCTGCTCGACATTGCCGGCGTCGATCTGCAGCCTTGCGGCGGCACGCATGTCCGGCGCACCGGCGAGATCGGCCTCGTCTCCGTTACCGGCGAAAGCGCCGTCGCTGCGGGCGTGCGCCGCATCGAGGCGCAGACGCGCGACGAGGCGCGGCGTCGGCTGAACGTGGAAGCGCGCGGCTTCGCCGAAGTGGCGCAGCGCCTGCGCAGCCCGCCGGGCGAGGCGGTCGAGCGGCTCGAAACGCTGATCGAGGATCGCCGCCGGCTCGAACGCGAGCTCGCCGAGGCGAAGCGCAAGCTGGCGATGGGCGGAGGCGGAGGCGAAGACCCGGTCCGCGACGTCGCCGGCGTGAAATTCTATGCGCGCGCCGTCGAAGGCGTCGACATGAAGGATCTGAAGTCGCTCGCCGACGAAGCCAAGCCGAAGGTGGGCAGCGGGGTGGTCGCCATCGTCGCGGTCGGCGCCGACGGCAAGGCGAGCCTGGTCGTCGCGGTGACGCCGGATCTGACCGGGCGCTTCAACGCGGTCGATCTCGTTCGACTCGGGGCGGCGGCGCTCGGCGGCAAGGGCGGCGGCGGACGGCCGGATATGGCGCAAGCCGGCGGCCCCGAGGGCGCCAAGGCGCCCGCAGCGCTCGCCGCCGTCGAAGCCGGCCTCCTCGGTCGAGCCGCCTGAGGCTTTGGGAGCGCGGGCATCCCGCCCGCAGATGCTGTAGCCGCGGTCGCTGACCCGTGGGCGCTAGGTTAGCAGGTTCGACCGGCTTTTCCCGCGTCATGCCCGGGCTTGTCCCGGGCATCCACGCCGACAAGTGATGCTACTGGCGGAAGTAATTCGCGTCGGGTTCAGATAAGTTCCTTCCAACAGTCATGAAAGGTC
>DATJLU010000155.1:0-36485 GCA_035509275.1 Allostellaceae bacterium | reverse complement strand
CGCCGCGTGCTGATGCCGATGGGGCCGATGGACGGACTCGAATTCCTCATCAGCAAGCTCAAGGAATCGAAGAACAACAGCGATTTCTTTGAGGCGATGAACACCTAGCGAATGCGCGAAGCGCATTCGTCAGAGGCGGCGTCAGCGGTTGCGCAGCAACCGCGAGAGCCGCACAGAGCGGACTAGCGTCTACCCCCTCCCCACCCTCCCCCTCAAGGGGGGAGGGGTTTCTATTTTTGTTGGCGGCTCATCAGCTGTCAGCCATCAGCCAAGTTTTCAGTTGTCAGTCTTCAGTTGTCAGTGGAGCGGCCGGCGAACTGATCACTGACAACTGATAACTGACGACTCTGCTCCCTCTCACACCGTAAACACCGTCGAGCCGGTGGTCTTGCGCGATTGCAGATCGCGATGTGCCTGCGCCGCGTCCTTCAAAGCGTAGGTCTGGGGGATCTCGATCTTGACCGCGCCCGAGGTGACGGCATCGAAGAGATCCTTTGCCATCACCAGCATGTCGGCGCGCTTGGCGGCGTAGGTGTTAAGCGTCGGCCGGGTGTAGAAGAGCGAGCCTTTCGCGCCGAAGATCCCGAGATCGATCGGGCCGATCGGACCCGAGGCCTGGCCGAAATTCACCATGAGGCCGGTGGGGCGCAGGCAATCGAGCGACTTCATGAAGGTGTCCTTGCCGACGCTGTCATAGACCACCGGCACCTTCTCGCCCTTGGTCAGCTCCTTGACGCGCTCGACGAAATCCTCGCGCGTGTAGACGATCGGATAGTCGCAGCCATGATCCTTGGCGAGCTTCGCCTTCTCGTCGCTGCCGACCGTGCCGATGACCGTCGCGCCCAAAGACTTCGCCCATTGGCAGGCGATGAGGCCGACGCCGCCCGCAGCGGCATGGAAGAGGATCGTGTCGCCCTTTTTCACCTTGAAGATCTGGCGGATGAGGTATTGCGCGGTGAGCCCTTTGAGCATCATCGCCGCGCCCTGCTGATCGGTGATGCCCTTGGGCAGCACGATAAGCCGGTCGGCGGGCATGACGCGCACTTCGGAATAAGCACCCACGGGGCTGTTGCCATAGGCGACGCGATCGCCCGCCTTGATGTCGCTGACCCCGGGCCCGACTTCCTCGACGATGCCGGCCGCTTCCGCGCCGAGGCCGCTCGGCAGTTGCGCCGGGTAGAGGCCGCTGCGGATATAGGTATCGACATAATTGAGGCCGATGGCGGTGTGGCGCACGCGCGCCTCGCCCGGACCGGGCTTGCCGACCGGGACCTCTTCCCATTGCAGGACTTCGGGGCCGCCGGCTTTGTGAAAACGGATCGCATGGGGCATGGGTGCTTCTCCTCCTAGCCGAGATGTTTTTTGAAGAAATCGGCGGTGCGCCTGTTGGCGAGATCGGCTGCCGCCTTGTCGAAATGCTCGCCGCCGACACGGGCGAAGGCGTGATCCTGTTCGGGATAGTCGTCGATCGTCACCAGCGAATTGCCCTTGAGCGCTGCCTTGACCTTGGCTTGCGCTTCGGGTGGCACGAAGCCGTCCTTGTTGGCGACGTGCAGCAGCAGCGGCTTCTTGAGGCTCTTGGCCTCGCCGAGCAGATCCTGAATGCCGACGCCGTAATAGCCGACATTGGCGTCGCTGTCGCTGCGCGTCGCCATGAGATAGGCGAGCTTGCCGCCGAGGCAGTAGCCGACCGAGCCGACCTTGCCGGTGCAGGCGGCATGGCTGCGCAGCGCCGCCGAGGTCGCTTTCAAATCGTCGACGCCCTTGTCGACGTTGAAGCCCTGGAACAGCTTGAACGCCTTGTCCCACTCCGCCTTGCTCTGGTCGGTGATGTCGACGCCCGGCTCCTGGCGCCAGAAGATGTCCGGGCACATCACCACATAGCCCTGCGCCGCATAGCCGTCGGCGAGGTCGCGCATGACCTTGTTGACGCCGAAAATCTCCTGGATCAGGAGGATGCCTGGTCCTGTGCCGGATTTGGGCGTGGCGAGATAGGCCTTGAAGCTGCCGCCATCGGCGGCGCGTATCGTCACCTCGGTCATAACCCCTCCCGATTGGTGTAGTTTAGGCGATGCGGCGAAGAGGACGGTACCTTAGCGGCCGGTCCGCGGCTTGTCACCTTGGCGGCGGCCGATCCACACGCGCCGGTTGCGGCTCGGCGTTGCGTTGCGGCGGTAGGGTCTTGTGCAGCGCACATATCCCCCTTGCCCGGCGCGGGGTTGTCGCGCGCAGCCGCGTCATGCAGGTTGCGCCTTCGGCTTGGCGCTGTTCTCGGTGCTGCCGCGTTTTGCCAGTCGCTGCTGGCCGTGAGGAAGAGCGCACACGAGAATGACAGCATGCGCGGGGTAGATGTTGCCGACCGCAAGCCCGCTCCGGCGGAGGAAGCCGACGGCTTGCCGCTGGCGCAGCGGCGCTGGGCGATCCTCACCGTGGCGCTGGCCATCACCATGTCGGTGCTCGACGGCGCCATCGCCAATATCGCGCTACCGACCATCGCGCGCGAGTTGAACGCGAGTCCGGCAGCATCGATCTGGGTAGTGAACGCCTATCAGCTCGCCGTCACCGTGCTGCTGCTGCCGTTATCCTCGCTCGGCGAGATTCTGGGCTTTCGCCGCGTCTATTGGGTCGGGTTGGGCATTTTCACGCTGGCGTCGCTGAGTTGCGCGCTCTCGGGCTCGCTCGCCACGCTGACGGTCGCGCGCATCCTGCAAGGCATCGGCGCCGCTGGCATCATGAGCGTCAACGGCGCGCTCGTGCGCTTCATCTATCCCCGCCGGATGCTGGGATACGGCATCGGCATCAATGCCGTGGTCGTCGCGATCTCGGCGGCGCTCGGTCCGACGGTCGCGGCGGGGATCCTTGCTGTGGCCTCCTGGCCCTGGCTTTTCGCCGTCAACGTGCCGGTGGGCATCGTCGCGCTCTTCGCCTCGCGCACTCTGCCCGTGACGCGGCCGGCGCGACGGCGCTTCGATTGGCTGAGCGCGCTGTGGAACGCGCTCTTCTTCGGGTTTCTCGTCACCGCCATCGACAGCGCCGGCCACGGCGCGGGCTGGTGGATCAGCGGCGGCGAGGCGGCCGGAGCGTTGATCGCGGGCATCGCGCTGGTGCTGCGCCAGCTGCCGCAAACCTCGCCGCTGCTGCCGGTCGATCTCTTGCGCATCCCGTTGTTCCGGCTGTCGATCGCCACGTCGGTTGCGTCGTTCGTGGCACAGATGCTCGCCTATGTCGCCTTGCCCTTCTATCTCCAGGACCAGCTCGGCCGCGGCCAGGTCGAGACCGGGTTGCTGATGACGCCGTGGCCGTTGACGACGGCACTGGTCGCGCCGTTTGCCGGCCGGCTCGCCGACCGCTATTCCGCCGGCATTCTCGGCGGCCTCGGGCTCGGCGCCTTCGCGCTGGGCCTGGTTCTGCTGGCGCTGCTGCCGAGCAATCCCGGCATCGCCGACATCGCTTGGCGCATGGCGATCTGCGGCGCGGGCTTCGGCCTGTTCCAGTCGCCGAACAACCGCGCCATCATCGGCTCGGCGCCGCGCGAGCGCAGCGGCGGCGCCAGCGGCATGCTCGGCACGGCGCGGCTCTTGGGTCAGAGCGTCGGCGCGGCGCTGGTCGCCCTCATGTTCGGCCTGTTCGGTGCCGGCGCCACCACCGCGGCGCTGGCGCTTGCCGCCGGCTTTGCCGTGACCGCGGCCGGGGTCAGCCTGCTCCGCCTCATCGAAAGCGGCGCGCCGCGCTGAGCGTCAGGCCGTGTCGAGCGCGCAGAGATCGAGCGGCGCTTCCTTGCCGCGCAACCGCAAGGCGCCGAGCGTGCGCTTGACGATGCCGGCGGGCAGCTCGGCGACGCGGTCGAGCAACGCCGCCGAGGCGAGCACGGCATGGCCGGAGTCGCGGCAAGCCTGCTGAATGCGTGCCGCGGTGTTCATGGTGTCGCCGATCAGCGCGATCTCCATTTTGACGATGCCAAGCTCGCCGATCACCAGCGGTCCGCAATGCAGCGCGGCGCGGAATTCGGGCACAAGGTCGAATTCGCGCTGATAATCGGCAGCATGCGCGGCGAGGCGAGCGCGTGCGCCGAAACAGGCGCGGATCGCCGCCTGAGCGGCGCCGGCTCGGCCGAGGCGCCAGGTGGCGATGACCTCGTCGCCGACGTATTTGTGAATCTCGCCGCCCTCGCCGGCAATCGCGAGCGAGAGATCGGCGACAAAGCGGTTGAGCAGCATGAGGAAGCGCAGCTCGCCGAGACGCTCGGCGATCGCGGTCGAGCCCGTCATGTCGATCAGCAGCACGGCGCGCGCCTCGAGGCGCGGGCGGTAATAGCGACCGGCGATGAAGTTGAAGAGGACGCCCGGGCCGAGCAGGAGGTTCATGCCGGCGAGAAGGTTGAAGCCGAGAGCGATCGCCATGGAGGCGAGCACGTCACCGCGGGGGATCGAAGGACCGGCGCCGGGCGGCACCGGCAAACCGATAAGCGCGCCGGCGCGCGCTGCGAGGATGACGCCCAGATAGACAAGGGATCGCCCGATGAGCAGCACCAGGAACGGTGCTTGGCGTAGGCGTTGCGCCCAGGGCGCGTTGAGGGCGAGCTCGAACGACGTCAGCGTGAAGCCCACGAGCGCGCCGACGATGGCGCCGCGGAAACTGCCCGCAGCGGCGGTGCCCCCGGCCGCGAGCGATTCGTAGCGCCCCAGGAGACTGCCCGCAGCGGCGCTGAGCAGCGTGAATCTGAAAATGAAGAGGATGAGTCGGCGCGCGGGCATGGGACCGGGCTCTCTCCGAGAAGCGCGACGGCGATCTTACTCGGAGCAACCCGGCGCTGCATCTGAGCCCGGGGTTTTCGCTGTGATTCACGTCACTCTTATGGGCGGCAGTCGGTGGCAGTGTTGCATTGCGCGACCATGGGAATTGCGCCATGACCCTGTTACCCGACATCGCCCATATGACACTGTGGTTCCTGCCCCTGGCGGATTCGCCGTCGGCACCCTGGCAAGAGCTGGCGCGGGAATTCGCCGAAGAAGAGAGCCGCTATGCCGCGCAGCATGGCTTTATGCGCGCGCCCGACGGGCGCTGGATGAGTACGCCGCCGCAGGATCGACACTGATCAAGGCTCTGCGCGCGCTTGCGAGAGACCTTCGCCCGGCAGCGGAGCGCCCTCAGATCAGCAATGCGCCTTCCAGGACGAGAAGCTGGCGTTTGGTCTCGGTGCCTTTGCCGCCGCTATAGCCGCCAAGCGCCCCGCCGGCGGCGAGCACGCGGTGGCAGGGGATGAAGATGGGAAGCGGATTGCTGCCGCAGGCTTGACCGACATCGCGCGCCGTCGCCGCGAGCGCCACGGCAAGCTCGCCATAGCTGCGCGTCGCGCCATAGGGAATCGCCGACATGAGCCGCCAGACGCTGAGCTCGAAAGGCGAGCCATGCGGGGCGAGCGGCACGTCGAAAGCGGTGCGCCTGCCGGCGAAATACGCATCGAGCTGAGCCTTGGCCTCGAGCAGCAGCGGCGTCTCCTGACCGCGCGTGACGTCGCCCCGCCATTCGACGGCGGTCAATCGGCCATCCGCTTCAACCAGGCACAAGCGGCCGAGGGGGCTGTCTATGCTGAGCCGCGGCATCAGGCACCTTGCTCCTATCCCCGGCGTGCGAGATCGGCAGCAAGCGCCGCCGGATCGACCAGCGGCAGAGAGCAGATAGGGCCTTCGCAGACATAGGCCGTCGCGCGGCCCTCGATGCAGCCCTTGCCGAGAGCGGGATGGCCGGCCGGCAGCTCGCGGTCGGGCGGGACCAGCGCCAGCACCTTGTTGGGCAGGCCGACACCGATGACGGCGCGCCGCAACGCTTCGGTATCGGCTTCGCCGCGCCGGCCCCGGATGACGATCTGCACGGCGCGCTGCAGCAGCTCGTTGCCATTGATGAGCGCGGCGAAGCCAAAGACCTGGCGACGCAGCTCGCCGGCGAACGCCGCGACGATGCGTTCGGCGCGCGCGCGGTAGGTGTCGTCGCCGGTGAGGTAGAAGAGCCGCGCCAGGACGCCGACCAGGACACCGTTGCCCGAGGGGTTGGGGTTGTCCTGCGCCGTCTTGCTGCGGATGATGAGCGCGTCGGCGTCGTCGGCAGTGAAGAAATAGGCGCCGCCGGCATCGTCCCAGTAATGCGCATCGGCAATCGCCACCCAGCGCCGGGCCGCGGTGAGATAGGCCTCATCGCCCGTCGCCTCATGAAGTGCGAGCGCCGCCCGCGCCATGTTGGCGTAGTCGTCGAGGATGGCGCGATGCCGCTTGGCGCCGGCGCGCCAGGCATGAAACAGCCGGCCGTCGCCATCGCTCATCGCGGTGGCGATGAAGGCAAAAGCGTTGCACGCGAGATTGAGCCAGGCCGGCCGCGCGAAGACGGTCGCGGCATCGGCCAGCGCCGCGATCATCAGCCCGTTCCAGTCGGCCAGCACTTTGTCGTCCAGCCCGGGTCGGACGCGCGTTGTGCGCGCCTCGAGCAGCAGCGCGCGGCAAGCGGCGAGCTCGGCTTCAGTGGCGGGATCGGCGAGCTCGAGATGGCGCAGTCGGTTGAGGATCGTGTGGCCTTCCCAATTGCCGCCGGCGGCGACGTCGTAGATTTCTTTGAAGCGCGTCGCGCGGGGGCCGAGCAGCCGGTCGATGTCGGCCTCGCTCCAGACGTAGAATTTTCCTTCTTCATGCTCGCTGTCGGCATCGAGGCTCGAAGCGAAAGCGCCGTCCGCCGTCAGCATCTCGCGCGCCACCCATTCCACGGTCTCGGCAACGCGCAGCGCATAGAGTCCGCGCTCGGTGTCCTGCCAGACGAGTGTCAGCAGCGCGAGGAGCTGCGCGTTGTCGTAAAGCATCTTTTCGAAATGCGGCACGAGCCAGCGTTGATCGACGGCGTAGCGCGCATAGCCGCCGCCGACATGGTCGTAGATGCCGCCCTGCGAGATGTGATCGAGGGTGAGCCCGACAGCTTTGCGAAACGGCTCCTGGCGCGTGCGTTTATAGGCGCGCCACAGCAGCTCGATGAAGCCGGTCTGCGGGAATTTCGGCGCGTCGCCGATGCCGCCGTTGAACGGATCGATTTCGCGCACCAGACGCTCGGCGATCCGATCGGTTTCCTCGATCGACAGCGCTTCACCGCGTTCGGGCGAGGCGAGGCGCCGCAGCGCGCTTTTGAGCGCGCCGACATTCTGCTCCACTTTGGCGCGCTCGTTGCGATAGGCGTTCTCGATTGCGCGCAGCACCTCGGGGAAGCCGGGGCGGCCCCAGCGCGGCGTCGGCGGAAAATAGGTGCCGCCCCAGAACGGCTCTCCGTCGGGCGTCAAGAACATGGTGAGCGGCCAGCCGCCTTGCTCGCCCAGCAGCGCGAGCGCGTGCTGATAGATGGCGTCGAGATCGGGACGCTCCTCGCGATCGACCTTGATGTTGACGAAGAGCGCGTTCATGAGATCGGCGATGGCCGGATCCTCGAAACACTCATGCGCCATGACATGGCACCAATGGCAGGCGGCATAGCCGACCGAGAGCAGGATCGGCTTGTCGGCCGCCTGGGCGGTGGCGAGCACGGCGGGGCTCCAGGCCTGCCAATGCACGGGATTGTCCTTGTGCTGCAGCAGGTAAGGGCTGGTCTCGTCAGCGAGCGCGTTGCGATCCATAGTGAGCAAACATCCCCCTTGGGTGATCGGTGCATTGCGCGGAACGGCGCTCAACTATATTGTGCTCCGCGGTTACCTCGCCAACGCTATCCGATACCGGCCATGCCCCCTGATCCCGCGCTCTTCTATCGCAAGCATATCTTCTGCTGCACCAATACGCGGCCCCCGGGGCATCCGCGCGGCTGCTGCAGCGAAAAGGGCAGCGAGAAGCTGCGCAATTACATGAAGGCGCGGGCGAAGGAGCTGGGTCTTGCCGATATGCGGGTCAACGCCGCCGGCTGCCTCGACCGCTGCGAGCTCGGGCCGACCATGGTCATCTACCCCGAGGGGGTTTGGTACAGCTATCACAGCACCGCGGATATCGACGAGATCCTCGAGACACATCTCGTCGGTGGCGGCCGCGTGGAGCGGCTGATGCTGCGGCCGGAGCAGAAATAGAAATAAAGTTGTCAGTTTTCAGTCGTCAGTTATCAGTAGGCGTGTGCGCGACCGAAAACTGACGACTGACGACTGAGAACTGCCGTGCCCGATACCATCTTCGCGCTTGCCACCGCCCCGGGCCGTGCCGGCATCGCCGTGCTGCGCGTGTCGGGGCCTGCGGCGGGGACGGCGCTCGAGATGTTGGCGGGGCAGCGGCCGGCGCCGCGCCGCGCGACACGCGCGCGGTTCAGCGATCCTCGTACCGGCGAGGCGATCGATGACGGCCTCATGCTGCTGTTCCCCGAGCCCAACAGCTTCACCGGCGAAGAGGTGGCCGAGCTGCAGGTCCATGGCGGCCGCGCCGTGGTGGCGGCGCTGCTGGCGGCGCTCGGCGCCTTGCCAGGCTTGCGTCTCGCCGAGCCCGGCGAGTTCACGCGGCGCGCCTTCGAGAACGGCAAGCTCGATCTCACCGCCGCCGAGGGGCTTGCCGATCTTGTCGCCGCCGAGACGGCGGCGCAGCGTCGCCAGGCCTTGCGCCAGCTCGACGGCGAGCTCGGCCGGCTTTATGAGGGCTGGCGCGCGCGGCTGTTGCGCGGCCTGGCGCAGCTCGAGGCCGAGATCGACTTTCCCGACGAAGGCCTGCCGCAGGATTTGCGGCAGCGCGTCGCCGCCGAGGCAGCGGCGCTCCGCGCCGAGATGGCGCGCCATCTCGCCGATGGCGGCCGCGGCGAAAGGCTGCGCGAGGGCGTCGCTGTCGCCATCATCGGGCCGCCCAACGCCGGCAAATCGAGCTTGATGAACGCGCTGGCCCGGCGCGACGTGGCGATCACCGCGGCGAGCGCCGGGACAACTCGTGACGTAATCGAGGTGGCCCTTGATCTTGGCGGCTATCCCGTGCTGCTGGCGGATACCGCCGGCTTGCGCGCGGCGGCGGACGAGATCGAGGCGGAAGGGGTGCGCCGCGCGCGGGCGCGCGCCGCGGCGGCAGATTTGCGGCTGGTCTTGCTCGATGCGGCGCAACCGGCGGCGGCAGCGGCGCTCGCCGGGCTGATCGATGCCGACGCGATCGTCATCGCCAACAAGATCGATCTCGCCCCGGGCGAGGCCGCGGGCTGGGCGGATGCGCTGGGGGCGGGGCGTGCGCTGCGTCTGTCCGTGCAGACGGGCGCGGGCATGGAGGCGGTGCTCGAGCGCCTCGAAGCCGAGGTGGCCCGGCGCTTTGCCTCGGGCGCGGCGCCGGTGGTGACGCGCGCGCGCCATCGCCAGGCGCTGGAGGAGTGCGTCGCGGCGCTCGAGCGCTTTGCCGGCGCCGGACTTCCCGAGCTTGCGGCGGAAGATCTTCGCGCCGCAACGCGGGCGTTGGGGCGCATCACCGGTCGCGTCGACGTCGAGGACATGCTCGACATCGTGTTTCGCGAGTTCTGCATCGGGAAATAGTGGGCTAGGATTGCGCCGTCTGAGGGGAGGGCGGCATGGCGCTATGTGCGTGCGGACGCAACTCGGCCATGGCCGATCGCCGCCGGTTCCTGACCTGGGCGGCGCTCGGCAGCGGCGCAGCCCTGCTCGGCGCTGGGGTGCCGGGCCGCGCCTGGGGAGCGGCGAAAGCCAATTATTTTTTGCTGAATTGTATCGATTACCGGCTGACCGCCGCGACGACACGTTATATGGAGCAGCGCGGGCTGACGGGCGACTATGACCAGCTCATCCTGCCGGGCGCCTCGATCGGCGTTGTCACCGACCGACAGCCGGATTGGGCGGCAACCTTCTGGCAAACCCTCGATCTGGCGCGCCAGCTGCACGGCATCAGTCACCTGATCGTCCTCGAACACCGCGATTGCGGAGCCTATGCCCTGGTTTTGGGGGAAGATTTCGCCAACGATCCGAGCGCCGAAACTCGTATCCATGCCGAAATGACCGGCAAGCTCGCGGTGTCGTTACGGCAGCGTCACCCCGAAATCAGCTTCGAGGCGCAGCTCATGGCGCTGGACGGCACCGTCCAGCGCTTGTCTGCCGCGTAAAACGTCACGCGAGCGCAGACTTTGTTGGAAATTACGTGTCGAATACGTCGTGTATGCGCGTCGATTGCGAATCGCTTTATCTGTCCGGGCCATTATCGGTATTGTCAATATTTGGACTTTTTGCGAATACCCCATTCTAGCGAGCGTGAATAGGGAAACTTGATTTTGCTTCCCCAAAACGCTGCGCGTCCGTCAGCCTCGGACCATCAGGGTCTCGCGCCGACGTGAAGCGCCGGCCAGAATGTACCGGTTATGGGATGCCGCCATCGTTACGATTGCGAAACAGCCGGTTGCGGCAGAAGGAGGCGGGGAGGATAGCGCGCGCAACTGAAAGCCGGCGTAGCAGTGCTAAAAGGAGGTCTGGCGAGGGGAACGGATCTTGAAATGAATTCTGCCAAAAACCGCGCTGGTGGTTCTCGAAAACTTTTGGGTCGGTGCCTTTAGCGTTGCCTTGGTCCCCTCAATTTTTGAATTTCGCCGGCCTCTATTACGACGACGTTACAGAGACGAGGAGTTGATCGATATTTTATCACGCACAGATAGCGTAAATGGCGGTAAAATCACATGTAAAGATCGCCAAGAGAACGATCAAACAAATTAGAACTGTTGTTTCATTTACGGATGGGAGGAATCCGTTATTTGATGCTGCGCGGGGCGATCTCCGAGACGTCGAATTAGGCGCACGTTGAACGCGAAGGCTGAATGCGTTCGCAGGCTTCGTATGCGCCGAACGCCGGCGTGCGCGTGGTTGATGATGATGTTCCTCCCTGGAGCATCCGCGGAGGATTGTGGAAGGCGCCAACCCCTGGGACATCGAGCCCGGCAGGCCGATTGGTCCAAAACAACGCCGATCCAGACGAATGGAGGAATCAGATGCCCGGCGCAGGGGATCGCCGGTGAACCCGCCGCGGGAATAGATGAGCAGGGCGCTCTGCGCCCAAATCCGAGTCGCTTCGGACGAAAACGTGCGGCCGGCTTATTCTGCTGTCCCAGCTGGGCGACCAGGGTAAGACGCCTTCACGCTCTACCCAAGGCCTCGGTCCTTTGCGGGTTGGGGAGACAGCAGCCGCGCTGCAATGCTGATCAAAGCCCAGAAAGCCAGTGGTGGCAACGAGAGTGCGGCAATCGAAGCCGCGAGTTCCTTAATCGAGAGGATGGTGCGTAGACGGTTCTCGGTTGCCAACCTTGCGGAGTGTACACATGAGGATTGCCTGACGTCGGCGATGGCCTCGCACCGCTCGAAATCGACGTTTCGAAAAAAGCTACCCGGAGCGAATCCCATTGCGGAGACCGCTATCGAGGGCAGCTCCAAGAAGCCCGCACCGGTCAACCACAAGAAACACACGGTAACGGCGGCAATTTTTGAGATGCGCATGGCAGACAACACCGGTCCGTGAGGTGCAACTAATTACATAGACAGTAGTTGGACAACCGGCGAAAGCGAGGACCGGGATTACGCGCACGGTCGTCCCGTCATCCACTGAAGCATGGCTGCTCACTTTCGCGGTCAAAGCAACGGAGTTCGCGGGAATGCATAGCTGGATTGGGAGGGGCTATATCTAGAGAAAGAAAATCCGAAAAATACAATGGAATGTTTCACGTGAAACATCGCGAAGATCGCTCCCCAATTGTGCGGCGGGTTGATAAAGTGCCGGCCATGTCGGGTATGGATGTGATCGTCATTGGCGGCGGGCATGCCGGCTGCGAAGCTGCGGCGGCAGCGGCGCGTCTCGGCGCTCGCACTCTGCTGCTGACCCACAAGCTCGAGACCATCGGCGAGATGTCCTGCAACCCCGCCATCGGCGGACTCGCCAAGGGCCATCTGGTGCGCGAGATCGACGCGCTGGACGGGGTCATGGGACGGGCGATCGATCGCGCCGGCATCCAGTTTCGCATTCTCAACCGCAGCAAGGGGGCGGCGGTGCGCGGGCCGCGGGCGCAGGCCGACCGCGCGCTGTACCGCCAAGCGATGCAGGCCTTGCTGGGCGAACAACCCAACCTTACCGTGCGGGCGGGCTCTGCGGAGGATCTGCTGCTCGATCCGAGCGGGCGGGTCGCCGGAGTGGTGACGGCGGCGGGCCAGTCGATCTCGGCTGGGCGCGTGGTGCTGACGACCGGTACCTTTCTGCGCGGCCTCATTCATATAGGCGACGAAAAGATCCCTGCGGGCCGGGTTGGCGAAGCGCCGTCCTTGGGCCTGTCGGCGACGCTGAGCCGCGCCGGCTTCCGGCTCGGCCGGCTTAAGACCGGGACGCCGCCGCGGCTCGATGGCCGGACCATCGATTGGGCGGGGCTCGAGGCGCAGCCCGGCGACGACCCGCCGCCGCCATTCTCCTTTCTGACGGAGCGCATCACCACGCCGCAGCGCGCCTGCCATATCACGGCCACGACCCCGGCCAGCCATGAGCTGATTCGGGCCAATCTGCACCGGTCGCCGATGTATTCCGGGCAGATCGAAAGCGTCGGGCCGCGCTATTGCCCATCCATCGAGGACAAGGTCGTGCGCTTCGCCGAGCGGGAGCGCCATCAGATCTTCCTCGAGCCCGAAGGCCTCGAAGACGACACGGTCTATCCCAACGGCATTTCGACCTCGCTGCCGCGCGCGGTGCAGCTGGAGCTGATCGCGACCATTCCCGGCCTCGAGCGGGCGCGGATGATCCGGCCTGGCTACGCCATCGAATATGATTTTATCGACCCGCGCGAGCTGCGGCCGACCCTCGAGACGCGCCGGGTGCCCGGGCTGTACTTCGCGGGCCAGATCAACGGTACGACGGGTTATGAAGAGGCGGCGGCGCAGGGGTTGATGGCCGGGCTGAACGCGGCGCTGTCGGCTGGCGGCGGGGAGGAGCTCGTGCTCGACCGCGCCAGCTCCTATATCGGCGTGCTCATCGACGACCTCGTGACCCGGGGCACCAATGAGCCCTACCGCATGTTCACCTCGCGCGCCGAATACCGGTTGGTGCTGCGCGCGGACAACGCCGATCAGCGCCTCACGCCGCTGGGAAGCCGGATCGGCTGCATCGGCCCGGCGCGGGAACAGGCTTTTGCCCGGAAGCGCGCCGCGCTCGACCAGGGGAGGGCTCTGCTGAACCAGAAGACCATGACCCCCTCGGCGCTGCGGGCGCGCGGGGTTTCGGTCAATGCCGATGGCGTGCCGCGCAGCGCCGCCGAGCTTCTGGGATATCCCGGCATGGATTTGGCGTCGCTGGCGCGGCTATGGCCGGAACTGGCGTCGGTTCCTGCGGAAATCGCCGAGCAGCTTGAGATCGATGCGCGCTATGCCGGGTATATCGAACGGCAGGAAGCGGATATCCGAGCCTTCCGTCGCGACGAGGCGCTGCGGCTGCCGCGCGATCTTGATTACGACGCGGTCGGCAGCCTGTCGGCCGAGATTCGCGGGAAGTTGCGCGCAGCTCAGCCCGAAACCCTCGGGGCGGCGGCGCGCGTCTCCGGGGTTACGCCGGCGGCGTTGGTTGCGCTGCTTCGCTATGTCCGGCGCGACCGCGCGCTGATCGGCGCATGAGCCGGAGCCGTACACCCCTCGGGATGGGCGGCTTCGCCAAACTGACCAATGTTTCACGTGAAACACTAGACCGACTCGCCAAATATGTGGAGTTGCTGACCTCTTGGAACCGGCGCATTAACCTCGTCGGGCGCGACACGATCGGTGATGTCTGGCGACGGCATATCTTGGATTCGGCCCAGCTCTTTCCGTTGATCCCGCGCGAGGCGCGGAGCCTCGTCGATCTCGGCAGTGGCGCTGGCTTGCCCGGCCTCGTCCTGGCGATCATGGGCGTGCCCGAGGTGCATCTGATCGAATCGGACGGCAAGAAGGCGGTCTTCCTGCGCGAGGCGCTGCGGGTCACCGGCGCCACGGCAACTGTCCATGCACAGCGAATCGACCGCGTTCCGGCTCTCGCTGCGGACATCGTCACCGCGCGGGCCCTGGCGCCGCTGCCGGAGCTCCTGGCGATTTCCGAGCGATTTCTTGGCCGATCCACAATTTGTCTCTTCCTTAAGGGTCGCATGGTTGACGAAGAATTGACCGATGCGGCGAAAACATGGCATATCCGGGTCGACCGCCAGCCCAGCCTGACCGACCCGTCCGGCTGCATCTTGCGTCTGGAGGCTATCGCCCGTGACCCTCGCGCCGGCTCCTTTTGAACTGCCACCCTCTGAGGGGGAGGCAGGCTCGCCTCGCATTATCGCCATTGCCAACCAGAAGGGCGGGGTCGGCAAGACCACGACCGCCATCAATTTGGCGACGGCGCTCGCAGCGGTGAACAAGAAGGTCCTGTTGTTGGACTTGGACCCGCAGGGGAATGCCAGCACGGGGCTGGGCATCCCGCGGCAGTCGCGCGCCGTCACTTCTTATCAGGTGCTGATCGGCGACCAGGAGGTGGGCACCGCGATCGTGCCGACGAAGGTGCCGCACCTCTCGATCGTCCCGGCCTCGGTCGATCTTTCCGGTGCCGAAATAGAATTGGTCGCTGCCGATCGGCGCGAATATCGCTTGCGCGACGCGCTCGCCGGCAAGACCCTTCGTTACGATTACGTATTGATCGACTGTCCGCCGTCGCTCGGGCTTCTCACGCTCAACGCGCTGGTGGCGGCACAAGCGGTGCTGGTGCCGCTTCAGTGCGAGTTCTATGCGTTGGAGGGGCTGAGCCATCTCATCCGCACGATCGAACGCGTGAAGCGGCATCTCAACCCGGCGCTTGAGATCCAGGGTGTGGTGCTGACCATGTTCGACAAACGCAACAATTTGAGCGATCTCGTCGCCGCCGATGTGCGCGGACATTTCGGCGACAAGGTTTACGAGACGGTAATCCCGCGCAATGTCCGGATCTCCGAAGCGCCATCGCACGGCAAGCCGGTCTTGCTCTATGATTTCCGCTGCCCCGGCGCCCAAGCCTATGTGCACCTTGCCGGCGAGGTGCTGCGGCGTGAGCGGTTGCGGCTCTCGGCGGCATGATCGAGGACCCGCGTCGCCGCGGCCTCGGCCGCGGGCTCTCTGCGCTGCTCGGTGAGGAAGGCGGGGAGGGGGCGCCGGCCGAGGCGCCGCGGGCGACCCGAGCGCTGCCGGTCGAGCTGCTCCACCCCGGCCGCTACCAGCCGCGCCGCTATTTCGATGCGGAAAGCCAGCAGGCGCTGGTCGAGTCGATCAAAGTCCAGGGCATTCTTCAACCGCTGCTGGTGCGGCGCCATCCCGACATCGAAGGGCATTACGAGATCGTTGCCGGCGAGCGGCGCTGGCGCGCGGCGCAAGCGGCGCAGCTCCATGAGGTCCCGGTGCTGCTGCGCGAGCTCGGCGATCGCGAGGCGCTCGAGATCGCGCTGGTCGAGAATGTCCAGCGCCAGGATCTCAATCCGCTGGAGGAGGCCGAGGGCTATCGCCGGCTGCTCGAAGAGTTTCGCCACACCCAGGAGGATCTGGCCCGTGTCGTCGGCAAGAGCCGCAGCCACATCACCAATATGATGCGGCTGCTGAGCTTGCCGGAGGAGGTGCGCGAGCTGGTGAGCACCGGGGCGATCAGCGCCGGGCATGCGCGGGCGCTGATCGGGCTCGAGAACGCAACCGAGCTTGCGCACAAGATCGTGGCGCAGGGCATGAGCGTGCGCCAGGTGGAGCGGCTGGCGCAGGCCGAAGCGCGGCAAAAGGAAAAGTTCGAGAAGCCGGCGAGCCTTGCCGGTGCGCGTGATGCCGACACCGCCGTGCTCGAGCGCGAGCTGACGCAGCTCTTGGGCCTCAAAGTGCAGATCGTCTTCAACGGCCAGGGCGGCATTCTTAGCATCCACTACAAAACACTCGACCAGCTCGACGACGTGCTGCGCCGCTTGAACAACCTGCCGTTACGTTGAGAAGTTTTCAGTTGTCAGTTTTCAGTCGTCAGGTTTCTAACCGACAACTGAAAACGTTGTCGGCCCTGAATCAGCTAGGCCTCTTACAAAATTCCCTCTCCGCGGCATTCTGCTCGACTCGCGCCCCGCATGTTCATAGTTTGTTCCGATGCGGCACTGGATCGGGCCGATCGAGACATTGTCGGATGTCTGCCGGGCGCAGCGGCTGCTTTGGGTGTTCTGTCTCAATTGCGGCCATGGCGAGCGCTTCGACCCCCGCAATCTAATGGCGCTCATGGGCGAGCGCAGCCTCCGGGAACTGCAAGCAAAGTTCAAATGCCGCCGTTGCACCCATCGCCGCGCCCATGTCGTACCCAACGACCAGCCCTGGCCGGGACGCGATTGAGCGAAAACGATTCAGAACCTTTGATCGAGCGCTGCTTTCAGTCGAACTGCGCGGCGATACGCTTGGGCGCGGTGAGGCGATAGCTGCGCTTCACCACGACGGCCACCTCGCCCCAATCGACGCCGCGGTCGAGCCACATGCCGATCCAGCCTTTGTGACCGACATAAGGCGGCACGAAGAAACGCTCGGGATCGGCCCCGACGAGATGCGTCTGATTTCCCGGCGGCGCCTTGCACCACAACGCCGGTCTGCCCTCGCCGTCGCTGGCGATATGCATGGTGAAGATCTTGCCGCGGACACGAAACGTCTTCTCTTCCCAGGTCTCGCGCTCCTCGGCCTCAGGCAGTGCGAGACAGATGCGGCGCAGCTTCTCCAGATCGCGCTTTGCCATCCGCGCGCCCCGCTCACCGCCGCGACGCTTCGCCCGCGCGCCGCGCGATGCGCAGCAGTGCGTCGCGGCAGATTGCGTCGGGTGGTGGCCCGCTGCGCTTGGCGTTGAGCTCGGCTTGCAGCAGCAGCTCCAGCGCCTGCCGCGCGCGACGCTCGGGCCAGAGCCGCAGCTGCCGGCGGAAACGGTCCTGCAGCTTGAAAAAGAGCGGTGGCCGCAGGCTGCGCAAGGCTTCCTCCTCGCTCATGCCGTCCTCGATGCGCGCCTGCGTCAGATGCAGTCGTTGGAAATGCCGCATCAGCGCGCGCAGCACGCTGACGGGCATTTCGCCTTCCTGGAAGGCGCGCGTCAGCGCGCGCTCCAGCGCCGGCGCGTCGCCTTCGGCGGCGGCGAAGACGACATCGTCGAGATCGAGCTGCGCGCTGTCGCCGACCGAGTCCATCGCCTCGGCCAGCGTGACTTTGCCCTTGTCGCCGACATAGAGCGCGAGCTTCTCCAGCTCGCCGCGGCTCAGCAGCCGATCGCCGCCGAGATGCTGCGCGAGATAAGCCAGCGCCTCGCCCGAGATCTCGATGCTGCGCGCGCCGAGCACCTCGCGCGCCAGCTCCTCGCGCGCCCGCCGGTCGTCGCTGTAGCAGGCGATGGCGGCGGCGTTTTGCGCGCCCTCGAAGGCGCGCCGGAGGCTTGAGCGCTGGGCGAGCTCGCCGGCTTCGACGACGGTGACGCTGTCGCCGGGCGGTGGATCGTCGAGAAAGCGTTGGAACAATGCGCCGATACTGTCACCGGCATCGCGCACGCGCACCAGCCTCCGGCCGCCGGAGAGCGAGAGCGCCGCCGCCTCGTCGTGCAGCCGCGCCGGGTCGGCCGCGAAAGCGGCAGCGGCAAGGTCGGCAATGCGAAAGGCGTCCTTGCGATCGGGCACGATCGCGGCGGCGAGACGGTCGGCGCGCTCGCGCACCAGGCCGGCATCGGGGCCGTAGAAGAGCGCAGCGCGGATCGCGGCGTCGGGCTTGGCGAGGAAAGCCGAAAGGCGCGCTGGCGGCAGCTTCACCGGCGAAGCTCCCCGGCGCTCAGCTCTTGAGCGGCGCCGTCGGGCGATCGCGCAGGAACAGCGCCAGACGCAGGCGGATCTGGTCCGTGAGGTCGCGCACGGTGCGCGCGCGCGCATCCTCCTCGGCGACCTCGGCGGCGTAAGCGTCCTGCAGGATGTTGAAGTCGCTGGTCGACTGCGTGCGCGACACATAGATCTGGTGATTGGTCGCGACGTCGTACAAGGTAAACGTGGCATAGGCGTTGATGAGGCCGCGGGTCGAGCTCGCGTCGCGCTGAATGCCGAGATCAATGCGCTGGACCGTGACCCCGATATTGAGCCGATACAGCGGCTTGACGTTGATCCCTTCCGGGTTGAGCGCCTCACGGAGTCCGAGCTCCAGCTGCTGGCCATAACGGTCGGGAATCGGCGACACGATGATGCCGGCGAGCTGCGGATTCTCTTGCCGCTGTACCGCTTCGCTGTAAAGCGGGTGGAAGCCGCAGGCGGCGAGCGGCAACAGCGCCAGCGCCAGCAGGCTCCGGCGCGGCCAGCGAGATTGGAATGAGGCGCTACACCACGACATTGACGATCCGGTTGGGCACGACGATGATCTTGCGCGGCGTCTTGCCGTCGATCGCGCGTTGCACCGGCGGCTGCGCCAGCGCCGCCGCTTCGGCTTCGGCCTCGGCGCTGTCGCGCGGCAGTTCGATGGTGGCGCGCAGCTTGCCGTTGACCTGCACTGCGATGGTAACGGAGTCTTCGAGAATCAGCGCCGGATCGGCTTTCGGCCAAGCTTCCTCGGCGAGAAGACGATCATGCCCGAGCGCCTGCCACAGCTCCTCGGCGAGATGCGGCATCATCGGCCCGACCAGTCGCACCGCGACTTCCAACCCCTCGCGCATCACGACGCCGGCGCCGGGACCGACGCTCATCTCCTCGAGCAAATTGGTAAGCTCGCGGATGCGCGCGACCGCGCTGTTGAAGCGGAATTTCTCGATATGGTCGGTGACTGCCGCGACCGTACGGTGAGTCGCGCGGCGCGCTTTGTCGGCGGCCGGCGCGAGCGTCTGCGGCATCGTCGTGCCGCGCGCCGCCAGCGGCACCGGCGGCTCGGTCACCAGTCGATGGAGCCGGTTGAGATAGCGCCAAGCCCCTTCGATGCCGGCATCGGTCCATTCGAGATCGCGCTCCGGCGGACTGTCGGAGAGCAGATAGAGCCGCGCCGTATCGGCGCCGTATTCCTCGACGATCGCTTCGAGCCCGACGACGTTCTTCTTCGACTTGCTCATCTTCTCCATCCGCCCGACGGCCACCGTGCCGCCTTGCGCATCGACGAGCGCGCCGCTCTCGTCGTGCCGGACCTCTTCGGGGAAGAGCCACTGGCCGGCTTCGTCCTGATAGGTCTCGTGACACACCATACCTTGGGTGAAGAGGCCCGCGAAGGGCTCCTTGATGTCGAGATAGCCGCAATCCCGCAGCGCGCGGCTGAAGAAGCGCGAATAGAGAAGATGCAGCACGGCGTGCTCGATGCCGCCGATATACTGATCGACCGGCATCCAGTAATCGACGTCGCGGCGCTCGAAGGCCTGCTCCGAGCGCGGCGAGCAGAACCGGTCGAAATACCACGAGCTCTCGAAGAAGGTATCGAAGGTGTCGGTCTCGCGCTCGGCCTTGCCGCCGCAAGTGGGGCAGGTCGTGTACTTCCAGGTCGGATGATGATCGAGCGGATTTCCCGGCTTGTCGAAACTCACATCGTAAGGGAGCTCGACCGGCAGATCCTTTTCGGGGACCGGCACGATGCCGCATGTGCCGCAATGGATCACCGGGATCGGACAGCCCCAATAGCGCTGGCGCGACACGCCCCAATCGCGCAGCCGGTAGGCGATGGTGCCCTGCCCGGCACCGAGCTGCTCCAGGCGCTCGATCACCCGGCGCTTTGCCTGCGGCACCGCAAGGCCATCGAGAAAATCGGAATTGAAGATCGTCCCGTCCTCGGTATAGGCCTCGCTGCCGATCGCAAAGCGCGCGGGATCGGCGCCTGGCGGCAGCACCACCGGCGTCACCGGCAGCGCATATTTGCGCGCAAAATCAAGATCGCGCTGATCATGCGCGGGACAGCCGAAGATGGCGCCGGTGCCGTATTCCATCAGGACGAAATTGGCGACGTAGAGCGGCAGCTCCCAACCTTCGACCAGCGGATGCAGCACCGTGACGCCGGTATCGAAGCCTTTCTTCTCCGCCGTCTCGAGCACCGCCTCGCTGGTGCCCATCCGGTTGCATTCGGCGATGAACTCGGCAAGAGCGGGATTGCCGCGGGCGAGCTCGGCGGCAAGCGGATGATTGGGCGAGAGCGCGCAGAACGATGCGCCGAACAGCGTGTCGGGGCGCGTGGTGAAGATTTCGAGCCGCGCGTTGCGGCCCTTCACCTCGAAAAAGACGCGCGCGCCTTCCGAACGTCCGATCCAGTTCTCCTGCATGATGCGGACGCGCTCGGGCCAGCGCTCCAGCGTCTTCAGCGCGTCCAGGAGATCGTCGGCATAGCGCGTGATGCGCAGGAACCACTGCGCCAAAAGCCGCTTCTCGACGAGCGCGCCGGAGCGCCAGCCGCGGCCGTCGATCACCTGCTCATTGGCGAGCACGGTGTTCTCGACCGGATCCCAGTTGACCCAGGATTCGCGGCGATAGGCGAGATCGGCCTTGAGAAAGTCGAGGAACATCTTCTGCTCATGCCGGTAATACCCGGGATGGCAGGCGGCAATCTCGCGCGACCAGTCGTAGGAAATCCCCATGCGCTTCAGCTGCTCGCGCATGGTGGCGATGTTGGCATAGGTCCATTCGGCGGGATGGATCTTGCTGGCGATGGCTGCATTCTCCGCCGGCAGGCCGAAGGCGTCCCAGCCCATGGGGTGAAGGACGTTGTAGCCCTGCGCGCGCTTGTAGCGCGCCACCATGTCGCCCATGGTGTAGTTGCGGACATGGCCGACATGGAGCTTGCCGGAGGGGTAGGGAAACATCTCCAGCACGTAGTATTTCGGCCGGCCCGGCTCGGTCTTCACCGTGAAGGTGCCGCGCTCGCGCCACACCTCCTGCCAGCGCGCTTCCGCTTCCCTGAAATTATAGCGCGCCATCGTCTACTGATTGTCCTGCCACTTCGCTCTCGGCGTCAAACCGGCGCGGCGCCTACTGCGTCGATGCCGTGCTGAGCCGCATCTGCCGCGCCCGCGTCAGGATGGCGTTCTCGATATCGATGCCGGTCTTGGAATCGACCGGGGCTTCCGCCCATTGCCCGCCGCCGTCTCGGCGCTGATGGAACACGGTGCAGCGGACGCCATCGGCGCGCAGCTCGCGCCCGAGGATGAAGACATTGACTTTGAAGCGCTCATTCGGCGTCTCCGCCGGCGAGTACCAGTCGGTGATGATGACGCCGCCGAACGGATCGGCCGAGGCGAGGGGCATGAAGGAAACGGTGTCGAGCGTGGCGCGCCAGAGATAGGAATTGACCCCGACCCCGGCCGGTCCGCCCTCGCCGCCGCCGCCGGCATTGTCCTTCTTCTTCCCGCCGCCAAAGAGGCCCGTGATCATCGAGAAGCCGCTCTCCGCGCCTTCCTGCGTCTTCGGGTTGTAATCGGTGTACGGGTTATATTTCGGGTCGGTGTGATAGGGGTCCTCGGCGCGCTGCACCGCATCAGTATCGGTTTCGGTCGGCGCCGGGTCGCCAAATATGCCGCAACCGGCGAGCAAACTCGCCAGAAACAGCGCCGAGGCGGCGTTCCGAATGGTGGACATCCCAAAACCCTCCTAAACCTCGGCCAGGGCCCAACCCAGCCACCCCCGAGGGGTAGATTGATCTTACACCTTCGTTCTGCGAAATCCAACCGATCGGGGCTTTCAAACCCGGCAACCCTCGGCTATCAGCGCTTTGCCGATCGCCGTCGACGGCCGCTTCGCCAGGGGCTTCCAGGCTTGACCGACATCGCCGCCAATCTCGCCGACGTGGAGGCGCGCATCGCCGCCGCGGCGCACGCCGCCGGGCGCGATCCCGCATCGGTGACCCTGGTGGCGGTGAGCAAGACCCATGACGCCGCCGCCATTGCCGCGACGATCGCCGCCGGCCAGCGCTGTTTCGGCGAGAACCGCGTGCAAGAGGCGCAAGCGAAATACCCCGCGCTTCGGGCGCTGCATCCGGGGCTCGAGCTCCATCTCATCGGCCCGTTACAGACCAACAAGGTCAAGGAGGCGGTGGCGCTCTTCGACGTCATTGAGACGCTCGACCGGCCGAAGCTCGCCGAGGCGCTGCTGCGCGAGATGGCGCGCCAACAGAAGCAGCCGCGGCTGTTGATCGAAATCAATACCGGTGCGGAGCCGCAAAAGGCCGGCGTGGCGCCGCAAAACGCCGATGCATTCATCGCCGAATGCCGCCACGGCGGCCTCGCGATCGACGGGCTGATGTGCGTACCGCCGGCGGCGGAGGAGCCGGCGCTGCATTTCGCGCTGCTGCGCGAGATCGCGCGGCGCAACGGGCTCACACAGCTCAGCATGGGCATGAGCAGCGACTACGAGACCGCGATCCGCTTCGGCGCCACGCATGTGCGGGTCGGGACAGCGATCTTCGGCGCACGAGGTTAGCGATCAGCCGTCAGCCATCAGCTGTCAGCCAAGTCTCGCTGAGAGCTGATGGCTGACAGCTGACGGCTACCTCACGGCGCCACATCCACCTGCTGTCCGCGCTGCTGCTGCTCTTGCTGCTGCTTCATGCGCGCGTATTTGTCGAGCGCCTCCATCATGCGCTGCGGGATGTCGGCGGGCACATTCGGCGGCAGCGTCGCACTGGATGATGTCGGCGCCGGCAGAGCGGCGGGCGGCCGCGGCGGCACGGTGAAGCTTTGCTGCGGACCGGTGAGCTGCAGCGGGACCGGCGCGCTGTGCGGCTGGCCGTAGAGGTTACGCCGATAGGTCGCGCTCTGCGCCAGGAAAGCTTGCTCGGGGGAGCCGGTCGCGCTCGATGATTCTGCCGCCGCCGCAACCGGCGGCGGCGAGCGAAAGAGCGGCAGGAAGGGATGTGGCGCCGCGGCACTGACCACGAGCGGCTGCGCCGCCGATATCACCGGCACTTGCGCCGCTGCTGCGGTCGCCGTTGTTGACGTCGCGTTGGCCGTGGCGGCCGCGGCCGCCGTCGTGACGGCGGTTGTCGCGGTCGCGGCGGGCGCCGCTGTGGCCGCTGCCGTCGTTGGGCCGGTCGTTTGCGCCGTGGCGGTGCCGGACAAGAGCTGCCCGTCATCCTCGCCGGTGATGGCGCTGGCTATCATCTCGCCGGGCTCCTTGCCGGTCTCCGCCTTGAAGGCGGCGGTGAACAAGCCGGCGGCGAGGCCGATCGGCCCGCCATAAAGCGTGTCGCCGACGATGCTCGCGACGTTGCCCGGCTCGTCGCCGGTGACCCAGCGATAGAGGGTGCTGATGAGCGGAAGGTGCTGAAGCGGGTTCAGCGTGTCGAGCACGTCGTGAAAGCTGAACGAGCCATCCTTCCAAGCATGGCTGGTCGCGGCCGCGGGCCCGGCGCCGCCGGGATCGGGCGCGTAGGAATAGAAGGTGGTGCCATCAGAGGCGGTCGGAGGCAGCATGCAGGGTCTGTTAAGCAAACCCGATGCCAGCCGAAATATGATGTCAAATCAGCGAGTTAGGAACTTCGGCGCGGCCTCCCGCGGCAACAACTGCCGGGTGCGCCGAAGCCATCCTCGGCAAGAACGCCCGCCGCACTTCCTAGAGCCAGTGGCCGCTGCGCGTCGCCTTGGTACGGAGATAGCGCTCATTATGGCCGTTGGCCGGGAAGATATGCGGTACGCGTTCGACCACATCGATGCCGCAGCGGGTGAGCGCCGCCACCTTCTCAGGGTTGTTGGTGAGGAGGCGTACCCGGGCGAAGCCCAATTGCCGCAGCATCTCCGCCGCCGGCAGGTAGACGCGCTCATCGGCATCGAAGCCCAGTTGCTCGTTGGCGTCGACCGTGTCGAGCCCGGCATCCTGCAGCCGATAGGCGCGCAGCTTGTTGACGAGGCCGATGCCGCGCCCTTCCTGCGCGAGGTAGAGCAGCACGCCGTTGCCGGCGCGGGCGATCTCGGCAATCGCGCCGCGCAGCTGGTCGCCGCAATCGCAACGCAGGCTCCCCAAGAGATCGCCGGTGAAGCATTCGGAGTGGAGCCGCAGCAGCACCGGCGTTTCGGGATCGGGATCGCCGATCAGAATGGCGAGGTGCTCGATGCCGCCATCGCTCGGTCGAAAGGCGATGATGCGCGTGTTTTCCGCGTCGGCGAGCGGCACTCGCGCTTCGCTGACCGGCTGCAGCGAGCGCGCCGCAATGGCCTGGTAGCCGGTGACCTGTGCCGCCTCGAGCAGCAGCAATCCTTCGCGCTCGGCGAGCGTCGACGCGGCGCGGGGCGGCAATGGCGCCACCACCATCGCCGGCAGCAGCCGCGCCAGCTTCACCAGCTCGACCGCGGCATCGGCAGCGCCGGTTGCTTCCGTCACCGGCGCCAGCGGCAGTGGCTCCGCTGCCTCCGCCCCGGGATCCGCGAGGTCGCGCAACTCTTCCGCCGCCGCATCCGCGGCGAGCCGCAACAGCACGGCGCCGCCCTTTCCGCTCGGCGGCTCGGCAAGACCCAGCGCCGCGGCGCGTCGCAGCGTAAGCGCCAGCGACAGGGAACCGCCCGCCAGCCCCCTGAGGCGCGCGAGACTCTCCGCCGTGACCGCCTCCGCCGCCTGGGCAATCAGCGCCGCGCCGCCCTCGCGCAGCAGCACCATGCCGCCGCGGCGCAGATCGGTGATGGCGCGGTCGACCTGGCGCAGGGCGCGCTGGTCCGGGGTCGCCGGCAGGCTGGCAGGCTTGGCGTTCAGCAAGGCGTGCTCCGACCCTTTATGTAGTCACTGCCGGCGCTCGGCGCCGGGCCGCGGCGGCAAGCACAACCACGTCGGCCAAAAAGGAATAGCCCAGCAGAGCGAGCCCGGCCAGACACAAGCACGCTGCCGCCTCCGGCCCGAGCAACGGCGTCAGCGCTGCCAGCAGCACGGCGATCTCGATGACGCAGATCGCCTTGCGGCGGAAGCTCGGGGGCAGCGGTGCGGCCAGCGCCGGCCACAACCATCCCGCCAGGACGAAGATATAACGCATCAACCCCGCCGTCAGCACCCAGCCTCCCGCCTGCCCCGCACGCCAGACCAGCGCCGCGAGCACGAGCACGAAAAGCGCGTCGATCTCCATGTCGAAACGGGCTCCGAAGGAGCTCGAAAGTCCGGTTTTCCGCGCCGCCCAGCCATCGACGCCATCGAGCAGCAGCGCTGCCGTGCCGCCTATCGCCATGAGCCAGCGCGCGGCGGGAGCGAGCGCCACCCCCTCGGCCAGAATGCCGATGAGCAGCGCCATTCCCGCGGCCCGGATCAAGGTTACGGCGTTGGCGAGGCCGAAGCGGCGATGCGGCGCATGTCCGGCGAGGCCGAACAGTACCAGGGCGGCGATCACCGCGTAGCCCACCAGCGCCCCGGCCGGCGCCCGCCAGCCAAATCCCGCGAGCGGCATCAACAGCAACCCTGCCGCCGCAACCCCGCCGCCCAGCACCGCCACCCGCCAGCCGGCATCGATGAGCAAAGCGCGGGAGGGCACGGTAACGGCCTCGGCGTGGTTGGCGGACCCCCTCGGGGGCAGGCCGACAATGGCGTGAAAGCCGCCGCCCGACAAGCCGCGGCGCGGCGCCTCGCGCAGAGTTGAGCAGGCGGACGCTCGGGACGGACACCCCCAAAGGATGGGTTGCTGGCCAGCGCAAACCCCTATAGCAAGTGGAGCTCGCGTGGGAGCGTCCGGGGTCGCCGCTGCGGCCTCATCATGGTATGCCGCGATGTATACGATCCTGGTCGCCGATGACGATCCGTCGCTGCTGACGATCGTGGCGCAAATTCTGGCCGAACCCGGCCACATCGTGCTCACCGCCTCGGATGGTTTCGAGGCGGTGCGCATCCTGGCCGACCGGCATGTCGACCTGATGATCGCCGATGTCCGGATGCCGGGGCTCGATGGGCTGCAGCTCGGGCGTCAGGCGAAGCTGATGCGCCGCAATCTGCATATCATCTTCATCTCGGGCAGGCCGCTCGGCGGCGAAGCGATACCCGGATTCGGTACCCTGCTGGAGAAGCCGATTCGTGCCGCCGCGCTGCTCGAGGCGGTGCGGACCGAGATGAGCACGCCGTAGCCGTTAACCGACGTCAGCCAAGCCCGGTCAAGACAATTGTCACGGCGACAATCCCGTGACTCAAAATTCACATCGCGCCTGCTAGATTTCGCGCCATGAAGAATGCCGCGATTTCCAACGATGCCGAACTTGCCGAGCGTCTTGGGCGCGATGGCTATGCCTTCCTCGCAGCGAACGAGATGCGCGCGCTATTGTCGGCCGCAGGCCCGCTCGCGGATTGGGAGCGCTTCGCCCGCAGCTGGGACGACATGCCGGTCGATCCTTACATGGCCGATGGCGGACGCTATCGCCGCCGCCGCTACGCCGTGTTCGCCGCGCGCGCCGATGGCTTGATCACGCGCGCGCCGCACCAGCCGCATTATCAAAGCCTCGACTACAATCCGCTGCATGGCGGTATCGAGCGCTGGTTCGAGCCGATCGGCGAGGAGATCGCTGCCGGCGCCGCGCTCACCACCATTCTCGCTTTCTGCCGCCGGCTTTTCGAGCGGCTGGCGTCGGGCGTGCGCGCCTGGCACATCGAAGCGCATCAGTTCCGCATCGAGGCGGCGTCCGGCGCCGCCGGCAAACCGACACCTGAAGGCATGCATCGCGACGGCGTCGATTACGTGCTGGTGCTGCTGATCCGCCGGCAAAACATTCGCCGCGGCACCACCTCGATCCACGATCTCGCGCGCCACCGTCTCGGCAGCTTCACCCTCACCGACCCCTTCGATGCGGCGCTGGTGCACGACGCGAAGGTCTATCACGGCGTGACGCCGGTCGAGCCGAAGGACCCGACCCTCCCCGCCTTTCGCGATGTGCTGGTGGTGACCTTCAAGCGCCAATAACGCGGTTCAGCGCAGATGCGCCGCGAGAAAGGCGTCGATCGCCTGCCAGCTCGCCGCGGTCGCTGCTGCGTCGTATCGCATGAAATGGCCGAGCGCATTGGTGCGCGCCGGCAGGGGAAAATCATAGGCGTGATAGGCGCCGGGAAAGATCTTCAACTCGACCGCGCCATCTTTGCCGGCGCGGTGGAGCGCCGCGACCATCTGCCGGCAGCGCCAGGCCGGCGCCCAATCATCGGCATCGCCGATGAGGATGAGCAGCGGCGCCGAGATGCCGCCGACATCGTAGCAATAGGGATAGAACGCGATGCCCGCGGCGAAATGCTCGGGCAGATGCCAAAGCCCCGCTTGCAGGGTCACCAGCACCGTCCAGCCGCCATGGGAATCGCCCTGCAGCACCAGGCGGTCGCGGTCGATCGTGCCGAGCGTCCCGAGCCAGCGCGCCGCGCTGAGCGCGTCCCAGGCGCGGCGCCTCGCTCCCACCCGCATCGGCTGGCCGCATATGTTATAGAGGCCGCGCGGCTCGAAGCTGTCGAGCACCAGCGCGGCATAGCCATGCGCGACATAGCGCCGGGCATAAGCCTTGGCGAGCGTCCAGCCCGGCTGTCCCCGCACCTGCCAGTCATAGCCGTTGCAGCCATGGATCAGCACCACCGCGGGAAACCTCCCGTTCCCTTCAGGCATGAAGAGATAGCCGGCGACCGCGCTGTCGCGCGCATCGGGCTTGCCTTCGGCGATGAGCGGAATGCTCACGCGTTGAAAGCCGGGTTCGTCCGCCGCGGGCCGAGCCCGCGCGGCAGCGCCGAGACCGGCCATGAGCAAGCCGGCCAGGGTGAACGCAAGCGCGGCGCGGATGGCGCGGTCTGGTCGCAGGACGGAGAACATCGTCGCCTTCGCCGATGAGCCGACGCAACCGGAGGATGGCAGCCTCGGGCAACGGCAGCAAGCAATGTCGATGGGAGCCCCTGCACCGCACGGCCATGTGTACTGACCGGGCGGCAGGCACGCCCTAAACTGCGCGCGGAGGCTCGCGCATGAAGGATGAAAACGGCGTCTGGGAAAGCCTGCTCGCGGTGCGTCACCGCGGCGGCGCAGCGCCGGTGCCGCGCAGCGAGGACGGCGTCGCGCTGCTCGCGCTTTACCTGCCCTTCGCCCAGCTGCCGCGCGGCCGCGGCTTTGCCGTGGCGCATCTTGGGCAGAGCCTCGACGGGCGCATCGCTACCGCCGCCGGTGCGTCGCGCTGGGTGACGGGTGAGGCCGATCTCACCCATACCCATCGCATGCGCGCGCTCGCCGATGCCATTCTGGTGGGCGCCGGCACGGTGCGCCATGACGATCCGCAGCTCACCGTGCGGCGTTGCGGCGGCAAGCATCCCGTCCGCGTGATCATCGACAGCGAGCGCCGGCTCGGGGCGCAGTATCGCGTCTTTCAGGACGGGGCGGCGCCGACTCTGGTGCTGGCTTATACCGACCGCGTCGCGCCCGGCGAGCGCCTCGGCCAAGCCGAGATCTTGGGGCTGCCGCGCCGCCCGGGCGGTCTCGCGCCCGGCGAAATCCGCGCCGCCCTTGCGGAACGCGGGCTGCATTTCCTCTTCATCGAAGGCGGCGGCATCACCATCTCGCACTTTCTCGCCGCCGGCGCGCTTGATCGGCTGCAGATCGCCGTGGCCCCGATCATCCTCGGATCGGGTAAGCCCGGGCTGACGCTGCCCGAGATTCGCGAGCCCTGCCAGGGGCTGCGGCCGCGGCTGCGCCGCTTCGATCTCGGTGCGGACACGCTGTACGAGTGCGTGTTGCATGATTGAGGCGCGCGCCTTCTGGCTCGCGACCCCGGGTCGAGGCGAGCTGCGTCGGACCGATCTCAGCCCGCCCGGCCCGGACCAGGTGCTGGTGCGCGCCTTGGCGAGCGGCATCAGCCGTGGCACGGAATGCCTCGTGTTCATGGGCCGCGTGCCCGAGAGCCAGCACCAGACGATGCGCTGCCCCTTCCAGGAAGGCGATTTTCCGGCGCCGGTGAAATACGGCTATGCCTCGGTCGGACTGGTCGAGGCCGGGGCGCCGGAGCTGGTCGGCCGGAAGGTCTTCTGTCTTCACCCGCATCAGGACCGCTACGTCGTACCGAAGGATGCGGTCGTGCCGCTTCCGGACGTGCTGCCCGCGGCGCGCGCGGTGCTTGGTGCCAATATGGAGACGGCGCTGAACGCGCTCTGGGACGGCGCACCGCGATTGGGCGACCGCATCGCCGTGGTCGGCTGCGGCACGATCGGCGCGCTGGTGGCGGCGCTCGCGGCGCGGCTCCCCGGCGCCAAGGTCGAGATCATCGACATCAATCCCGCGCGCGCCGAGCTCGCCGCGGCGCTCGGCTGCCGCTTCTCGGCGCCCGCGGCGGCCGAAGGCGAGGCCGATCTCGTTGTTCATGCCAGCGGCAGCGCCGCCGGTCTCGCTACGGCGCTGGCGCTCGCCGGCTTCGAGGCCAAGGTGCTGGAGCTGAGCTGGTATGGCGACGGTCTGGTCCCGGCGCCGCTCGGCGCAGCGTTCCATGCGCGGCGGCTTCGCCTCATCTCATCCCAAGTGGGTACGGTCGCGCCGGCGCGGCGGGCACGGTGGACGCGGCGGCAGCGCCTGGAACAGGCACTCGCTCTGCTCGCGGATCCGGTTTTCGACCGTCTCCTCACCGGCGCGAGCGATTTCGCCGATCTGCCCGCGATCCTGGCGCAGCTGGCGCGCGATCCGCACAGCACGCTTTGCCACCTCGTCCGCTATCGCTAGCCCCAATTTTTCTCACACCGTGTGAACCCCTGATAGTGCGAGAAAATCCGAGCTTACGCGGCAGGGGAAACCGCGCGCCTGCCCTGCGGCGCCGCGGCTGCTTGCCAGCGCCGGTGCGCCATCCTATTTCGGCGCCAGGAGGGTTCGGACATGTACAGCCTCGCCGTCAGCGACCATGTGATGATCGCCCACAGTTTCGTCGGCGAAATCTTCGGCCCGGCACAGCAGCTGCACGGCGCGACCTACGCCGTGGAAATGGAGCTGCGCCGCGGGCAGCTCGACGGCAACGGCCTGGTCTGCGACATCGGCCTGGCGCTTGCGGCATTGAAGGCGGTCCTGGCCGAGCTCAACTACCGCAATCTCGACGAGGCGCCGGAGTTCCGCGGCCGCAACACCACCACCGAATTTCTCGCCGGCGAGATCTTTCGCCGACTGAAAACGCGCGTCGCCGATGGCGCGCTTGGTCCAGGCACGAAGGGCGCGCTGGCTGCGATGCGCGTCACCTTGCGCGAATCGCCGGTCGCCTGCGCATCGTTCGAGGCTGCACTCTCTTGACCGCGCTCAGCTTCATCGTGCCGGGTGCACTCGATCAACTCACCGGCGGCTATCTCTTTGACCGCCACGTTGTCGACGCTCTGAACGCCGCCGGCCGCCCGGTCGCTCTTCGCGAGCTCAAGGGTGACTTCCCCTATCCCGACGCAGCCGCCCGCGACGCCGCGGCGGCGGCGCTCGGCGACATCCCCGACGGCGCGGTGGCGGTGATCGATGGGCTATCGCTTGCCGCCTTCACCGATTGCCTCGACCAGGCGCAAGCGGCGCGGGTGAAGCTCGTCGGGTTCATCCATCACGCGCTGGTGCTCGAGACCGGCCTGCCGCTCGAACGGCGCGAGGCGTTGGCGATCGCCGAAGCACGGCTGCTGCCGCGGCTCAAGGGCGTGCTCTGCCCGAGCCAGGTCACGGCCTGGCATATGGCGGAATATGGCGTCGCGCGCGATCGTATCCTGGTGACGCCGCCCGGCACGGCGCCGGGGCGGCTGCCGCGCATGGCACGGCGCGAGGGACCGCTTCGGCTGCTCTCGGTGGCGAGCATAACGCCGCGCAAAGGCCATCTCCTGCTGATCGACGCGCTGGCCGAGCTCAAGGATCGGCCCTGGCACCTCACCTGTATCGGCAGCCTGACGCGCGATCCCGGCGCGGCGCTGGCGATGGAGCAGACGATCGCTCGCCATGGGCTGGGCGAGCGCGTGCTGCTCGCCGGCGAATGGCCGCCCGCGCGGCTTGGCGCTGCCTATGACGAGGCCGATGTCTTTGTCCTGCCCTCCTACCATGAAGGCTATGGCATGGCGTTTGCCGAAGCGTTGGCGCACGGCTTGCCGATCATCGGCACGACAGCGGGCGCCATTCCGGAAACGGTGCCGGTGGAGGCGGCAATGCTGGTGCCGCCGGGCGATCGCGGCGCGCTCTCGCGTGCGCTCGGCATGGTGCTGGACAATGAGACCTTGCGCGCGCAGCTTGCGGCGGGCGCGGCCAAAGCCGGGGCCCAGCTGCCGGATTGGCCGGTGGCGACGCGGCATTGGATCGAAGCGCTCGACCGGCTGCTCGCGCACGCCTGACGGAACCGGCCCGCGCGGCCGCCCATTGCCGTGGCGGAAGCACGACAGATCTGTCCCCTGCCCCGGCGCGAGCGCCAAATCGTGATCGCCAGAGCCGCGAGAATCTGAGAGAAAGGGCCTCGCGAGGGTGCGCGATGAGATCTCGACCGAGGAGCGATGCATGAGCGGCTTCAGTCTCGAATGGCTGCGGCTGCGCGCGCCCTTCGATCGCGCGGCACGCGACATGGGCTTGGCGCGCCGCTTCGCCGGAGCCTTGCGCCGGCCGGCCGACCGGCCGTTGCGGCTCGTCGATCTCGGCACCGGCACCGGCGCCAATGCGCGCATGCTGGCGCCGGTGATCGGTGGCGACCAGGATTGGCTCCTGATCGACGACGATGCCGTACTGCTCGGCTTCTGTGCGGCCGAGCAGATCGCTTGGGCGGCGCGCGAAGGGTGGGGCGTCGAGAAGGCCGGCGATGCTGTCATCATCCATGCCGCCGGTGCGCGTTGGCGCTTTGCCGCCCGTCGTCTCGATCTCCGGCGCGAGCCGGCGCTGGCGCTTGCCGACGCTCCCGACGGGCTTGCCTTCTCGGCGCTCGCCGATCTCGTTTCCGCGGCGTGGATCGATGCGCTGGCGCAGGTGCTCGAGCGCCGGCGCGTGCCGTTGCTATCCGCGCTCGCGGTCGATGGCCGGCGGCAATGGCAGCCGGCAGACGCAACGGATCGGCTGCTTTACGAAGCCTTCGCCCGGCATCAGCAGCGCGACAAAGGGTTCGGGCCGCCGCTTGCCGGCGCCGCCACGGTCTATCTCGGCGCCCGCTTCGCCGCGGCCGGCTACGCCGTCAGCACCGCCCCCAGCGACTGGCGCGTCGGTCCCGAACATCGCGCCCTGCTCGCCGCGGTGATCGAGGCCGAGCGTCGGGCGGCGAGCGACGTGCACCCTGAAGTCGCGGCGGATTTCGCGCAATGGGCCGAGCGGCGCCGCAGCGCGCTCGATGCCGGCACGCTCTCCCTCACGATTGGCCATCGCGACCTGCTCGCCCTGCCGCGGGATCTGTGACCAGCACCGGCCAGTTTTCAGTTGTCAGGCCTCGGCCGCGGCTGAAGACTGAGAGCCGGCAATTGACAGCGAGCGGGGGTGGGCCATGGCCAAGGCGGTCTGGCGCGGTAGGACACTGGCGGAGAGTGACCGTTTCGAGATGGTCGAGGGCAATGTCTACTTCCCGCCGGGGTCGGTGAACCGCCAATACTTCAAAGCGAGCACCACCACCACCATCTGTCCCTGGAAAGGGATGGCGCATTACTACACGGTCGTCATCGACGGTCAGGAGAACCCGGACGCGGCGTGGTATTATCCCTCGCCCAAGCCGGCGGCGGTGGCGATCAAGGACCATGTCGCGTTCTGGCATGGCGTCGTGGTCGAGCGCTGATCGGTGGGGACGACAGCGGCCGGCACTGCCCTAGGATAAAAGGGCGACGCAGGAGGAGCGATGGCAGGGGGTCACAAGATACTGATCGTCGACGACGACGCGGCGCTGAGGCATTCGCTTGCCGAGCAGCTGCAACTCCATGAGGAGTTCCAGGCGGCGGAGGCGGAGACCGGGGCGGCGGCGCTGGACGCCTCGAAGCAGCAGCATTTCGATGCCATCCTGCTCGATGTCGGCTTGCCGGATATGGACGGCCGCGAGCTTTGCCGGCTGATGCGGCGCGGCGGCGTGCGCGCGCCCATTCTCATGTTGACGGGCGCCGACAGCGACGCCGATACGATCCTCGGCCTCGACAGCGGTGCCAATGATTACATCACCAAGCCGTTTCGCCTCAACGTGCTGCTGGCACGGCTGCGCGCGCAGCTGCGTCAGCACGAGCTCTCCGAAGACGCCGTCTTCACCATCGGTCCCTACAGCTTCCGGCCCTCGGCGAAGCTGCTCGTCGACGAGGTTGCCCGCAAGAAGGTGCGTCTCACCGAGAAAGAAACCGCGATCCTCAAATATCTTTATCGCGCCGGCGACAAGATCATCGGCCGCGACACGCTGTTGAACGAGGTCTGGGGCTACAATGCCGGCGTCACCACGCACACGCTCGAGACCCATGTCTACCGCCTGCGCCAGAAGATCGAGCGCGATCCCACCAGCGCCAAGATCCTGGTAACGGAGCCCGGCGGCTACCGGCTGGTGCCGTAGAAGAGAGTCGTCAGTTTTCAGTTGTCAGTGCTTTTTTCACTGAGAACTGAAAACTGATAACTGACGACTCCGAGCGCGGCCAGATTGGCGATCGTGCTGTCGTCGAGGGCGAGGCCGCGGCGCTCGGCCTCGCGCGCGGCGGCGGCGGCGATCGCGGTGAAATCCGCGATGCGGCTGTCGACGGCAAGGCGGCGTCCGCCGCCCTTCAGAACGAGCTGCATATAGCCTGCCCTGCGGTCGCGCCGCGCCGCGAACCAGCGTAGCCGCAGCCGCGCGAGCGCTGCCCAGTCGATGCGTCGCGACCAACCGCCGGAGATGGCGATGCCGCTGTCATCGATGGTGAGCGTGCCGAGCTGGCGCAGCAGCGTGTTGACGGCAAAGACCGCGAAGAGCAAAGCCAGGCCAGAAAAGATCGCCACCGCCACCGGCGACAAACCGACCAGCAGCAGTGGCGGCAGGGTCACCGTGAGTCCGAGCGCTGCGCGGGCGTAGTCGGCGAAGAGCGCGCTCCGGGGATAGCGATGACGGGTCATCACGGTAGAATAGCGGTCAGCCGTCAGCTGTCAGCTGTCAGTAAAGTTTTCAGTCGTCAGTTATCAGTTTTCAGTTTGGCGAGACGGGCAGCTGACCGCTGCTAGCTGACGGCTGAGAGCTGACAGCTGACAGCTTCTTTACGCCGCCCTGAGCGTCGCGAGGAACTGGTCGACTTCGTGGCGGAGGGCCTGGGCCTCTTTGGCGAGGCTGTCGGCGGCGGTCTTGACGCCCTTGGCGACGGTGCCGGCCTTGTCGACGGCCTCGCTCACGCCGCTGATGTTCTGCGACACCTCGCGCGTGCCGGTCGCCGCCTGCTGCACGTTGCGTGTGATCTCCTGCGTCGCCGCCGTCTGCTCCTCCACCGCCGAGGCGATCGAGGACGAGATCTCGTTCACCGCCAGGATCGTCGACGAGATCGAGCGGATCGCTTGCACCGCGCTTTGCGTCTCCCCCTGGATCGCCGCGATCTGTGCGCGGATGTCGTCGGTCGCCTTCGCCGTCTGCGTCGCCAGCGACTTCACCTCGCTCGCCACCACCGCAAATCCCTTCCCCGCCTCGCCCGCCCGCGCCGCCTCGATCGTCGCGTTGAGCGCCAGCAGGTTCGTCTGGCTGGCAATGTCGTTGATCAGCGCCACCACCTCGCCGATCCGCTCCGCCGCCGCCGCCAGGCTCGCCACGCTGCGATCCGTCGTCTCGCCCTCCGCCGCTGCCGCCTTCGCCGTCGACGCCGCCTGCGCCACCTGACGGCCGATCTCCCCGATCGACGACGACAGCTCTTCCGCCGCTACCGCCACCGTCTCTACATTGGCCGTCGCCTGGCCCGCCCCCGACGCCACCGCCAGCGCCTGCTGCCGCGTTCCTTCCGCCGACCCCGTCAGGCTCTCCGCCGTCGTCTGCATCTCCGAGGCCGCCCGCGATACCGCCTCGACGATGCTCCGCACCCGCGCCTCAAAGCGCGACGCGAGCTCGGCCAGCGCCCGCCGCTTCTCCGCCTCGGCCTGCGCCTTCAGCTGCGCCTGCTCCGTCTCCAGGCGCCGCATCGCCTCGGCGTTCTCCTTGAACACCTGCACCGTCCGCGCCATGTCGCCGATCTCGTCGCCGCGCGACGCCTCGGCGATCTCGACCCGGAGATCCCCGGCGGCGAGCTTCGCCATCGTCGCCTTGAGCCGCCCCAGCGCCCCGGTGATGTTACCGTTCACCGCCAGCGCGACCGCCGCCACCACCGCCATGATGCCGAGGCCGAACAGCGACAGCTTCAGCAGCACCGCGTGATATTCCGCCTCGATGTCGTCGGTCCACACGCCGGTGGCGAAGAAGGCATTCCACGGCTTGAATCTCTTGACGTAGGTGATCTTCGGCAGCGGCTCTTTCGTGCCGGGCTTCGGGAAGCTGTAATCGGTGAGGCCGTCATCGGCCGTCTTGAGCACCTCGATCATCGAGCCGAGGATCGGCTTGCCGTTGGGGTCCTTGGTGCCGAGCCGGCTGGTGCCCTGCTGCTCGGGGGCATTGGGATTGGCAATGACGGTGCCGTCCATGAAAAAGGTCATCACATAGTCGTGATGATCGTCATACCAGGAGCCGTAGACGATGGTGCGGAAGCGGTTCAGCGCCTCCTCGCGCGTGATCTTGCCCGCCTTGACCTCGTTTTCGAGTGATTGCGCCTGACCCGACAGCATTTCGACAATGCCGCGCAACTTCTCGATGCGATCGTCCAGCATGCGCTGATGGAGCAGCGAGGCCGCCATGAAGATGGCAATGGCGAGCGCCACCGCGCTCAACCCCAGCATCAGTCCGAGCTTGGCCTTGATCTTGATCCGGTTGAGGATCTGCATGGCGCGCGGTCCAGATCTGCGAAAACAGCGCGTGACGCTATCAGAGCTCGATGAATGCAACCTTAAGCTCAATCGCACGTTTACAGCTCGGAAAGCTTACCGAGCTCGTCCCTGGCGGAACGGCCCCGGAAAATTTCCTGCCGGCGGTGGCGGCGGCATCAACGGCTTCGCAAGGTTCTTGGATTACAAATCCTCCATCTGTCGGGCGAAGCGGAATAACCGCATCGCTGGACCGTTGGAACGGTATACCGCCACCCCATTTATTGCAGGTCTCCGGCGAAGCCGTCGCGGGCCTCGCCTTGGATCGTTGCATGATGACCGACCTCCGCGCCTCGCATCCTGTCGTTACTCCCGGCCACCGGCGCCCGGCCTGGCGGCGCCGCTTCGTCGCGGCACTGCCCGGCCTGCTCTATAGCGCCCTTGTTCTGGCGCTTTTCGGCGGAATCGCCATCGACCATTTGCCGGAAAGTCCGACGCTGCAGCTCGGCTTGGTGGGCGGCGGCGCGGTGCTGCTGCTGCTGGCCGCGCTCTGGCTCGACCGCCGCGAGGCACAGCATGATCCGGCCGAGCCTGACGCCGGCGGCAAAGGCCGGGCGCTCGGCACGGGCGACTGACGGCCGCTGAGACGGGGCTAGAGCGGTTCACGGTTTGGCTGAATCGGGAGGGATTCCCGGTTGGCTGAAATTGTGATTCAAGATGCTGGCTGGAATGGAGGCCAGCATGGGATGAGCCGACCTCTGTCGATGGATCTACGCGAGCGGGTGGTTGCCGC
>DATJLU010000154.1:0-21552 GCA_035509275.1 Allostellaceae bacterium | reverse complement strand
ACGATGCGGATGCGGTCGATTTGGCGGCCCTCGGGCCGGGGTTGGAGCGTGATCCGCTGTTTCCGGAGCGTGCCAATATCGGGGTCGCAACCGTGCGCGACCGGCGGACGATCCGGTTGCGGATGTGGGAGCGCGGCGTCGGCATCACTCGTGCCTGCGGCAGCGGCGCCTGCGCGGCGCTGGTGGCGGCGCATCGCCGGGGTCTTGCCGACGAGCGCGCCACCGTGGTGCTCGACGGCGGGAATCTCGATATCGCCTGGCCCGGCCGGGAGCACGTCCTGATGAGCGGGCCGGTGGCGTTGAGTTTCGAGGGCACTTTCGACGCTGCCCTGCTCGCGGGCTGACCGTGCCGGCGCCCGAGATCATCACCTTCGGCTGCCGGCTCAACGCCTTCGAATCCGAGGTGATCCGGCGGCGGGCAGCGGAGGCCGGGCTCGAGGACGCGGTCGTCGTCAATACCTGCGCCGTCACCGCCGAGGCCGAGCGCCAGGCGCGGCAGGCGATCCGTCGCGCGCGCCGCACCCATCCCGGCGCACGGCTCATCGTCACGGGCTGCGCCGCCGAGATCGCGCCCGCGCGCTATGCCGCCATGGAAGAAGTCGATCAGGTGCTCGGCAACCGGGAGAAGCTTCGTGCCGAAAGCTATGGCGAGGGCGCGCCGACCCGCGGCGATGACAGCGGCGCGGCGCAAGAGACGGCAACGCTGGTCGACGGCTTCGAAGGCCGCGCCCGGGCCTTCCTCCAGGTGCAGCAGGGCTGCGATCACAGCTGCACCTTCTGCATCATCCCGCAGGGGCGCGGCGGCAACCGCTCGGTGCCGATCGGCGCGATCGTCGCGCAGGCGCGGCGCCTGGTCGAGAGCGGCTATCGCGAGCTGGTGCTGACCGGTGTCGATATCTGCGGCTTCGGCGCCGATCTGCCGGGGCAACCGCGCCTCGGTCAGCTCGTCCGCCGGCTGCTGGCGCTGGTGCCGGAGATCCGGCGGCTGCGCCTTTCTTCGCTCGATCCGGCGGCGATCGATGACGATCTCTGGCGTTTGCTGGCGGAGGAGCCGCGCCTCATGCCGCATCTCCACCTGTCGCTGCAATCGGGCGATGATCTCGTGCTGAAGCGCATGAAGCGCCGGCACAGCCGCGCCGAGGCGCTGGCGCTCATCCGCCGCGCTCGCGATCTCCGTCCCGGCATCGCCTTCGGCGCCGATCTCATCGCGGGCTTCCCGACCGAAAGCGACGCGATGTTCGCGCACAGCGTCGCGCTCGTCGACGAGGCGGCGATCGATTACCTCCATGTCTTCCCCTACAGCGTCCGGCCCGGCACGCCGGCGGCGCGCATGCCGCAGCTCTCCGGCGAGATCGTGCATGAGCGCGCGGCACGGCTGCGCGAGTGGGCGCGCGCGGCGCTCCGGTGCTCGCTTGCAGCGCGGCTTGGCAACCTCGGCGAGGTGGTGATCGAGCGTGGCGGCGGCGGGCATAGCGAGCATTATGCGCCGGTGCGCTACGCGGGGCCGGAAGCGCCGGGAAGCATTCTGAGGCTGCGCTTCGCTGCGCTCGAGGGCGCGGCGCTGAGAGGTATTCCGGCATGAGCGAAGAGCGCCGCGGCTGGTTCTCCCGGCTGAAATCCGGGCTTCAGCGCAGCTCGTCGCGCTTGACCGAAGGCATCGGCGGCATCTTCAACCGCCGCCGGCTGGACGATGCGAGTCTGGGCGAGCTCGAGGAGCTGCTGATCACCGCCGATCTCGGCGTCGGCATCGCCGAAGAGGTGACGTCGCGGCTCCGGCGGACGCGCTTCAACCAGCAGGTGACGCCGGAAGAGATTCGCACCGCGCTCGCCGAGGAGATCGTCAAGTCGCTGTCGCTGGTCGACCGGCCGTTCACGCTCGATCCGGCCTTGAAGCCGATGACGGTGCTGGTGATCGGCGTCAATGGCAGCGGCAAGACGACGACCATCGGCAAGCTCGCCAAGCAATATCGCGATGCCGGCAAAAAAGTCGTGATGGCGGCCGGCGACACCTTCCGCGCCGCCGCCGTCGAGCAGCTCAAGATCTGGGGCGAGCGCACCGGCGCCAAGGTGGTGGCGCGCGAGACCGGCGCCGACGCGGCGGGGCTTGCTTTCGATGCGTTCGAGGAAGCGCGCCGCGAGGCCGCCGATGTTCTGCTCATCGACACGGCGGGACGCCTCCACAACAAGGCGCATCTGATGGAGGAGCTGCAGAAGATCGTGCGCGTCCTCAAGAAGATCGACCCGAAGGCGCCGCATGCGGTGCTGCTGGTGCTCGACGCCACGGTGGGCCAGAACGCGCACGCCCAGGCCGAGACCTTCCGCGACATGATCGGCGTCACCGGCATCGTCATGACCAAGCTCGACGGCACCGCGCGCGGCGGCGTGCTCGTCTCGCTCGCCGAGAAATATGGCATCCCGGTGCATTTCATCGGCATCGGCGAAAGCGCCGACGATCTGCGCCCGTTCGAGGCGGAGGCGTTTGCAAGGAGCTTGGTCGGGTTGGAGCAGCGATAGCGCCGCACATCGAAGCTGTTGCGTCACAGCGCCTGCGGCAGGAGAAGATTCACCACGGAGGCACGGAGGTCACAGAGAAGCGCAGAATAGCCCGCTTCGCGCGCCAAAATCTAATCTCCGTGCCTCCGTGCCGAATCCATTTTTGATATGCCCGCTGTCAAGGGGGGAGCGGGAATCCGCTTAGGGGTGCTAGCGCTCTGTCAATGATCCGCGCCGGATGCTGCGCCTCGCGGCCGAGGGCGTGGGCGATTTGGTGGCGGCAGCTGGTGCCGGACGCGACGAGGAGCGTGTCGGCGGGGGCGGCGCGGAGCTTCGGCAGGACGCCGAGCTCGCCGATGGCAAGGGAGAGGTCGTAATGCTCGGCCTCGTAGCCGAAGGCGCCGGCCATGCCGCAACAGGTGCTGTCGAAGGTCTCGACCTCCAAGCCGGGGACGAGCTTCAGCGCGGTGACGCCGGCGCCGGCGATGCCGAACGCCTTCTGATGGCAATGGCCGTGCAGCAGGGCTTTCTTGGCGAGCGGCGCGAGATCGAGGGTGAGCCGGCCGGCGGCGCTCTCGGCGGCGAGGAACTCGTCGAAGAGCGCCGCGCGCGAGGCCAGCGCCTTCGCCTCGGCGCCGGGCAGCATCGAGGGGAATTCGTCGCGCAGGGTGAGGAGGCAGGACGGCTCGAGCCCGATCACCGGCAGACCGCGCTCGACGAGAGGCCGGAGCGCGGCCAGCATCCGCCGCGCTTCGCGCTTCGCCTCGTCGACGAGGCCGGCGGCGAGCAAGGTGCGGCCGCAGCAGAGCGGGCGCTCACCCGCCGGTGTCGCGCCCAGAACCGCATAGCCCGCGCGGGCGAGGACGCGTTCGGCGGCGCGCGCATTCTCGGGCTCGAACCAGCGATTGAAGGTGTCGACGAAGAGCACCGCTTCGCGGCCGCCTGACGCTGTCGGCGCCGTGGGATCGCGGTAGGGCATGCCGTCCCAGCGCGGCAGCGCGCGGCGCTGCGTCAATCCGGTGAGGCGTTCGCTCAGCGCGGCAAGGCCGGGCAAGCGGTCGCGCAGATTGAGCAGCGGCGCCAGGCGCGAGGCCACCGGCGCGTAGCGCGGCAGATAGGCGACAAGCCGGTCGCGCAGCGAGAGCCCGTGCTGTTTCCGGTACTGGTGCAGGAACTCGATCTTCATCCGCGCCATGTCGACGCCGGTCGGGCATTCGCGCTTGCAGCCCTTGCAGGAGAGGCAAAGATCCATCGTCGCGCGCATGGCCGGCGCGGTGAGCGCGCCGGCGCCGAGCTGGCCGCTCAACGCGAGACGCAGCGTGTTGGCGCGGCCGCGCGTCAGATGCTGCTCGTCGGCCGTCGCGCGATAGGACGGGCACATCACGCCGGGATCGGCTTTGCGGCAGGCGCCGTTGTTATTGCACATCTCGACCGCGCCGGCGAAGCCGCCCCAATCCGACCAGTCGAGCGCGGTGTCGATCGCCTGGGTCGCGTAACCCGGCTTGAAGCGGAAGAGCGAGCGGTCGTCCATCTTGGATGGAGCAACGATCTTGCCGGGATTCATCATCCCCGCGGGATCGAAGCTCTGCTTCACCTCGGCGAAGGCGCGGGTGAGCTGTGGCCCGAACATCGCTTCGTGGAATTCCGAGCGGACGAGCCCGTCGCCATGCTCGCCGGAATGCGACCCCTTGTATTCACGCACCATGGCGAAGGCCTCTTCGGCGATGGCGCGCATCTTGCGAACGTCGATCTCCTGCTTGAGGTTGAGCACGGGACGGACATGGAGGCAGCCGACCGAGGCGTGAGCGTACCAGGTGCCGTAGGTGCCGTGCTTCTCGAACACCGCAGTGAGCCGCGCCGTGTAATCGGCGAGATCGTCGAGCGCGACGGCGCAATCCTCGATGAAGGAGACGGGCTTCCCCTCGCCTTTCATCGACATCATGATGTTGAGGCCCTGCTTTCTCACCTCCCAGACCGCGCTCTGGAAGGCCGGATCCGTCGCCTCGACGACGCCGCCGGGAAAACCGAGATCGCCCATCAGCTCGACCAGCGCGCGCAGCCGGCGCAGATTCTCTTCGCGATCCTCGCCGGCGAACTCGACGAGCAGCAGCGCCGCGGGCTCGCCCTGGACGAAGCGATCGACGGTGGCGCGGAACATGGCGATCTCGCGCGACAACTCGATCATGGTGCGGTCGACGAGCTCGACCGCGGTCGGCCCCAGCGCCACGATCGATTTCGTCGCCACCATCGCCTGGTAGAAGCTCGGGAAATGACAGATTCCGAGCACGCGGTGCGGCGGGATCGGTTGCAGCTCGATCTCGATCGCTTCGAAGAAGGCGAGCGTCCCTTCCGACCCCACCAGGAGATGCGCCATGTTGTGGCCGGCATCGGCAATCATGTCGATGTTGTAGCCGCCGACACGGCGCAGCAATTTCGGAAAGCGCCGCTCGAGCTCGTCGGCTTCGCGGCGATGCAGCGCACGCATCTGCCGCACCAGGTCGCGATAGCGCTCCGGCATCGCCTCGTCGGCGAAATTGCCCGGCACCTCGCCGAAGCGAGCGGCGGTGCCGTCGGCGAGCAGCGCGTCGATGGCGCGGACATTATGCACCATGTTGCCGTAGCGCAGCGAGCGCGCGCCGCAGCTGTTATTCGCGGTCATGCCGCCGATGGTGGCGCGATCGCCGGTGGAGACGTCGACCGGGAAGAAAAGGCCTTTGGGCTTGAGCGCCCGGTTGAGCCGGTCGAGCACCAGGCCCGGCTGCACCAAGGCGCGCCGGCGCTCGGCATCGACGGACAGAACCCCGGCCATATGCTTGCTGCAGTCGAGGACCAGGGCGCGGCCCACCGTCTGGCCGCATTGCGAGGTGCCGCCGCCGCGCGGGAGTACCGGCACGCCTTCTTCGCGCGCGATCGTCAGCGCCGCGGCGACATCGTCGCGATCGCGCGGCACGACCACCCCCAAGGGCTCGATCTGGTAGATCGAGGCGTCGGTGCTGTAGCGGCCGCGGCTCGCCGCGTCGAACAGCACCGCGCCGCGCAGATTCTGCCGGAGCCGCTCCGCCAGCAGCGAATCCCCCGGCCCGATCGCCCGCCTCTGCCCATCCATGCCCGGATTAGAGCGGGCGCCGCGCAGCCCTGCAAGACCGCGGCGAAAGACGGAAGAGAAAGGGGATAGGGGGATGACTGGGGATTGGGGGATCAAAGGAAAGGCGCCTTCGGCGCCCTTACTCAAATCCCCCTCATCTCCGTACATCCCCATATCCCCTTCTCAACCATGCATCCTCTTTCGCCGCTGCGCCCGGGCGGCTATGAAACCGCATCGGTTTGGGAGGTGCGATCCCATGGTCACGCATACCGGGCGGCATTTCCTGCAGATACCGGGGCCCACCAATGTGCCGGACCGTGTATTGCGCGCGATCGATCAGCCGACGATCGATCATCGCGGCCCGGAATTCGCGGCGCTGGCCAAGGGGGTGATCGCCGGCACCAAGCGCATCTTCCGCACCTCGGGGCCGGTCGCGATCTTTCCGGCCTCGGGCACCGGCGCGTGGGAAGCGGCGCTGGTCAACACACTCTCGCCCGGCGACCAGGTGCTGGCCTTCGAGACCGGGCATTTCGCCACGCTGTGGCGCGCGCTGGCGCTGCGCCTCGGTTTGGAGGTCGAGTTCGTGCCGGGCGATTGGCGCCATGGCGTGCCCCCCGACGCGCTCGAGCGCCGGCTCGCCGCCGACAAGGCGCATCGCATCAAGGCGGTGATGGCGGTTCACAACGAGACCTCGACCGGCGTCGCGAGCCGCATCGGCGAGCTGCGCGCGGCGATCGACCGCGCCCGCCATCCCGCGCTCTTTCTCGTCGACACCATCTCCTCGCTGGCCTCGATCGACTACCGCCACGACGAATGGGGCGTCGACGTCACCGTCGGCGGCTCGCAGAAGGGCTTGATGCTGCCGCCGGGGCTGTCCTTCAACGCGGTCTCGGCGAAAGCGGTCGCCGCCGGCAAGACGGCGAAGCTGCCGCGCGCCTATTGGGATTGGCCGCCGATGTTCGCCGCGGCCGAGAGTGGCTTCTTCCCGTTCACGCCGGCGACCAATCTGCTTTTCGGCCTGAACGAGGCGATCGCCATGATCGAGGAGGAAGGGCTCGACAATGTCTTCGCCCGGCATGACCGCCTCGCCGAGGCGACGCGGCGCGCGGTGAGGGGGTGGGGCCTCGAGATACTCTGCGCCGATCCGGCGGAATATTCGAGCTCGCTGACCGCCGTGCTGATGCCGGCGGGGCACGACGCCGATCAAGTGCGCAAGGCGGCGCTCGAGCGCTTCGACCTGTCGCTCGGCACCGGGCTCGGCAAGGTCACGGGCAAGGTGTTCCGGATCGGCCATCTCGGCTGGTTCAACGAGCTCATGCTGATGGGCACGCTCGCCGGCGTCGAAATGGCGCTGGCGCTGGCTGGCGTGCCACACAAAAAGGCCGGCGTCACCGCAGCGATGGACTATCTCTCCGGCAACAGCCGATGAGCGCAAAGGTCGAGACGCTGGCGCGCCTGCTGTTGGAGGCGCGGCAGAGCGGCCGGGGGATTGCCGAGCTGCCGCCCGCGCTGGTGCCGGCGAGCGCGGACGAGGCCTATGCCGTGCAGGACGTCGTGGCGCCCTCGCTCGGCCGAATTGCCGGCTGGAAGGTGGGTGCCGCCAGCCCGACCGCGGAGCCCAATTGCGCACCGCTCTTCGCCGATCTCGTCGCGGCGAGCCCGGCACGCTTTCCCGCCGCGCGCTTTCCCCTGGGCGGCATCGAAGGCGAGCTGGCCTTCCGCTTCGCCGACGCGCTCCCGCCGCGCGCCGAGCCCTATCGCGAGGAGGAGGTCTGGCAGGCGGCGTCGACGCTCCACCCCGCCATCGAGCTGGTGCAATCGCGTTTCGCCGATTTCCGCGCGCAGGAGAAGCTCGCGCTTCTCGCCGACAATCAGAGCAATGGCGCTTTCTGCTACGGTGCGGCGCTGGCCGGGTGGCGGCAGGTCGATTTCCTCGGCCAGAAGGCCGAGCTCGTGATCGACGGCAGGGTGCGCGCCAGCGCCACCGGCGGCAATGCAGCCGGCCATCCGCGCCGCCTCCTCGCCTGGCTCGCCAATCAGCTGTCGCGCCGCGGCATCGGACTCGCAGCCGGCGCCGTGGTGACGACGGGGACGCATACCGGCCTCCTCTTCGCCGAGTCGGGCGCGACCGCGCTGGTGCGGTTCCCCGGCATCGGCGAGTCGCAGCTGACGCTGGCGGTCTGAGCGGGCGAAAACGGACGCAAATTTGCCGCGCATACGAGTCGAAGTTAACAATTACCTAACGACTCTTTAACGAAGTACTATTATGGGGTTAGGCTGCGTCGCGCGCTGGGCCGGTTCGCCGGGCGTCTGCCGCACCGGGGGAATCTGTTCGCGGAACCGCGCGTGAGACGCCAGACCGTAGCGATCGTCGACGACAGGATCACCAATCTCAAGATCCTCGAGCGTCTCGCCGCCTCGCTCGACGAACGGGTCGAGGTGCGGACCTTCGACCACCCGCTGCACGCGCTCGACTATGCGGCGAGCGAGGCGCCCGATCTCGTCATCACCGATTTCAAGATGCCCGATCTCGACGGCGCCGAGTTCATCCGCCGCTTCCGCGCGACGCCCTCCTGCGCCGACGTCCCGGTGATGGTGATCACCGCCTATGAGGATCGCGATCTGCGCTACCAGGCGCTCGAGGCGGGCGCCACCGATTTCCTGCTGAGCCCGGTCGATCACCACGAGTTCCGCGTCCGCTCGCGCAACCTCCTGACCATGCGCCGCCAGCAACTCATGCTGAAGGAGCGCGCCTCCTCGCTGGAGGAGAAGATCGCGGTCGAGGAGCAACGGCATCGCGACGCGCTGCGCCACAGCCATGAGCTCCTCATGCGCGTCATCGACGCGGTACCGGTGCTGGTCAGCGCCACCGACAATGAGGGCCGCTACGTCTTCGTCAATGATTTCTACGCCCGCCATATCGGCCGCCCGGTCGCCTCGATCGTCGGGCTGACACCGGTCGAGGTGAACGACGCCCTGGAAACACGTGCCGCCATGGAGCGCGACCGGCGCATCATCGCCGGCTTCGACCCGCCGGGCTCGTTCGAAGAAGCGATCGTGCTACCGAACGGCGAGAACCGGGTGCTGCTCACCACGAAAGCCCTGCTCCGCGACCATGACAACCGCCCCTCGCTGGTGGTCACCGCCTCGCTCGACATCAGCGACCGCAAGGGGGCGGAGCTCGCCCTCGTCGCCGCCAAGGAAGAGGCGGAGCTGGCGAGCCGCAGCAAGACCGAGTTCCTCGCCAATATGAGCCATGAGCTGCGCACGCCGCTCAACGCCATCATCGGCTTCTCGCAAGTGATGGCCGACGAGGTGCTCGGCCCCCTCGGCAGCGCGCGCTATGCCGGCTATGCCCGCGACATCGCCTCTTCGGCGCAGCATCTTCTCGGCATCATCAGCGACATCCTCGACGTCTCCAAGCTCGAGGCGGGCAAGGTCGAGCTCGACGATGACGAGATCGAGATCGGCCAGATGGCGCGCGACATTCTCCATCTCGTCGTCGAGCGGGCGCGGGCGCTCGACATCGCGCTCGAGCTCGACGTACCGCCCGACCTGCCGCAGCTTCGCGCCGATGCGCTCAAGCTGAAACAGGTGCTGGTCAACCTCATCACCAACGCCATCAAGTTCAGTCATCCCGGCGGGCGCGTGCTGATCCGCTGCCGTCTGGCGGAGGACGGCGTACGCATCGACGTGGTCGATCGCGGCATCGGCATGGACGAGGCGGAGATCGAGACCGCGGTCACCCGTTTCGGCCAAGTGGCGAGCACCTGGAATCGCAAGCACCCCGGGACCGGTCTCGGCCTGCCGCTCGCCATCGGACTGACCGAGCTGCATGGCGGCCGCATCCTCATCATCAGCGAGAAGGGCGTCGGCACGACGGTGACCGTCTGGCTCCCCACCCATCGCCTCATGCCCGCCGAAGAGATACCCCTATAAATTGAAGAATCATAAGGCGTCACCACCTTGGTTCATTCTATATGTGGTCGTTCCTCGGGTTATAAACATCTAACTATAGATTTTTTCGTTAACCATTGGCACTATCGCTGCATGGCCGCTGCAGCTCCGGAGGAGTCCGCGCGGCCGCGTTGCTGTGCCGGCGCGGCGCAGCCCAGGGAGAGGGCCCCACCGGCCGCATGAGCACAGGCAGCAAGGCCGGAATCGGACTGGCCAATCGCAAAGCACGCAACATCGCCGTCGCCCTGGCCGTCTATGCGGTCGCGGTGCCGCTGGTCCTCTCGGCGCTGATCGCAACGCAGCTGCCGGCCGGACTGCCTCCACTCGTCGGCACGCTGGCCCTCGCCGTCGTCATGCTCGGGCCGGGGATCGCCGCCATTGTCGGGGCGATGCGCGGCCCCGACTCGATCGTCCGCGAGCTCGGGCAGTTCCGCGACAGCGAGCCGCAGCAGATCATCATCCACGTCTTCTTCCACGGCATCATCTTCGCCTACATCGTTGCCCTCGCCCTCGCCGGAGCAAATCCGGAGCGGCTCCTGCCGCTCTTCGCCGTCAGCATCCTCGGCGTGCTGTGCGGCTGGCTGCTCTTCGTGCACCTGCTCATCCAGGCCGAGCCCTCGGCGGCGCGGCGCGCCACGGCGATCCTCACCGACATCGCTTTCATCTCGGTCTATATGCATATCGGCGACGAGTTCGCGGCGCCGTGGTTCCCGATGTATGTGTGGGTGATCATCGGCTTCGGCTTCCGCTTCGGCGAACGGCCGCTGCTGGCGAGCACGATCCTCAGCCTGCTGAGCTTCGGCGTCGTCTTCGTCACCACACCCTATTGGCGCGATCGGCCGTCCTTTGCCGCCGGCGTGGTCCTCTCCCTCGTGCTTTTGCCGGCCTATACCGCCAATCTCGTCCGCCTCCTCACCAGCGCCAAGGCGCAGGCCGAGGAGGCGAACGCCGCCAAGAGCCGCTTCCTCGCCATCATGAGTCATGAGCTGCGCACGCCGCTCAACAGCATGATCGGCATGGGCTCGCTGTTCGGCCGCACCAATCTCGATGCCGAGCAACGCGACATGCTCGCCACCATGCAGCTCTCGGCGCGGACGCTGCTCGGCCTCATCAACGACATTCTCGACTTCTCGAAGATCGAGGCCGGGAAGCTCCAGCCCGAGATCGAGAGCTTCGTGCTGCACCAGGTGCTGGGCGGCGCCGTCGCCATGTTGCGGCCGCAAGCCGAAGCCAAGGGCCTGACGCTCGTGCTCGCCATCGATCCGCGGCTGCCGAACGCCTATCGCGGCCTGCCGCTGCAGCTGCGGCAGATCCTCATCAACCTCATCGCCAACGCCATCAAGTTCACGCCGCAAGGCCGCATCGAGGTCTCCGCGCGCTTCGTCGGGCGCGAGAGCGACATCATTCGCGCGCGATTGGCCGTACGCGACGAGGGCATCGGCATCGCCGCCGAGGCGCTCGAGAAGATCTTCGACGTCTTCACCCAGGCGGACGGGACGGTGACGCGGCGCTATGGCGGCACCGGGCTCGGCCTCGCCATTGCCAAGCAGTTGACGCAGCTGATGGGCGGCAGCATCAGCGTCGCCAGCGAGCCCGGCAAGGGCAGCACCTTCACCGTCGAGCTGCCGCTGCAGCACGACGCGGCCGGTGCTCTCCGGCCGCCCGATCTCTCCGGCCGCGAAGTCGTCCTCGTCACCACCGATGCCGAGCTGGCGGAGCGGCTGCAGGGACGAATCCGCGACTGGCAGGGCGAGGCGCCATGGCTGGCCGATGCCGAGGCGGCAATCAGGTATCTCGGCGCCACCGCGCCCGAAGCGCCGCGGCCGATACTGCTGGTCGATGGCCGCGAGGATCTGCTTGCGGGCCTCAGCCTCGCCCATCGCCTCGCCGGGTCGGCGACGCGGGCGCCGCTGACGCTGTTCCTCGCGCCCACGGGCGGCGGCGACTCCGTCGCCGGTCTCGGCGCCTCGCAGCTCGCCGCCATTCTCGAAGCGCCCGTCGATGATTCGACGCTTGCCGGCGCGCTGCTCTCGGCGATCGCCGTCGATGTCCGCGCCGTCGAGGTCGAGACGGTGCCAACGACGCAAGCCGCCGAGGAGCAGGCGCCGCCGGCGACAAGCATCGCGCCGCTGCCGGCGCCGGCGCGCAAGCTCAAGATCCTCATCGCCGAGGACAACAGCGCGAACCGCAAGATTCTGCGCCGCATCCTCGAAATGGCCGGCCACCAGACCGCGGTGGTGAATGACGGTGAAGCGGCGCTCGCCGTGCTCGACCGCGACCGGTTCGACCTCGCGCTCCTGGACATCAACATGCCGGAAATGAGCGGCTATGAGGTGACGAAGCTCTATCGCATGGAGCATCTCGGCGAGAGCCGGCTGCCGATCATCGCGCTTACCGCCGACGCGACGAGCGAGACCGAGCGCCAATGCCGCGAAGCCGGGATGGATGCGGTGCTGACCAAGCCGGTCGAAGCGGCACAGCTCCTCGCGGCGATCGACGAGACCTATGCCCGCGTCGCCAAGCCCGGTAGCGCCGCGGCGGTCTCGCCGGTGGTAACGCCGATCTCCGCCCATCCGCGCTTTTTCGCCGACGCCGGCGCCATCGTCGACGAAGCGACGATCGAGGCGCTGCGCATGCTGGGCGGCGGCAGCGATTTCCTCGGCGACGTCATCGACACGTTCTGCACCGACGGGCGGCGGCTCATCGAGCTGCTGCGCCGGGCCGCCGACGAGGCCGATCTGCGCGCCTTCAAGGAACTTACGCATTCGCTGCGCAGCGGCGCCGCCAATGTCGGCGCGGCACGCCTCTGCCAGACGCTCACCACGCTGCGCGACCTCACCGCCCGGGATCTGCGCCAGAACGGCCCGGTCTATATCGAGAAGCTGCAGACCGAATTCGCCAAGCTCGAAACCGCGCTGAGCCGGAAGGTGCGCGAAAGCCAGCTCGGGTAGTCAGTCCCAGCGTCTTTCCAATCCCAACGTCGGCGGTGCCGCTACTCCGCCGGCACTTGGCGGGCGCGGCGGCGGTGTTGAGCCGCAGCGACGCGCAACATGCGGCGCAAATCGGTCTCGCCGAGATTCATCGCCGCGTCGACCCAGAGATCGGCGATGCGGAACATCTCCTCGCGGGTCACGGGATTGGCGATGCGGCGGGCCTGGCGGATGACCGAATGGCTGGCATGGCGCCGGCCGTTCGGGCCGATCTGCGCGTAAAGCGCCTCTACCCCTTCGCCATCGGCCGCCAGCACGTCGACGACACCGAGCTTGTAGAGATCCTCGGCGGTATAGATTTCGCCGGAAAGGATCATGCGCTCGGCCAGGCCCGGCGCGATGCGGCGCGACAGGAAGCTGTAGGCACCCATGCCGGGGAAAAGATTGAACAGCACTTCGGGCAGGCCGAATTTGGCGCTGCGCTCGGCGATGATGAGATTGAAGGACAGCACCGCCTCGAAGCCGCCGCCGAGCGCATCGCCCTGCACCAGCGCGACGCTCACCACCGGCAGGTCGAACAAGGTGGCATTGGTGAAGGTGAGCTCGCAGCAGAGATAGGCGTAGCGCGTCAGTTGGGCGCGGTCGCGCCGGCGGATGAGGTCGGCGAACAGCTCGAGATCGCCGCCGAGATTCCAGATGCCCGGCATGCGCGAGCCGACCACGACATAGCGCAATCCCGGCTCGTCGCCAGAGGGCTCACTGGCGAGGGTGCGGGCGAGGCGCTGCACCTGCTGCGTCTGCTCGAGCACCGCGGGCGTGAAGCTCGGCTTGCCGGTGTAGTCGAAATAGCCCCAGAGAATTCTTTCCTTGCTGTCGTATTGCAGTTCGAATTCGGAGAGCCGCGTCGCGGCCACCAGCTGCGCCGCCTTGCCCGCGGCGGGCGGCGTGTAGTTGCGCGGCGGCAGCTCGACGATGGCTTGCGGCGACGATGCGGGTTCGTCATCGGAAAGCGCGAATACGCCGCCGAAAAGTCGTGATTTGGCTGTCATGTGCTCACCCCCGGGCCGCCCCATGTTCCCAAGCCACCGGCGACTTTGCGTCGCTCTACGGCACAAAAACCTTACTAATTGGTAACCGTGAAGGAAAATTTTGCGGCGATCAAGTGGACTCTTCAGGAGAGCCGTCAATTCAGCGCTAGACTCCGCGATGTCACCGCTCGGTAAAGGGGCATGATCACGGCGCTCAAGTCGAAAGAGGCGAACACGAATCCTTGCTGCCGCAGGAATAGTTAGTCACTTTGTCTAGCATGCGCTACCTATTGGGGTGATGCGTCCGGCCACGAAATAGCGGGCTGTGTCGCGGCGCCCGTTGCCTCGCCTGAGCCGCAGTCCTAAACCCCGCTGCCGGCGTGGCGCGCGACAGGGAGGCGAGCGGCATGGCGCATCGGATCGGGATCATCGGACTCGGCGTCATGGGCGAGCGCATGCTGCGCAATGTGGCGAAGCATGCCGGCTTCGCCGTCGCCGCCGCCTGGGATCCGGATGAAGCGACGGCACAGAAGCTGCGCGCAGTGGCCCCCGAAGCGCGGTTTGCGCGCGACGCCGCCGAGCTCGCCGCGGCCGGCGATGTCGACTGCATCTATATCGCGGCGCCGCCGTCGACACATCTCGCCTATGCCGACCTCGCCTTCGACAGCGGCAAAGCCGTCTTCTGCGAGAAGCCGCTCGCCATCGACAGCGCGGCCTGCCGCGCCGCGGTCGAGCGAGTCGAGCGCGAGCGGCGCATCGCGGCGATCAATTTCCCGTTCGCTTCGGCGCCGGCGGTACGAGCCATCGCCGCCGCGGTCAAATCGGGCGAGCTCGGCCCGCTCGAGCGCGTCGAGATCGAGGTCGCCTTCGCGCGCTGGCCGCGCGACTGGCAGGCGACGGCGCACTGGCTCGCGCGGCGCGCCGAAGGCGGCTTCGTGCGCGAGGTGCTGTCGCATTTCGTCTTCCTGACCCGGCGACTCATCGGCCCCTTGCGGCTCCGCGATTGCCGCATCGACTACCCCGCGGGCGAAGCGGCGGAGACGGCGATCCGGGCGCGGCTCGAGGCGGGCGGCGTTTCCGTCAGCATCGCCGGCAGCGTCGGCGGCACCGTCCCCGATTTCAACCGTTGGCGGCTCATCGGAAGGCAAGGCGGCTTCGAGCTTCACGACTGGTACAGCTTGAAGCGGCGCATCAACGGCGGTTGGCTCGACGTCGATTTTGGCGAGGGCTCGGCGCGCGAGCTCTCCTACCGGGCGCAACTCGACGCGCTGCACGCGATGTTGGCCGGCCGGCCGCACGGCTTGCCGAGCTTTCGCGAGGGGCTCGACGTGCAAGAATGCATCGAGGCGATGCTGCAAAGCGGCTAAGCTCGGTCATCGGCAGCGGGGGCAGGCATGGCCTGGATCAGCGGTGTCGGCGACACGGAATTCGGCCGGCTCGAGGGTGAAACGCCGCTCAGCCTGATGGCGCGCGCCGCCGGTGACGCGCTCGCCGAGGCCGGGCTGGAGCGCGGCGAGATCGACGGACTTCTCTGCGGTTATGCCGCAAGCCTGCCGCATCTGATGCTGGCGACGCTCTTTGCCGAGTATTTCGGGCTGAAACCGCGCTACGCGCATGCGCTGCAGGCCGGCGGCGCCACCGGCGCCGCCATGGTCATGCTGGCCCAGCGTCTCGTCGATACCGGCGAATGCCGCAACCTGCTGGTGGTCGCCGGCGACAATCGGCTCTCGGGCCAAGGGACCGACAGCGCGGTCGCCATGCTGGCGCAAGTCGGACATCGGGATTACGAGGTGCCCTTCGGCCCCACCATCCCCGCCTATTACGGCCTCGTCGCCTCGCGCTACATGCATGTCCACGGCGTGAGCGAGGCCGATCTCGCGGCGTTCGCCGTGCTGATGCGCAGCCACGCGGCCCTTCATCCCGGCGCGCAGTTCAAAACGCCGATCGGCATCGCCGAGGTGCTCGCCTCGCGCCCCATCGCCGCGCCGCTGAAGCTGCTCGATTGCTGTCCGGTCTCGGACGGCGCTTGCGCCTTGGTGGTGAGCGCCGCGCCAAGCGAGACGCGGCTGCGCATCGCCGGCGCAGCGCAGATCCATCCGCATCAGCATGTCAGCGCCGCCGCCGATCTCGCCGATTTCGCGCTCGCCGATTGCGCCGAGCGCGCGCGCGAGGAAGCCGGCATCGGCATCGATGATGTCGATCTCCTCGCCATCTATGACAGCTTCACCATCACGCTGCTGATTCTGCTCGAGGAGACCGGGTTCGCGCCGCGCGGCAAGGCGGCGGACCGGCTGCGCGCCGGCATCTTCGCCCGCGACGGGCTCTGGCCGCTCAACACCCATGGCGGACTGCTCTCTTTCGGGCATAGCGGCGTCGCCGGCGGGCTTGCGCATATCGTCGAGGCATCGCGCCAGCTCGCCGGACGCGCCGGCGCACGCCAGGTGCGCCAGCCCGCCATTGCCTTCCTGCATGGCGACGGCGGCGTAATGTCGTCGCATGTCAGCCTGGTGCTGAGGCGCGAATGAGCGGCGGCGATGCGCTCGCGGTACATTTCTGGCAGGGCTGCGCCGTCGGCGAGCTGCGCTATCAACGCTGTCGCGCCTGCGGCGCCGCGCAGTTCCATCCCCGCCGGTTCTGTGCGCGCTGCGGCGGCGCGCCGGATTGGGTGGTCTCGCGAGGGCTGGGCACGGTCTACGCCGTAACCAGCGTCACCCGGGCGCCGACGCCGGACTTCGCGCGGCTCGCGCCCTATGACATCCTGCTGGTCGATCTCGACGAGGGGTTTCGCATGATGGCGCATGGCGCGCCGGGACTGAGGATCGGCGAGCGCGTGCGCCTCGGCTTCGACCGCCGCGGCGAACGCCCCTTGCCGCGCTTCGAACCTTTGGGAGGAAGCTCATGACCGCGCTCGACCAGCTTCGCCGCGCGCTCGATCCCGCCTCGATCGCGCTCATCGGCGCTTCGGAGAACCCGAACAAGGTCGGCGGCAGACCGCTGCTCTATCTGCAGCGCTGGGGTTATCGCGGCCGCCTTTATCCGATCAATCCGAACCGCAGCGACGTGCAAGGGGTGAAGGCCTATCCCGACCTCGCCAGCCTGCCCGAAGCGCCCGATCTCGCCATCATCATGGTGGCGGGCGACGGCGCGGTGCAGGCGGTCGAGGCCTGTGCCCGGCGCGGCGTCCGGCTTGCCATCTGCATGGCCTCGGGCTTCGGCGAGACCGGCGCCGACGGCGTCAAGGCGGAGAAGGCGATGGTGGCGACGGCGCGCGCCCATGGCATGCGCCTGGTCGGCCCCAACACGCAGGGGCTCGTCAATTTCGGCACCGGCATGGTGGCGAGCTTCTCCACCATGTTTCTGGAAGCGCCGCCCGCCGACGGCCCGGCGGCCGTCGTCAGCCAAAGCGGCGCGATGAGCGCGGTCGCTTATGGGCTGCTGCGCGCGCGCGGCATCGGCGTGCGCCATTGCCACGCCACCGGCAACGACGCCGATGTCACGGCCATCGAGATGGCGCGCGCCGTCATCGAGGATGACGGCGTCCGGCTGCTGCTGCTCTATCTCGAAGCCATCCCCGATGCGGCGATGCTGGCGGATCTCGCGCGGCGCGCGCGCGAGCGGCTGGTGCCGATCGTCGCGCTCAAGACCGGCCGCACCGCGCAGGGCCAGCGCGCCGCCAAGTCCCATACCGGCGCGCTCGCCAACGAGGATCGCGTCGTCGACGCCTTCTTCCGCCAGCACGGCATCTGGCGCGCCCGCGACATGGCGGGGCTGGTCAGCGCCGCCGAGATGTATCTGAAAGGCTGGCGGCCCGACGGGCGGCGGCTCGTCGCCATCAGCAATTCCGGCGCAAGCTGCGTCATGGCCGCCGATCTTGCGGCCGAGCTTGGCTTGCCGCTCGCAGCTTTTGCCGACGGGACGCGGCGCGCGCTCGCCGCGGCGCTGCCCGGCTTTGCCACGACGGCGAACCCGATCGACCTCACCGCGGCGCTGTTATCGAACAACCGGCTCTTCGGCGCCATCCTGCCGATCGTCGCCGACGATCCCGCGGCCGATCTCTTCCTCATCGCCATCCCGGTGGCCGGCCAAGGCTACGATATCGACGCCTTCGCCCGCGACACCGCCGAGTTCGCGTCGCGCACCGGCAAACCGGTGGCGGTGGCGGCGCCGCAAGCGCTGGTCGCGGACCGGTTCCGCGCCGCCGGCATTCCGACCTTCTCCGGCGAGACCGAGGCCGTGGCGGCGCTCGACCAGCTCGCGCGGCATTGGGCGCTGCTGCGTCAGCGGCCGGCGCCGCCCATGCCGCAGCTCGGCGTGAACCTGCCGCCGGGGCCGGGACGGTTTCTCAACGAGGCGGAAAGTCTCGCGCTGCTGGCGGCGCATGCGCTCCCCGTCGTGCCGCACCGGCTCTGCCGCAGCGAGAGCGAGGCGCGCATCGCCTTCCGCGATCTCGGCAGCCCGGTTGCGGTCAAGGCCTGCTCCGCCGATGTGCCGCACAAATCGGAGCTGGGCCTCGTCGCGCTCAATCTGGTGTCGGAGGAAGCGGTGGTTCGGGCTTTCGGCGCGCAGATGGCGACGCTCGAGCGGATCGGCGCCGCGCCCGACGGCATCATCATCGCCGCCATGCAAGAGGGGCTGCGCGAGCTCGTGCTCGGCGCCAAGCTCGACCCTGTCTTCGGCCCGGTGGTGATGATCGGCGATGGCGGGAAATACGTCGAGGCGCTGCCCGATATCGAGCTGCTGCTGCCGCCCTTCACCGAAGCGGAAGCGCGGGACACCATCCTGCGGCTGCGCATCGCGCCGATCCTGAAAGGGGTGCGCGGCGAGAAGGCGGCCGATATCGACGCGCTCGCCCATATCGCCTGGCGCCTGGGCGCGCTCATCGCCTCGGCCAAGGGCAAGATCGCCTCGCTCGACATCAACCCGGTACTGATCGGCGCCGCCGGCCAGGGCGTCACGATCCTCGATGCGCTGGTGGAAAGGGCGGGCGGTTCCTGAGTACACTATCACCCCTCACCCTCCCATCGCTACGCGATGGGCCCCGCCTTCTCCCGCGAGGGGAGAGGGAGAGTTCTAAACTGTCGCCACGGGGGTGGCTGGCGAGCCGACGGCGCCGGGGAGGCGGAGGGGTGGGGCGGTGAGGAGGAAGCGGTTGCGCTTTTGGGCGCGCAGATAATCGGCGAGCTCCGAGAGGTACCAGAGCTCGCCGAGATTGACGCCGAGCTTGAAGAGGCAATGCGCGTGCAAGGGCAGAAATGCGCAATGATCCTCGGTGCAGGGCCGCGACGGCGAGGCCTCGACCGCGTAATTGTCGGCGATGAGCGCGACGAGGCCGCTTTTGGTGATCCAGTTGAGGAGCCGCTCGTCGCGGCCGTCGAGCACCGCGCAGGCGCCATGCAGCACCTTCTCGTCCGGCTCCCGCTTCATCTCCAGCACCACCTGGGCGAAGCCGGTGCGCAGGCACACCATGTCGCCCTCTTCGACCTCGACCTTGTCCCTCTTGAGGATGTCCATCAGATCCTCGAAGCCCACGAGCTTGCGCTCGCGGCCGTAATGCGCTTCGAGATCGATCATCACGGCGCGGCCCTGGATCGCCTTCACCGCCATGTTCTCGACGCCAAGAGCGCGCGCGCCCTGATGCGGCTGCTCCCGGCCGGTGATCCAGTCGCGCGGGCCGACGATATGCTCGCCGGCGCGATAGCCGTTGTAGAACACCATCTCCGGCGTGCCGTCGCCATCGGCGTCGAACATCTGCCCGACATGGGCGAGCGTGTCCCATTGCGTCGAGTATTGCAGGGTCAGCAGCACGAGATCGTCGCAGACGACGTCGGTGTATTTCGGATCGTCGCGCGAGATGGGGTAGTTGAAGTTGGGACCGCCGCCGCGAACCGTCGGCCGCAGCTCGGGCGGATGGCGGCGCGGGTTCAGCTTGTTGCCGCCGGGATAGTCGAGCGGCAGCGACAGGCAGAAGCTGCGCCCGTCCTTCACCTCGGCGATGCCCTGCAGCACTTTCCTGGGCGTGATCAAATTGAGCCGCCCGAGCTGATCCTCGGGGCCGAAATCGCCCCAGGTCGAGCCGGGCGGACGGCGCTTCCAGCGCGGATTGTCGGTCATGGCGGTCCTCCCGCAGCAAAAATAGGCCAAGATGGCGGCCGCCGCCATCCTCTGCCGCGGGGAGAGGCGCTTAGGAAGCGACGGCGGCGGCGGCGAGCGCGGCCGGCGCGCCGCGCGCAAGGCCTTCGATGCGGTCGGCGAGAAACGCCGCGTCGCGCGCGACGCCCGAGAAACGGCCCGAGCCCCAGCTGTGCAGCCATTGCAGCCCGAGGAAATAAAGCCCGTCTTCGCGCGTCACGCCGCGGCGATGCACCGGCGCGCCGCGGCCGTCGAAGACCGGCGCCTCGATCCAGCGGAAATCGGTGCGAAAGCCGATGGACCAGACGATGCTGCGGATATCGGCGGCGCGGTAATCGAGCGCAGCCGTCTCTTCCTCCGGCTGCCAGACCGGGGCATAGGGCGCTTCCGCCGGCGCCGCGATTCCGGCTTTGGCGATGAACGCGTCGATGCTGCGCTTGATGCTCTCCGAGACCGCATCGGCCGCGTCGAGATTGGCGCGCAGATCGGGCTTGAAGCGCAGCTCTCCCGGCTCGATACCGGCGAGGCGGCCGTAGAGCCGCATGCCATCCAGCGCATGCCGGCGCAGATCGATGTCGCGCCCGCCATCGCGCCCGGTGACGTAGTGGTTGGTCTTGTCGCGAACCTCCTCCTTGAGCGGATGCTCCTCGACCGGGATGTCGTAATAGCCCATGCGGTCGAGCCACTCGACCACATCCTTGCCGCGGTAGCGGCGCGCGACGCGCGGCGCGTTGCCGACGCAGAGATGAACCCGTCGTCCGGCGAGATGGAGATCCTCGGCGATCTGGCAGCCGGATTGTCCGCTGCCCACCACCAGAACCGCGCCCGGCGGCAGGGAATGCGGATTCCGGTATTGCGAGGAATGCAGCTGGACGATGTCCGCTTCGAGGCGCTCGGCATAACGCGGGACGATCGGCTCGTGATAGCCGCCGGTGGCAACGGCGACCTGCGCGGCGGTGAAGCTGCCGGCGCTGGTCGCGAGGCGGAACTCGCCGGCAGGACCACGGCGCAGCTTCATCACCTCGACGCCCGACAGCACCGGCGGATCGAACGAGGCGATATAGGCGTCGATATAGTCGATGATCTCCTGGCGCAGCATGAAGCCGTGCGGATCGTTCCCGGGATAGGGAAAGCCCGGCAATTGGCACTGCCAATTGGGCGTGACCAGGCAGAAGCTGTCCCAGCGCTCGGCGCGCCAGGCATGGCCGGCGACATGACGCTCCAGAATCACGTGGTCGATGCCGCGCCGGCCGAGATGCCAGCTCAGCGACAACCCCGCCTGGCCACCGCCGACGATGATGACGGGAAAGTGCCGCGGCGCGTCACGGCTGATCGATGCTTGCGTCATCTCATGCCTCACGGGGTGGCGGGGTTGGCGCTGGGACGTCCTGATCGAAGGCGAGCACGGCAACTTCTGCATCCGCGGCACCGCCAAATCCGGCGGCGCGGCGCTCGATCTCATCCAGCTGCCGCAGTGCGCGCGCGCAGGCGAAGCCGTATTTCGCGCGCACACGGGCGCTCGCCGCGTGCAATGCAGCGCGCGCGAGCGGGATGAACTCGGCCAGCGGATAGGCGGCGCCGGGACGAAGGTAGTCGCCGATGACGAGCGACGGCGAATAGCAGATCGAGGTGGAACCGTCAGGCCAGCGCAGGTGAAATCGCATCTCAGGCATCAGCGGCCTCGCGCGACGAGCAGAGCCATTCGGCGTAGATGTCCTGATGATCGCGGGCGCTCGCTGCCCAGCTATGGCGGCGGCAGACCTGGAGGCCGGAAGCGACGAGCCGGCGGCGCACCGCTTCCTCGCCGGCGGCGAGCATGGCGGCGGCGATCTCGGTGACCGAGCTCGGCTCGACCCAGAGGCACTCATCCTCGGCGAGATATTCGGTGAAAGGCGGCGCGCGCGACACGATCGCCGGAATCCCGCTCGCC
>DATJLU010000153.1:0-16254 GCA_035509275.1 Allostellaceae bacterium | reverse complement strand
GGGTTCTGTCTTATCGTTCGATCTGGCGACGCATATGTCAATGGATTCCGGGTTCGCCGGTCACTCGGCGTTCCGCAATGCCACGAGACGAAATTACTACCTACGCAAGAAGGGCCGCCCGCAGGCGGCCCCCGCCCCTCGCCCGCATGAAGGTCGATCCGGCCGACCTTCTCCACCAGCCGCTCCAGCGACTCCAGTTCCTTGAGCCGCAGCAGCAGCGGGTTCTCCTCCATCAGGCGTGCGGTGTTCAGGAGCGAGCGCGTTGCCGCCGTCTCCTCCTGCCGGCGGATCAGGTTGGCCTTCGCCATCCGCTCCGCCTCCACCACCTTGTTCACGAGCTCGCGGATCTCGCCGGGAAGGATCACGTCCTTCACGCCGAGTTCGGTCACCTCGATGCCGGTCTCGACCAGGCGCTCGCGCACATAGGCGCGCAGCTCCGCATCGAGCACGCTCTTGGCCGACAGCACCTCGTCGAGCGTGCGTGCCGCCACCGCCTCGCGGATCGCGAACTGCACGAGCCGGTAGAGCCAGCCGTCGACATCGGCGACCGCGCTCACCGTGCGCTCGGGATCGACGATCTGGCGCAGCGCCGTCAGGGTCACGCGCAGCGCGATCCGATCCTTGGTCAGCATCTCCTGCGCCGTGATCTCGACCGCTTGCGGCCGCAGGTCGAGGCGCTTCACCTCGACCTTGCGGTTGACCGACCAGTAGGCGTGCCGCCCCGGCGCGAGCCGCTCCACGAGCCGGCCCTCGACGTAGAGGAGTCCCGCCTCGTGGTTCTCGACCACGGTCTCGGCGAGATACGGGTTGCGCGCGCGGTCGACCAGCGCCAGATGCCGCGGCGCCACCTTCGGATCGCGCGCGACGTCGATCCGCTCGATTTGGACCGAGGTCGCGACCTTCCAGTAGGCACGGAGCTGCCACGGGCCGAGCAGCTGCGCCGGCCGGCCGTCGAGGCTGACGATCGCGACCTCGTCGGCATGCGTCTCGACCGCGGCGAAGAGCTCGGCCGCGATCTCCGGCCGCTCGGCCCTGATCACGGCATACCGCTCTGCCGGGAACTCGGTGCGCACGACCGCGAAAGTCTCGACCGCGAGCTCGCCGAGCGGATCGAAGACGCGGTGGCGACCCGGCGCAAGCACGCGCTCGAGCCGGCCGTTGCGCAACAGAAGCCCGCGCTCGCCGTCCTTCACGATCACCGTCAACACCGCAAGGTACCGGGTCATGACACTCTCCACAGTTGACCTGCGCAGCGGATCCGCGCGGCTCGTCTTCCGATCGAGGAGCGTGGGTTCCGGACGCGTCTTCCCGCGGGAGCCGGCGGGCCGGGACTTGAGCCACGCGGGCGGCGGGCACAGGTCTCCTGCCGCCAGCGCGAGGCGTGGCGGCCGAAAACGCTACCCGACGCCCGCGCGGGCGGTATCCGCCCCGGCGCAGGGCCGTTCCAACGGTGTCTGGTACGGGCGTCAGGCCTTTCGGCCAAATGACCGGACCGCGACTGAAGCGCGCGTCCGGTTCCCTTTTGGGGTGGTCAGTTTTAAAGACTGAACCGGCGCGTAGGAGCGGGAGTCGAACCCGCGACCCGATGCTTATCAGGCATCTGCTCTACCCACTGAGCTATCCTCGTTTGTGCAACCGATCGGACTCGAACCGATGCCTCCGGGTTTCCCCGGCGCTCTTCCCCTGAGCTACGATCGCGGCCTTCGTTCAGCGGAACACGAAACGCACAGCGTGCGATCGCGCCAGCCGGGGGACTTGACGAACCCGGACCCGAAGCCGAGCGAAGGGAGCGCGCTTGTACATGAGTTGCCATCGGCGGGCAAGGCGAAAATCGCGCATGACGATTGCTTTCTTTTTCGCTGCCGCGATTTTTAATTCTCGCCGTGTGGCCGAAGCCGGCGACTCACACGGAAGTTGCAATGCCTCGTTCGTGGAATTGTGTGCCGTTCAATTTCGGGAGCCCAACGACTGAAATTTGCAGCCGGGCTGTCGTCGTGAATTTGGCAATGCATTCCGATTCAAAAAAATGTCGTTCGAAATGGATTGCAAGTACCGAGCTGCCCGTTTATATCTCGCGCCATGACACAACGACTGAACATATCCATCGCCAGGACCGCCGCCATGTTATTGGCGGCGCGGCCGTGGTATTGCGCGCGCCACATGCGGCCCGAAGATAGATTCGGAGCGCTGCGTGTCGGCAGCGGCGGAGATTCAGCCGGGTAGAGTGTACCCGCATCGACCGGAAGGTTGACTGAACCCCGCCGCGCGCAAGCCCGAGCGGGGTTTTTCATTGTGGTTTTGCAGTGGGCCGACTTGTAGTCGTGTGGGCTCAGACCCCACCCTTGCGCTCAAATTCCGAGCGGGCTGGTTTCAAGCGGTCAGGTCGAGAGAGGAGACAGCCATCTCCTCTCGTTTGTCGATTTTTTGGGGCCGGGCGCCGGGGCGCAGCTGATCCTTGCACGATCGGCGTGCTGAGTTCGATTCTCAGTCGGTCCACCACTTCGCGGGCATCGTTCACGCGTCGAATGCGTTGCCCGCTGCATTTTTTTGTCGCCGGCTCTGGTGAGCGGGTGCGCCTTATAAGCGCACGAGATCGGGTGGACGACCTGAGACGGGTGGGTTCGATCCCCACGGCGACGACCATTGTGATGCGGCGTAGAGCAGCAGCAGCTCGCCAGGCTCATAACCTCGGAGGTCGAGGGTGCAATTCCCTCCGCCGCTACCGTTTCGGCTGGCTTGGTGTAGAGGGTCTGCACGCTTGTCTGAAGCACAAGAGGTCTCTGATCGTTACAGAGAGCCGGCGCCGCGGGCGTGGTGTAAGAGCAGCACAAGGGCCTTCCAAGCCTTTGGCGAGGGTGCAAATCCCTTCGCCCGCTCCAGTTTCTTCCGGTCTAGCAATCACGGTGATCGCGGGGCGCTGTTAACGCCCGTCGAGCTGGGTTCGATTCCCAGGGCCGGAGCCATTGGCTCCTCTGGTGTAACGGCAGCACGACGAGCTCCAACCTCGTTGGTCAGGGTTCAAATCCTTGGGGGAGTGCCAATCGGTGCGGTGGGTGAGTGGCAAAGCCATCTGTCGGCAAAACAGCTCCATGTCGGTTCAATTCCGACCCGCACCTCGATGGTGGTCGTGGACCTCTGGTGAAGTCGCCGCGCTGTGACCGCGGCCAGGCTCGGTTCGATCCCGGCCGACCACCCCAGCCCGCATAGCACAGTGGCAGTGCAGCCAGCTTGTACCTGGCTGACGGTGGTTCGATTCCATCTGCGGGCACCAGTTTGGCGGATCACGGCGTGGTCGCCGCGGCCGGCTCTGACCCGGCTTGTGGGAGAGTTCGATTCTCTCGTCCGCTGCCAATCGCGGGTTGCTCAGGGAGCAAGCGAGCCTTTGACGCTCGCGAGGTGGGATCGTTACCTACACCCGCTGCCAATACGGCCCATTCTTCCAATGGTCAGGAAACCGGCCTCTCACGTCGGGAACGGCGGGTTCGATTCCCCCATGGGCTACCAGTTGCGCGCGTATCCCAACAGGCAGAGGAACAACGTTGAGAGCGTTGCGAGTGTGCGTTCGAATCGCACCGCGCGCACCATGGGCCGGTAGACCAATCGGTAGGAGTCATCGCGCTTAGAACGCGAGCAGTGTGGGTTCGAATCCCTCCCGGCCTACCATTTCGCGGAAGGTGTCGCTGGATGGCTGGCGATGCCGGGTCACGACCGCGTGCGAGCGCCAAGCTTACGGGGCGCGCCATAAGGAAGGCTGGGCCTTCGCTGCGCTGTAAACGCAGTCCCGCGCGGGCATGCGGTTCGATTCCGTCCGCGCCCCACCAGTAGGGTTCCGTAGCTCAATGGCAGAGTGCGCGCCCGATAAGCGTGCGATTGTGGTTCGATTCCACACGGAACTACCAACACGGGTCTGAGGTGTTGCGGCGGCATTGCCGGCTCTTAACCGGTCAGGTCTCGGTTCGACTCCGAGCAGACCCACCAATCGCGCGGCGGATCGCCGCGCCGCAATTGCGACCAGATAGGACCAATGCGCACGTCGCTCTCTGGCGAGAGCCGCCGCCTGTCTCGCGGATGCAGGAGGGTTCGATTCCCTTCGTGCGCGCCAGTTACGGGGTGTGGGCAAGAGACGATCAGCGTGTAGCTTAGTCGGGCCAAAGCGCGTGCCTCGGGCGCACGAGACCGAAGGTTCGAATCCTTCCACGCTGACCATTTCGGGCGCTTAGTAGACTGGTAGAACGTCTGGCCTACACCCAGGAGAAGAAGGTTCGATTCCTTCAGCGCCTACCATTTCGCCGCGTTACGCTTCGGGTGAGGCGCCCCGCCTTTCAAGCGGGAGAGGCACGGTTCGACTCCGGCACGCGGCCCCCTTTGCTCCCGCAGCTCGATTGGACGAGCACCTGATTACGAATCAGGAGGATGGAGGTTCGAGCCCTCTCGGGAGCTCCATGTCACGGGTCACGTCCCGATGGACCGGGCATCCGCCTTCTAAGCGGGTTGAGCGCGGGTTCGACTCCCGCCGTGACCACCAGTCGCGTCCCGCAGTTCGATGGACGAACACCCGGATCCGAACCGGGAGGCTGCAGGTTCGATACCTGCCGGGACGACCAATGCGGGCGGGTAGCCCAAGGGCAGAGGCGGCGCACTCAAAATGCGCTCAGTTGTGAGTTCGACTCTCACCCCGCCTACCAGTCATGCCCCTACCAGTCATGCCGATGTGAACGGATTACCGTGCCCGCCTTTTAAGCGGGAGCAAGCAGGCGAAAACCCTGCCATCGGCACCATCAGCCCTTTTAGCTCAGTGGCAGAGCGGCCGTCTCGTAAGCGGCGGAGGGAGGTTCGATTCCTCCATCGGGCGCCACTTTTGGAGAGCATCAATGCAGGTCCAACAAAGACCGCTTCAGACGCTTGTCCTGAACGCCGACTGCCGTCCGCTCTCGACCTGGCCGCTTCCCGTACGAACATCCTCTCGGCCTGCGTCGCCTGCAACGCGCACAAGCAGGACGGTGACCATCTGCGTCCGCTGACGCTGCCGCGGCGTCCGACGACCGCCGAGCTGTTGCGCGCCGGGCTCGAGTTCCTGCCGAGCGATCTTCGCGAGGATTTCGGCTCTTGGCTCTACTGGGATACGGAGCTGGAGCCCTGACCCGGCCCATTGCCCACGTGCTGGAGGTTACGAGAACATGAGCGAGCAAGATTTCGTCCATCACCAGGAGCCTGGCCGAGCGCCGGTCAAGATGTGGACGCGTGGCGTCGCCGTCGAAGAGCAGGCCATGCAGCAGCTGCGCAACGTCGCCGCGCTTCCGTTCATCCATCGCCATGTGGCGGCCATGCCGGATGTGCATTGGGGCATGGGCGCGACGGTGGGCAGCGTCATTCCGACGGTCGGCGCCATCGTCCCGGCGGCGGTCGGCGTCGATATCGGCTGTGGGATGATGGCGGCGCGTACCGCGCTCCGTGCCGGCGATCTGCCGGACAGCCTCGCCGGCCTCCGCTCGGCGATCGAGGCGGCGGTGCCGCATGGCCGCACCGACAATGGCGGGGCCGCCGATCGCGGCGCCTGGCGCGACGTGCCGGAACCGGTCCAGCGCGCGTTGCGCGGCGACGATGCTCCGGACGATCTGGTCTCCAGCCTGGAACGGCTTGTCGGCAAGCATCCGAAACTCCAGCGTGCCGGCAAGCGCGCGCCGCATCATCTCGGCACGCTCGGTACCGGCAACCATTTTATCGAGGTCTGCCTCGACGCCGAGCAGCGCGTCTGGGTGATGTTGCATTCAGGCTCGCGCGGCATCGGCAACGCGATCGGCAGCTACTTCATCGAGCGCGCCAAGGAGCATATGCGCCGCTGGTTCGTCAATCTGCCGGACCAGGATTTGGCCTATCTGCCGGAGGGCGAGCAGGATTTCACCGACTATGTCGAAGCCGTCGGCTGGGCGCAGCGCTTTGCCATGATGAACCGTCGGGTGATGATGGCGGCGGCGTTGCACGCGATCGGCATGGCGCTGGGCCGCGAGGTCGAGGCTGCCGTCGAGGCGGTCAACTGTCACCACAACTACGTCGAGCGCGAGCACCATTTCGGCAAGAACGTGTGGGTCACCCGGAAGGGCGCTGTCAGAGCGCGTCAGGGCGATCTTGGCATCATCCCCGGCAGCATGGGTGCGCGCTCCTATATCGTGCGCGGCAAGGGCAACCCCGAGAGTTTCAACAGCTGTTCCCATGGTGCCGGCCGCGCCATGTCGCGCGGCGAGGCGAAGCGGCGCTTCACCCTCGAGGACCATGCCGTGGCCACGGCGGGTATCGAATGCCGCAAGGACGCCGACGTGATCGATGAGACACCTCGCGCCTATAAGCCGATCGAAGCGGTTATGGCGGCGCAGAGCGACTTGGTCGAAGTGGTGCACGAGCTTCGACAGGTTGTGTGCGTCAAAGGCTAGCCGGTGGCGGCGGCGCGCAGGCGGCCGGACCCCTGCGGCATGTTCGCGGCCGCCCTAGCCCGGATTTCTCACACCGTCACGGGCTGCGATGGCGATCTTTGGCGCCAGGGTAGGAGCCGGGACGCGCGGCGATGCGAGCATCGTAAGCGTCCCGGCGACGCCCTCCTGGCGCCAAAGAGCGCCGTCCCTCCGGGTTGCAGTCTGTTGGCGCGCTGCCGCGTCGCGGCGGGCTTGACGATGCTCACATCGCCTGCGCCCTGGCTCCTAGCATCGCGCCAACAGACTGCAACGCAGCGCGCGGCGGTGGGAGAAATCCGGGCTGGGGGGCTATTGCGCGGCCTCGCTGGCGGCCAGGCGGACCAGCTTGATCCGCTTGCCCGCGGCGGTGAGGGCGAGGCGCCCATGTTTCAGGTCGAGCGCGTCCTTGCCGAAGAGCTCGGCACGCCAGCCCTGCAGCGCCCGCACCGGTGCGGTATCGTCGGCGGCGATCATTTCCAGGTCCTCGCTGTCGGCGACCAGCTTCTGCGCCACGTCGTTCTCCTCCGCGCGCAGCTTCAGCAGCACGCGCAGCAGATCGACCAGCGGGCCGATCCCCGGCGGCGGCTCGCGCCGCGGCGGCGGCTGGGGATAGTCGCTCTCGGGCAGCGCCGAGGCGCGCTTCACCGCGGCGAGCAGCTCGGCGCCGAGCTTGCCTTCGGCGAAATTGCGCCCGAGCCCGCGCGTGCGCGCGAGATCGGCGACATTGGCCGGCGCATGCGCCGCGATCTCGAGGATCGATTCGTCGCGCAGCAGCCGGTTGCGCGGCAAGTTGCGCTGTTGCGCCGCGGTCTCGCGCCAGGCGGCGAGCTCGCGCACCAGCGCCAGCATCTTGCGATTGCCGGTGCGCAGCTTGAAGCGCCGCCACGCCTCCTGCGGATCGAGGCGATAGGTGGCGAGATCGGTCAGCACCGCCATCTCTTCGCCGAGCCAATGGGCGCGGCTGGTTTTGGCGAGACGCTGGGCGAGCTTCTCATAGACCGTGCGCAGCGGTACCACGTCGGTGAGCGCGTACTGCAGCTGCCGCTCGGTGAGCGGCCGGTGCGCCCAATCGGTGAAGCGCGAGGATTTGTCGATCTGCGCCCCGGCCAGCTTTCCGGCCAAGGTCTCGTAGCTGACCGCATCGCCGAAGCCGCAGACCATGGCGGCGACCTGGGTGTCGAAGAGCGGCGCCGGCACCGCGCCGGTCAGGTTGACGAAGATCTCGATATCCTGCCGCGCGGCATGGAACACCTTCAGCACCGCCGTATCGGCCATGAGCGCGAGCAGCGGCGCCAGATCCATGCCAGGCGCCAGCGGATCGATGATGGCGGCGTCCTCCGGCCCCGCGATCTGCACCAGGCAGAGCTGCGGCCAGTAGGTCTTGTCCCGCATGAACTCGGTATCGACGGTGATGTAGTCGGCGTGGGCTTGCTTATGGCAGAAGGCGGCGAGCGCCGCCGCGGACTCGATTATATCCATCGGCGTCCTATACACCGAAAGTTGCCGCCGGAAAACAGCCCCCGGCCCGCGACCGCAGCGCGCTTGACAAACCGGGCAAGAGCCTGTGTTTTCCGGCTTCCTCAGCCGGAGCCGATGGACGCCCATGCACGCTTATCGCACCCACACCTGCGGCGCGCTGCGCCTTGCCGATGCCGGGCAGCAGGTCCGGCTCGCCGGCTGGGTCCACCGCAAGCGCGACCATGGCTCGCTGCTGTTCATCGACCTGCGCGACCATTACGGCATCACCCAATGCGTGATCGACCGCTCGAGCCCGCTCTTCGCCGAGGCCGATGGCCGGCGGCTCGAAAGCGTCGTCAGCGTGACCGGCACCGTGGTGAAGCGCTCGCCGGAGACGGTCAATCCGAAGCTCCCCACCGGCGAGGTCGAGCTGCAGATCGCCGCGCTTCAGCTCCTCGCCGAGGCCGAGCCGCTGCCCATGCCGGTCAACACCGAGGCCGACTATCCCGAGGAGATGCGCCTCAAATACCGCTTCCTCGATCTCCGGCGCGACGGCGTCCATGCCAACATCGTGCTGCGCTCGAAGGTGATCTCCTCGATCCGCCGGCGCATGATCGAGCAGGGCTTCATGGAGTTCCAGACGCCGATCCTGACCGCGAGCTCGCCCGAAGGCGCGCGCGACTATCTCGTGCCGAGCCGGCTGCACCCCGGCAAGTTCTACGCGCTGCCGCAAGCGCCGCAGCAATTCAAGCAGCTGCTGATGGTGGCGGGCTTCGACCGCTATTTCCAGATCGCGCCCTGCTTCCGCGACGAGGCGAGCCGCGCCGACCGCTCGCCGGGCGAGTTCTATCAGCTCGATTTCGAGATGTCGTTCGTCACGCAAGAGGACGTGTTCGCGGCGATCGAGCCGGTGCTGCACGGCGTCTTCGTCGAGTTTGGCGACGGGCGCGCGGCGACGGCGCCGCCGTTCCCGCGCATCGGCTATGACGAGGCGCTGCTGCGCTATGGCACCGACAAGCCGGACCTGCGCAATCCGCTGCTGATCGCCGAGGTCGGCGAGGTATTCCGCGGCTCCGGCTTCAAGGTCTTCGCCGGGGCGGTCGAGAGCGGCGGCGTCGTGCGCGCGATCGCCGTGCCCAAGGCCGCCGCGCAGCCGCGCAGCTTCTTCGACAAGCTCAACGACTGGGCGCGCGGCGAGGGCGCCCCGGGGCTCGGCTATATCGTCTTTGCCGACGGCGCGGCGAAAGGACCCATCGCCAAGTTCCTCGACGAGGAGCGGCTCGGCCGGCTCAAGACGCTGGCCGGGCTTGGCGACGGCGATGCCGTGTTCTTCGTCTGCGACCAGAAGCCGGCCGCCGCCAAGCTCGCCGGCGCGGCGCGCACCAAGATCGCACAGGAGCTCGGCCTCATCGCGGCGAACGAGTTCCGCTTCTGCTGGATCGTCGACTTCCCGATGTACGAGCGGAACGAAGAGACCAAGCAGATCGATTTCAGCCACAACCCCTTCTCGATGCCGCAGGGCGGGCTCGAAGCGCTGACGACGCAGGATCCGCTGACGATCAAGGCCTATCAGTACGACATCGTCTGCAACGGCGTCGAGCTCAGCTCCGGCGCGATCCGCAATCACCGGCCCGAGATCATGTACAAGGCCTTCGCGATCGCGGGCTACCCGGCCGCGGAGGTGGAGGCGCGTTTCGGCGGCATGCTCAATGCCTTCAAATACGGCGCCCCGCCGCATGGCGGCTCGGCGCCCGGCATCGACCGTATCGTCATGCTGCTGGCCGACACGCCCAACATCCGCGAGGTCGTCGCCTTCCCGATGAACCAGCAGGCGGAGGATCTGCTCATGCAGGCCCCCTCCGAGGTCCCGCCCGAGCGCTTGAAGGAGCTGCATATCCGCCTGGCGCTGCCGCCGGCGCCGAAGAAGAGCTGAACCTCCGCGCGTTTTTGTTGCGTCGTCCCGCACCTTCTGCGAGAATCAACCATCGCGATTGCGATGGGGACGCCGCTGCGCAGCTTTGGGGGGACGGGTCCGTTGCTGCTCCTGCCGCTTCTGGCGGCGGGCTGCGCCGTGCCCCCTGCGGTCACCGTCGCGTCGTTCGCCGCCGACGGCGTGAGCTATGTTACGACCGGCAAGTCGGTGACCGATCACGGCATCTCGGCCGCGACCGGCCATGACTGCGCGCTGTTGCGGCCGGTGCTCGACGACAAGCCGGTCTGCGATACCACCGAGACCGCCGCGGCCAAGCTCGTCCCGGTCGAATATGGCGCGCCCGCGCCGCCGCCGGCCCCGGCCGCGATCCCGCGCGACCAGTATGTCGTGGTCGGGAGCTTTCTCGATCCCGCCAACGCGGCGCGCGCCGTGGCTCGCTACGCGCCGATGCAGGCCAACATCGTCGATGTCGACGTCCAGGGCAGGCACTTCCACCGCGTCGTGGTGGGGCCACTCTCGAACGATGAAGCGGCCGGGCTGAAGCTGCGCCTCGCTTCGGACTGAGCGGGCGGTCAGCGCCCCTGCACCACCTCATGCGCCTCGCGGCCGCTGCGCTTTTGCGCGTACATCGCCATGTCTGCGCGGTGCAGCAGCGCCTCGGGATCCTCGCTGCCGTGGAACGGGGTGAGGCCGAAGCTGGCGCTGAGCGGGATCGGCACGCCCTCGACCTCCGGTGGCGCGTTGATGAGCGTGCGGGTGAGGCAGGCGCATTTGCGGCGCGCATTGGCGAGCGTCGCGCCGATCAGCAGCAGCGCGAACTCGTCGCCGCCAAGCCGGGCGACGACATCGTTCTTGCGCACGCGGCGCCGCAGCGTCTCGGCCACCTGCCGCAGCACTTCGTTGCCGGTGCGGTGACCATAGAGGTCATTGACCGCCTTGAAACCGTCGAGATCGCAGACGATGAGCACGCCGCTCGGCCCGCCGCGCGCCGCCGCCGCGAGCGCCCGCGTCAGCTCCAGGCCGAAGCCGCGCCGGTTGACCGCAGAGGTGAGCTCGTCGGTGACCGACAAGCTTTCGAGATAGGCGAGGCGCTCCTCGAGATCGGCGATGCGCTGCTCGGCCGCGGCTGCGGCGGCGAGCGCCCAATCGAGCAGCGCCGGCTCATCCTCGGGCGCGGGCCGGGCGACGGGAACGAGACGGGCAATCCCGCTCTCGTCGGTGCGCCAGCGATTTTCGGCAGGAGCAGGCATGGTCGTGGTCCCGATGATCCTTTGACGTTCCGCAACATTTTCGCAAAACCCGTGCCAGTTGCAAAAGCGCGGAAACGCCGACCCTCGTGCGAGCGGCCGCCCGGCAAAACCTGCCGCATGGCAGAAGCTGCCGGCAGCGCCTGCCCTTTTTGCCGGAAAATCGCGGGATGCTGCGCCGCGGGGGCGCTACTACCTTCGGCGGGCGAAGCGTGACATACTCGCTCCCTTGCCCTCGACACCATTGGGATTCTCGTGATGATCTTCGCGCCGGCTCGCCTGATCGGACTGGCTTTCCTGCTCGGCCTCGTCGCGGCGCCGGCGGCCGATGCCGTCGACATCGCGCCCCATCGCGCGCTCTACAGCCTCACGCTGGCCCAGACCAAATCGGCGAGCGGCGTGGTCGCGGCGAGCGGCGCCATGGTCTATGAATGGGGCGAGACTTGCGACGGCTGGACGGTGCAGCAGCGCTTCCGGCTGCGGCTCGAATACGCCGAGCAGGACAATGTCGATGTGAGCTCCAGCCTCGTCACCTGGGAGTCGAAGGACGGGCTGCGCTACCGCTTCAACGAGCGCCGGCTGCGCAATGGCGACCTCGACGAGGAGATCAAGGGCGAGGCCAAGCTCGACGGCGCCGGCAAGGGCGGCTCGGCCGAGTTCACCAAGCCGGAGACGGCGACCTTGACGCTGCCCCCCGGCACGATCTTCCCGACGGCGCACACGCTGCTGCTGATCCAGCGCGCAGAGGCAGGCGATCAGCTGATTTCGCGCAAGGTCTTCGACGGCGCCACCGTCGATAACGCCGGACAGATCACCGCCGTGATCGGCCCGGGGCTGAAGCCCGGCGCGAGCAACGCCAACGAGAAGCTGCCGAAAAGCCCGCTGCTGGAGCGCCCGTCCTGGCGCATGCGGCTCGCTTTCTTTCCCGCCGACAGCAAGCAGGAGCAGCCGGATTACGAGCTCGGCATGCGCCTGCTCGACAACGGCGTGTCGCAGGACATGACGCTCGATTACGGCGACTACATCATCCGCGCCAAGCTCGACGACATCGAAGCGCTGCCGCGGCCGAGCTGCTGATCAGGCATCAGGGATCAGGTCTCAGAGAGGCCGCTATCTGATCCCTGATTCCTGATCCCTGATCCCTGAAACAGATCCGGCGGATCGGCGAGCGCCGGCTCGGCGAGCCGGTCGGCGCCGATGCCGATGAGGCGGAAGAGCGTGCCGTCCGCCGCGGCGCGCAACAGCGGCAAAGCGGCGCGATAGAGCGTCTCGGCGCGCTGCGTCGGATCGACCAGCCGGCGCGACCGGCTCAGCACGCGGAAATCGGCGGTCTTGAGCTTCAGCGTGACACCGGCCGCGGCGAAGCCCGCCCGCGCCAGCCGCCCGGCAAGGTTGGCGCAGAGCGGCTCGAGCTGCGCGGCGAGCGCTTCGTATTGGCCGATGTCGCGCGCGAAGGTGGTTTCGACCGAGACGCTCTTGGTCGGCGCGTCGGGATCGACGGCGCGGTCGTCCTCGCCGCGGGCAAAGCGCGCGAGGCGGCGGCCGATGGCGCCGTAGCGCGCGACCAGCTCGCGCTCGCTGCGCTGGCGCAGCTCGGCGATGGTGGTGATGCCGTCGCCCGCCAGCCGCTGCTGCAGCGCCGCGCCCACGCCCCAGATCAGGCCGACGGATTTGCCGGCGAGGAAGTCGAGCGCCTCGCCGCGGCCGAGAACGGCGAAGCCGCGCGGCTTGTCGAGATCGGAGGCGATCTTGGCGAGGAATTTGTTGTAGGAGAGGCCGATCGACGCGGTGACGCCGATCTCGCGCTCGATGCGCCGCGCCAGCAGCGCCAGGGTGCGCGCCGGCGGCCCGCCCTGGACGCTCTCGGTGCCGGCGAGGTCGAGGAAGGCCTCGTCGACCGAGAGCGGCTGGACCAGCGGCGTGGTCGCCAGCATCAATTCGCGCACCTCGCGACCGACGGCACGGTACTTCGCCATGTCGGGCGGAATCACCACCGCGTCGGGGCAGGCCTTCAGCGCCTTGAACATCGGCATGGCCGAGCGCACGCCGAACAGCCGCGCGACATAGCAGCAGGTGAGCACCACGCCGCGCGCGCCGCCGCCGACGATCACCGGCCGGTCGAGCAGCTCCGGCCGGTCGCGCTTTTCGACGCTGGCGTAAAACGCATCGCAATCGATATGCGCGAGCGAAAGCTGGGTCAGCTCGGCATGCGCGACGAGCCGCGGCGAGCCGCATTGCGTGCAGCGCCCGCCCGGCGGCGGCGTCTCGGTCAGTGCGGCGCAATCCCGGCACAGCGCGGCGGTCATGGCGTCTCGTCCGGGCCCCAGAGCCAGGCGGCGCCGCGGACGCCGCTGGCATCGCCATGCGCGGGCGCCAGGAGCCGCGTCGTTACCGCGTCGGAGAAGATGTAGCGGCCCCAGAGCCGCGGCACATTGTCATAGAGCCGGCCGATCCGGCCGAGCCCGCCGCCGAGGACGATGACCTCGGGGTCGAGCAGATTGATGACGACGGCGAGGCCGCGGGCGAGACGATCCTCATAGCGGCCGAGGCTCGCGGCCGCTTCGGTATCGCCCGCTTCGGCGCGGGCGGCGATCGCCGCGGCATCGATCGCCTCGCCCGTCGCCCGGCGATGGTCCAAGGCGAGGCCCGGCCCGGAGAGGAAGGTCTCGAGGCAGCCGTTCTTGCCGCAATAGCAGGGCGGTCCCGGCCGCTCCGCGTCGCCGGGCCAGGGCAGGGGCGAGTGCCCCCATTCGCCGGCAATGGCGTTTGTGCCACCGATCGGTCGCCGCTCGACGACGATGCCGCCGCCGACCCCGGTGCCGAGGATGACACCGAACACCACGCCGGCGCCGGCGGCCGCGCCGTCGATCGCCTCGGAGAGCGCGAAGCAATTGGCGTCATTGGCAAATCTGAGCGGCCGCGCGAGCGCTTGGGTGAGGTCCCGAACGAACGCCCGGCCGTTGAGGCAGGTCGAGTTCGCGTTCCGCACCAGCCCGGTTGTCGGCGACAGCGAGCCCGGCATGCCGACCCCGACCGGGCAGCGCCGGCCGAGCGCCGTCTCGAGCGCCGCGACCAGGCCTCGCACCGCGTCGATGGTCGCGGCATAGTCGCCGGCCGGGGTTGCGACTCGTTGGCGCAGCGCCGCCCGGCCCTGCCGGTCGATGGCTGCCGCCTCGATCTTGGTGCCGCCGAGGTCAATCCCGATACGCATGGCCGGTCGTCGGAAAGTTACGAATTCTTAAGGTAAATCAAACTATAGGTATCCTGCGTAGGGGAGCGTATGAGACAAATGCAATTGCCAGTCGTCGAGCCCGTCCCGGAGCCGTCGTGCTTTCACGAAAGTCCGAACACGAGGATCGTCCCATGAGCAAGCGGGTTCTCATCGTCGAGGACAATGACCTCAACATGAAGCTCTTTCACGACCTCCTGGAAGCGCATGGCTATGCCACGCTGCAGACCAAGGACGGCATGGAAGCGTTGAAGCTTGCGCGCCAGCATCATCCTGACCTCATCCTCATGGACATTCAACTGCCCGAGGTCTCCGGCCTCGAGGTGACGAAATGGATCAAAGAGGATGACGATCTGAAAGCCATCCCGATCATCGCGGTGACCGCCTTCGCCATGAAGGGCGATGAGGAGAAGATCCGCGAGGGCGGTTGCGAGGCGTACATCGCCAAGCCGATCTCGGTGGCCAATTTCCTGCAGACTGTCGAACGCTTCCTGAGCTGAGAGCAAGCCATGTCGGCTCGGGTGCTGGTCGTCGATGATGTCGAGGTGAATGTCCGGTTGCTCGAGGCGAAGCTGTCGAGCGAGTATTTCACCGTCATCACCGCGTCCAGCGGCCCGCAAGCCCTTGCGCTGGTGCAGAGCGAGCGCCCCGACATCGTGCTGCTCGACGTGATGATGCCGGAGATGGACGGTTTCGAAGTCTGCCGCCGGCTCAAGGCCGATCCGCACGGCGCCGACATCCCGGTGGTGATGGTGACCGCGCTCTCCGAGGTGTCCGATCGCGTCCGCGGGCTGCAGGCGGGGGCCGATGATTTCCTCACCAAGCCGGTCAACGACATCGCGCTCTTCGCGCGCGTGCGCTCGCTGGTGCGCTTGAAGCGCATGACCGAGGAGTGGCGGCTGCGCGAGGAGGTCTATGGCCGTTTCGACAACGTCATCGCCGAGACGCGGCGCGCCGAGGATATGAGCCCGGCGCACATCCTCCTCTGGGAAGAGAGCAGCTTCGCCGCCGATCGCATGACCGAGATGCTGCAGGGCGTCGCCTCCGCGGTGCTGCGGCCGACCGCGCCGGAGCAGCTGCGTGAGGTGGTGGACGCCTCGATCGACCTGCTCATTCTGAGCCTTGCCGGCGAGCAGGACGCGCTGCGCCTGGTGGCGCAGCTGCGCGGCAGCGAGGCGGGCCGGCTGGTGCCGATCCTGCTCGTCGCCGATGGCGAGGAATTGCCGCGCCTCGCCAAGGGCCTCGATCTCGGCGCCAATGATTACATCACCCGGCCGCTCGACCGGAACGAGCTCATCGCCCGCGCGCGCTCGCAGATCCGGCGCAAGCGGCTGCAGGACCGGCTGCAGGACAACTACCAGCGCAGCCTGGCGCTGGCGCTCACCGACAGCCTCACCGGCCTCTACAATCGCCGCTATCTCATGGCCCATCTCGACGGCCTGATGGCGCGCGCCGCGGAGAATACCGAAGGCCCGGCCGTGCTGATGCTCGACATCGACTACTTCAAGCGGGTCAACGACAATCACGGCCATCCCGCCGGCGATGCGGTGCTGCGCGAGGTGGCCAGCCGCATCGCCCGTCATGTGCGCGCCTTCGATCTCGTCGCGCGCTATGGCGGCGAGGAATTCGTCGTCGTCATGCCGGAGACGTCGCTCGCCATCGCCGCTATGGTCGGCGAGCGCTTGCGCAATGTCGTCGCCGCCAAGCCGATCGCGCTCGGTGACGGGCAGGGCGAGCTCGAGATGACGATCAGCGTCGGCATCGCCATCGCCCGCGAGGGCGGCGACAGCCCCACCGCCGTGCTGCAACGCGCCGACAAAGCGCTCTACGAAGCCAAGGGCCGCGGCCGCAATTGCGTCGCCGGCTCGATCGCCGAAATCCTGCCGGTCAGCCAGGCGTCTTAGACGAAATCCCGTGCGCCCGGTCTCTATTCGCGAGCGC
>DATJLU010000152.1:0-13827 GCA_035509275.1 Allostellaceae bacterium | reverse complement strand
TCGCGGCGACGCCTTTCAAGGACGAGGCGGAGGCGCTGGCGATCGCCAACGGCACCGAGTACGGCCTCGTCGCCGGCGTCTGGACCGCCGATGGCGGCCGGCAGCTCCGCCTCGCGCGTGGCCTCCAATCGGGACAAGTCTTCGTCAACAACTACGGTGCCGGCGGCGGCGTCGAGCTGCCTTTCGGCGGCGTGAAGAAATCCGGCTTCGGCCGCGAGAAGGGCTTCGAGGCGCTGCACGGCTTCAGCAGCCTCAAGACGGTGGCGGTGAAGCACGGCTGATCAGCCCTAATGGGGCGGTCATCCTTAGCGGAGTGTTAAGGCGCGCGGGCCCAGGATCGACGCCCCGTGACCCGCAAGATCTTCATCGTGAGTGCCGAGCTGCCCCTCGACGAGGCGGGCGCCGAGGCGCGCGGTCTCGTCGACTACTGGCAGGCGCGCCGCCTCGGACGCGAGCTGCCGGTGCGGCGCGACATCGAGGTGCTCGATCTCTGGCCGCTCCTCGGCCGGCTCAGCCTGCACGAGGTGCTGCCCGACGGCGATCTCCGCTGCCGCGTGCGCGGCACGCTGCTGGGCTCGGTTCCCGGCCATATCAAGGACGGCATGCGCGTCAGCGCGGCGAAGCCCGCCGACTATATCGAGCACGGCACGCGCCAGCTGCACGGGACCATGGCGGCGCGGCGGCCTCGCCGGCATCGCATCCATCTGCGCCTCGGCGACATCAGCCACGAGTTCGAGCGCCTCTCGCTGCCGCTGGCGGCGCAGGGCAACGCCGAGCCGCCGATGATGCTGACCCTCGTCCTCGGCGACCATCACCGCGGCCGTTACTTCTGGACCGAGTGGGCGTCGGGCGGGTGAGAGCACGCCCCGGAATGGCCGCACGCTGACCCCTAAAAGAAAAGGGCGCCCCGGCGGGGACGCCCTTGATCCTTGAAGCCGAGAAGAGCGGCTACTTGCCTTCCTTCTCTTCCTTCTCGCCGCGGCGGGAGAGTGCCGCGCCGAGGATGTCGCCGAGGCTGGCGCCGCTGTCCTGCGAGCCGTATTCGGCCATCGCCTGCTTCTCTTCCTCGACCTCGCGCGACTTGATCGAGAGCGAGACCTTGCGCGAGGCGCGGTCGACGGCGGTGACCTTGGCGTCGACCTTCTCGCCGACGGCGAAGCGGTCGGGACGCTGCTCGCTGCGATCGCGGGAGAGCTCGGCCTTGCGGATGAAGCCGGGGAGGCCGTCGCTCAGCGTCACCTCGATGCCGCCATCGGTGATGGCCGCGACGGTGCCGGTGACGACGTCGCCCTTCTTCACCTTGGCGAGGCTCTGCTCGAACGGATCATGCGCGAGCTGCTTGATGCCGAGGCTGATGCGCTCCTTCTCGATGTCGACGTCGAGAACGCGCACCTTCACCATGTCGCCCTTCTTGTAGTCCTTGATCGCCTCCTCGCCGGGCTTCTGCCAGTCGAGGTCGGAGAGATGGACCATGCCGTCGATGTCGCTGGGGAGACCGACGAAGAGGCCGAACTCGGTGATGTTCTTGATCTCGCCCTCGAGCTCGGTGCCCGCCGGGTACTTCTCCAGGAAGGCCTCCCAGGGGTTCGCCATGCACTGCTTCAAGCCGAGGCTGATGCGGCGCTTGATCGGGTCGACGTCGAGCACCTGCACCTCGACCTCTTGGCTCGTCGAGACGATCTTGCCGGGATGCACGTTCTTCTTCGTCCAGCTCATCTCGGACACGTGCACCAGACCCTCGACGCCCGGTTCCAGTTCGACGAACGCGCCGTAGTCGGTGATGTTGGTGACGCGGCCCCGCAGCTTGGTTCCGGCCGGGTATTTGTTCTCGACGCCTTCCCACGGATCGGCCTCGAGCTGCTTCATGCCGAGCGAGATGCGATGCGTCTCGGGGTTGAAGCGCACCACCTGCACCTTGACGCTCTGCCCGATATGGAGCGCCTCCGACGGGTGGTTGATGCGCCGCCATGCGATGTCGGTGACGTGCAGCAGGCCGTCGACGCCGCCCAGATCGACGAAGGCGCCGTAATCGGTGATGTTCTTGACCACGCCCGTCAGGATCTGGCCTTCCTTGAGGCTCGCCACCAGCTCGGAGCGCGCTTCGGCGCGGCTCTCTTCGAGCACGGCGCGGCGCGACACGACGATATTGCCGCGCGAGCGGTCCATCTTGAGGATCTGGAAGGGCTGCGGGCTGCCCAGCAGCGGGGTGATGTCGCGCACCGGCCGGATATCGACCTGGCTGCCCGGCAGGAAGGCGACGGCGCCGTTGAGATCGACGGTGAAGCCGCCCTTGACGCGGCCGAAGATGACGCCGGTGACGCGCTCATTCGCCTGGAAGCTCCGCTCGAGCTGGGTCCAGGCCTCCTCGCGCCGCGCCTTCTCGCGCGACAGCTGCGCCTCGCCGTTCTTGTCTTCCATCCGCTCGAGATAGACCTCGACGGTATCGCCCGGCTTGATCTCGGCCGGTCGGCCCGGCGCGGCGAATTCCTTGAGCGGGACGCGGCCCTCGGATTTGAGCCCGACATCGATCAGCGCGGTGTCGTTCTCGATAGCGACCACGAGGCCCTTGATGACGGTGCCCTCGAGCCCCGAGGTGGCGCCGAGTGATTGGTCGAGCAGCGCGGCGAAGCTCTCTTTGCCGGCATCGGTCTTCGTTCTGGTAGCGACGGCCATTGCGTCTCCAACTGTTCCCTGGTTTCGCCGCCGCGCTGCCGGGAAGCGGGCGAAGCGCGGCGGACCGCCGGCGAGCGGGGGCGCGGCGGCGTGGACCCCTGTCCTGCGTCAGTCGCGAAGAAGCGCTGCTCTAGCCCTTGGCGGGCGCGGCGGCGAGCTTCCGGCCGATGAAATCGAGCGCCGCGGCAAAGGCGGCATCGGCATCGAGCGCGGTCGTGTCGAGAACAAAGGCATCGTCAGCCGGCACCATAGGCGCCGCCCGACGCTGACTGTCGCGCGCGTCACGATCCTTCATGTCCTGCAGGACAGCCTCGTATATAGCCGCCTTGCCGCGGTCCCGCAACTCCTTGAAGCGGCGGGCCGCCCTGGCCTCGATTCCGGCCGTGATGAAGAGCTTGGCGTCGGCATCGGGGCAGATCACGGTGCCGATGTCACGGCCGTCGAGAACCGCGCCGGCGGCACCCCCCGGGGGATGCCGGACGAAATCGCGCTGGAAGGCAAAGAGCGCCTGGCGGACGGCCGGAATCGCCGCCACCACCGAGGCGCCCCGGGCGACCGCCTCGTCGGCGAGGCGGGGATCGCCGAGATCGGCTGCGCGCACCGCTTTCGCCGCGGCTTCGGCCAGCGCCGGATCGGCCGGGTCGCCGCCACTTGCAAGCGCGCGCAGCGCCGCCGCGCGGTACAGCTTCCCGGTGTCGAGATGGCCGAGGTTGAAATGTTGCGCCAAGCGGCGGGCGAGCGTGCCTTTGCCCGAGGCCGCGGGACCGTCGACGGCGATGATCATGGGGCGGGCGCGATGCTCGCGCCAAGGCCGTTCATCGCCTCGACGAAGCCGGGGAAGCTGGTGGCGATGGTGGCGCCGTCATCGATGCGCACCGGCCGGCGCGCCGCCAGGCCGAGCACGAGAAACGCCATGGCGATGCGGTGGTCGAGCTTGGCGGCGATCTCCGCGCCGCCTGCGGGCGGCGCGCCCAGCCCGTCGACGGCGAGGGTGTCTCCGTCGACGGCGACCGAAACGCCGCAGGCGGTCAGTCCCTGCGCGATCGCGCTGAGCCGGTCGCTCTCCTTGACCCTGAGCTCGCCGAGCCCGTGCATGACGGTGCGGCCTTTGGCAAAGGCGGCGGCGACAGCGAGCACGGGATACTCGTCGATCATGCGCGGCGCCCGCTCGGCTGGCACCTCGACGCCGCGGAGCGCGCTGCTGCGCAGCCGCAGATCGGCGACGGGCTCGCCGCCCTCGATCCGCTCCTGCAGGAGCGAAAGCTCGGCGCCCATCTCGGTCAGCGTGTCGAGGAGGCCGGTCCGCAGCGGGTTGACGCCGACGCCCTCGATCACCACCTCGGAGCCCGGCACCAGGAGCGCGGCAATGGCGGGGAAAGCGGCCGAGGACGGATCGCCGGGAACGGCAAGGTCGGCGGCTTTCAGCTCGGGCTGGCCCTTGAGCGCGATGCGCCGGCCCTCCGGCCCGTCGTGGATGGCGAGCGCTGCGCCGAAATGGCGCAGCATACGCTCGCTGTGATCGCGCGTCGGCTGCGGCTCGATGACGATGGTCTCGCCGGGCGCGTTCAGCCCCGCGAGCAGTACGGCCGATTTGACTTGCGCCGAGGGGACGGGAAGGCGGTAAGTGATGGGGAGCGGCGAGGCGGCGCCGATGACCGCGAGCGGCAAGCGTCCGCCGTCACGCGCCAGGATGCGCGTGCCCATGCGCTGCAGCGGCTCGGCGACGCGCGCCATCGGCCGCCGGCGCAGCGAGGCGTCGCCGGTGAAAAAGGTGGTGATGCCGTGGCTCGCGACCACGCCCATGAGGAGGCGCGCGCCGGTGCCGGAATTGCCGAGATCGAGCACGTCCTCGGCCTCGGCGAGCCCGCCAATGCCGACGCCGTCGATGAGCCACGCGCCGTCATCGCCGCGGCGGATGGCGGCGCCGAGCGCGCCCATGGCGGCGGCGGTCCGCAGGACGTCCTCGCCTTCGAGCAGGCCGGTGACGCGCGTGCGCCCGACCGCGAGCGCGGCCAGGATCAGCGCGCGGTGCGACACCGATTTGTCGCCGGGCGCGCGCAATCGGCCGTTGAGCGCGGCGGCCGTGCCGGAGCTGAGGGGCGTCACGCGTTTCTCGCCATCTGTGGGGCAGTCTCTAGCACAAAGGGGCCGCGCCAGAAATGGCGAGGCAAAGACGGGTAGTCGATGATTTTGCTTTTGACAGCGGTGGCGCGATCGTGGCAATTGGCCGGCCACCGCGGGAGCACGGAGGCGGTCCATGGTTAAACCGGAATGGGGAATGAAGCGCATCTGCCCGAGTTGCGGCACGCGCTATTACGATCTGCATCGCGACCCGATCACCTGTCCAAAATGCGGTGCCGCTTTTGATGTCGAGACCAATCAGAAGACGCGGCGCACCAAGGCGCCGGCGGCGCCCGAAGTGCCGATGGAGCCGATCGCCGAAGAGGAATTGGAGTCCGATCTCGCCACCGAGGAGAGCGAGGGCGAGGAGGAGGGCGAAGAGGTCGCGGTCGAAGGCGGCGAAGAGGCCGAGGGCGAGGAGGAAGAAGAGGAAGAGGTGATCGAGGACGCCTCGGAGCTCGGCGAGGACGAGGACGACATGGCCGAGGTGATCGAGAACGTCGAGGACGAAGAGGAACGCTGAGGCCGGTGATTTTCCGCTTGCAGGCGAGCCCGGCCGCTCGCTAATTTGCCGCTCCCGCGGCGGCCGGCTAGGCGCTAGACTGCCGGTCCGCGACCTTCTGGGGTCATAGCTCAGTTGGGAGAGCGCCGCAATGGCATTGCGGAGGTCGGGGGTTCGAATCCCCCTGGCTCCACCAGTTTCCCCAGCCCCGCTGGGCGGTCAGTAAAGGACTGATCGTTCTACCGCTTTCACTTCCTCCCGGTGCGCCGGGAGGAGTGAAAGCCGGGCCGCGCATGCTAGGCGCACCTGCCGCCGCCGCCGGCGTCTCCCCGTATTGTCGTGTGATGAGGCGCACAACCAAGCCGGCAGTCGCGGCGCTAGGGAGGCCTACCGCGTCCAAGGCGGAGGGGAGCACATGCAGAGGCTGCGATCATTCTTGCCGTGGTGCGTGGCCGCCGCATTTCTGCTCTGGGCGGCGGGCGCCAGCGCCGCCGACGTGCTGATCGGTACCGTCATCGGCGTGCGCGGCGCGGTCTTCCGCGAGCACGGCAGCGAGCGCCAGGCGCTGACGCCGCGCCAGCCGGTTCATCTCGGCGATACCATCATCGCCGAGGACGGCAAGGCCGAGATCCTGCTGAATGACGGCTCCATCGTTTCCGTCGGCGAGAAGAGCCGCCTCGTGCTGTCGCAATACAAGAGCGTCAGCAACGGGCTGACGACCCGGTTCCGGTTGCTCCAGGGCGTGTTGCGGCTGTTCGTCAATCGCGCGACCTCGGGCGGCGAGTTCGAGATCGAGACCGAGACCGCGGTCGCCGCGGTGCGCGGCACGGACTGGCTGATGGAAGCGGTGCCGGGCCGCACCAGCGTCGCGATCCTGAACGGCATCATCGCCGTGTCCGGCGTCGGCGCGCATCAAAACGCCGTCGTCCTGCTCGAGAAGCCGGGCGACGGCGTCGATGTCTCGATGGGCGAGGCGCCGGGCCCTGTCCATCCCTGGGGTCGTGAGCGTCTTGCCGCGGTCTTGGCACGCGCCAGCTTCAACTGAGCGCGCCGCGCAGCGGCGGCGCGACGCCACGCTCTGCGGCGTGGCGCTGCTGGCGATGCTTGTCTTCGCCGCGCTTCATGTGATGGCGCCGGACCTGCCTTGGCTGCGCCGGCTCGAGCTGTTTGCGCTCGATACGCGCTTTCGTTTGCGCGGCCCGCTCGCGCCCGGGAAGGAGATCGTCCTCGTCGTCATCGATGACGACACCATTGCAAAGTTCGGCCGCTGGCCGCTGCCGCGGCAGCGCTTCGCCAATGCGGTGAATTTCCTCGGCGCTGCCGGCGCACGCGTCATCGGCATCGATCTGCTCTTCACCGAGCCCGACGAGGCCGGCGGAAGCGGCGATCGCGCGCTGGCCGACGCCCTGCGGCGCGCCGGAACCGTCGTGCTGCCCTTCGCGTTTCGCTTCGACCGCGACGGCGCCGGTCCGGTGCCGGACGACGTCGCCCGATCCGCATTTGTGTCGCTTCGGCGCGGCGCGTTCTTCGAGCCTCCGCCGCTGCGTCCCACCGGGGTGCTGGCGCCGTTGACGCCGTTGGGCGACGCCGCGGCCGCGCTGGGCCATGTCACCCTCGCCTATGACGTCGATGGCGCGCCGCGCTACGAGTATCCGGTGCTCGGCGACGATCTCGATTATTACCCGTCGATGGCGCTGCGCGTGGTGCAGCTGTATCGACGCCTCGCCTGGTCCGATGTCACCGCGGATCTCGGACGCGGCGTGTGGCTCGGCGATCATCTGCTGGCGACCGATCCGTCGATGCGCCTGCTGGTGAATTATCTCGGGCCGCCCGGCAGGTTCCCCACCGTCTCTTTCGCCGATGTCGCGGCGGGCGCGGTGTCGCCGGCGATGTTCAAGGACCGCATCGTGCTCGTCGGCACGCGGATCACCGGCGTTCCCGATGCCGTTCGCACGCCCTTCTCCGCCGTGCTCCCGGGGGTCGAGCGTCTTGCCACCGTGGTCGATTCGATGCTGCGCGGGCGCTCGCTGCATCGTCCGGTCTACGCGCCCTGGGTCGAGGCCGCGTGGATGATCGGCTTCGCGCTCGTCGTTGCCTTGGCGCTGTCGCGTCTCTCGATCGCGCGCGCCGCGCTGCTCGCCGCCGTGCTGTTGGCGCTCTGGCTGGTGCTTGGCCAATTCGCGCTGGTGCGGTTCGGCATCTGGTCCGCGGCGGCGGTGCCGACCCTCGCGAGCCTTCTCGTCTTCACGCTGCTGGCGACCTATCGCTACGGGTTGCTCGACCGCGAGCATCGCCGCATCCGCTCCGCCTTTCAGCGCTACCTCGCTCCCGGCATGGTCGAGCAGCTGGCGCAAAGCTCGCTGCCGCCCCAGCTCGGCGGCGAGCAGCGCGAGCTCACCGTCATGTTCTGCGATCTGCGCGGCTTCAGCGGCATCTCCGAGCGGCTCGATCCGCGCGCGCTGACGCGGCTCGTCAACGCCTTTTTCGCCATGGTCACCGAAGCGGTGCTGGCGCAAGGCGGCACGGTCGACAAGTATATGGGCGATGCCGTGATGGCGTTCTGGAACGCGCCGCTGGAGCAGCCCGACCACGCCCGCCGCGCCTGCCGGGCTGCGCTCGCCATTCGCGCCGGACTGGCGCGGCTCGCCGCGGCGGGCGTGACCGACGACCTCGCTCTCGATTGCGGCATCGGCATCAATACCGGCCCGTGCACGGTGGGAAATTTCGGCTCGCGCCATCGCTTCGATTATTCCGCCGTCGGCGACACCGTGAACATCGCCGCGCGGCTCGAAAGCGAGACGAAGACTTTCGGCATCGGCATTGCGCTCGGCGCGGCGACGGCGGCGCGCGTGCCGGAGCTGGCGACGCTGCCGCTCGAGGCGATTCAGCTGCGCGGGCGCGATCGGTCGGTCGAGCTCTTCGCCCTGGTCGGCGACGAGACGCGCCGCGAGAGCCCCGCTTTCCTCGCGCTGCGCGAGCGCCATTGCCGCTTCGCCGAGGCGGTGCAGGCGGCGGATCGGCAGACCGCGGCGGCGCTCCTGGCGGAGCTCGAACGCGCGGCGCCCGCCGATCTCGCTGCGGTCTATCGCCGCCTTGCCGACCGGCTCCCCGCGTGAGCCCCGCGCTCAGAAGAAATGATACGACGCGCCGAGCAGCAGCCGCGTCTCATGCGTGGTGCTGTCCGGCTCGTAATAGCCGTTGGCGTCGGTCTCACTGGCGCCGAAACCAAAGCTCTGATAGCCGCCGGTCGCGGTGAGCTCGATGCGGTCGGTGATGCGGTAACCGAGCTTCGCCTGCGTCCGCCAGATGAGCGCGTCGCCGAGCGTGAAGGTCTCGCCCTGCGTGCGCATCGAAGCGCCGAAGGTCGAGCCCGCGCTGCCCGACACCGACACCACCCAGCGCTCGGCTGGCGAATATTGCAGCAGCAGTCCGCCCATGCCCTCCCAATTGTAATAGTCCTCGCCGTAGCCGCCGATGCCCTCGAGATCGCGCGACCAATAGCGGTAGCCGATCTCCGCGTAAGGCGTGAGCATGATGTTGCGATTCAAGGAAAACGCGCGGCCCAGCCGGGCCGCCGTAGCAATGATGGTGTCGTTCGTGGTGCTCTGATAGGGCGTGCAGTCGCCGAATTGGTCGCACAGCGCGCCATTGTAGTTGGTCGAGCCGGTGCTGCCGGTGACGTCGATATGGAAGTAGAGATTGGGAATCGGCGCCCAGGGGTAGGCGAGCAAATCGAAGCCGAGCGTGGCGGTTGGCAGCCAGCCTTTGTCGGTGTCGAGCGTGGACCCGCCCGCGGTCTCGGTGTAGTCGAGATAGGTGGCGCCGAGATCGAGCGAGAGGCCGTTATCGGCTTTGCGAATATCCGTCTCGTCGGCGGCAGCGCCGCGCGGGGTGACGGTTGCGGCCAGCGCCAGCGCGAGGATGGCGAGCCGGGAAGAGCGAAGGTTCATGCGCCGGCACTATAGAACGGCCTCTGCCGGCGATGCGAGCGGCGCCTGAAAAGACGGCTCGGCCGCCGCTTCGGCCGAGCCGCCTGCGGTGCAGCCTTATTTCGGCCGGCCGTAGGTGCCGGTGATCGTCGCCTTTGCCAGCGTGTGGAAATGGATGTTGAAGCCGACGAAGGCCGCCGAAGCGTTGGCGTCGGCGTCGAGGTGATCGACGTCGAGGGCATAGAGCGTGAAGATGTAATGGTGCGGCTTGTCGCCCTTCGGCGGGCATGGGCCGCCATAGCCCGGCGCGCCGAAATCGGTCCGTCCCTGCACCACGCCGGGCGGCATCAGATTGGCCTTCAGGTCGCCGGCATTCTTGGGAAAGCCGGTGGCGGTGGGCGGAATGTTGAACACCACCCAATGCCACCAGCCGCTGCCGGTCGGTGCGTTCGGGTCGTAGACGGTGAGCGCGAAGCTTTTGGTGCCGGCCGGGGCGCCGCTCCAATTGAGCGCCGGCGATATGTTCTGGCCGGTGCAGCTGAAGGTGTTGAGGACTTGCTCCTCCTTGATCGTCGCCCCGTTCTTGACCTCGGGGCTCGACAAGGTGAGCGCCTCGGCCGTCCCCGTGGCCGACAGCCCGAGCGCCGCGACCGCGGCGATCGCCGTTATTCTCCCGATCATGTCTTCCCTCCCTTTATGGCGAAGCCGGGCCATCCCGAGTTAGTGGCAAGGTTCAGGCCCGTCACCCCCGGTAGCAGAAGCATAAAGGCGGCGCCGAACCGGCGTCAATCCGTCGCGCCCGGAAGGCGGCAAATCCGCTAGAGTTTCCGGGGGCTTCCGTCGGACTTGATGGGTGTGGCATGGCACCCCACATAGGGCCGTGGCGATGCCGACGGGATCGCCGAGGTGGTTAATGGGTGCCGTCAGGGCCCGCTGGACTCGCTCGCCGGAGGAGATCAGATGTCGCGCTTATCGCTGTTCAACTCGCCGCTTCTCCTGGGCTTCGATCATTTCGAGCGGGTGATCGACCGCGTCAACAAGGCGGCGGCCGACGGCTATCCCCCCTACAACGTCGAGCAGACCGGCGAGAACAGCCTACGAATCACGCTGGCCGTGGCCGGCTTTTCCATGGCCGATCTCGCCGTGCAGATCGAGGACAATCAGCTCGTCGTGCGCGGCAAGCAGGTCGACGACAAGGATCGCGTCTATCTCCACCGCGGTATCGCCGCGCGGCAGTTTCAGCGCTCTTTCGTGCTCGCCGACGGCATCGAGGTCGCCGGCGCCTGGCTCGACAATGGGCTGCTCAACGTCGATCTCGTGCGCCGCGTCGTCGAACCGTTGGTGCGGACCGTCGAAATCAGGAATGTCGGCAAGCCGCGTCAGGCCGTCGCGCAAACGACGGCCAAGGATCCGGCCTGAAAAAAACAGAACCACGGGGAGGAGCAGGAAAGGACGGCGACCGGTCCCAACAGGCCGCGCCGGCGACAGGTGATGGAATGATGATCGAGATCGAGAAGCTTCGCCATATCACGCCCAAGGAGTTCGCTCTCCTCGGCATGCAGGATGTGGCCTATATCCGTCGCGTCACCCTCGACGAGGGTGTCGCCTACGCCATTCACGCGGCCGACGGCACTCAGGTTGCTCTCCTCCCCGACCGCGCGACCGCTTTCGCGACCGTGCGCCAGAACGATTTGGAGCCGGTCAGCGTGCACTGAGCGAGACGGCGCGGCGCCCGGCGGCGCCGCGCCGCGCTTCGCCCTACCCCCCGTATCTAGTCCGGGTTCGCCGAACGTCCCGCGTCCGACTCGGGCCGCGGCTCTACATCTTGATTCTCTGTGCTTTCTGACCGTGCGACTCGCCCGCGGGACACAGCATCTAGCGCGAGTCGCGGAACGTCCCGGGGCCGACTCGGGCGGCGCCACTAGGTATATGGGCAGGCGGAGGAGGGTGCCGCTCAGGCGGCGTGGCTGGCGGCGCGATCGGTCAAGAGGGCGTAGAGCGCGTCGGCGCGGTCGGTGCCGCGCAGCTTCTCGCAGATCGTCTTGTCGCGCAGCAGCCGCGAGATCCGCGCCAGCGCCTTGAGGTGATCGGCGCCCGAGGTCGCGGGCGTCAGCAGCAGGAAGATGAGATCGACCGGCTGCCCGTCTATCGCCTCGAAATCAATGGGCTTTTCCAGCCGGGCAAAGAGCGCGTGGAGCTGCAGCAGGTCGGGCATCCGGCCATGCGGAATGGCGGTGCCATGGCCGATGCCGGTGGTGCCGAGCCGCTCGCGCTCGAGCAGCACCTCGAAGATGGTGCGCTCATGCTTGCCGGTGAGCTGCGCCGCGCGCTTGGCCAGCTCCTGCAGCGCCTGGCGCTTGTTGGCGGCGCGCAGATTGGCGATGACGCCCGCAGGCGTAAGTATATCGGCGATTTCCATCAGGACGTTTTGCCTCGTTCGGCTCGCTTAGTGCCAGCGGCAAGATCGGGATCGATCCAGCCGATATTGCCGTCGCGGCGGCGATAGACGAGATTGAGGTTGCCATGCGCGCTGTTGCGGAAGAGTAGCGCCGGAAGATCGGCAAGGTCGAGCCGCATCACCGCCTCGCTTACCGAAAGGCGCGGTATGCTCGTGCGCATCTCGGCGACCACCAGCGGCTCCTGGGCGGCGTCGCCGTCCTCGGCGGTTTCGGGCGGCTCGGCGGCGAGAACGTAATCGGTGGCCGGTTCCGGCGGCGCCGCGGCTTCCTCGCCGGCTTTGCCACCCTTGTGGCGTGCGCGCAGCCGCCGCTTGTAGCGGCGCAGCTGCTTTTCGAGTCGCAAGGCGGCATCGTCGAAGGCGGCATAAGCGTCGGCCGCCTCGCCGTGACACTGCACGGTGAGGCCACGCCAGGCGTGGAGCGAGATATCCGAGAGGAAGAGGTGCCGTTCGCGGCCGAACACCACATGCGCCTCGATCGCCCGGCCGAGATACTTGTCGGCAATCGCCGACGTCGCCGCCTCGGCATGGCTGCGCAGGGAGTCACCGACATCCAATTGCTTGCCCGTCACCGTGACTTGCATGGGCTCCTACCGGAACCGAGCTACCGTCTCTAAGGAACGCCTGAAATACGCCGGCCCCTCCGCGGGCGGACCCTTATGGGCCCGGTCCCGCCGGGGTGTCAAGCCGATCCTAATTCTAAAGGGTCAGGGTGCGGGCGCGCCGGCGTTGCACCGAAGAGGGAATGCGCATCGCCTCGCGATACTTGGCGACGGTGCGCCGGGCAATGTCGATTCCCTCCTTGAGCAGGATCTCGACGACGCGGTCGTCCGAGAGCACGTCATCGCCTTCGCCTTCGATCAGCGCCTTGATGCGATAGCGCACCGCCTCGGCGGACAGCGACTCGCCGCCGCTCGCCGCGGCGATGGCGGAGGTGAAGAAGTATTTGAGCTCATAGATGCCGCGCGGGCTCGCCATGTATTTGTTCGAGGTGACGCGGCTCACCGTGCTCTCATGCATCTCGATCGCCTCGGCGATGTCGCGCAGCACCAGCGGCCGCAGATGCTGCACGCCGTGGCGGAAGAAGCCCTCCTGCTGGCGCACGATCTCGGTGGCGACCTTGAGGATGGTGGTGGCGCGCTGATGCAGCGCCTTCACCAGCCAATTCGCCTGCTGATAGCGCTCGGCGAGATAGTCCTTCTCGGCCTTGCTGCGCGCCGCGCCTTGCACCTCGGCGTAATAGCGGTTGTTGACCAGAACGCGCGGCAGCGTGTCGCTGTTGAGCTCGATGGCAAAGCCGCCGCCCTGCGGCCGCACCAGCACGTCCGGCACGACCGGCTCGGCCGCGGCGGTGTCGAAAGCGAGGCCCGGCTTGGGATTGAGCGCCTTGAGCTCGGCCACCATCTCGGCGAGATCCTCGGCATCGACGCCGCACAGCTTCATCAGCATCGGCGCGTCGCGGCTCGCCAGCAGCGGCAGGTTGTCGACCAGCGCTTTCATCGCCGGGTCGAGCCGGTCGCGGTCGTGAAGCTGCAAGGCGAGGCATTCCGCCAGATCGCGCGCGAAGACGCCGGCCGGATCGAAGCGCTGCAGCTGCTTCAAGGTCGCCTCGACTCGCTCGACGCCGCAGCCCAAGCGCTCGGCGACTTCGCCGAGATCGCCTTGGAGATATCCGGCATCGTCGACCATGTCGACGAGATGCGTGCCGATGACGCGGTCGGCGGGATCGGCGAGATCGACGGAAAGCTGCGCCAGCAGATGGTCGCGCAAGGTGGTCGGCCGGGTCAGCGTCTGATCCAATCCCGGCAGGGTTTCGCTCGATTGCGGCCGCGGCGCCGGGCTTTGCCAGGCCGAGGGGTCGCCGGCGAGATCGATGCTGCCTTCGCCCTCGGTTCCCGCCACCGCATCCCAGGCGGCGACGTCCTCGCCCTCCTCGACGGCGACGGCCGGCTCGCTCTCGACGGCGCCTTCGGCCGGCGCGTCGTCGCGTTCGAGCAGCGGATTCTGCTCGAGCTCGCCTTCGATATAAACCGAGAGCTCCATGTTGGAGAGCTGCAGCAGCTTTATCGCCTGCTGCAGCTGCGGCGTCATGACCAGTGCCTGGGTCTGACGGAGATCGAGCCTCTGGGAAAGCGCCATGATGA
>DATJLU010000151.1:0-17337 GCA_035509275.1 Allostellaceae bacterium | reverse complement strand
CGCCAAGGTCGTCACCAGCGCATGGGCCGGATCCTGCCCTTCCATCGCCGGCAGCATCGCCTTGGCCTTGCCATTGTCCGGCTCGCGGTCGAGGGTGAAGGCGAGGTTGCGGGCGATGTAGTCATGCCCGGGATAGACCAGGGTGCTGCCCGGCAAACTCGCGAGCTGGCGGGCGAAGGTGTTGTAGAGCTCTTCGGGATGGCCACCATTGTGGCAGTTGCCGGCGCCGGCATTGAACAAGGTATCGCCGCAGAAGAGCGCCGGCGTGTCGCCATGCGCCCGGAGACAGATGTGGCACATGGTGTGGCCGGGCGTGTCGAGGCATTCGAGCTCGACCGTCTTGCCGACGCGGATCACATCGCCGGCGCGGAGCCCGCGATCGACCCCCGGGATCCGGTCACGCGCATTGGCATGCGCCAGCAGCTTGGCGCCGGTGGCGGCAACCATCGCGGCATTGCCGCCGGTGTGATCGCCATGCTCGTGGGTGTTGAGGATTTGCGTGATGCGCCAGCCCTTGGCCTTGGCGGCGGCAAGACATTTCGCGTGATCCAGCGGATCGATGGCCAGCGCCTCGCCGGTCGCCGCGCAGGCGATCAGGTAGTTGAAGTTGCGATAGGCGTTCGCGGTCCAGATCTGCTCGACGATCATGGCTTGCCCCTCTCGTCGTTCCAGCTCGGAGTGTAGTGTCGCTACCGGCGCGGCGCCATCCTCCAACGCAGCAGCGCGCCCGCACGCCCTGCGCCACCCTGCGTTGATCCATTCCGGCAGCACGGCCAGGGGCGCTTGCTTTGCGCTGCGTCAATGTCGCCGGCGGCGCGTTTGCTCAGGATGCCCCTCAATTTCCTGAGGAGAGTTCCATGCCCAAAAAGCGCATCACTTGGATCGTCATGGCCGATGGCAGCCGCGCCCGGATCGTCACGCGGCGCGAGGAAGGGCCCGGCTTCGAGGTCGTATCGGTCATGGCCTCGCCGGAGGCACAGGCGCCGTCCCGCGAGATCTGGACCGATCGCCCCGGGCGAACGCAGGAGAGCGGCAATTCGGCTCATCACAGCATGGAGCCCCGCACCGATCCGCATGAGGAGCGCAAGGCCGCTTTCGTGCGCGACCTCGCCGGGCGGCTCAATCGGGCGGCCGGAGAGAAGCGCTTCGATGCGCTGATCCTGTTCGCGCCGCCGCGTTGCCTGAACGAGCTGCGCACCACCCTCGACGAGGCGGCGCGGGGCAAGATCAAGGCCGAGGCGCCGAAAGACCTGACCAAGCTGCCGCTGGAGGAGCTTCCCCGCCATCTCGACGCGCTCGCCGAGCGCTAGCCCGGCGCCGCGCCCCGAGGCCGGTGCATCGGGTTCACCGGCCGGAAAAATGCGGGTTTCTCCCGGTTGCTGGCTCGGGCGGCTCGGTCATCCTTTTCCATCTGCGGTTTTCCCGAGCCCCGAGCTCGCCGATCCACCCCTGCGGGAGGGTCCCATGACTGCCGAACATGTGCGCCTCGACGAGGCGCGCGCGCAGAAAGCGCCCTGGAAGAAATGGGGCCCCTACCTCAGCGAGCGGCAATGGGGCACCGTGCGCGAGGATTACAGCGAGTCGGGCGACGCCTGGAACTACTTCAGCCATGACCAGGCGCGCTCGCGGGCCTATCGCTGGGGCGAGGACGGGCTCGCCGGGATCTCGGACGAGCGCCAACGGCTCTGCTTCGCGCTGACGCTGTGGAACGGCAGGGACCCGATCCTGAAAGAGCGCCTCTTCGGGTTGACCAACAGCGAGGGCAATCACGGCGAAGACGTCAAGGAGTACTACTTCTATCTCGATTCGACGCCGACCCACTCCTACATGAAATACCTCTACAAATATCCGCAGTCGCCCTATCCCTACGCCGACCTCATCGCCACCAATAAGCAGCGCGGCCGCCACGAGCTCGAATATGAGCTGCTCGACACCGGCGTCTTCGAGGACGACCGCTACTTCGACGTGTTCGTCGAATACGCCAAGGCGTCCCCGGAAGACCTCCTCATCCAGATCACCGTCGCGAACCGCGGCCCCGATCCGGCTGCCCTGCATCTGCTGCCGACGCTGTGGTTCCGCAACACCTGGTCATGGGGAGGCGACGTGCCGCGACCGGCACTCCGAGAAGCGGCGGGCGGGTTGATCGCCGCCTCGCATCCCGATCTCGGCGAGCGCTTCCTCGCCTGCGAGGGCGCCCCTGAGCTGCTCTTCACCGAGAACGAGACCAACACGGAGCGGCTGTTCGGCAAGCCCAATCGGACGCCTTATGTCAAGGACGGGATCGACAACTGCATCGTCCAGGGCTGCGGCGATCGGGTGAATCCCGAGCGGGTCGGGACCAAGGCCGCGGCGCATTATGTGCTCACTGTAGAAGCCCGGAAATCGCAGACCGTTCGGCTGCGGCTCCACGATGCTCCGGCGGCGACCCTCTTCGGCAGCGGCTTCGATAGCGTGATGCAGGCTCGCCGCAACGAAGCGGATGAATTCTACGCCACGGTCATCCCGCGGTCGCTGAGCACCGATGCCGCCAATGTGATGCGCCAGGCGCTCGCCGGCATGCTCTGGTCGAAGCAGTTCTACTACTACGATGTCGACCGCTGGCTCGAGGAGCACGGCGCCGATCCCTTCAAGCGAAACCGGCGGCCCGCGCCGCGCAACGAGCATTGGCACCATCTCTACAACGCCGACATCCTGTCGATGCCGGACAAGTGGGAATACCCCTGGTATGCGGCGTGGGACCTCGCCTTTCATGTCCTGGCCTTGACCCTGGTGGACGAGGATTTCGGCAAGCAGCAGCTCGACCTGATGCTGCGCAGCCCTTATCTCCATCCGAGCGGCCAGCTTCCCGCCTATGAATGGAACTTCGGCGACGTCAATCCGCCGGTCCATGCCTGGGCGACGATCTTCACCTACAATCTGGACAAGCTCCGGCGCGACCAGGGCGACGTCGACTGGCTCGAACGCGGGTTCCACAAGCTGACGCTCAACTTCACCTGGTGGGTGAACCGCAAGGATCGCGCCGGCAACAACGCTTTCGAAGGCGGCTTCCTCGGCCTCGACAATATCGGCGTTTTCGACCGCAGCGCGCCGCTGCCGACCGGCGGCTATCTGGAGCAGGCCGACGGTACCGCCTGGATGGCGCTGTTCTGCCAGAACATGATGGAGATCGCCGCCGAGCTGGCGGCAAGCAAGCCCGCCTACGCCGACATGGCCCTCAAATTCACCGAGCACTTCCTGTGGATCGCGACGGGCCTGATACATGCGGGCGGCGACACCGGAATGTGGGACGAGCAGGACGGGTTCTTCTACGACGTCCTCCGCCTGCCCGACGGAAGCGCCCAGCGGCTGAAGGTGCGGTCCATGGTGGGCCTGCTTCCGCTCTGCGCGGTCACCGCCTTCTCAGGGATCGTGATTGAGAAGTTCCCGGAACTGGTCCATCGCTTCAACCGGTTCCTTGCGGCACGACCGGAGCTGACGACCTTCATTCACCATCCATCGAAGCTCGGCCATGCCGGCCGGCGCCTCGCGGCGGTGCTCGACGAGACCAAGCTGCGCCGGGTGCTCGCGATCATGCTCGACGAAAACGAATTCCTGAGCCCCTATGGGATCCGGGCGCTCTCGCGCTATCACGCCGAGCATCCCTACGTCTTCCGCGTCGGCGATCAGGAGTATGGGGTGTCGTACCTGCCGGCGGAGTCCGACACCGGCATGTTCGGCGGCAATTCGAATTGGCGCGGGCCGATCTGGATGCCGGTCAATGCGCTGATCATCCGCGCCCTGCTGCAGTACTACATCTATTACGGCGATGATTTCACCATCGAGTGCCCGACCGGCTCCGGGCGCCGGATGACGCTCTACGCGGTGGCGGAGGAGATTTCGCGCCGGCTCACCAGCATCTTCCTGCCGGACGAGGCGGGAAGGCGGCCGGTCTTTGGCGGCACCCGCAAGTTCCAGGAGGATCCGCACTGGCGCGACTACGTGCTGTTTTACGAGTACTTCCATGGCGACAACGGCGCGGGGCTCGGTGCGAGCCACCAGACCGGCTGGACCGGGATGATCGCGCGCAGCATGCACCTGTTCGCGACCACCACGGCCGAGCAGGCCCTCGAGCTCGGCAAGTCGGCGGTGATCGTGGAAGTGGAGCCCGTGACACGGGCGAAACCACCCGCCCGGCGCGCCGCCGCGCCCATGGCGGATGAAGCGCAGGCTGAGGCCGGGGCCGAGGTCGAGGATGGGTGAACCGCTCTATCCCTCGCTCTATCAGATCAACACGCGCGTCTGGCTGACCGAGCTGGGCCGCGCCCTGAACCGGCCGGCGACGCTCGACGATATTGCCGACGCCGAGCTCGACCGCTTTGCGGCGATGGGCTTCGATTGGGTCTGGTTCCTGAGCGTGTGGCAAACCGGACCGGCGGGCAAGCGCGTGTCGCGCGCCAACGCGCAATGGCGCCGCGAATTCGAGGAGACGCTGCCGGATCTGCGCGAGGGAGATATCGGCGGCTCCGGCTTCGCGATCAGCGGCTACAGCGTGAACGCCGAGCTGGGCGGCGACGCGGCGCTGGCCAGGCTGCGCGAGCGCCTTCGGGCGCGCGGGCTGCGGCTGATGCTCGACTTCGTGCCCAACCACACCGCGCTGGATCATCCCTGGGTGGATGAGCACCCGGAGTACTACATGCCCGGGACCGAGGTCGATCTGGCGCGCGCGCCGGAAAACTACACCTGGGTCAAAGGGGCGCGCGGCGACAGGCTGCTGGCGCATGGCCGCGACCCCTATTTCCCCGGCTGGCCCGACACGCTGCAGCTCGACTATGCCAACCCGGCGACGCAGGAAGCGATGATCGGCGAACTGCTCCGCATCAGCCGCCAATGCGACGGCGTGCGCTGCGACATGGCGATGCTCGTCCTGCCGGACGTGTTCGAGCGGAGCTGGGGCCGCCGGGCGCCGCCGTTCTGGCCGCAAGCGATAGGGCGCGTGCGCGAGCAGGTGCCCGGCTTCCGGTTCATGGCCGAAGTCTACTGGGACCTCGAATGGACGATGCTGCAGCAGGGCTTCGACGACGCCTATGACAAGCGGCTCTACGACCGGCTGCGTCAAGGAGAGGCGCGGCCCGTGCGCGCGCATCTCGCAGCGGGGCTGGACTACCAGCAGAAGCTCGTGCGCTTCCTCGAAAATCACGATGAGCCGCGGGCCGCGGCGAGTTTCGCGCCGGGCGAGCACCAGGCCGCCGCGATCGTGACCTACCTGTCGCCCGGCCTGCGCTTCTTTCATCAGGGGCAGTTCGAGGGCCGCAAGAAGCGCATCTCGCCCCATCTGGTCCGGGCGCCGCTCGAAGCGAGCGACGCGGCGCTGCGGCAATTCTACGAGCGGCTCCTCGCGGTGCTGCGGCAGCCGATCCTGCGGCAGGGCAGGTGGTGCCTCCTCGATTGCGCGCCGGCCTGGGAAGGCAATTGGACGTGGGATTGCTTCATTGCCGCGATCTGGCTGAGCGCGGAAGGCCAGCGGCGAATGATCGCCGTCAACTATGCCGGGCACCAGAGCCAGTGCTATGTCCGCCTCCCGCCCGACCGAACGGGCGGCATGGTGCGGCTCAGCGACCTCATGGGCCCTGCCAGCTTCGAGCGCGATGGCGGCGATCTGGTCTCCCGCGGGCTCTATCTCGATATGCCGGCGTGGGGCTATCACGTCTTCGAGATGATCGTACTATAAAGTCCATTGGTTGGTCGGGTTGGCGCGGCCGAGTTGATGACCGCGCGCATTGCCACTGCGCGCCGAGGCCGAAGGGCCATGCGCAGGGCAGAAATACAGTATCCACCGGATAGGCGCCTCGCCAGACCGAGGCAAGACTGCTGTTTGTCGACTTGTCCCGCTCTCCCTCCCGAGCGACAGGGCGACATCGGACTGGTGAGGGACGCGCCGGACTGACGCGGCCCGTCCCTCCCTTTTCCGCGGGTTCGCGCGCGCTCGGCTACGCCGCCATCGCGGCTGCCCATTCTCGAATTTCACTTTGCCCGCGAAAGAGCGTGCGAAGAAATCGAAGCGGACGAAGGTGGCGCTTTGAGATCGTATGGATTCCCGCTTTCGCGCGCTTTCGCGGGAATGACGGAATAATTTGATTTTGCTTTAGAATTCGTCGCCCCATTTCTGAGCCGCACGATATCAGCGAAAAACGTAGGGATTACGGCGTTTTTCGAGAGATGTGCACGCGCTGACGTTACGCCGGGGGGCTGCCCGGCCCGTCGACGATCCCGGCCAGGACGGCTCGGGCCTGTTCAGGATCGATGGGCAAGCGCAAGAGCAGACCGTCGCCGGGCGCCTCGCGATCGAGCAGCATCATCTCGGGAAGGCTCGTCAGGTAGACGACGCGCAGCTCGGGCCGGTGGCCCTTCGCGCCGATCACCAGCTTTTCCGCTTCGGTCAGCATGATGCACACCAGCAACGCGGCGATCGACGCGTCGCCCTGGATCAGCGCCAAGGCCGTATCGGCATCGCCCGCCGTGGCGATCGCGCAACCCAGAGGGCCGAGCGCCTTGACGGCGCCGGCGCGCTGATTCTCGTCATCGTCGACATACAAGATCGTGCGCGCGCCGCGCTCCATCGCCTGCCTTTCCTCGCTTCGTCCTAAGCCTGTGCGCTCAGGCCAGCCGGTTCATCATTGGCGGGGCCAAGCCGGCTCGGCTCGGCCGGGGCGCGACGCCGATCGGCCATCTGGTCGAGCGTGCCGCCGATGGGCACGCGCGCCCTTATTCTCGTGCCCGACGCCGTCGACGCGATATCGAGCGTGCCGCCCAGCCGCCGGAGCCTGACGCGCATGCCGGATATTCCTACCCCAAGCGACTCCGGGCCCGCGGCATCGATCGATCTCTGTCCGGCGTCAATGCCGCTGCCCCGATCGGCGATGTCCAGAACGATCGCGCGCGGCTCGTGGATCAGCCGCACCTCCGCGGTGAGACTGCCGGAGTGGCGGTGTACGTTGGTCAACGCCTCCTGCACGACGCGAAAGAGAGCGCTTTCGACATCCGTCTGCGGCCGTCTTCCATCGCCGTGGCTGCTGAAGTCGACGGCGATGCCGCTGCGCTTTTCGAAGCCGCGGATGAACCACTTCAATGCCGAGGCCAGGCCGAGCTCCTCCAACAGCGGGGGGTGCAGGAGATAGGAAAGTGTCCTCAGCTCCTGGACCGACCGATCGATCAGGGCGCGCACCTCTTCGATCGCTCCCGCCGTCGGCTCGCGGCCGCGCGGCGGCGGCCGCACGAAGTCGAGATGCATCAGCGCGGCGACGAGATTCTGCGTCGTCGTGTCGTGCAGGTCGCGAGCGATCCGCCGCCGCTCTTCGTCCTGCACCCGAAGCAGGCGCCCCGCCAGCTCGTTCAGCTCGGCTTCTGCCCGCGTGATATCGGTCACGTCCTCCTGCGCGATGACGATATGGCGGCCGCTTTCTTCGAAGCTGGTCGCCCGCAACTGAAACCAGGCCCGGCGCCCGCGCGCGTGCCGGGCGTAGTGCATGCGGAACTCGCGTTGTTTTCCTTCGGCGATCGTGCGCAGCCCCTGGGCCATCGTCTTGAAATCCGACGAAGCGATGCCCGCATGGCACGCCGCGAGGTAGTGTGACCCGAGACGATGGCGCGCGACGGCATGCCCATCCTGTTGGCCGACGCCGCGCCAGGCGGCGTTCGCGGCGGTGATGATTCCGCTCTCGTCGACCACGACAATATGGGCGGACAAGGCATCCATCGTCGCTTGCAACAGCGCTTGCGCGCGACGCAGCCCGTCCTCGGCGGTCTTACGCCGCGTGATGTCGCGAAAGAAAATGCTTTGGCCATCCGCCCAGGGATAGACGTGGACCTCGATCCAACGCCCGGGCTTCGCCGCCGATCTGCGCTCGATGTGAAACGGCGCTTGCCGGTCGATGGCTTGACGAAGCGGTATCGCAACGTCATCCCCGGCGAGGTCGGGCATGACCTCGCCGAGCGTCCGGCCGACGATCGCGGCAGGATCCTGCCCGATCCAGTGCGCCGCCGCCTCATTGACGAAGGTCACGCGGCAGTCATGGTCGATGGTGCAGTAGCACTCGTCGATGCCGGCGAGCACGGCGGCAAGGCGCCGATTCGCCGCCCGGAGCGCGCTCTCGGCATGCTTCACATGGTCAATGTCGGTCGAGCTGCCGAACCAGTTGACGATGCGCCCATAGGGATCGCGCTCGGGACGCAGACGGACGAGGAACCAGCGATAGCGTCCCTGCCCGTTGCGCAGGCGCAGCTCGCTCAGCACCACGCCGTCCGCGTTGGTCGGCTGGCCGAGGCATTTCATCACCCGTTCCCGGTCCTTGGGGTGAACCGCTTCGATCCAGCCGAAACCGAGCGCCGACCCGGCCGCCAGGTTGGTGAAATCGTAAAAGCGCCGATTGACGTAGCTGCAGCAGCCGTCAGGTCCGGCGGCGAACAGGATCGCCGGCACCGTATCGGCCATCACGCGAAAACGCGCTTCGCTCTGGGTGATTTTTTCGAGATAGGGCCGCGCGATGCGTCCCCCGGTCGCCAGCGCCAGAACGCTCGCCAGGAGGAGCAGAACCCCGCCGCCATTCGTGATCAGCGTAAGCGACTGCCACCACGGCTCGGCCATGGCGGTTTTCGGCACGCCGACGACCGCCGTCCAACCCGACGCCTCGGACCGGGTCCGCGCAATGAACATGCTGCCGCGCCCCGGGATGTCGGCCATGCTTGCGTCGCTGCCCTCGGTCTGGCCGGTCCTCGGCGGGAGATCGATGCGTCCCGCTGCGAAGCGACGATCGTGGGCGGCTTGCACGGCGGTCGTCCCGGAGCGGTCGACGAGCGCGGCCAGCCAGCCCGGCGCCAGAGGCGGATGTTGAAAGGTCTCTGCCAGGCCGTCGGGTCCGACGGCAAGCGCCAGCCGATAGTGAGCGCCGTCAGTCCCGACGACCGGTACCGCAACGACCATCCCGACGCCGGACGTGGTCGGGACAAGCGCAGCGTCGGCGGCGTCGGGCGCGCCGATCAGGCGACGCACCGCGGCGCTTACCTGCTCGCGCTCCAGCGCGGCCGGAGCCGTGCTCAACACCAAGTTTCCGACGCGGTCGAACAGAAAAACGGTGGATTGCGCCGGCTTTGCCGTGGACGTCGCCTCGTCAAGAAACGCCGCGAGGCTGGCGCTGCCGAGCGACCTCGCCGCCGCGAGGCGGAACAGCAGCGAGCGGGCACCGGCAAGTTCGAGATCGACCGAATGAGCCGCAGCCCGAGCGCTGGCTGCCGCTTCGCGCATGATCGAGCTGCGCTGATCGGAGGCTCGCGACACGAGCAGCGCGATGGTCAGCGCGTAGGCCATGCCGACGCACGCAATCGCGAGCAGCAGCGCGTCGAGGCGCGCGCTACGCGAGCGGGTCCAGCGCGATGGTCCGGCGAATCGATGGGTTGCTGTGGCCTGCAAGGCGTCGCTCCGTTTCGATGACGAGAGGGAACGATCTTGCAAAACCCACGCGCGAAGCACCGCCGCTTTCGAGCGGCTTGGTTGTACGGGCCAAAACAGGTCAGGGCGAACGCGCTCGCTCCCTACATGTCCTTCCCTCGCACATGGTACTACATTGCTTTCCCTAGCGGTGCTTTGATGTGAATCAACTGTGGAGGGCGATTAGCGGTCAGGTTGGCCGATGCGGCGAGGGGTTTCGCGCCGTGGGCGTGGCGCAACCTGGAGATAAATTTGAGGCTGACGCTGCACAACCTTTCGGAGCCGGGAGCGAGCTTGATCGTCACCCCGGAGAGCGATGGTTGCCCGCGAAAGAGTAGGTAAAGAAATCGAAGTGGGGCGCGTCGAGATCGTATGGATTCCCGCGTTCGCGGGAATGACGGAATAATTTGATTTTGCTTTGGAATTCGTCGCCCCCGCGAAAGTGCTGGGGTATGTACGCCTCGCAAAAAACACCGCGATTCCGGGATCTTTCTCGCCGTCCCCGCGAAAGCGGGGACCCAGAGCCATGCGCTCCGTTCATCGGGGCTGGACTTCCTGGATGCCCGCTTTCGCGGGCAAGGCGAAACCGGGGACATGGCTCCGCCATGAAATTTGTACATCCCCGAGCGTTTTCGCGGGAATGACGATGAAGCAATCCAGCGTCTAGGCGTCGATGACCTTGTTACGGATGGCGTAGCGGACGAGCTCGGCGATCGAGCTGATGCCGAGCTTCTTCATGATCGCGGCGCGGTGCGTCTCGACGGTCTTGACGCTGATGCCGAGCAGCGCGGAGACCGCCTTGTTGCTGCGGCCTTCCGCCAGCAGCTGGATCACTTCGCGTTCGCGGGCCGTCAATTGGCTGAAGGCGGGCGCGTTCTCGCGGGTGGCCTGGCCATGCGCGAGATAGGTATCCAACATGGTTTTCGACACTTTCCAAGTGAAATAAGGCTTGTGATCGGCGAGGGCCTCGACGGCGGCGACGATGTTTCGCGAAGCGTCCGCCTTCAAGAGATAGCCGCGCGCCCCGGCGCTGAGCACGTCGCGCATCAATTCTTCGGTCTCATGCACGGTGAAGACCAGCACCTCCGTGTGCGGCAGCGCCTTCCTGATCGCGCGCGTCGCTTCGAGGCCGTTCATTTCCGGCATCGACAAGTCGAGCAGAACGACGTTCGGGATGGTTTTCAAAGCGAGCTCCACGGCTTGCCGCCCGTTGGCCGCCTCGCCGCAAATCTCCCAGCCCGGATGCTGCTCCAGCACGTGACGCAAGCCGCGCCTTATCATCTCATGGTCGTCGGCGATCAAAATTCGCACCATGGATGGCCTCGCCTCACAGGGTTGCGCACGAACATCGCCGGGCAGGCGCGCCTTGCGTCGAGCCGGCGGCATCCCTTGGCCCGAAACCGCGCGGCAGCCTCGAACGCCGCCAATCCCCCCGATCCGATCGTTGCACCCGCCGCAATGTCGGTCGAGTCATCCCGGTTCCGGTCGGCGCGCCGCGCATCCCTCAACTCACCGAATATCCTCGCCCTTGCAGGCAAGCCTGCATGGCGCGGTTGTAGGTCGACAGCTGCGCCGAGCTCGATCCGCTCTGCTGGGTCTGGGCATAATACTGCTGATACGCCTGTTGCTGGCGTATCTGCTCGTTGCGGCGGATGCCGCCGATCAGGAAGCCGGTGCCGGCGCCGATCGCCGCGCCTTTGCCGGCATCGCCGCCGATCGCGCCCCCGACCGCGCCGATCGCGGCCCCGCGCGCCGCGCCGCGCAGCGGGCTGGTGGTGACGGCGGAAGGCGGCGGCATGGGCGGAGGCGCGGCTTGCGCGACCTGCCGCGTCGGATCGAAGCCGCTCTGCTGTACGGCCCAGACGTGGCATTCATAGCGGTCGCGGTTCTGTTGCTCCGGCGATTGGCCGCGCGTCGGATAAGCGATGACACCCTGCGCGCGCCCCGCCGCCGGCGTCAGCAGGCAGCAGGCCAGGGCCGCCGCCCAGAGGCATCCCCGGGCGCCGGCAGGTCCGGCGGAGCGTCTCCTGGTCGCGGCGCAACCCAGCCCGGCTTCGTCCATCGACTTCCTCCCCATCATACGCCCACGCGCCGACCCGCTGGCGCGGATGGGACTCGCGGCAGGGTGCGACGATCGTCTCATCCTCGGGAGTTCTGCGGCGCGGGGTATCGGGTGTCCTCCCTAAAGCGCCGGCGTAATCGCTGTAGCTCCGTCGCGCCGCGCGCGGCAGGAAGGGTGCACCACAGAGGCAATGAGGCCGTGAGGAAAGACGTACTGGCGCGCTTCGCGCGCCCATGCCCATGGTCTTCTCACCGGCCCGTTGCCTCTGTAGTCCATCTTTGATCGTGCGGCCGGCTCCGGTACTGCCTGTAGGGAAATGCGGGTTTCCCCCGGTTGCCGCCGCGTGATGGCTCTGCTGACGTGGACCTCCGACCAGCCCGGCGCGCGGCTTTGTCCGCCGCGCCGGCTTTCGCCGCGTCCGATCCGGCTGCCGGCCGACGGCGAAGACGCAGCCGTGCGGAGGAATTGCGGTGAACGCATTCGCGATTTCGGGCCCCGCCAACGAGACCGTCACCCTGACAGTCAGCGGCGATTGGTCGATCCGGCAGGGTCTGCCCTCGCTTGCCCCCCTGCGGCAGCGCCTGGGCGAAGTTTCGGGCGTCCACCGCATGCGCATCGGCAGCACCGATCTCGGCAAATGGGACAGTGCGCTCCTCACCTTCGTCCTGATGGTCGACACGCTCTGCCGCGAGAAAAGCATCGGCGTCGACACCTCGACGCTTCCCTCCGGCCTGCGCAAGCTGCTCGATCTGGCGACAGCAACCCCGGCACAGACACAGCAGAAAAAGCCGCCGCCCCCCTTCCTGGCGCGGGTCGGCACGAGCGCCCTGCACGAGGGACGCAACCTGCTGCGCTCGGTGTCTTTCCTCGGCGAGAGCCTCATCGCCTTCGCGCAGCTCGTCCGCGGGCGCGCGCGCTATCGGCGGGCCGATCTCTGGCTCACCATCCAGGAATGCGGCGCCCAGGCCTTGCCGATCGTCTCGGTCATCTCGCTGCTCGTCGGCATGATCTTCGCTTTTGTCGGCGCCATCCAGCTGAAGCAGTTTGGCGCCGACATCTACGTTGCCAACCTCGTGGCCGTGGCGATGGCGCGCGAGATGGCGGCGGTGATGACCGGAATCGTCCTTGCCGGCCGTACCGGCGCCGCCTTTGCCGCCCAGATCGGCGCGATGCAGGGCAATGAGGAGATCGACGCGCTGTCGACGCTCGGGGTTTCGCCGATCGAGTTCCTGGTCCTGCCGCGGATGCTGGCGCTGATCATCATGACGCCGCTGCTCTGCATCTACGCCAATGCTTTGGGCATCTTCGGCGGCTTCATCGTCGGCATCGGCACGCTCAATGTCACGCCGATCGCCTACCTCTTGCAGACGCAAGCGGCGGTTACCCTGGGCGATTTCGCCGTCGGCATCGTCAAAGGCTCGGTCTTCGGCGCGCTCATCGCGGTAACCGGCTGCCTGCGCGGCATCGAAGCCGGACGCAGCGCCGCCGCGGTCGGCGCGGCGGCGACCTCGGCCGTCGTCTCGGGGATCCTTGCCATCATCATCACCGACGCGGCCTTCGCCGTGCTGCTCAACATCCTCGGCCTCTGAGGGCAAGCCTGTGAACGCCCATGACACCGCCATCACCGTCGAAGGGCTGACCATGGCGTTCGACGGCCGCGTCATTCAGCACGATGTCAGCTTTACCGTCGAGCGCGGCGAGATCTTCGTGATCATGGGCGGCAGCGGCTGCGGCAAGAGCACGCTGCTGCGAACCATGATCGGCCTGGTTCGCCCGGCTGCGGGCGAAGTGCTCTATGACGGCCAGCCCTTCTGGGCATCGGAGGACGAGCAGCGCGCGGCGATGCTGCAGCGGCTCGGCATCCTGTTCCAGAGCGGCGCCCTGTGGAGCTCGCTGACGCTGAGCGAGAATGTCGGCCTGCCGCTCAGCCAATACACGACGCTGAGCCCGAGCGAGATCGCCGAGGTCGTATCGCTGAAGCTGTCGCTGGTCGGGCTCAAGGGGTTCGAGGATTTCTATCCCTCCGAGATCAGCGGCGGCATGAAAAAGCGCGCGGGCCTCGCCCGTGCCATCGCGCTCGATCCAGACATCCTGTTCTTCGACGAGCCTTCGGCGGGTCTCGACCCCTTGAGCTCGAAACGGCTCGACGATCTCATCCTCGAGCTGCGCGATGATCTCCGCGCCACCATCATCATCGTCACGCATGAGCTGCCGAGCATCTTCGCCATCGCCGACAATTCGGTATTCCTCGACGCCGAGACGCGTACCGCCATCGCCCGCGGAAATCCGCACCGATTGCTGCACGAGTGCGAGAACGAGAAGGTGCGCGAATTTCTGCGCCGCGGCGAGCCCGAATAGCAGAAGGAGAGCGGTTGTGAGCAGAAAGGCAAATCCCACCGCCATCGGCATCTTCGTTCTCGGCGCGATCGCGCTGCTGGTGATCGGGCTCGCCATCTTCGGCAGCGGCAAATTCTTCACGCGGCAGACGCGGGTCGTGGCCTTCTTCCAAGGCAATATCCAAGGTCTCAATGTCGGCTCGGCGGTCACGCTGCGCGGCGTGGAAGTTGGAAAGGTGACGCGCATTCAGCTGCACTACAACGTCGATACGGCGCGGCTCCTGATTCCGGTCTATATGGAGCTCGACCCGGGCCGCCTGCAGCTCAGCGAACCGATCACGGCAGCGGAGCGTTCAACGAACGAGCCGCTGAAGGTCGCCATCACCAAAGGCCTGCATGCGCGCCTCGCGTCACAGAGCCTGGTTACCGGCCAGCTTCTCGTCGAGCTCAACTTCGATCCCAACGAGCCGAGCACCTTGGTCGGCGCCGATCCCTCCACCATCGAAATCCCGACCGCCCAGTCCGATATCGAAAAAGTAAAGGAAGCCCTTACGAAATTGCCCCTCGACGAGATCGCGGCGTCGGCCTTGAAGCTGATGCAGGACAGCGACCGTCTGGTGACGTCGCCGGATGTGGCAAAGATGCTGAACTCCCTGGTGTCGGCGAGCGGCAATCTGGATCAGCTGATTACCGCGGTGCGCGGCGATCTTCCGGGGCTCATCGCCGATCTGCGCGAGGCCTCCGGCGCCGGTCACGACACGCTGATCTCGGCCCAGGACGCGATGAAAGAGCTCCGCACCACGCTGACCACGGCGCGGCAGCAGCTGCTGGCGACCGATATGCCGGGCACGACGAAAGCCGCCATCGCCACGCTGCAACAGGCGCAAAAGACGCTGGCCGACGCCAACAGCATGATCGCCCCGAATTCACCCCAGCGCTACGACATCGATCAGGCGCTGCGCAATCTCTCCGCCGCCAGCCGTTCGCTGCGCGTCTTCGCCGACGATCTCGAGCGGCGCCCGAACGCGGTCATCGTCGGGAAATAGGCGGACGCAAAGGAGGCTGCACGTCATGAGTCATTCTCCCCTGCGCACCGCGCTCGTCGCCCTGCCGCCGCTCCTCGCCCTCCTGGCTGCGGGGTGCCAGTCACCGCCGTCGCGGCTCTACCTCTTGAACTCGATACCGGCGACGCCGCAATCCCAGGCGGCCGCCGCAGCCTCCGGCTCGTCGCGTCCCGCCCCCGCCGGGGCGCATGCGAAGGGCCCGGTCATCGGCGTCGCCGTCTCCCTTCCGGAATACCTCGATCGCACCGACATCATCGAGAGAACGAACGCCAACGAGCTGAAGCCCAATTACGACGCGCAATGGGGCGAGAACCTGGCGGTGACCGCCGCGCGGACGGTCAGCGACAATCTCGCGACGCTGCTGCCCTCCGACGATATCATGATGCTGCCCTCGCGCAGCCGGCGGAGCTTCGACTACCAAGTCAATCTCGATTTGACCCGCTTCGAAAGCGATCCCCAAGGTATCTCGACCCTGGCCGGCCGCTGGAGCATCTCGGACAGCGAGGGCGTGGAGAAAGCCAGCGGGCATGTGCTGCGGACCGAGCCGGCCGGCGGCGCGGGCTACGACGCCATGGCGGCGGCGATGAGCCGCAATCTCGCGGCCGTCAGCAGCGACATCGCCAATGCGCTGCAACGGCTTCCCGCCCAATCGATGTCGAGCGCGGCCTCGCCGTCATCCGCCACCGAACGAGCGAGGCGCTGAATGCTTGCCGAAGCCGAAATCGGTCATCGCGTCGAGAAGCAAGCCTTCGCCCAGGCCGTCCCCGGGCTGCGCGAAGCGCTGATCAACGCGCAGTACGATCTGGGGCAATCGCGGCGCTTCGCCGTGGTCGTGCTCCTCTCAGGCGTTGCGGCGGCGGGCAAGAGCGAGGCGGTGAACCGCCTCCTCACCTGGATGGACCCGCGCTATATCGAGACGCTGGCGATCGGCCGGGACGAGACCGAGGAGCAGCGCTCGCGCCCGAATATGTGGCGGTTTTGGCAAATACTGCCGCCGAAGGGACGCATCACCATCCTGTTCGAGCACTGGTACACGCAGCCCGGGCTGCAATACGCGATGGGGCAAATCGGCGACGCCGAGCTAGGGCGGCGGCTCGCCGAAATCAACCGCTTCGAGCGTATGCTGACCGATGAGGGCGTTCTGCTGCTCAAGTTCTATCTGCATGTCACCAAAAAGGGCCAGCGCCGGCGCCTGAAGCAGCTCGCCTCGGATCCGAACACGCGCTGGCGCGTCACGCGCGATGATGCGTTCTACGTCAAGAACTATCGTCCGGTGATCAAAAGCGTCGAAGAGATGCTGCGTCTCACGAGTCAGGGCTATGCGCCGTGGATCGTCACCGAGGCGGCCGACCGCCGCTACCGCGAGCTCGTCATCGGCCAAACCTTGCTTCGCGCCCTCAACGGGCGGCTCGACGCGCCGGCGAAGACACCAGCCAGCCCGCGCGACACCAGCGAGTTTCGCGTCCCCGCCCCCGACGGTCGATCGGTGCTCTCCGCTCTGGATTTCACCAGCCGCGTCGCGCCGCGTGCCTATGCCGACAGGCTCGAGGCGCTGCAAGGAAAGCTGTCCGAGCTGACCCGGAGCAAGGCGTTCCAGAAGCGCTCGCTCATCCTGGTTTTCGAAGGCAACGACGCCGCCGGCAAAGGCGGTACGATCCGGCGGGTCGCCCAGGGGATCGATCCGCGCAGCTACCATATCGTTCCCATCGCCAAGCCGACCGACGAAGAAGCGGCCCACCCCTATCTCTGGCGCTTCTGGCGCCATATTCCGCGCCAGGGCCGCGTGACGATGTTCGACCGCTCCTGGTATGGCCGCGTGCTGGTCGAGCGCGTCGAGAAGCTGTGCCCGGAGACGGATTGGCGCCGCGCCTATGGCGAGATCAACGACTTCGAAGCCGATCTGACCGCCGGCGGAGCGATCTTGATCAAATTCTGGCTGGCGATCACCAAGGGTGAGCAGCTCCGCCGCTTCAAGGACCGCGAGCGCCAGGCGTTCAAGCGATTCAAGATCACCAAGGAGGACTGGCGCAATCGCGATCGCTGGGACGATTACGACAAGGCGGTCGAAGTGATGGTCGCCTTGACCAGCACCGACATCGCCCCTTGGACGCTGGTCGAAGCCGAAGACAAGAATTTCGGCCGCCTCAAGGTCCTGCGCACGATCTGCGATCGACTCGAAGCGGTGCTGTGACCGCGCGAGCACTCCCGTATTCAGAATCAGAATTTCCTGATACAGCGTGCGACATCATCGACGCCCCACCTCACCCTCCCGCTGCTAGCCCGGATTTCTCACACCGTCGCGTGCTGCGTTGCACACTGTTGGCGCGATGTTAGGAGCCAGGGCGCAGGCGATGTGAGCATCGTCAAGCCCGCCGCGACGCGGCAGCGCGCCAACAGTGTGCAACCCGGAGGGAC
>DATJLU010000150.1:0-30661 GCA_035509275.1 Allostellaceae bacterium | reverse complement strand
CGGGATTTCCGCACCAGGACAAAGGCCTCGAGGATGCGCGCCGTGTTCTTGCGCGCCTCGATGCCGCCGACGGAAAGATAGACCGGCCCGCCGCCGAGGCCGAGACGGGCGCGCAGCGCCCCATCCAAAGCGCCGGGCTCGGGCGAGAAGCGGTCGGCATCGACCCCGTTGCCGACACGGGCCGCGGCGATGCCGTAATCGCGCCCCAGCGCGTCCTGCCAGAGGCGGCTGACGCACAGCACGCGGTCGGCGGCGGTCACGGCGCGCGCCTGCCGCGCCGCAAGCCGCAAATCGTCGAAGGCGTCGAGATGATGGACGGTGCGCAGGAAGCCGCGGATGGCGCCGATTTCGCGGAGCCGCGCAAGCGCGTTGCCGCTGATGGCGTCCTGGGCGTGGTAGAGGTCGAAGCGCTCCGCGCGCGAACCGGCGAAATAATCGACATAGTCCGCAATGCGCGCTTCCACCAGTGCGAAGAGATCGCCGGCGACCGGCCGGGCCGGAACCGTCGCCGTGCGGCACCGCGTATTCCGAAAGAAGCCGGCGCCGGAGGGATCGGGCGCATGCACGACGACGTCGTGCCCCAGCGCGGCGAGGGCGTCGCCAAGTTCGAGCGCATGCACCACCGAGCCGCGCGGATTGGTGGAGTGCGCGAGCATCGCGATGCGGAGCCGCTCGCCTTTCACGGCGCAGCCTCGCTCAGGGTCCCCATGCCGATCAGGGGCTCGCGGCGCAAGTCCCAGAAGAGCGCCGCCGGCTCACCGGCTTTCCGGAGGCGAACCAGCCCCGAGCCGTCGCAAAGTCCGATATCGGCACAAGCGATGTCGCGCCGACGGAACTGGCTGCACACGGCCGCGACATGCGCGGGCGACACGGCGAGCAGAAAACCGTAGCTCGGGAAGGAGCAGAGCCAGCGCGACAAAGGCGCGTCCGGCGGGCGTGGCACAGCGTCGAGGTCGACGACGGCGCCGAGACCGGAGCACTCCAGCAGCATCAGCACGGTGCCGGCGAGGCCGCCCATGCTGATATCCTTGCCCGCGCGGCAGAGTCCCGCCTCGGCGAGAGCGGGCAGCAGCTCGAGATCGCCGCGCAAGCGTCCGGGATCGATGCCGGGGCCGGTGCTCGCGTCCCAATAGGTATAAGGCTCGTGATAGCGGCCGCGCAGATCGATCGCGGCGAGCAGATGATCGCCCGGCGCCGCATCGAAGCTGGTGAGCAGGCGCTGCGCGCGGCCAAGAATGGCGACCGAGAGCTGCTCGCCCCGGGCGTTGCGGTTGTTGGTATGGCCGCCGACCAGCGGCACGCCATAGGCGCTCGCGGCGGCACGCAGGCCTTCGAGGATCGGCCGCGCCCGCTCGCCGTCGCGGCTCCAGACGGCATCGACGACGGCGAGGGGCCGCCCGCCCATGGCGCAGATGTCGCTGACATTCACCATGACGCCGCACCAGCCGGCGAACCACGGCTCGGCCTCGACGAACTCGTTGAGGAAGCCCTCGGCGGCGAACAGCAGATAGCCGTCACCGTCCGGAATGGCGGCCGCGTCGTCGCCGAGACGGATCCCCTCCGGCGCCGTCGGCAGCAGCGCAGCGACGGCGCTGATGTCGCGCTTATGCGCAATGCCGCGGCTGGCGCGAAGCTCCGCGACCAGTGTCTCGAGGCAAGCGGCGCGCGCCGACAAGAGGCGCCTCACGCCGCCGCAAGCCGGAGCGGCGCCAGCGCGCCCGTCCGGCAGGGCGGATAATGCGCGAGGTCGGCCTCCATCAACCGATGCGGCCTGCCGTGCAGCGCGACCGGCGCGAGCGAGCGCCAATGGAGATGCTCGAACAGCGGCACGTTCTGCGCCTGCACATGGGCGAGAAAGCGGGCGCAGCCGCGCGCATGCGCGGTGCCGACGGCGAGGCCGATCAATCCCGAGCCGAGACCGGCCTGGCGGCGGAACGCGCGATGCACGGTGAGGCGCGAGCCGTACCAGAGGCCGGGCTCCGCTTGATGGATGCGCACCGTGCCGACGACCTGGTCCGGCATGCCCATGACGATGGCAATGGCAACGATGGGCAGCGCGATCTCGTCCACCCCGTCCCGATCGTCCTCACCAAAGATGCCCTGCTCGGCGCAGAACACCTCGCGCCGCAGCCGCGCATAGCCGGCACGCTCCCATGGCTCGGTCGCGAGGCGAATGTGGAATTCGCTCGGCAGGAACGCGGGCGGTCGGTCCTTGAGGTCGAGGAACATGGCAGCTGCCTCGTCTCAGCGCTCGTAGCCGGCCAGCGACGAGCAGGCGCCGCAACGGCCGCAACCGGCCTTGATATCGGAGGAGCGCAGCCCTGACGCCGTCAGCATGGCGCCCAGCGGCGCGAGCAGCGCGCGCATGAAGGCCGGATCGGGTGCGGGATGGGCTTCGAGCGGCGTTCCCGCGATCGGCACGAAGGGAACAACGAAGGGATAGACGCCAATCGCGATCAGCCGCCGGCACATCTCGAGGATCGCGTCGGGCGGATCGCCGAGGCCGGCGAGGATGTAGGTGCTGACCTGGCCGCGCCCGAACACCGGCACGGCGGCGGCGAACGCATCGAGATAGCGCGCCAGCGAGACCTTCGCCTTCCCCGGCATGATGCGGGCGCGGGTCTCGACCGTCACCGCTTCCAAATGCATGCCGAGCGCATCGATGCCGGAAGCGCGCAGCCGCCGGAACCAGACGGGATCGTCGGGCGGCTCGCACTGCCCTTGGATCGGCAGGTCGGGAACCGCCGCCTTGATGGCAAAGGCGCTCTCGCACAGCAACGCCGCGCCGCGATCGCGGTTGTTGGGCGTGCCGGTGGTCAGCACCATGTGGCGGACGCCGTCGAGCAGCACGGCGGCGCGCGCCACTTCGGCCAGCTGCTCCGGCGTCTTGCGCGCAATCGTCCTGCCGGCAGCGAGCGACTGGCCGATGGCGCAGAACTGGCACGAGGTTTCGCGTGCGCTATAGCGGATGCAGGTCTGCAGCACGGTCGTCGCCAGCACATCGGCGCCGTGCAGCACCGCGATCTTCCAATAGGGCACGCCGTCGAAGGTCTGCAGCTTGTAGAAGCGCGGCTGGCGCGGGAAACGGATCTCGCCCACCGCGACGCCGTCGCGGGAGAGCGTGCTGATGCCGCGCTCGTCCGGCGCCGCCGCGCGGTAGGGCGACACGCGCGCCGGATCGTTATGCACCGGCACCATCACCGTGCGCCCGCCGACGGTCACCGCCTTGTGGTCCGAGGGACCGGCGCCGCCGCGGCGTCCCTCGGCGCCGGCCGAAGGATCAGCCAGACGCAAGCCGAGCGACTGCAGCTCGGTAATCAGGACTTGCGGCTCCGCTGGAGCCGGGTTCGGCGGGTTCGACGCGGGGGAGCGATTCTCCATGGCGGTTCTCTTCGAGCGACGGGGAGAAGGAAGCAATTGCGGCCGGCTCGACCGCGCTCGCGGTCATCGCCAGCGGCGATGCGGCGCGCGGATCGAGACGCAGGCTCAACAGCTCGGGCCGCGCATAATGGCCGACGGAATCCATCATGCGCTTGCGCTTGACGATCAGCGCCAAATCAAGATCGGCGACAGCGATGCCCTCGCCGTCGCGGATCGGCGGGCAAAGATGCGCGCCCTCCGGCGAAATGATCGCCGTGCAGCTGCCGCCGCGCAGCGCGCGCTGCAAGGTCGGATCGGCGGTCACCGACACGATCTGCTCGTCGGCGAGCCAGCCGGTGGCGTTGACCACGAAGCAGCCGGATTCGAGCGCGTGGTGCCGGATCGTTACTTCCAGCTGATCGGCGAAGATCGGCCCGACCATCGAACCGGGGAATTGGCTGCAATGGATCTCCTCATGCATGGCCATGAGCGCGTAGCGCGCGAGCGGGTTGTAATGCTCCCAGCACGCGAGCGCGCCGATGCGGCCCACAGCGGTGTCGACGACGCGGAGCCCGCTGCCATCGCCCTGCCCCCAGATCATCCGCTCGTGGAAGGTCGGCGTGATCTTGCGCCGCTTGAGGACGAGACGGCCATTCGCGTCGAAGATGAGCTGGGCATTGTAGAGCGAGCCGTGATCGCGCTCGTTGACGCCGAGCACGACGACGACGCCATGCGTGCGTGCCGCCGCGGCGACGGCCTCGGTCACCGGTCCCGGCACGACGACCGCGCCCTCGTAGAGCCGCATATGCTCGGCGCCCATCGCCGCCGGCGGCCGGACGAAGGAAAAATAGGGATAATAGGGGACGAAGGTCTCGGGAAAGACGACGAGCCGCGCGCCTTTGGCGGCGACCTCGCCGATGGTGCGGCACACTTTCTCGACCGTGCCGCTGCCGTCGCGGTCGAAGACCGGCGCGAGCTGCGCCGCCGCGACGCGTACGGATTTGCTGCTGGACGTCATCGCCGCCTCCGCTGCCGCCGCCGGGACAGGACGGGCGTACCCGTCGCTGCCGCCGGCGAGATGGATCTCAGACGGTCCAGGTATTGATGATCACCGCATTGTCGCGCTTGTGCAGCAGGATGAGGTCGAGCACATCGAGCGGGCTGATCGGCCGGATGCCCGGAATGAGCGACGGCTCGCCATGGCCGTATAGCGCCTGCAAGGCGAAGCGGCAGGCATAGACCTTGCCGCCCTCCTCGAGGAACTTGCCGACCTGCTTGTTCATCGCCTGATGGCCGGGAAACGCCTCGTCGCCAAGCGTCGGAAAGCCGCGCTGAACGCCGAGCGTGACGCCCGGCCCGTACAGCAGCACCGAGGTTTCGAACCCCTTGCGCAGCAGCCGCGTCGCCTGCAGCAAATTCACCAGACCGATCGAGCCTTCGAACGCCACGGTGTGAAAGGTCACCAGCGCTTTCTCGCCGGGCTTCGCCTTCACGTCCTCGAAAACCTTCTCCTCGTAGTCGACGAAGAAGTCTCCCTTCTTGTGCGCCTCTTTCTTTACCGCTGGCATGTCATCCGCCCCCTTCGTTGCGGTTCATCTGCGGCGACGATCCAGCGGCAGAGCATGGCCGGGCTTGCGTCGAGACTTGCTTCACAGCACGATGACGCGCTGCCGAGAAGATCGCCGTCGGAGTGAGTCTAGCAATGGGCGTGCCAAGCTTTGGCGACAGGTGACTGGACAATGATTGGATTGCCAAGACAAAGATTTAGCCCTTGCCGCGATCATCGACAGGGCCTTCGGGCTGCGCGAGATACTGACTGTTTTGGCCGCAACATCGGCGTAATTTTGAGCAGGCGGTGGCGCGGCAACGCTGGCCGCCGCCAGGCCGCGGATCGCTGCGATTGGATTTCTTCAGTCAAAAATCCAATCAATATACAGTCAATTTCTCCGGCGCCCTGACCATGGCGGCCAGACGCGCGACGCAGACGGTGCCGAAGGAGCGCTTGGCTTGGCTCCCCGAGCTCACCGAGGGCGGCAAGCCTGCCTATCTTGCTATCGTCGACAGCATCGCGGCGGGAATCAAGTCCGGTCGCTTGCTGCCGGGCGAGCGGCTGCCGACGCAGCGCGCGCTCGCCGGGCAGCTCGATCTCGACTACACGACGGTGGCGCGCGCCTATGGCGAGGCGCGCCGGCGCGGCCTGATCGATTCGACGGTCGGACGCGGCACCTTCGTGCGCGCACCGGATGGCGCGGCGGAGCGCGGCGACGGCATCGCGGCGCCGGTCGATCTGTCGATGAATTTGCCGCCCGAGCCGGACGATCCGGCGCTGCTCGAGCGCATGCGCCAGGGGATCGGCTATCTGCAGCAGCTCGGCGATTTGCGCGCGCTGCTCCGCTACCAGGAATTCGGCGGCTCGCCGAACGATCGCGAAGCCGGCATTCGTTGGCTGTCGCCGAGCATCGGCGAGCCGACACAAGACCGGATCCTGGTCTGTCCGGGAGCGCAAAGCGCCATCCTCGCCGCGCTCGCCAGCCTGACACGCCCGGGCGACGTCGTGTGCACGGAAGCGCTGACCTATCCCGGCTTCCGCGCGCAGGCGGCGCATTGCGGCGTACGCTTGGAAGGCTTGCCTTTCGACAACGAAGGCATCGATCCCGACGCCTTCGCGAGAGCGTGCCGGACGCAGACGCCGAAAGCGCTCTACTGCAATCCGACGCTGCAGAATCCCACGACGACAACGATCTCGGAAGCGCGCCGGCACGCCATCGTCGCCATCGCGCGGCATCACGGTGTGGCGATCATCGAGGACGACGCCTATGCCCGCCTGGCGCGGCAGCCGCCGCCGGCCTTCGCGGTGCTGGCGCCGGAGCTCACCTATTACATCTCAGGCCTGGCGAAATGCGTCGCCTCCGGGCTGCGCATCGCCTATATCGTCGCGCCCGATGCGCGCCATGCCGCGCGGCTGGCGGCGACCTTCCATGCCACGACGGTGATGGCGGCGCCGCTCATGGCGGCGCTGGCGACGCGCTGGATTGCCGACGGCACGGCCGATGCGGCGCTCGCCGCCATCCTGCGCGAGGCGATGGCGCGCCAGCAGCTCGCCGCGGAGCTGCTCGATCCCGCTTGGATGGTGACGCAGCCGGAAGCGCTGCATTTCTGGCTGCGGCTTCCCGAGCCCTGGAGCCGCGTTGCGCTGATGCAGCATCTGCGCAACTCCGGCATCGGCGTCGTGGTCAGCGATGCCTTCACCGTATCGGGACCGCCGCCGGAAGCCGTGCGCGTCTGCCTCGGCGGCCCCGCCGGGCGGCCGGAGCTGAAGCGGGCGCTCGAGACGCTGGCGAATGCCTTGGACCGCGCGCCCGCTTTCTACGGCGTCATCTGACCCTGGCCGGGCTCAACCGCCGCCGGGCGAGCAGCAGGATTCCTCGGCCTCGTCTGCCACGTATCGGCCGGTCGACGCGACAAAGCCGCCAGCTTCGTAGCGGTCGTGATGCCGCACCCAATCGGCCAGCGTGTGATAGGGTCCGGTCTCGTTGCGGCCTTTCGGCGTGATGTCGAGGCAGGCATAAGTGCCGAGCTGCTCTTCGCCGCCGCGGCCATAGGAGGAGTAGGTGTGAAACACCTCGCCCGCCGCGTTGCGATAGAAGACGCTGCGGCCGGACAGCTCCTCGATGCCGACGCGGCGCAGGTCGTAATTGTAGTAGACGTCGCGCGCCGCGATCTCCTCCTTGTCGAAGGAGACGTGGAAATCGACGTTGAAATCGCTGCCTGCCGACGACACCCATTTGAGCGGCCAGCCCATGCGGCGCCGAAAGGCTTCGATCTCGGCGAAGGGCGCGCGCGAGACCGCGACATAGCTGACATCGTGATGCTCGAGATGGACGAGCGCGCCGGCGATATGATCGACCTCGAAGGAGCAGCCGACACAGCCTTCCTTCCAGCCCGGCCCGAACATGAAATGCTTGATGATGAGCTGGCTGCGCCCGCCAAAGAGATCGGCGAGCGTCTCTTTCCCGTTGGGTCCGTCAAAGAGATAGGGTTTCTCGATCTTGACCCAGGGCAGCTCGCGGCGCTGGCGCGCCAGCGCGTCGCGCGTCCGGGTCAGCGCCTTTTCTTTCACCAGCAGCGCCTTGCGTGCGGCCAGCCATTCCTCGCGACTGACGACCTTGTGGGGTTCCATCGCCGTCTCCTTTCTGACCGAGTGATGTCGATGCGCTAGCGAGCCTCCTCGCAATTGATCATCCAGGGAATGCCGAAGCGATCGACGAGCATGCCGAAGGCAAGCGCCCAGAACGTCTTCTGCAGCGGCATGGACACGCTGCCCTGCTCCGCGAGCGCGTGAAAGATGCGCTCCGCCTCGGCGGGTTGGTCGAGGTTGAGCGCCACGGAATAACCTTTCGGCGCCTGGTAGTGCTCCGGCGGCGGATCGCTGCCCATCAGCACTTGGTCGCCGATCATGAGCCGCGCATGCGCGATCCGGTCGCGCCATTCGGGCGCAAGCTGAGCGCACATCGGCGTCTCACTGTAAGGCAGCATGGCGACGATCTTGCCGCGGAAAACCGCCTCGTAGAACTTGAAGGCCGCCTCGCATTGACCCTTGAAATTGAGGTAAGGGTTCAGTCTCATTAGGTTCTCCCCTCGACGGATTTGCCGAAACTGATGTCTTTAAGACGAACGGACGCATACGCGTTCCGACAATTCCGCCAGCTTTTTTTTCGAAGCACCACAGAGGCAATGAGGCGGTGAAAGGATTGATCCGCGCGCTGCGCGCGCCGCGAACAGCACCTTACCGTTTCACCGCTTCACGCGCGCTCGCTCTCAGCTTGAAGGCGGTCGAGATGGAGGCGGATATGCGCCGCCTCGGCCGGGGTGTGGGCCAGCGCGATCGCGCGGCCGAAGGCGGTGCGCGCCTCCTCGGCGCGCCCGAGCTGCATCAACAGCGCGCCCTTGAGGCCGAAGAAATGAAAATAGCCGGCGAGCGGCCCGGCCAGCGGCTCGATCATCGCCAGCGCCGCTGCCGGGCCGCGCCGCTTGGCGACCGCGACCGCGCGGTTGAGCGTCACCACCGGCGAAGGCTGCAGCCGCTCGAGCACGGCATAGAGCTGGTCGATCTCGGCCCAGTCGGTGTCCTCGGGCCGCGCGGCGCGCGCATGCGTCGCGGCAATCGCCGCCTGCACTTGATAAGGCCCCGGGCGGCGGTGGCGAACCGCTTTCTCGATGAGCGCATGGCCTTCGGCGATGAGATCGGCGTCCCAAAGGCGGCGGTCCTGATCCTCCAGCAATACGATCGCGCCCTCGGCGTCGAGCCGCGCCGGCGCGCGCGCATGCTGCAACAGCAGCAGCGCGACCAGGCCCATGATCTCCGGCTCGCCCGGGAAGAGCCGCAGCAGCAGCCGCGCCAGCCGGACCGCCTCGTCGCAAAGCGAGAGGCGCAGATGCGCGGTGCCGCCGCTGGCGGAATAGCCCTCGTTGAACAGCAGATAGATCATCGCCGCGACGGCGCCGAGCCGTTCGGCGCGCTCGGCCGCGCCCGGCGCCGCGAAGGGAATCTCGGCTTTGGCGATGCGGCTCTTGGCACGGGTGATGCGCTGTTCCATGGCGCTGTCGCTCACCAGGAAGGCGCGCGCGATCTCCTTGACCGAGAGACCGGAAATGATGCGCAGCGCCAGCGCGATCTGTTGCGTCGCCGGCAGATCGGGATGACAGCAGATGAAGAGAAGCCGCAGCAGATCGTCGCGATAATGCGCGTTGTCGAGCCGTTCTGCGAGCGCCGCCTCGACGTCCTCGTTCTCCGCGATCTCGGCATCTTCAGGCAGCGGCTCCAGCTTTTGCGCACGGCGCGCCGCATCGAGGCCGGCATTGCGGCCAACGAAAATGAGCCAGGCGGCGGGGTCGCGCGGCGGGCCGCTCTGCGGCCAATGCTTCAAGGCGCGCAAGCACGCCTCCTGAAACGCTTCCTCGACGCGGTCGAGATCGCGGAAATAGCGCAGCAGCGCGCCGATCGCCTGCGGTCGCGCGGCGGTCAGCGCCGCGTCGATCCAGGCGAGGTTGGTCACGGCGCCGGACCGCTCGCCGGGCGAAAGAGCCGCAGCGGCCGGATCTCGAGAGCGCCGCCCGCTTCGCCCGATTTGAGCTGACGCGCCGTCTCGATCGCATCTTCGAGGGTGGGGCAATCGACGACGTAGAAGCCGAGCAATTGCTCCTTGGTCTCGGCGAAGGGGCCGTCGATGACGAGGGGCTCGCGCCCATCCCGAACGGTGGTCGCCGCGGTCGTCGGCATCAGCCGCGCGACCGGCCCGAGCCGGCCTTCGGCCGCGAGCTTCTGCTGCACGCTCTGGCGCTTGCCGAGCACCGCCTGCTCTTCCTCCTTGCTCCAGCTTTCGACCGCCGCCTCGTCGTCGTAACAAAGTATCGCGTAGAGCATGGGCACGGTCCCTTCACCGCTTCTCCAAAGGACGAACGAGTATGCCCGTTCCCGACAAGGGGGATGAAAGAATCTGCCTAGTGTAGCGCGGCGACGGCTTCGTCAGGGACCGAGGACGGGGGTCGACGTGCTACCACCGGAAGCCCCGCGTTCCGAGCCACAGTCGCGCCTTGCGTTCTGGGAACCGGCGAGCGATAAAATCTACCAGATATCGGCGTTGGCCCGATGGGAAGGGCGAAGAGAAAAAGCTGATACGTCGCCCACCCTTTGAACTGCAAAAGCAAAATCCCGTCGGCGCCAGATCCCCAATACCTCAGATCATTCCAGCTTAATTCACGTGGCGCTCTGAAAGGGAATTGGATCGTAAGGCGGTCCTCGGAGAGTTCGAGGTTCCTGGGGACAAAGACGAACCAAATGAATAATGCAACCGCGATGATCGGAATCGTCAAGCTGCACATATAGCCGACGGTCCACCAACGCCCCTGGTACCACCCCTGCCAAAGGTAGCCGGCGATTTTGACGGCACCAAAGACGCCAAGAACATAGCGTGAGAAGGTCCAAAAGCTGCGATGCATTTGCATTTGCCCATGCCCTCTACAGCATTGCTGCGTTCCCCGCATCTGAGGCACGGCGGCAGGTCAATTAGGGATGCGATTCGTAAAGATGGCGTCAAGCCTGGCATTTCGCCGGACGGTCGCCTCAGGCGCCGCCACCTTCGTCGCCAGCCTGCTGATCGCCTCCGCTCCACCGCGCTCTTGCCGGAACCTTGCCGACCGCCACCGAACCTTGCGGCATCCTTTCAACGACCTGGAGCGTGCTCAATATTTTGGCGCTCCGTTAAACATTGGGCAAAAGCAAGCGCGCCCCGGCGCCCATCATTGCTGCGTTTCACTGGCACATTTCGTGCTTTAGGGACCATGCCGGCATCGCTGCGGTGCGCCGACCGGCGCCTATTGATCCCGAACGCTAGCCGCGGTGTGGATGAAGCGGATCGGGTTGCACCCACGAACTGTGGGGAGCGCCATGAGTTCGTGGTCGTTTACGACGGAATCCTATCCCGATGATCGCCGACTTGAGGCCTGGCGCGGCGTCCTCGGCAGATTGTCGATCGAGGCGCGCGACGCCGCCGCGGCGCCCGACGTCTTCGCCACCGCGCAGGCGGTGGAATCGCCGCTCGGCATTGTCATGGTGCAGATTGCCTCGGGCCCGCAGCGGCTCAGCTACAGCGACGATCCTGGGATCATTTGGCTTGCACTGCATAGAGAAGGCGAGGCACTGTTGCGCGAGGCGGGCCGGAGCACACCGATCGCGGTCGGCGACCTCGTCTACGGTACCCCCGGTGCTGCGGCCGAGCTGCTCTTTGCCACGAATTTCCGCCAGCTTCTGGTGCGTGTGCCGCGCGCAGCGCTGGGCGCGCGATTGGTTCAGCCGCTCAACCCCAGGGTCGGATGCTTGTCCGGCCGCAACGGATTGACGCGTGTCTTCGCGCAACTGCTCACCTCGGTTGCGAACACGATCGACGGTCTCGATGGCGAAGCCATAAGGCCGATCGAAGTTGCGCTCGCGGAGTTCCTGACGGTCAGTCTCGCCGGCGACCAGGGCGATGGCGCGCTGGTCGGCGCCACCGCGTCACAGAATGCGACGCTGCACCGGATCTGCCAGAAGATCGAAGCGCGGTTGGGCGATCCCGACCTCGCGCTCGCCGGCGTCGCGGAACAGGTGGGCGTTTCGCTGCGCTATCTGCAGAAGCTGTTCGAAGCGGCGGGTTCGAGCTTCGGCGAGTATGTGAGGCAACGAAGGCTGGAACGCTGCCGTCTCGATCTCATCAACCCGCTCTATGCGCGCGATTCCGTGACGACGATTTGCTTCCGTTGGGGCTTCAACGATGCAGCCGGGTTCAGCCGCGCCTTCAGCGAGCGCTTCGGCGAGCCGCCGCGCCAATACCGCCGCAACATCGCCGGCAAGATCTCCGAAGGGGTCCGGCTGCAAATGGCGCGAGGCTGGCCCCTGGGCCTCGACGACCGGACCTCGCCGGCGAAAGCGCGACGGGCGCTTGAGCGCGTCGTGCGCGCCGAAGAAGTCGGCCGACGGGCCGATGCGGCCGCGCCCGTCAGTGATCCGATCGGCAGCTCGGCCGGCGGGCAGCGACATTATCTGGCGGCGACCGAGAAAACCGTGCATTGGGGTTACTTCAGCCGAGCGCTGCGTCCTGTCCTTGAGATCGAATCGGGCGACTTCGTGACCATCGAGACGCTGACGCAGCACGCCTATGACGATCACGAGCGCATGATCAAAGGCGATCCCGGCGCCGAAGCGGTGTTCCACTGGTCGCGCGAGCGCAAGAACGTCGATCGGCGCGGCGCCGGCCCGCTCGAGGCCACGATCTATGGGCGCGGCGCCGGCGAGGGCTTCGGCGTCCATATTTGCACCGGCCCGATCGCGATCAAAGGCGCCATGCCGGGCGATCTCGTCGAAGTGCGCATCCTCGATCTGCGCCCTCGTCTGTGCGCCAACCCGCTCTTCGCTGGACGGGCCTTTGGCAGCAACGCGGCGACATGGTGGGGATTCCACTACAAGGAGCTGTTGACCGACCCGCGACCGCGCGAGGTCGTCACGATCTACGAGATCAGCCGCGAGGCGGACATCGCCAAGGCGGTCTACAGCTTTCGTTGGACGCCGCAGACCGATCCGTTTGGCGTCGTCCATCCGACGATCGACTACCCCGGCGTTCCGGTCGATCACACGGCGACCGAACGGAATTTTGACGTGCTGAAGGGCGTCGCAATTCCGGCGCGCCCCCACTTCGGCGTCATTGGCCTCGCGCCGCGCGAAACCGAGATTGTCGATTCGATCCCACCGACATGCTCGGGTGGCAATATCGACAATTGGCGCGCCGGCAAGGGCGCTCGGCTCTATCTTCCCGTCGCGGTCCCCGGCGGCTTGCTTTCGATCGGCGATCCACACGCATCGCAGGGCGATTCCGAGCTCTGCGGTACGGCGATCGAGTGCTCGCTCACCGGCGATTTCCAGGTGATCCTGCACCGCCGGCAGGATCTCCGAGGCACCGTGCTCGAGGATGTCAATTATCCCTTACTCGAGACGCCGGACGAATGGGTCGTGCAAGGCTTCAGCTACGCCAACTATCTCGTCGAGCTTGGCGAGCGCGCACAGAGCGAAGTCTACGACAAATCGTCGCTCGACCTCGCGATGAAGGACGCGTTCCGCAAGGCGCGCCGCTTCCTCATGACCGCCCGGCATTTATCCGAGGACGAAGCGATCTCGCTGCTCTCGGTTGCCGTCGATTTCGGTGTCACTCAGGTGGTCGACGGAAATTGGGGCGTCCATGGCGTGATCCGCAAGTGCCTCTTCGCCGATGGCCGCTGCTGAACCCTGGGCCCAGAGACGCGAAAACCGGTGGCTCCTCCTCCATCCCGCTGATCATCGAAAGCGCAACCAGACTAGTAAACAGTCAGGTTGCCTAAATTTTGTGAGCGCCGCGGTCGGATGAAATTTATTGTTCGCCTGAAAGCAAGCCGCGTCGGGGTCTTCACTCCTAGTCTCGTTCGTGCGCCTGTGCAGCATGGTGCAGGCCATTGGGCATCAGCGCGCAAGCAATCGAAAGGAGATGGTTTGATGCTCGAAAACCCCACCGACGACGTGCGATGCCTGCGGGATGGCACACCGGTCGTCACCCTGAAGATCAGACGTTGGCTCCCGGCCGCACTCGGCATTCTCTGCGCCGCTGCGCTCTTCGCACCAGGGCGGGCAGAGGCAGCTTTGCCCGAGGCGCCAGCCGCCTGCAAGGCGCTTCAGGCGAAGTATCCCGCGTTGAAGGGAGCAAAGCTCGTCGACGCGGTCAATCCACATACGCCCGGCTATGAAGCGCTCGACCCCAACGACCCGAGCAAATATATCGGCTTTGACGTCGATCTCGCCGAAATGCTCGGCAGCTGCCTCGACTTCACCCTGACCTACAAGCCCGTCGCCTTTGCGGCGCTGCTGACGACGCTGCAGAGCGGACAGGCCGACATCGTGATTTCGGACATCTATGCCACTCATGAGCGGGCCAAGGCCGCCGACTTCATCACCTATTCCAAAGTGTTCGACGGCGTCCTGGTGGTCAAAGGCAATCCGAAGCACATCACCGGGATCAACACGACGATGTGCGGCGACACCGCGGCGGAAAATACCGGCTTCGTCGAAGTTCCCCTGGTGCAGAATCTCGCCGCGCCTTGCAAGGCGGCGGGGAAGCCGGAGCCGGCTCTGCAGCTTTACGACAACAACGCCGACTGCATTCAGGCGATCCTGGCCGGTCGCGCCGACACCTATGTCAACGACGTGAACACCGTGGACCAAGCGGTAAAGGCCTATCCTGACAAGCTTACGAAAGCCGTCGCCGTGACGCTGCCCTATTCGATCGGCATCGCGGTTCCCAAGAGCAAGCCCGAGTTTCGTGACGCCATCGTGGCGGCGCTTGTGGCGATTCAAAAGGCCGGCATCGAGACGGCGCTGCTGAAGAAGTGGTCGCTGGATCCAGGCACGGTCGAAGCCCCGACGCTGCTTACGCAGTAATGGATCTCTTTGTTCACTATCTCAGCCTCCCGTACCTGATCCGAGGCATCGTTCTCACGCTCGGCGTGACCGGCCTCGGACTGGGCGGGGGGCTGGCGATCGGTCTGATCCTGGCGGCTATGCAGCTCTCCCGCTTCGGCTTGTTGTCCGCCCTCGCCCGTGGCTACGCCGTCATCTTCCGCGGCACGCCGCTGATACTGCAGATGGTCTTCGCCTATGACGCGCTGCCGCATATCGGGCTGCGGCTGAGCGCCATGGCCTCGGCGGGGCTCGCGCTCGCCTTCAACGAAGCGCCGTTCATCGCCGAGATCCTGCGCTCGGGCGTGCGCGGCGTCGACAGCGGACAGGTCGCGGCGGGTCAGGCCCTGGGCATGACGCCAGGGATCCTGATGCGCCATGTGATTGCCCCACAAGCCATCCGCCTGATGGTGCCGGCCTTGGGCAATGAAGCGGTCAGCGCGCTGAAGAATTCGTCGCTTGCCTCGGTGGTCTCGGTCCAGGAGCTGACGCTGCGCAGCACGCAGCTGGCATCGTCCACCTTCGATTTCTTTTCCATCTTCTTCGCTTCCGGCATCTTCTACCTGGCGCTCACCGGCGGCGTCAGCGGGTTGCAGCTGATCATCGAGATGGTGCTCGATCTTGACCGGCCCGCGTCAGGCGAGCGCTGGCGCCGGTTTCTGCCGTGGCACCGCGCCAACATCTTGCCTTCGCCGACGCCCCCGGGCGATCTGGCGAAGCCGGCCGACCGGCCGGTCGCCGCGGCCGCAGTTTCGCCTGCCGCAGTGCCGCCAGCGCGGCCGCTACGCTCTCCCGCGCCCGCTTCAGGCAAGGCAATGGTCGAGGTCTTCGGTCTCTACAAAAGCTATGGTGGACGCCCCGTTCTGTCGGGGCTCGATTTGACGGTGCGCGTCGGCGAGGTCGTCGCGTTGCTCGGTCCGAGTGGGTCCGGCAAGAGCACGTTGCTCCGCTGCATCAACCATCTGGAGGAATGCGACTCCGGTGCGGTACGGGTCGGCGGCCGTTCGCTCGGCTTCCGCGACAATGGCCTCCGCGTTCCGCCGCGCGCCTTGGCGAAAGAGCGCGCGACCATCGGCGTCGGCATGGTTTTCCAGCAGTTCAACCTGTTCAGCCATCTGAGCGCGCGCGAAAATGTTGCCGGGCCGCTGCGCTGGGTGCATGGCCTGTCGCGATCGGCCGCCGACCAGCGCGCGCAAGAGCTGTTGGCGCGGGTGGGCCTGCTCGATCGGTCCGATGCGCTGCCGCGGCACATGTCCGGCGGACAACAGCAGCGCGTGGCGATCGCTCGGGCACTGGCGCCAAATCCCAGCGTCCTGCTGCTCGACGAGCCGACATCCGCCCTCGACCCCGAGCTGATCAGCGAGGTGCTCGAGGTCATTCGACGCCTCGCCGCCGAGGATCGGCTGACGATGATCATCTGCACGCATCAGCTGCGCTTCGCCTACGAGGTCGCAAACCGCGTCGTGTTCCTCAGCAATGGGGCCATCGTCGAGCAAGGCCCCGCCCGCGAGGTGCTCACGCGACCCCGGCACCCTCTGACGGCGCGCTTCCTGCGCGCGATGGGCGAAGACAGCGCGCTGGAACGCCCGCCGGATTGCCGCCAGGAGCATCACCCGGCGGAGTAGCGACGCCCGGATCACCGCGCCTGCCGCACCAACCAGCAACGACTCTCGCGCACGCGACAACCGCTCAACGAGGCTCCGCATGAGGCACCACACTCTTCCCGTCTCGCCCGCCGCCGTCCATTGGGGCTATTTCAGCAAGACGGTCGCCCCCGCATTGACGTTGCGGTCCGGCGACCGCGCCACGATCGAGACCCTGACCCACCACGCCGGCGACGATTATGACCGCATGATCGCGGGAGATCCGGGCGCTGAGAGCGTCTTTCACTGGACCCGGGAGCGCAAAGCGGTTCCTCGGCGCGGCGCCGGTCCGATCGAAGGGCCGTTCCAGCGCGGCTCTGGGGAGGGGATCGGCGTGCACCTGTTGACGGGCCCCGTCGCCGTCGAAGCGGCCGAGCCCGGCGACATACTGGAAGTTCGCATCCTCGACATCCGGCTTCGCCCGAGCCACGGGACCGGCTACGCCGGACGCTGTTTCGGCTCCAACGCCGCGGCCTCGTGGGGTTTCCACTACCACGACCTGATCGAGGAACCGAAACCGCGCGAGGTGGTCACCATCTTCGAACTGGATACGTCCGGTGAGCCCTGTGCGCGCGCCGTCTACAATTACGTCTGGACGCCGCAGACGGATCCGGACGGCATCCTCCATCGGACGATCGACTATCCCGGCGTACGCGTCGACCATAGCTCGATCCGGCGGCGCCAGAACATCCTGCCCAACGTGAAGGTGCCCGCGCGCCTGCATTTCGGCACGATGGGCCTCGCGCCGGCGGAGGCCGATTTCGTCAGCTCCATCCCGCCCGGCTATACCGGCGGCAACATCGATGACTGGCGCATTGGCAAGGGAGCGCGCATGTACTACCCCGTCGCCGTCGCCGGTGCGTATTTTTCGGTCGGTGATCCGCACGCAGCGCAGGGCGACAGTGAGCTCGGTGGCACCGCCATCGAGACCTCGCTCACGGGCGATTTCGAGTTCGTCCTGCACAAGCAGCGCGACCTTGGCGGCACCGTGCTGGAAGGGCTCACCCATCCCTTGCTGGAGACGGAGCAGCAATGGTCGGTTTACGGCTTCACCTTCCCGAACTATCTAGCGGAGCTCGGGCCGAATGCGCAGGTAGACGTGGCACAGCATTCGAGCCTCGACAAAGCCATGCGCGACGCCTTTCGCAAGCTGCGTCGCTTCCTGATGACCGTGCATCATATGAGCGAGGATGAAGCCATCGCGCTGATGTCCGTCGCCGCCGATTTCGGCGTGACGCAGGTCGTCGATGCCAATTGGGGCGTGCACGGATCGATACGGAGGGACATGTTCACCCGCCCCTGAAGCGCGGCCACTGCTTCGGACAGAGGAGCCACGATGCAATTTCATATGATCGCCGATGCGCCGAGGCCCGTGGCGCCGTTCAGCCATGCGGTCGAGACTGACGACTTCATCTTCGTGACCGGTCAGATGCCGGACTCACCCGCTGCGCCGGGTGTGCTGCCGGACGGGATCACGAGCCAGACGCACGCGGTAATGACCAACCTCAAGACGGTGCTCGAAGGGCTCGGCCTTGGTTTAGAGCATGTCGTCATGGCGCGGGTCTACTTGACCCGCTTCAAGCAGGACTATGCGGCGATGAACGAGACCTATCGCAGCTATTTCCCGGAGGGCCGGCTCCCCGCCCGCACCTGCGTCGGCGTGACCGGGCTTGCCTATGATGCGCTGATCGAAATCGACCTGGTGGCGCGGCGACCCCGTTAGGATCGGCGCGCGCGGCATTTCCGCCGGGGGGGAGACGATCAGCCTCGCCGCATCGGCGCCGCCAACCGGCCGCCGAACCGGTCATAGCGGAAGGGCGCGGGATCGACGATCGGTGGAGCGCCGGCGACCAGATCGGCCATGAGGCGCCCGGCGCCCGGGCCGAGGCCGAAACCATGGCCCGAAAATCCGGTGGCGATGAAGAGGCCCGGATGCGTCTCGACCGGAGAGATCACCGGCACGCCGTCCGGCGTCGCGTCGATCAGCCCGCCCCAGCTGTCGGCCACCACCATGTCGCGAAACACCGGAAAGGCAGCCGCGAGGTTGGCGCGCGCTTCGCCGAGCAAGCGCTGGTTCGGCAGCGGATCGAGCACCCGCACCTGCTCGAAGGGCGAGACCGCGTCCAGCGCCCAGTGGCGGGGCGTGCGCCACTCGGTCAGGAAGCGGCGGCCGACGCGCAAGCGAAGCTCGTGCCACTGCACCCGCAAGGTCGGCAGAAAATCGAAGAACAGGCGGAAGCTGTCGGGAACGATCTCGGCGACATAGGCGCCCCGGCGCGCCACGGTGTAACCGCCATCGAGGCGCTTGCGGAAGGCGAAATTGGAAGCGCCGATAGCGTGCTCGGGCGCGCCTGACAGCGGTGCGGTGCGCATCACCGAGCCGAGCAGCTTGAGCTGCGGCACGGCGACGCCGAAATTTCCCAGGAAGAGGCGAGACCAGGCGCCGCCGGCGACCACCACCGATTGACAGACAATGCGTCCTTTCTCGGTGATCGCCGCCGCGATGCGCCCGGCTTCGGTCTCGATCCCGCGCACGGCACAGCCGGTCAGCACCGCAGCGCCGAGCCGTCTTGCGGCCGCGGCAAGCGCCGGCGCCGCCAGCGACGGCTCGGCGCGACCATCGCTCGGCGTGTAAAGCCCGCCGACGAATTTTCGTGCCGCGCCGGGCAGGAGATCGGCAAGCGCGCTGCCGCTCACCGCGCGGGCGTCGATCTGCCATTGCCGCGCCGCATCGAGCCATTCTTCGCGAAAGGCCATGTCTTGCGGGGTATCGCAGGTATAGACGATGCCAGCTTGGCGGAAGCCGGTCTCGGCGCCGAGCCGCGCATTCATGCCTCGCCACAGCCGCAAGCTTTCGATGGACAGGGGAATTTCCCGCAGATCGCGCCCCATGGTGCGGCACCAGCCCCAGTTCCGGCTCGACTGCTCCGCGCCGATCGAACCCTTCTCGCAGAGCGTGACGGCAATGCCCCGCTCGGCGAGAAAGAAGGCGGTCGCGGCGCCGATGATGCCGCCACCGACGATGAGCACATCGGTGCGCGCGGGCAGAGCGGGATCGGAAGGGACGCGCTCGACGAAGGCGGGCATGCGAGGTCCTTGCACTGATGCTGATGCGGCGGAGGCGCGGCGCTGCCCAACGCCGCGGCAGGAACCCGACGCTCGCTGCCGCATTGATGGGCAGCAGACGCCTTGACCGCCCCATTGTCTTCATACAGTATACTTCAAGTATGCAAAGCAGCAAGACCAACCGAAAGCCCCGGCGCGCGACCCCGCGCGGGGCCGGCGCGACCACCGTATTCGAGGCGATCCGCAAGCGGATCCTGGCGTTGCAGCTGCAGCCCGGCGCCGATCTCGAGGAAGCGGCGCTGGTGCGCGAGTTCGATCTGTCGCGCACCCCGGTTCGGGAAGCGCTGATCCAGCTTGCCAGCCACGGGCTGGTGCAGCTCGTGCCCAATCGCGGCGCGCGCGTCGCGGCGCTTGATCTCAACGAGGTGCCGCAGCTGCTCGAGAGCTTGGAGCTTTATCAGCGCGCGACCACGCGTTGGGCAGCGTTGCGGCGACAGCCCGAGCATGTCGTCGCGCTCACCCGCCTCAGCCGTGATTTTGCGCAGGCCGTCGCTTCGGACGATCTCGACGGCATGACCGAGGTCAACCGGCTGTTCCACGGCGTCATCGCCGATGCCTGCGGCAACCGCTTTCTCGCCGCGGATTGCCGCGCCGCGGAGTCCCGCACCGTGCGCCTCGCCCGGGCAGCCTTCGGCTCGGCGCGCAGCCTCGTCGATCACGCCGAGCATTTTCGCAGCTCCGTGGAACAGCACGAAGCGATGATCGAGGCGATCCGCAACGGTGATGCGGATCGCGCCGATCAGTTGGCGCGCGTCCACTGCGAGGTATTTCGCCAGCGCATGGCAATCTTCATCGCCGCCAGCGCGGCCGGGGACCTGGATCTGGCGCCGCGCGAGACGCCGCTCCGCCCGCCGCCGCGGCGGCGTCTCGCGGCCTCTTAGGAGAAGTTGGACCCATGACCTGGCGCATCGGCGTCGATTCCGGAGGAACCTTCACCGATGTCTGCCTCTTCGAGGACGGCACCGGCCGCGTCGAGGTCTGGAAAGTGCCCTCGACGCCGGACGATCCCTCGCGCGGCATTGCGCAGGGCGTGAGCGAGGGCGCCGAGCGCGTCGACGCGGCGCGCGCCGAGATCGGCTATTTCGGCCATGGCACCACGGTCGCCACCAATGCCCTGATCCAGCATCGCGGCGTCGCCACCGGCCTCATCACGACCGAGGGGTTTCGCGATCTCTTGGAGATCGGACGGCAGAAGCGGCCAGAGCTCTACGATCTCCAGGCCGACAAGCCGCCGGTCCTGGTGCCGCGCGACTTGCGGCTCGAAGTGGCGGAGCGCGTCAAGCACGACGGCAGCGTCGAGACGCCATTGGATGAAACCGCGCTCAGGAACGCGGTCCGCCGGTTGCGTGCAGCGGGCGTCAAAGCGGTCGCGATCAGCTTTCTCTACGGCTTCGTGCGCAGCGAGCATGAGCAGCTCGCCCGCAAGATCCTGGAAGAGGAGTTTCCCGAGGCGTTCGTCTGCACCGGCCACGAGGTGGCGCCGGAGTTCCGCGAATATGAGCGGCTCTCCACCGTCGTTGTGAATGCCTATCTGGGCCCGGTGATGCAGGGTTATATCCAGCGCCTGGCGACGCGGCTGCGCGATCTCGGCGTGACCGTCACGCCGCATCTCACGCAGTCGAATGGCGGCGTGATCGGCTTCGATCAGGCGGCGCGGCTGCCGGTGCGCACGGTACTCTCCGGCCCCTCGACCGGTGTGGTGGCCGCGCAAGAAGTGGGGCGCATCGCCGGCTTCGCCGATCTCATCACTTTCGACATGGGCGGAACTAGCACGGATGTTGCATTGCTGAAGGACGGACAGTGTCGTCTGGCCAGCGAAGCGGTGGTGCATGGATATCCGATCAAAGCGCCGATGCTCGACATCCACACCGTCGGCGCTGGCGGCGGCTCCATCGCCTTCGTCGATTCCGGCGGGCTGCTCAAAGTCGGGCCGCGCAGCGCCGGCGCCGATCCCGGTCCTGCTTGCTACGACCGCGGCAATCCGGAGCCGACGGTAACCGACGCCAATATGGTCTTGCAGACGCTGAACCCGATACACCTTCTGGGCGGCCGGATGAAGGTGCGGCAGGACCTGGCGAAGGCGGCGATCGGACAGGTCGCGCATCGCCTCGGACTCGATCTCATGGCGACGGCTCAGGGCATCATCTCGGTCGTCACCGCCAACATGGCGCGCGCGATCCGCGTGATCAGCGTGCAACGGGGCCACGATCCGCGCGACTACACGCTGGTGGCGTTTGGCGGCGCAGGCCCGCTTCACGCCGCGCGGCTGGCGCGCGAGCTGGAGATCGGCCGCATCCTGGTGCCGCGCAATCCCGGCATTCTCTGCGCCATGGGTCTGCTGCTGACCGATCTGCGCGCCGATTTCGCGACGACGCGGCTTGCGACTTTGGCAGCCGCCGCGGTGCCGGCGATCGCCGATGCCTTCTCGCATCTCCACGCTCAGGCCGAGCGCTGGTTTGCCGAGGAGGGCATCGCGCCCGAGGCGCGGCGGATCACGCGCACGGTGGACATGCGCTATGCCGGGCAGAACTACGAGCTGGCGGTGCCGCTGCCGCCCGGCCCGGTCGGACCTGCAACGCTCGATAGGCTCGCCGCGGGCTTCGCCGAAACGCATCGTCGCCTCTACGGTTTCGTCGCCGCGGGCGAGCCGGTGCAGCTCGTCACGTTTCGCATCGAGGCCTCGGGCATCGTCAAGAAGGCGGCGCTGCGCGCGCTTGCCGAAGAGCGGCCGGATGCCGCGGCTGCGATCAGCGGCCGGCGCGAGGTGTGGTTGCCGGAGGCCGGCGGCTTCATCGACTGTGCCGTCTATCAGCGCGACCGGCTGCGTCCGGGCAACCGCATCGCCGGCCCGGCCATCATCGAGCAGATGGATGCCACCACCGTGGTCCTGCCCGGCATGGAGGCGCGCGTCGAACCCTATCTCAACCTGATCCTGGAGGCGGCCTGATGAGCCGTGCGCTGCGCAATGATCCCACCGCGGAGATCGACCCCATCACGGTGGAGGTGATCGGGAGCGCGCTGTCCTCGATCGTCGAGGAGATGGGCGAGGCGCTCGTGCGCGCGAGCTATTCCACCAACATCAAGGAACGCCGCGACTGCTCCACCGTGCTGTTCGACGTGCGCGGCAACACGCTCTGCCAGGCCGAGCACATCCCGATGCATCTCGGCAGCTTCATCGGCATCATCCCGCACATCTTGAAGCGCAACCGCGTCGAAGACCTGCGGCCAGGAGACGTCTTCGTCGGCAACGATGCCTATGAGGGCGGCGGCACGCATCTGCCGGACATCGTCCTCGCCGAGCCGATCTTCGTCGCCGATGCTCTCGTCGGGTGGGCGGTGAACACCGCGCACCACGCCGATTTCGCCGATCGCGGCCACGCCCATATCTACCAGGAAGGGCTGCGGATTCCGCCGATCCGCCTCTATCGCGCCGGCGAACTGCAGCAGGACGTTCAGGAACTGATCCTGCTCAATTGCCAGGTGCCGCGCGAACGCCTGTCGGACCTGCGGGCGCAAATGGCGGCCAATCGGCTCGGCGTGCAGCGCATGACCGCGCTGTGCGAAAAATACGGCCGCGACGTGGTGCTCGCCGCCGGCGATGCGCTGCAGGACTACGCCGAGCGCAAGATGCGCGCCGGCATCGCTGCCATTCCGGACGGCACTTACCGCTTTCAAGATCGCTTCGACAATCTCGAGGTCGATGGCGAGCTGGAGTTTTCCTGCGAGATCGAGGTCGACGGCGACGAGATGCGCCTCAATTTCGCGGCGCCGGCGCAAGTGCGCGCCGGCTTCAACATGACCTATACGGCGCTGCTCTCGACCGTCTACTACGCAGTGAAGACGGTGGTCGATCCGACCGTCCTGCCAAATTCCGGACTGGCGCGGCCGATCAGCGTCGTCGCCCGGGAAGGCAGCGTCGTCAACTGCCTGCATCCCGCCGCCGTCAATGGCCGCCTCAGCGCCTGTCAGCGCGTCGTTGACCTCATCCACGGCGCCTTGGCCCAGGCGGTGCCGGACCGCGTCATCGCGGCCTGCAACGGCGCGTGCTTTTCCGCAACCTTCGTCGGCGAACGCGCAGAAGACCGCAGCCTCTGGGTCTATCTCGAGACGATCGGCGGCGGCTCGGGCGCGCGTGCGGCGAAGGATGGACTCGACGGTGTCCATGTCCACATGACCAACACCTCGAATCTGCCGGTCGAAGCGCTCGAGCTCGAATACCCCCTGACCGTGCTGCGCTATGAGCTGGTGGACGGCTCGGGCGGCGCGGGCGCGCAGCGCGGCGGCATGGGGCTGCGGCGCGTCTACCGCGCCGAAGCCGATTGCCGGTTGCGCCTCGACGGCTCCCGGCTGCGCTCGGCGCCGTGGGGGTTGGCCGGCGGCTTGCCCGGCGCCATGGGCACCGTCGTTCTGCGCAACGGCGCCGAGCCTTTGGCGCATGGCAGCGGGCATTTGCGCAAAGGCGAGATCGTCGAGATCGTGACGCCCGGCGCCGGTGGCTATGGACCGCCCGCGTCGCGCGATCCGGCGGTGGTGCGCCGCGACCTTGCCGAAGGGCGGATCGACAGAGACCTCGCCGAGAAGATCTATGGGCTCGCTCCTTGAGGAGACCGCATCGATGCGCCTCTCACGTCGTTCGCTGATCGCCGCCGGCGCGGCGCTGCCCTTCCTGCGCATCCCGGCCCGCGCCGCGACCACGCCGGGCAAGCTCGTCTTCGGTCTCTCGAGCTATCCTCCCAATCTGTTCCCCTGGGCCAATGCCGGGACGGCGGCGGAGACAGCGAAGCTGGCGATGTTCCGCGGGCTGCTCGGCTATGACGCCGAAGGCAAGCTGCGCGGCGAGCTGGCGGAGAGCTGGGAGCGCGATCCCAAGGACGGCGCCTCGGTGTTCCATCTGCGCCAGGCGCAATTCCACAATGGCGATCCCGTCACCTCGGCCGATGTCGCTTACACCGTCGAGCAGGTCGCCGCCGCGCAATCGACCGCCTATCTCCGCACCGAGATGCAGGGCATCGCCAAGATCGAGACGCCCGATCCGCGCACCGTGCGCTTCGTGACCAAGCAGCCGGTCGCCACGTTTCCGCTGCTCGCCGCGAGTTCCTTCCTGCCGATCTGCGCCAAGGGCTCGGCCGACGGCAATGCCCCCGGCATCGGCGCCGGGCCTTTCGTCCCGACCGCGCAGGAGCGCGGCGTGGCGATCGAGTTCAAAGCCTTCGACAAGTATTACCGCCCCGGCCTGCCGAAGCTGAAGGCGCTCCGCATGGTCGCCTATCAGGACGAGAATCTGCGCGTGGCCGCGCTGCAGACCGGCGACGTCGATCTGATCGAGTATGTACCCTGGCAATCGATGTCGACGATCGAGCAGGATGCGAAGCTCGCGCTGCAGACCACCAACGGGCCGTTCATGTATCTGGTTTTCAACGGCAAGGCAGCGCCCTTCGGCGATGCGCGCGTGCGCAACGCGATCGCCTACGCCATTCGGCGCGAAGAGATCGTCAAAGCCGCGTTCTTCGGGCGCGGCGCGCCGATGGAGGGCATTCCGATCCCGGACACCAGCCCGTTCTACGACGCCGAGCGTGCGCATCACTGGGGGCACGATCCGGCCAAGGCGAAGGCGCTGCTGAACCAAGCCGGGCTCGCCAACGGCTTCTCCGCCAAGCTGCTGGCCACCGCGCAGTACGGCATGCACAAGGATACAGCCACGGTGGTGCAGCAGCATCTGGCCGAGATCGGCATCGCGGTCGAGCTCGTGCTGCCCGACTGGGCAACCCGGGTCAATCTCGGCAATCGCGGGCAATACGAATTCGCCGTGGGCGGCACCTCCGCGGACAGCAACGACCCCGATGGCCTCGCGCCGGTGCTCGCCGGCAATCTGACGCCCTCCTATGTGCGCAGCTACGGCATCGAGGTCCCGCGGCTCGATCAGCTGCTTGCCGCGGGCCGCGCCGAATTCGACGAGGCAAAGCGGCGGGCGATCTACGAGGAGATGCAGGATGTCGCGCTGGCGGAAGCGCCGTTCGTCGGGCTGGCGTGGCGTTCGCAAGGCTATGCCATGAGCCGGCGGGTGCAGGGCTTCCACAACCTGCCGGGCGCGCTCTCTTTCTATTCCGGCACCACCTTCGAGGACACCGATATCGTCTGAATGGCCTGGCTGCTGCACCGTGTCGTCGTCGCGATCCTGCTGGTCTGGGTTGTCGCGAGCATCGTCTTCCTGGCGATCCGACTGGTGCCGGGCGATCCCGCGACGCTGTTGCTCTCGCAAGGCGGCATGGCGCCCGATCCCGGCGCGGTGGCGGCGCTGCGCGCTCAGCTCGGGCTCGATCAGCCGGTTTGGCTGCAATATCTGAGCGTCCTCAAGGCGGCGCTCCACGGCAATCTCGGCGCCTCGCTGGAAGATGGCACGCCGGTCGTTTCGGCGATCCTGCAGCGTCTGCCGCGGACGCTGGAACTCATCGGCGCCGCGGCGTTGATCGCGATCCTCGCGGCTTTGCCGGCCGGGCTCGCCGCGGCGACGCGGCGTGGCGGCGGCTTCGATCGCATCGCCTCTCTCCTCGCCGCCATCGCGCTGGCGATACCGGTGTTTGTCGCCGGCACGCTGATGGTGCTTGTCTTCGCCCAATGGCTGCGCTGGGTCCCGGCGGGCGGCTACGTGCCGCTGGCGCAGGATCCGCTCCGCCACTTGCGGCTGCTGGCGATGCCTGCGCTGACGATCGCGCTCGGCCTCTCGGCCGTCACCTTCCGGATGACGCGCGCCGCGGCGCTCGAGGTGGCGCAGAAGGACTACATACGCATGGCGCGGGCGAAGGGCGTCGCGCCGCCGCGCATCCTGCTGCATCACGTGCTGCGCAACGCCCTGATGCCGGTGGTCACGGTGCTCGGCTTGCAGCTCGGCAGCTTGCTCGGCGGCACCGTGCTGGTCGAATACGTCTTCAACTGGCCGGGGCTGTCGGGCCTGCTCGTCGATGCGGTCAATGCGCGCGACTACCCCGAAGTGGAAGGCATCGTGCTCGTCATCTCGGTGCTTTTCGTCGCGCTTAATCTGCTGATGGACATCCTTTACGCCGTGCTCGATCCGCGCGTGCGCCAGCGATGAGCCGCGTCGCCTGGATTCCGGCCGGGTCGGTCGCCCTCCTCGCGCTGCTGGCGCTTGCGGCGCCCCTCCTGCCCCTGCCCAATCCCGTGGCGATCGACGTCGCCCATCGTCTGGCGGGCATCTCGGCGCTGCATCCGCTGGGGCAGGACGAATATGGCCGCGACGAGCTCTCGCGCCTGGTCTGCGGAACGCGGGTGTCGCTGGCGGTTGCCGTGATCGCGACGGGTATCGCCTGCGCGCTCGGCGTGCTGCTGGGTCTCGTCGGCGGGTTCCTCGGCCGGTTCGCCGAGCTGGCGACCGTGCGCAGCATGGATGTGGTGCTGTGTTTCCCGCCGCTGCTGCTCGCGCTTCTGGTGGTGACGCTGATCGGCCCCGGCGCTTCGGCGTTGATCCCGGTACTGGCGCTGCTGTATCTGCCGGGATTCGTGCGCGTCGTCTATGCGGGCGTGCTGTCGGTGCGGGCGCAGGATTATGTCGAGGCGATGCGCGCCCTGGGCGCGCGGCGCGCGCGCATCATGTTTCTGACCGTTCTGCCCAATGTCGGCGGGCCGGTGCTGGTTCAATTCAGCCTGGCCGCCGCCTCGGCCATGGTGCTCGAATCCGGACTTTCCTTTCTCGGTCTCGGCGTCGTGCCGCCATCGCCGTCGCTCGGGCTGATGATCGGCGAAGCGCGGTCCACCATGGCGCAGGCGCCGATGCTGCTGCTCTGGCCGTGTCTTGCGCTCGGTCTCGCCATTCTCGCGCTCAATGCGCTGTGCGACGCTTTGCGCGACGCGTTCGATCCGCAGGGACGCGCATCCCCCGGACGCGGCTGGCGCGCGCTGCGGGCAGCGCTGCCCGGCGGCGCGCCGGCGCCGGGACCGGTCCTGGAGGTGCGCGAGTTGACGCTGCAGATCGGGAGCGCGGCCGCGCATCCGGTGCGCGGCGTGTCGTTGACCGTTGCTCCCGGAGAGACGCTCGCCGTCATCGGAGAATCCGGCTCCGGCAAGTCGCTCACCGGGCTCGCGGCGATGGCGCTGTTGCCGGGAGGCATCGAGGTCGACGGCGGCGCCGTGTTTCTCGAGGGGCGCGAGATGCTGCGCCTCGACGAACCGGCGCTTCGGCGCTTGCGCGGCGGCCGTATCGCGATGGTGTTCCAGGACCCGCTGAGCAGCCTCAACCCGGTGCACCGCATCGGTGCCCAGATCAGCGAAGCATTGCGGGCGCATCAGCTGTTGACCCGTCGCGCCGCCTGGCGCAAATCGGTGGGGCTGCTGCGCCGCGTCGGGATTCCGGATCCGGAGCGCCGTGCCCGTGCGTTTCCGCATGAGCTCTCCGGCGGCATGCGCCAGCGCGTGATGATCGCGATCGCGCTCGCCGCCCAGCCCAAGCTCCTGATCGCGGACGAGGCGACCACCGCGCTCGACGTGACCACCCAGGCCCAGATCATGGAGCTGCTGCGAGACCTCCAGCAGCGGCTCGGGATGGCGCTGATCATGATCAGCCACGACCTCGGTCTCGCCGCCAGCTTCGCCGACGAGGTGCTGGTCATGTACGCGGGACGCGGGGTGGAGCGCGCCCCCACGCGCAAGCTGTTCGAGCACGTGCGGATGCCGTACACGCGAGCTTTGCTCGACGCGATCCCGCGGCTCGAGAACCCGCCGCATTCGCCGCTGTCGGCGGTTCCGGGCCAGCCGCCCGACCTGGCCCGCGAGCAGGTCGGCTGCCCGTTCTCGCCGCGCTGCCCGAGCGTCACCGAGAAGTGCCGCGAACACGCCCCGCCGTTCGAGGAGCAGGAGCCCGACCACCGGTGGGCGTGCTGGCATCCCTGCGGACTGGACGGGCGTTCGTGACCGAGCCGCTGCTCGAGGTCTCAAATCTCGTCCAGGAGTTCACGGTTCGCGACCGCGGCGGGTCCAAGGCCGGCACCGTCTACGCGGTCTCGGACGTGTCGTTCGAGCTGGCCGCCGGTGAGACGCTCGGCCTCGTCGGCGAGACCGGGTCGGGCAAGTCGACGCTGGCCCGGGCGATCCTCCAGGCTCCCCGGCCGAAGGCGGGGTCGGTGCGCCTGCGCGGCACCGAGCTGGTCGGCCTCAAGCGCCGGCCGCTGACCGAGGCACGCCGCCAGGTCCAGATGGTCTTCCAGGACCCGTTCGGCTCGCTCGATCCGAAGTGGCGCGCGCGCGAGCTGGTCGAGGAACCGCTCGTGGCGTTCAGGGTCGGCACCCGCGCGGACCGCCGCCGGCGCGCGGATGAGCTGCTCGAGCTGGTCGGCCTGGATCCGGCCCGGTATGCGGCGCGGCGGCCCCGCGAGCTGTCCGGCGGGCAGGCGCAGCGGGTGGCGATCGCCCGCGCGCTCGCGCTCGATCCCGCGCTGATCATCTGCGACGAGCCCGTCTCCTCGCTCGACGTGCTGATCCGGGCGCAGGTGCTGGGCCTGCTCGAACGGCTCCGGACCGAGCTGGGGCTGGCGTACCTGTTCATCGCCCACGACCTGGCGCTGGTCAAGCAGGTGTCCGACCGCGTCGCGGTCATGTACCTGGGCAAGCTCGTCGAGATCGGTCCGGCCGAGGCGCTCTACCGGGAGCCGCTTCATCCCTACACGGTCGCGCTGCTGGCCTCGATTCCGAGCCCGGACCCGAGCGTGCGCAGAAGGCCGGTGGCCGACACGATCCGCGGCGAGCTGCCGTCTCCGATCGATCCACCCAGCGGCTGTCGGTTCAGGACCCGCTGTCCGCGGGCGCAGGACGTCTGCGCCGCGGAGGAGCCGCCGCTGCGCAGGCTGGGCGACGGCCATCTCGCCGCGTGCCATTTCCCGGTGTCCGAACAGGCGCCGGCGGGGTCAGCACGCGAGCCCGCCCGACTGGCAGGAGGAACCCATGACGCTTCAGCACCCGACTGACACGCTCGACATCCAGGCCCTGTTTCCGGACGGCACGCAGCTGATCGGCGGGGACTGGGTGCCGGCGCGAACCGGTGAGACGATCCCGGTGATCAACCCCGCCACCGGCGAGACGCTGGCCACGGTCCCGCGCGGGGGCCCGGACGACGTGGCCGATGCCGTGGGCGTCGCCGAGGACGCGTTCTCGGCCTGGAGAGACACCAACCCGAGCCGGCGTGGCCAGTTGCTGCTCGACTGGGCCGCGCTGTGCCGCGAGCACGCGGCGGAAATCGATCTGCTCGAGCGGATGGAGGTCGGACGCCCGAAGTGGGGCCCGCCCGGCGCCGGCGGCCCGATGGCCGGCATCCTCACCTTCACCGCCGGCCTGGCCGACAAGGCCACCGGCCAGACGCTGCCGAGCATGTTCCCCGACGTGATCGGGATGACGCTGCGCGAGCCCTACGGGGTATGCGGGAGCGTCATCCCCTGGAACGCGCCCGGGCCGAACACGGTGAACGACGCCGGGCCCGCGATCGCGATGGGCAACACGATCGTGATCAAGCCGGCCGAGGACGCGCCGTTGACGTGCCTGCTGCTGGTGAAGCTGGCGCACGAGGCCGGCATCCCGCCCGGGGTGATCAACGTGGTCACCGGTTATGGGCCCGAGGCCGGCGAGCCGCTCGCCCGGCATCCATCGGTGCGGCGGATGAGCTTCACCGGCTCGCCCGAGACGGGGCGCCGGGTGATGGAGGCGTGCGCCACCCACCTGATCCCGCTCCACCTGGAGCTGGGCGGAAAGTCACCCCAGGTGGTGTTGCGAGATGCGCCGCTGGAGAAGGCCATCCCCACGATCGCCCGCAGCATCACGCTGAACACCGGACAGATCTGCGCCGCCGGCTCGCGCGTGGTCGTCGACGAATCGATCCACGAGCAGGTGGTCGCCGGCCTGGCCGATGCCTTCAAGCACGTGCGCGTCGGGCCCTGGTACGAGGACGTGGACATGGGTCCGCTGATCAGCGCCAAGCAGGAGAAGCGGGTGCTCGGTTATCTGCGTGCCGGCCGCCAGGAAGGGGCTCGCGTGGTCGTCGGCGGCGGCAAGCCCGAGGGCGACGTGTACGACCCGGGCTTCTTCGTCGAGCCGACGATCTTCGACGGGGTCAAACCCAACATGCGGATCGCCCAGGAGGAGATCTTCGGGCCGGTCCTGTCCGTGCTCAGCACCGACGACGAGGAGGAGGCGCTTTCGATCGCCAACGGAACCAAGTACGGGCTGGTCGCGTCGGTGTGGACCCGCGACGTGGGCAAGGCCGTGCGCCTGGCCCGGCGGATCGAGGCCGGTCAGGTGTCGATCAACACGCTGTGGTCGGGCGGCGTGATCGGCGCGCCGTTCGGCGGCTACAAGTCGAGCGGGTTCGGACGCACGGTGAGCGCCGAGTCGATCCTCGACTACACCCAGGTCAAGAGCGTGATCATCGACGGTCGGGCGTAGCCGGTGGAGGCATCGCTCGAGGGCAAGGTGGCGCTCCTCACCGGCGCCGGACCCAATATCGGCAGCGGGATCGCGCTCG
>DATJLU010000149.1:0-27576 GCA_035509275.1 Allostellaceae bacterium | reverse complement strand
GGCATCCTCAACATCCTCTCCGGCGACGGCCCCGGCTGCGGCGCGCCGCTGGTCGAGCACAAGAGCGTCGGCAAGGTGACCTTCACCGGCTCGGTCGAGACCGGCAAGCTCGTCTACAGGATGGCGTCCGACAAGCTCATCCCGGTGACGCTCGAATTGGGCGGCAAGAGCCCGATGATCGTCATGGGCGATGCCGATCTCGAGAAGGCGGTGGACGGCGCGATCATCGGCATGCGCTTCACCCGCCAGGGACAGAGCTGCACCGCGGCGAGCCGCATCTTCGTCCATGATTCGATCCACGATGCCTTCGTCGCCAAGCTCAAGGCCAAGGTCGACGCGATGAAGATGGGCGATCCGCTCGACGAGGCCACCGATATCGGCTCGATCATCTCTCGCCAGCAATTCGACAAGGTGCAGAACTACATCAAGATCGGCGAGGAGACCCGCGGCGCCACGACGCTGCGCTGCTCGGCCATGCCTCGGGATCAGAAGCTGTCGCGCGGCTATTTCGTCCAGCCCGTCATCTTCACCGGCATCGCCAACGACAACAAGCTCTGCCGCGAGGAGATCTTCGGCCCGGTCACCTGCGTCATCAAGTTCCACGACTACGATGACGCCATCCGCCAGGCGAACGACACCGAGTACGGCCTCGCCGCCACGATCTGGACGCGCGACCTCAAGACCGCGCTCGATGCGACGCAGCGGCTCGAGGCCGGGCTCGTCCAGGTCAACCAGAACCTGGTGGTGCAGGCGAACATGTCCTATGGCGGCGTCAAGAACTCCGGCCTCGGCAAGGAAGCCTCGCTCGAGGCCATGCTCGAGCACTTCACCCAGAAAAAGACCATCATCCTCAATCTGGGTTGATCCGAGGCGCAGCTTGGGCGGAGCGGCGGGATGAGGCGATGGTGGTTCCGCCTGCTGCTCGTGCCGCTGGTGCTGGCCGCGGGCACGCTGCTTTGGCTGCGCTCCTCGCTGCCGCTGAGCAGCGGTCAGCTCACCCTCGAGGGGCTCGCCGCTCCCGTCAGCATCAGCCGGGATGCCCATGGCATCCCGACCATCGCCGCGCAGAATGACCGCGACGCCGCTTTCGCCCTCGGCTTCGTCCATGCCCAGGACCGGCTCTTCCAGATGGATTTGATGCGCCGCGCCGGCGCGGGACGGCTCTCCGAATGGTTCGGCTCCGTCACCCTCCCCTTCGACCGCTTCGTGCGCACCATCGGCCTTTATCGCGCGGCCGAGCGCCAATATGCCTTGCTGTCGCCGGAGCTGCGCGCGGCCCTCGATGCCTATGCCGCCGGCGTCAACGCCTATCTCGCCCAGCGCCGCGGCGCGCTGCCGGCGGAATACTATCTGCTCAACGCCTCGCCCGAGCCGTGGAAGCCGGCGGATTCGCTGGTCTGGGGCAAGCTCGTCGCGCTGCAGCTCGCGGGCAATCTGCGCCAGGAGCTGCTGCATGCGCGCCTCGCCCAGCACCTGACGCCGGAAGAGCTGCAGCTCCTCTACCCGCCCTACCCGACCGATGGGCCGGTGGCGGTGAGCAGCGCCGCCGCCTCGCTCAAGGATCTGCCGCTCGGCGCCATCGAGGACGCGCTGCCGCCTTTCGTCGGCCCCGCCTTCGCCTCGAACAACTGGGTCGTCGACGGCAAGCACAGCCAATCCGGCAAGCCGCTGCTCGCCAACGATCCGCATCTCGGCCTCTCTGCGCCGAGCTTCTGGTATCTGGCGCGCCTCCAGACACCGGGCCTCACCCTCGCCGGCGTCACCGCGCCGGGCGAGCCTTTCGTCGTGCTCGGCCACAATCAGCGCATCGCCTGGGGCTTCACCAACACCGAAAGCGACGTCGAGGACCTCTTCATCGAGCGCGTCGATCCCGCCGACGCCTCGCGCTATCTGACGCCCGGCGGCAACGCGCCGTTCACGGCGCGGCAGGAGCGCATCCTGGTGCGCGGCGGCCCGCCGGTGGTGTTCACGGTGCGCGAGACCCGGCACGGCCCGGTGATCTCCGATCTCGGCGGCGGCTACGCCCCGAACCTCGCCGCCGGCACCGTTCTGGCGCTGGAGGCGACCTTTCTCGAAGGCGACGACCCTACGCCGCAAGCGCTCTGGGCGATGAACCGCGCCGGCAATTGGAGCGAGTTCCGCGCCGCCTTGCGCGACTTCGTCGCGCCCGAGCAGAACATGGTCTATGCCGATATCGACGGGAATATCGGCTTCTTCGCCCCGGCGCGCGTGCCGATCCGCGGCAAGGGCGATGGCTGGATGCCGGCGCCCGGCTGGAGCGGCGACTATGACTGGAAGGGCTACATCCCCTTCGATGCGCTGCCCAGCGCCTTCAACCCGCCGAGCGGCCGCATCGTCAGCGCCAACAACAAGATCGTACCGGAGAGCTATCCCTATTTCCTCGGCCGCGGCTGGGACCTGCCCAACCGCGCGCTGCGCATCAATGCGCTGCTCGACCGGACGCCGCAGCAATCGCCGGACGCTTCGGCGGCGATCCAGGCCGATACGCTGTCGCTGATGGCGCGCGACCTGCTGCCGCTGATGCTCGCCATCAAGCCGCCCTCGCCGCTCGCGGCCAAGGCGCTCGACCGGCTCAAGGCTTGGAACGACCGGATGGACCGCGACGATGTCGCGCCGCTGCTCTTCGCCGCCTGGCTGCGCGAGCTCAACCGCACCCTCTTCGCCGACCGGCTCGGCGATGCCTTCGAGGATTATTGGGGGATGCATCCCGACGTCATCCGCCTCATCCTCACCAAACATCCCGAATGGTGCGACGACCGCGCGACGCCGCAGGTCGAGAGCTGTGCCGATCAGCTCGCCGCTTCGCTCGGGCGCGCTCTCGACGAGCTGCGCAGCCGCTATGGCAACGACATGTCCGACTGGCGCTGGGGCCGCGCGCATCAGGCGCAGTTCACCAACCGCTTCTGGGCGAACGTGCCGGTGCTGCGCGCGCTCTTCGCCACCACCATCCCCGCCGATGGCGGCTACGACACCATCGATCGCGGCGTGACGCCGCTCGCCAGCGCCGAGCCCTATGCCGATGTGCTCGGGCCGAGCCTGCGCATGATCGTCGATCTCGGCGACATCGCGGGTGCGCGCTTCATGATCTCGCCGGGCGAATCCGGCAATGTGCTGTCGCCGCACTACGACGATCTCATGCTGTCCTGGCGCGATGACGCCTATGTCACCTTGGGCGGCGCCGCGGTCGGCGGCACGCTGGTGCTGGCGCCGCCATGAGCCTCCCCGTCACCGCCGACGACATCCGCGCCGCCGCCGCCGCGATTGCCGGCGCGGTGCTGCGCACGCCGTCCGTCCTGGCGCCGGCGCTCGCCGAGCTCACCGGCGCCGAGATCGTGCTGAAGCTCGAGACCCTGCACCCCACCGGCTCCTTCAAGGAGCGCGGCGCGCTCAACAAGCTGTTGAGCCTCGATGCGGCGCAGCGCCAGGCCGGGGTCATCGCCATGTCCGCCGGCAACCACGCGCAGGGCGTCGCCTATCACGCGCGCCGCCTCGGCATTCCCGCCACCATCGTCATGCCCGCCGACACGCCCTTCACCAAGGTCGAGCGCACCGAGGCCTGCGGCGCGCGCGTCATCCTGCGCGGCGCCGGCCTCGCCGAGGCGCGGCACGCCGCCGACGAAACCGCGCGCGCCGAAGGGCTCACCCTGGTTCATCCCTATGACGACGCCAAGGTGATCGCCGGCCAGGGCACGGTTGCGCTCGAGCTGCTCGCCGACCACCCCGCCCTCGATACGCTCATCGTGCCGATCGGCGGCGGCGGATTGATTTCCGGCATCGCCGTTGCCGCCAAGGCGATCAATCCCGGCATCACGATCATCGGCGCGCAATGCGCGCTCTACGCCGCGATGCTGTACGCGCTCGGGCGCGGCGCCGCGCCGAACGGCGGCACCACGCTCGCCGAAGGCATCGCCGTCAAGGAGCCGGGCATGCTCACCCGGCCGATCGTCGAGGCGCTGGTCGACGACATCCTGCTCGCCGACGAGGTCGGGCTCGAGCGCGCCATCGCCACCCTCGTCGATGGCGAAAAGCTCGTCGTCGAAGGCGCCGGCGCCGCGCCGCTCGCCGCGCTGCTGGCCGAGCCGGGGCGGTTTCGCGGCAAGCGTGTCGGGCTGGTGCTGTCCGGCGGCAATATCGATGCGCGGCTGCTCGCCTCGATCCTGCAGCGCCAGCTGGTGCGCGCCGGCCGCCTCGTGCGGCTGCGCATCGAAATTTCCGACGCGCCCGGCGCGCTCGGCAAGATCGCCGCCATCATCGGCGAGAAGGGCGGCAACATCGTCGAGATCTATCACCAGCGCCTGTTCCAGGACGTGCCGGTGAAGCTCGCCGAAGTCGATGCCGTGATCGAGACGCGCAACCCGCGCCATGTCGGCGAGCTCGTCGCCGCGCTCAGCGCCGCCGGCTTCCCGACACGGCTGTTGTCGAGCACTGCGCTCGAAGGATCGTGAGCGCGCCACAGGGTTAATGCCGCTTAACCCACCCTCACTCTTTTGTGCCTGCGCCTCCAAAAATTGCCACGCATGGGGTCTCGGAGCGGGAGCGATACTGAACCCTCGATCTTCGCCAGCGCAGAGACGTCATGCACAGCATTCTGTTTGTCGATGACGACGCCGCGATTCGCGACCTGATGCGCCGCGTGCTGCGGCACCAGGGCTTTTTCGTTCATGCGGTGCCGACGGCGGAAGTCGCGCTCCTGCTGCTGCAAGAGGGCATCCACTTCGATCTCTTGATCACCGACATCGTCATGCCCGGCGGCATGAACGGCTTCGAGCTCGTCGACCGCGCCAAGGCGCTGCAGCCGCAGCTCCACATCATCTACCTCACCGGCTTCGTCAATCTGCCGCGCCGCCGCCTCGCCGAGCTGCGCGGCAAGCTCGTCGCCAAGCCGGTGCGTCCCAGCCAGCTCGAACGCGAAGTCCGCATCATGCTCGCCGCGTGAGAGAAGGATCACCACAGAGGCAGGGAGACACAGAGAACAACGGATTGGCGCGCCAAGCGCGCCATTTCATATCCTCACTGCCTCTGTGCCTCAGTGGTTGACCTTCTCTCTCAGAGCTACGCCGCGGCTTCGATGTCGAGCACCTCGACCGCGGTGACCTCGTCGGGCTCGCCGGTGTAGACGACGAAGGCTATCGTCTCTTCCGCGATGAAGGCGCTGTGCGGCTGCCCGTCCGTGTTGAGGACGTAGTCAACCGGTGCCCGCAGAGGCTGCCCGGCCTTGGTGCTGCGGCCGCCTTGCAAGGTGTAGGCGTGCTCGTCCGAGCGCGCCACCGCCACGATCTTGATGACCTTGCCCGGCGGCGGCGAGAATTTGAAGAGATAGGCGATCCCGCCGCCTTCGCTGCGCCGATCGCTCAGCACCTTGATCTGCACCAGCTCACGCCCGCCATGGATCGAGCCCGCGCCGAAGAGCGGACTGCCCGGCGTCCATGGCGTCTGGTCGGAATCGATTCGGATTGATGACATGCGACCTCCTGCCCCGATTGCTGCCTTGCCGATGGCAGCCTATGCCACCCCCGCTGACAGGCGCTGTCAGCAGTCTGCAAACGTCTTGCGGCAGTCTTGCTCCCGCCCTGCGCCAGGGCGTAGGAAGAGGGCAGGATCGGGAGAAGCGTCATGGCGGTGCATCGGAGCATCCTCGAATCGATCGGCAACACGCCGCTCGTGGAGCTGACGCGCTTCGACACCGGGCGCTGCGCGCTCTTCGTCAAGCTCGAGAACCAGAATCCGGCCGGCTCGATCAAGGACCGCATCGGCCTGTCGCTGATCGAAGCCGCCGAGCGCGACGGCAGGATCGGCCCCGGCGGCACCTTGATCGAGGCGACCGCCGGCAATACCGGGCTTGGCCTCGCCCTGGTCGCGGCGCAGAAAGGCTATCGCCTCATCCTCGTCATCCCGGACAAGATGAGCCAGGAGAAGGTTCTGCATCTCAAGGCCTTGGGCGCCGAAATTCGGATCACGCGTTCGGATGTCGGCAAGGGCCATCCCGATTATTACCAGGATCTCGCCGAGCGCCTCGCGCGCGAGATCGGCGCCTTCTACGTCAATCAGTTCGCCAATCCTGCTAATCCCTTGGCGCATGAGACGACGACCGGCCCCGAGATCTGGCAGCAGATGGGCCATCGCCTCGACGCGGTCGTGGTCGGCGTCGGCTCCGGCGGCACGCTGACCGGGCTCGCCCGCTTCTTCGAGCGCGTCTCGCCCGGCGTCGAGATGGTGCTCGCCGATCCCGAAGGCTCGATCCTGGCGCCGCTGGTCGAGACCGGGCGCAAGGTCGAGGCCGGGTCCTGGCTGATCGAGGGCATCGGCGAGGATTTCGTGCCGCCGATCTGCGAGCTGGAGCGCGTGCGCCGCGCCTACAGCATCAGCGATGCCGAGAGCTTCGCCGCGGCGCGCGAGCTGCTGCGCCGCGAGGGCATTCTCGGCGGCTCCTCGACCGGCACGCTGCTCGCGGCGGCGCTGCGCTATTGCCGCGAGCAGAGTGAAGCGAAGCGCGTCGTGACCCTGGTCTGCGACAGCGGCAACAAGTATCTCTCCAAGATGTACAACGACTTCTGGATGTTCGATCAGGGGCTGCTGCAACGGCCGACGCAGGGCGATCTCACCGATCTCATCGCGCGGCGCCATGCCGAGGGCAGCGTCGTCACGGTGACGCCCGAGGACACGCTCGCCACCGTGCATCGCCGCATGAAGCTCTACGAGGTATCGCAGCTGCCGGTGATCGAGGGCGACCGGCTGGTCGGCATCATCGACGAGAGCGATCTGCTGCTTGCCGCCAAGGACGATCCGGATGCGTTCGGCTGGCCGGTGCGCCGCGCCATGGTGACCAAGCTCGAGACCATCGCCCCCGACGCGCCGCTCGACGCGCTGCTGCCGATCTTCGCCAAGGACCATGTCGCGGTGGTGGAGCGCGACGGCAAATTCATCGGTCTCATCACCCGCATCGATTTCATCAACCATCTCCGCCGCCGGCTGCGCTGAGGACCCATGGCTCGACGAAACAACCGGCGCGGCTTCTCGACTCGCGGCATTCATGCCGGCCAGGCGCCCGACCCCACCACCGGCGCCATCATGATGCCGATCTACGCCACCTCGACCTATGTCCAGCAGAGCCCGGGCGTGCACAAGGGCTACGAATATTCGCGCACGCAGAACCCGACGCGCATGGCCTATGAGCGCTGCATCGCCGATCTCGAGAGCGGCATGCACGGCTTCGCCTTCGCCTCGGGCATGGCGGCGACCGCGACGCTGCTCGAGCTGCTCGATCACGGCGCCCATATCGTCGCCTCGGACGATCTCTATGGCGGCACCTACCGCCTCTTCACCCGGGTGCGCGAGCGTTCCGCCGGGCTTCGCGTCAGCTATGTCGACATGCGCGACCGCGCCGCGCTCGACGCGGCGATCCGGCCGGAAACGCGCATGATCTGGATCGAGACGCCGTCGAACCCGATGCTGAAGCTGGTCGATCTCGCGGTGGTGGCGGAGATCGGCAAGCAGCGCGGCCTCCTCACCGTCGCCGACAACACCTTCGCCAGCCCTTACGTGCAACGGCCGCTCGAGCACGGCTTCAGCCTCGTCATGCATTCCGCCACCAAATACCTCAACGGCCATTCCGACATGGTGGGCGGCGTCGTCATCGCCGGCGACGACCAGGAGCTCGCCGAGCGTCTCGCCTTCCTGCACAACGCGGTCGGCGCCGTCGCCGGGCCGTTCGACAGTTTCCTCGCGCTGCGCGGGCTCAAGACCTTGGCCCTGCGCATGGAACGGCATTGCGCCAATGCCCTGGCGGTGGCGCAGCACCTCGAGCGCCACCCGCAGGTGGCGCGCGTCCACTACCCCGGCCTTCCCAGCCATCCGCAGCACGGGCTGGCGCGCCGCCAGATGCAGGCCTATGGCGGCATGGTGACGATCGAGCTCAAGGGCGACCTCGCCGCAGCAAAGCGCTTTCTCGAGCGCGTCGAGCTCTTCTCCCTCGCCGAGAGCCTCGGCGGGGTCGAGAGCCTCATCGAGCATCCCGCCATCATGACCCACGCCTCGCTGCCGCCCGAGCAGCGCCGGGCCCTCGGCATCGGCGACACGCTCATCCGCCTCTCCGTCGGCATCGAAGACCTCGACGACCTCATCACCGACCTCGACCAGGCCCTGGGACCTTGAGAAAAAGGATGAGAATTAGGGGATAAGGGGATGAGGGGAGATAAGAGGATGAGAGGAAAGACGACAGGCTCCTGTCGGCGAAAGCCCGTTATCGATGAGTCGGTTACCGCGAGGTTTGGATTCCCGCTTTCGCGGGAATGACAGAACGATTTGATTTACTTAGTTTTCCGTCACCCCCGCGAAAGCGGGGGTCCATTTCGCCGCCGCCGCGGCATCACTCCGCAACGCATTGTCCCCATCCCCCTCATCCCCCTTCATCCTCTTATCCCCTTTCACCTCTAGACTCACCCGAGCAACGATCTATAAAGTATTTATTATAAACGATTATCTGGCCGTAGCGGCGACCAACGCCACGCCACCCCAGATAGCGGAACACCCGGCGAACATCACCCTTGGGCAAGGGAATCTTAACGCAAATCCGGGACCTTAACCGGTCGCTAGCAAAGGCCGCTGCCCCTCATGTTCCTGATCGTCGGATCGGTCGTCGTCATCGCCTGCGTCCTCGGCGGCTACCTCCTCAATGGCGGCCACCTCATCGTGCTGTTCCAGCCTTTCGAGGTGATGATCATCATCGGCGCCGCGCTCGGCGCCTTCATCACCTCGAACCGCAAGCCCGTGCTATCGGGGACGATCGCGCAGATCACCGGCCTGTTGAAGCCCGAGCGCTACGACAAGGAGGCCTATCTCGAGCTGCTGAGCCTGCTCTACTCCATCTTCAAGCTGGCCAAGACCAAAGGCGCGCTGGCGCTCGAGCAGCATGTCGAGAACCCGAACGAGAGCACGCTCTTCCAGCGCTTTCCGAAATTCTACAGCGACCATCACGCGGTGGTGTTCGTCTGCGACTACCTCCGTCTCCTTACCCTCGGCACCGACAACCATCACGAGATGGAGACGCTGATGGACGAGGACATCGAGACGCATCACCAGGAGCATGCAGCGGTGGTGGGCGCGGTGCAGACCATGGCCGACGGCTTGCCGGCGCTCGGCATCGTCGCCGCCGTGCTCGGCGTCATCCACACCATGGGCTCGATCACCGAGCCGCCGGCGGTGCTCGGCCACCTCATCGGCGGCGCCCTCGTCGGCACCTTCATGGGCGTGCTGCTCTCCTATGGCTTCGTCGGCCCGATCGGCGCCGCGATCAAGAATCGCGGCGAGGCGGAGCAGCGCTATTTCCTCTGCATCAAAGCCGCGATCCTCGCCTATATGCAGGGCTACGCCCCGTCGGTCGCGGTCGAGTTCGCGCGCAAATCGCTCAACACCGACGTCCGGCCCACTTTCTACGAGGTCGAGGAAGCGGTCGAAGCTCTCCCGGCCGCGACCTGATCGGACGGCGCCATGGCGAAGCCGTCGCAAATCCCGGTCATCATCAAGAAGGTCAAGGGCCACGGCGAGCATCCGCATCACGGCGGCGCCTGGAAGGTCGCCTATGCCGATTTCGTCACCGCGATGATGGCGTTCTTCCTGCTGCTCTGGCTGCTCAACGTCACCACCGACGTGCAGAAGCGCGGCATCGCCGATTACTTCGAGCCGACGGTCGCGTCGAAATCGCAGAGCGGCGCCGGCGGCGTCCTCGGCGGCCAGACCATCGGCCAGCCCGGCGCCCAGGCGATCCCGACCTCGCTGCCCTCGATCGCCATCAACCGGCCGGCGCTGCGCCAGCCCAACGAGGGCGATGACGGCAACGAGGGCGGCACCCCCGGCCATGACGATAGCGACAATGCCGGCCAGCGCGCCAAGGACAAGGCCGCCGACCAGGATCAGGATCAGCAGGCCAAGCGCCTCACCGACAAGGATCTCGACGGCAGCGTCGCCGAGCGCGAGGAAAAGCGTTTTACCGCCGCCCAGTTCACGCTGCAGCAGGCGGTGAAGCAATTGCCCGAGCTCAAGGGGCTGGCCGACAATCTGATGGTCGACGAGACGCCCGAGGGGCTGCGCATCCAGCTCGTCGACCAGGACAAGAAGCCGATGTTCGCGCTCGGCTCCGCCGATCTCCTCGATTCCGCCAAGAAGCTGCTCGCCCTCATCAGCCAGGTGGTGGCGCGCATGCCCAACCCGGTGACGGTCACCGGCCACACCGATTCCATCCCTTATCCCGGCGGCGGCAAATACACCAATTGGGAGCTTTCCGCCGACCGCGCCAATTCGAGCCGGCGCGCCCTCGTCGGCGACGGCATTCCCGAGAGCCGTTTCGCCCGGGTGGTGGGGGTCGCCGATCGCGATCCGCTCCTGCCGGACCAGCCGGCCTCGCCGCGCAACCGGCGCATCACCATCGTTCTCCTGCGCCAGGCGAAGCCCCTTCCCTCCCAGGCGGCCGCGGCGGCGCCGGCAGCACCGGCCAACGCCGGCCCCGTCGCCTTCGACCGCATTCCTTAACCATCTCCCTTGCGCCATCCCCGTTAGCTGACACTGGCCGACCCGGCCCATCTCGGCCATAATTGTGCCAAAGCCGCCCTTGCCGAGTTCGAGCGGCCGCCAAGGATGGAAAGATGCCGGAAGGCCATAATCGCCTACCCCAGCCTGTAGCGGAGGCGCGCCGCCGCGCCATACCCGAACCGCTGGTCGTTCCACCTCAGCATTTCTATCGCACGGCGGCGCTGCCCTGCCCCTACATCCCCGGCCAAGTCGAACGCAAGCTGATCACCGAGCTCGCCGGCCAGGAGGCGATGGGGTTCTACAACGCGCTGTCGCGCGCCGGCTTCCGCCGCAGCCACCACCTCGCCTATCGCCCGGCCTGCAGCCATTGCGCCGCTTGCGTGCCGGTGCGGATTCCGGCGGCGGAGTTCGCCCCCTCGCGCTCGCTGCGCCGCATCCACAAAAGCAATGCCGACCTCGCGGTGCGCGTCGTCCGGCCGCAAGCCACCTTGGAGCAGTTCCGGCTCTTCGTCCGCTACCAGCGCTCGCGCCATGCCGATAGCGACATGGCGTCGATGACCTTCGGCGATTTCCGCGCCATGATCGAGGACAGCCCGGTGACCAGCCGCCTCATCGAGCTGCGCAACGGCAGCGGCGCTTTCCTCGGCGCCTGCCTCGTCGACCTGCTCGATGACGGGCTCTCCGCCGTTTATAGCTTCTTCGAGCCCGAGGAGCGGCGCCGCAGCCTCGGCACCTTCCTCGTCCTGGCGCTGGTCGAGGCGGCGCTGCAGCGCAACCTTCCCTACGCCTATCTCGGCTATTGGATCGCCGAGAGCCGCAAGATGGCCTACAAAGCCCGCTTCCGCCCCCTCGAAGCCCTGACCCGCGAAGGCTGGCGCCGCTTGGAGCTTTGAGCGCGCTTGCGCACATGCCGCGTCGCGATGGCCCCCACTTTCGCGGGGGCGAGGAAGAATACGAAGGGCAAAGTCAAACTATTCTATTCCGTCATTCCCGCGAAAGCGGGAATCCATACGGTCGCCAAAGCAGCGCCTTGCATCGAAACTTCTTCTTATGTTCGAAAGCGCGGGGCGCCGATACGCTATTCTCTAGCTCCCGTGAAACAGCCTTGCGTCTGCATCCTCGCCGGACGCCGCGTCTTCGAACGCAAGACCGGGGCACTTGGTGGATTTACGTCGCGATACGGCGTGTATCGTCTCGTCTATGCGGAAAGCCACGCGTCGATGGGCGACGCCATTGCGCGCGAGAAACAGATCAAGAAATGGCGCAGGGCATGGAAGATCGAAATGATCGAGCGCGGCAATCCAACTTGGCGTGATCTCTACGATCCTCAATCGTTGTGAGATGGACCCCCGCTTTCGCGGGGGTGACGGTTTATAAAGCAATATCAATATATTGCGTCACCCCCGCGAAAGCGGGGGCCCATGGTACCGCGTCCTACATGCGACGCGGCATCTTCTCGACGGAGACATCAACCGATGCTGACAGCTACCCCAACCCCAGCTCGCCGATCGAGCCGATGACCTTGTGCGCGAGGCCGTACTCGATCGCTTCGCTCGCCGACATCCAGTAGTTGCGGTCGGTGTCCTTGCGCACGCGCTCGATCGACTGGCCGGTCTCGGCGGCGATGATCTGGCTCAAACGCTCGCGCATCTTGATGATCTCGTGCGCTTCGATCTCGATATCGGTCGCCGGCCCCTGCACGCCGCCCATCGGCTGATGCAGCAGGAAGCGCGTGTTCGGCAGGCAGAAGCGCAGCTTCTTCTCGCCGGCGATGTAGATGTGCGCGCCGGCCGATGCGACCCAGCCGGTGCCGATCATGTAGACGGGCACGCTCGAGCGCACGAATTTGATGATGTCATGGATCGAATCGCCCGACTCGACATGGCCGCCCGGCGAGTTGAGATAGATCTGGATCGGCTTTGCCGAATCATCGGCGAGCGCCAGCATGCGCGCCACGACGTCGCGGGCGAGCTTGTCGGTGATCTGGCCGAAGATCATCACCTTGCGCCCCTTGAAGAGGCGCGATTCCAGCTCGTTCACCGGCGGCTCGGCGGCGGGCTTCTCCGGCCGCTCCGGCTGCTCGGGCTCGTCATCATCGGGATCGCGAAAGCGCGCGGGGTAATCCTTCATCTCTCATCCTTTGCACCAAACCCGCCGCTGTCGCGGCGGCACGGGACGCATTATCCCTCCCCGCGCCGCCGGATTCCAGCCCGCCCGCGCCGCGACTTTGCAGCCCCCGCGGCGAGGTGCTAGGAGCGCGCCACAGCATCAGGAGGCAACCCCTTGACCGAAGAGCTCCTCTACGAAATCCGCGACGGCATTGCGCGCGTCACCTTCAACCGGCCGCAGGCGCGCAACGCGCTGACCTTCGCCATGTATGAGCGCCTTGCCGAGATCTGCGGCGCCGTGAACCAGGACCGCTCGATCCGCGCCCTGATCCTGACCGGCGCCGGCGACAAGGCGTTTGCCGCCGGCACCGACATCTCGCAGTTCCGCGCCTTCAAGACGCCGCAGGACGCGCTCGACTACGAGGCGCGCATCGACCGCGTCGTCGGCTCGATCGAGGAATGCCGCGTGCCGGTCATCGCCGCCATTTCCGGCGCCTGCACCGGCGGCGGCGGCGGTATCGCCGCAGCCTGCGATCTGCGCATCGCCGCCGCCAATGCCCGCTTCGGCTTTCCGATCGCGCGCACGCTCGGCAACTGCCTCTCGATGGGCAATCTCTCGCGCCTTGCCGCGATCATCGGCTTCGCCCGCGCCAAGGAGATCATCCTCACCGCCCGCCTCGTCGAAGCCCCCGAAGCGCTGGCCGCGGGCCTCGTCAGCGAGGTGCTGCCCGACCATGCCGCGCTCATGGCGCGCGCCGAGGAACTGGCAAAGCTGCTCACCGGCCACGCGCCGCTCACCATGCAGGCGACCAAGGAAGCCTTGCGCCGCCTGCGCCCCAAGCTCGCCGCCGAAGAAGGCCGCGACCTCATCCTCATGTGCTACATGAGCCGCGACTTCCGCGAAGGCATGGAAGCCTTCCTCGCCAAGCGCCCGCCGGAGTGGCGCGGGGAATAAGCGCGACGCCTAAGCGCGACGCCAAAGGCGTCGTCGCTGGCGGGCGTCAGCGGTTGCGCCAGCAACCGCGGGAGCCCGCACCGTGCGGACTATAACCAAACGTCACTACAAATCCATGCAACTCAACTAAAACGTTCTGAAAGAACGCCGCGTCCACCACTGAGAATGCTTCGATGGTGGCGTTCACGCCAATTCTGGTAGAATTTACGACACGCCTACCGGCGACCCGCCAGGGAGGGGCGAGCGGTGGACGAACTGGAAACGTGGCTGACGCCGCTGGGTCTGGCGCAGCTCGCGCCCGCGTTTCGGGCCAACGATATCGATCTCGATATTCTGCCGGCGCTGAGCGAGGCGGATCTGGAAAAGCTCGGGGTTTCTCTGGGCCATCGCCGGAAACTTCTGCGCGCACTGGAGAACCTTCCCCTCGCCCGGCCGACGCCGCCGAGCGCGCCGCCGCGCCCGAGCCCCGCGGACGGGGCTTCGGCCGAGCGCCGGCAGCTGACGGTCATGTTTTGCGATCTCGTCGGTTCGACCGCATTGTCGCAGCGCCTCGACCCCGAGGATTTGCGCGAATTGATCCGCGCCTACCAAGATGCGGTGAGCGGCGTGGTGGCGCGGCACGACGGCTACGTCGCGAATTTCCTGGGCGACGGGATCATCGCCTATTTCGGCTGGCCGCGCGCCGACGAGGACGAGGCGGCGCAGGCGATCCGCGCCGCCCTCGCCGCCATCGCGATGGTGCGGCAGCTCCCGTGCGGGAGCGCCGAGCCGCTGAGCGCGCGCGTCGGCATTGCCTCAGGCATCGTCGTCGTCGGCGATTTGGAGACCTCGGGGCGCCGGCAACCGGGCGCGGTGGCAGGGGACACCCCGAACCTGGCCGCGCGCCTGCAGGCTCTCGCGCAAGCCAACCAGGTCGTCATCGACGAGCTGACCCGTCAGCTGGTCGGTGCCAGCTTTGTGCTCGAGGGTCTCGGGCCGCAGGCCTTGAAGGGCATCGCTGAGCCGGTTCGCGCCTCGCGGGTCGTGGCCGAGCGTGCGACGGAGAGCCGTTTCGCGGCGCGCGCAAGCCGGCTTACGCCTTTCATCGGTCGCGAGCAGGAAATGGCGCTGCTCCGTGAGCGCTTCGAGCGGGCGGCAGGCGGCGAGGGCCAGATGGTCTTGCTCTCCGGTGAAGCGGGGATGGGCAAATCGCGGATCGTCGAGACCCTGTGCGAGCGCCTGTCGGCCACGCCACACACGCGCATCCGAATGCAGTGCTCGCCGTTTCACATTGCCAGCACGCTTCACCCGGTCATCCGGCATCTTGAATATGCCGCCGGCTTCCTGCCGGAGGATGGGCTGGACGAGAGAGCGCGCAAGCTCGACGCGCTGTTGCGGCAGGCCGGGACCGATCCGGCGAACGGCTTGGCCGTCCTCGGTCCGCTGCTGTCGTTGCCCGCCGACGACCGCCATGGCTCGCTTGAACTGAGTGCCGAACAGCGTCAGGCGCGCGTGCTCAACCTGCTCGTCGACCAGTTTATTGGCCTCGCCGCGCAAAGCCCCCTCCTCTTCATTCTCGAAGATGCGCATTGGATCGACCCTGCGACCCGTGAGCTCATGACGCAGACCATGCCGCGCATCACGGATGCGCGCGTGCTGATGGTGATCACCCATCGGCCGGATTGGCAGACCGACTGGGCGCGCCACCCACAGGTCACGGCGCTCACGCTCAATCGCCTCAGCCGCGGACAAGGCGCCGAGGTCGCGCGCGCCGCAGCCGCCGCCGCATTGCCGGAGGAAATCGTCGCCCGTATTCTGCGCCGCGCCGACGGCGTGCCGCTCTTCATCGAAGAGCTCACCCGATCGGTTGTCGAAACCGGCACCGCTTTCGGCGACAGCAGCGTGCCCGAAACATTGCAGGCGTCGCTGCTGGCGCGGCTCGACCGGCTGGGATCCGAAACCAAGGAAGTCGCTCAGATCGCGGCGGTGATCGGACGGGAGTTCGGCAGCGAGCTGCTCGGCGCGGTGGCGGGGAAATCGAAGGAGGCGCTTGTCTCCGCGCTCGAGCGGCTGGTCGCCTCGCATATCGCGTTGCCCACCGGCGCCGCGACGCGCGGCGCCTATATGTTCCGGCACGCGCTCATCCAGGACGCGGCCTATCAATCGCTGCTGCTCAGCCGGCGACGCCAGCACCACGCCGAAATCGCGCGGGCGCTGGAAAGCGGATTTCCAGAAGTGGTGGAAGGCCAGCCTGATCTGATCGCCCAGCACTACATGGCGGCAGCGGCGCCGGAGCAGGCCATCCCATACTGGGTGAAGGCAGGCGAGCGGGCTCTGGCGCGCTCCGCCTATCTCGAGCCGCTGGCCCATTTCGAGCAGGCGCTGCAGATCGCGCGCGCCTTGCCCGAGACCTCGAGCCGATCCCACCAGCTTTTGCATCTGCTGACCCTCGTCGGCGAGGCCCGTCTCCGGGTGTTGCGCCTGCAGGAGGCGCTGCAGAGCTTCACGGAAGCGGCCGCCCTTGCCCGCACGATCGGCGCCCCGGCCGATCTGGCGCGGGCCGCATTGGGGGCGGAGGAAACCGAAGTCTATATGGGCGTCATCGGCGACTCCCCCGGCCTACTCGAAGCGGCGCTCGCGGCGCTCGGCGAAAGCGATGATGCCCTGCGCTGCCGCGTCCTGGGCCATCTCGGCCGGGTCTCGTTCAAGCTCGGCGACTTCGACCGGGCATCCGCGCTGATGCGCGAGGCCACGGATCTGGCGCGCCGGCTTGGCGACCGCCGCGCGCTCTTCGACGCGTTGGATTGCGCCTACATCGCCACGACAGGCCGACCCTGTGCCGCGCCGGAGTTCCCGGCGTGGCGCGCCACTCTCGATGAGATGACCGCGACCGCAGACGAGATCGGCAACCGCCCGGAACTGATTGTGCGCGCCAACGCCTTTGCCATGGTCGGCTGCCTCGAGATGGGCGATCTGGCGGCTTTCGAAGACCGCCTCGCGCGCCGCCACACCCTGTTCGAAGGCGCGCCAATGGACTTGTACGGGCTCAACAGCACGGAGGCGATGCGGGCGATCCTGCACGGCGATTTCGCGGCGGCTGAGCGCCTATCGGAAGAGGCGCTGCACACTCCGGCCGGCGTCGACGACGAGGTCGTCACCGGGGTATACGGCATGCAGATGTTCACGATCCGTCGTGAGCAAGGCCGGCTCGCCGAGGTCGCCCCTCTGGTAAAGCGCTTTGCCGCCGAGAAATCCCGCGACCCGGTTTGGGGCCCGGGTCTTGCCTTGATCGCGGCGGACCTCGGCTTTACCCAGGCGGCACAAAAGACGTTCGGCAAGATCGCCGCGGACGGGTTTGCGCTGCCGGTCGATGCCAGGCGCAACATCACGCTCTGCTATCTCGCCGAGGTCTGCACCCGCCTTGGCGATGCGGATCACGCCGAACGGCTCTATGCGCTGCTGCGGCCCTACCAGGACATCGCCGTCGTCGTGCCGATCGCCACCGTCTGCTGCGGGGCCAATGCGCGCTATCTCGGCATGCTGGCGTCGGCGCTGCACGACTGGACGACTGCCGAAGCGCATTTCGAGGCGGCGTTGGACATGGACGAACGACTGCGCGCTTGGCCGTGGCTTGCTCATACCAAGCATGAGTTCGCGCTGATGCTCCGCGAGCGCGGCAGGCCGGGCGACCAGGATCGAGCCGACGCCCTCCTTGCCGCGGCGTTGGCGAGCGCGGAGCGGTTCGGAATGGGTGCTCTCGCGGCCAAGATCGGAGCGCTCGGGGCGCCAACGGCAAAGTCTGCATCCCAGGGCAGTTGAGCGAGAAAGGAGGTTCCCGATGCCGCGCTTTTTGATCGAGCGGAATTTCGCCGAGCGATTGGAGCTCACGACGGAGGTCGCCGCCGCCGTCAAGGAGATCAACGACGAGGAGGGCGTAAAGTGGGTGTTCTCGTTCTTAAGTCCTGACAAACGCAAGACATACTGCCTGTATGAGGCGCCGAACGCGGACGCCATTCGGGCTGCGGCGCGGAAGCTCAACATCCCGGCCGACGTCGTGATCGAGGTTGAAGAGGTGCGACCCGAAATGTTTGCCTGATGTCGCCGGCCTTTCCAGCCGGCGATTAAGAAAGCGCTGGGGCAAACAGCGGTGCGTCCTTCGACTGCTCGCTACGCTCGCGCGCAGGATGAGGAGATTTTCTTTGTGCCACAAAAAATTTTCCTCATCCTGAGCTTGTCGAAGGACGCACTGCGGATGTGCAAGCACATGGCCGGAGAATAGTCCGCACGGTGCAGGCTCCCGCGGTTGCTGGCGCAACCGCTGACGCCCGCGGGCGACGACGCCTGCGGCGTCGCGCCTACTCTGCCGCGATCGCCCCGCGCTCCCCGAGCTGCCGCAAGCATCGGTCGATCCACAGCTTCGTCAGCTTCTCCTCGACCGCGTTCTGGCCCAGGCGCTCACGCAGCACGGCGAAATCGACGAGGTCGAGCGGCTGGTCCTGGTTGAAGCAGGAGAACACCACCGTTTCGGCGCCGGTTTCGGGATCCTTGTGCAGCTGCAGGCACTGGGCGCAGATTTCCTTCATCATGCATTGCATCGGCGAGTTGATCGAGGCGATGGCGCGGTGTCCCGCTTTGAGATAAGGCGCGAGCACGCCGTGCCGTGCCACGGCGACGGCGTTCATCATCGCATCGGAGCCGATGGCGATGAGCCGGTCGGCGGCGGCGAGCGGGAGTGACGGCGCGCCGAACCGGCCGGCGCCATAGGCCGCCATGGCTTGCACGATATTCCCGACGAAGGTGCGGTCCTGCGGCCGCGTCGGCTGGAAGCCCGGCGCTTCGTCGCAGCACCACACCACGACATCCGCCGCCTTCTCGATCTCCTCGACCTTGTAGCGGTCCTGGCGCTTCTTGTAGCCGGCGAAATAAAGCACCTTCGAGCCATTGCGGCGCAGCGCCTGGCCGATCGAGAACAGCACCGCATTGCCGAGCCCGCCGCCGATGAGGGCCACGGTTTCGCCGGGCGGCGTCTCGGTCGGCGTGCCGGTCGGACCCATCAGGATCACCGGCTCGCCCGGCGCCAGCAGAGTGCAGAGATCGGAAGAGCCGCCCATCTCCAGCACGATGGTCGAGAGCAGGCCCTTCTCCGGGTCGACCGAGGCGCCGGTGAGCGCGATGCCTTCCATGGCGAGCGTCGTGCCGTCGACGCGCTTGGCGAGGCGCTCGTAATTCTGCAGCCGATAGAACTGGCCCGGCTTGAACGCGCGCGCCGCCATCGGCGCCCGCACCACCACCTCGACGATGCTCGGCGTCAGCCGCTCGACCCGCTCGACCGTGGCGCGCAGCTCGTCATCGAGGCGCGCGATGAGCGCCGCCGGCGCCGGCGCGGCCGGAGCGCGGCGCGCGAGCACGCGGCTCACCACGGGATAGCCCTGCTTCGCGCCGCCCATCGCCTTCACCACATTGCCGGCAAAGGAGGGATGCAGATCGCCGAAGAAGCTGATGGCGCGGCCATCGGGGCGCAGGCTCATCAGCACGCGGACCGCCGAAGGCTTGGCGACGCGCTCGGGCTCGACCGGGTGGCCGTCCTCATCGCAGGCCTGGAAGTAGCGGCCGTCGAGCATGACGTTGAGCGGATCCTCGCGGCCCAGCACCGTGTTGGGCTGCGTTCCGGCGGCCACCAGGATGGTGCGCGCCGGTAAGGTCACGCGCTCCTCGCCCGCTTGCGTCCGCCGCACCAGGGTCAAGCCCGCGGCACGGCCATTACGGTCGAGTTCCACCCCCTCCGGTGTCAGGCCTTCGGCAAAGCGGATCCCCTCCTCCATCGCCTTCGCCACTTCCTCGTGGTTGAGCGTGTAGCTCGGCGCGTCGATGAGGCGCCGGCGATAGGCGATGGTGACGCCGCCCCAGCTGTCGAGCAGCTGCACCAGGCGGAGCGGCCGGCCCTCGCGCCGCGCCGCGTCGCGCTCGGCGCGGATCGCGCGCGCATGGGCGACGACCTCGTCGGCACTGGCACGCTCTTCCTCGCTCCAGCCTTCGCGCAGCGCCGCTTCGCCGCGCTCGGCCACCAGCGTTTCATAGCGGCTCAGGAACTTCTCCACCTGCACCGGGTAATAGGCGAGCGATTCTGTCGCCGTGTCGATGGCGGTGAGCCCGCCGCCGATCACCACCACCGGCAGCCGCACCGTGAGATTGGCGACGCTGTCGGACTTGGCCGCGCCGGTGAGCTGCAGCGCCATGAGGAAATCGGAGGCCTGGCGCACGCCCGGCGCGAGGCCGTTCTTCATCGGCACCACGGTCGGCCGTCCGGCGCCGGCACAGAGCGCGATATGGTCGAAGCCGAGCGCAAACGCGCTGTCGATGCCGAGCGTGCCGCCGAAGCGCACGCCGCCATACATCGAGAACTCGGCGCGGCGCTCCAGCAGCAAGCGGATGAGCTTCAGGAAATTCTTGTCCCAGCGCACGGTGATGCCGTATTCGGCAACGCCGCCGAACCCCGCCATCATGCGCTCGTCGAGCGCTTCATAGAGCTCGGCGATGTCGCGCACCGGGCGGAACGGGGTCCGCGCGCCAGTGGCGGCAACGCCGGCGACCGCCTCGGGCAGCGGCTCGATCTTGAGCCCGTCGATGCCGATAACGGTGTGCCCGTCATTCATCAGGTGATGCGCCAGCGTGAAGCCCGCCGGCCCAAGTCCCACCACCAGCACCTTGTAGCCGCTCTCGGGCCGCGGCAGCGGCCGGCGGATATCGAGGGGGTTCCAGCGCGTCAGCAGGCTGTAGATCTCGAAGCCCCAGGGCAGGCTCAGCACGTCCTTCAGCGTGCGCGTCTCGACCTGCGGGATATCGACCGGCTCCTGCTTCTGGTAGATGCAGGCCTTCATGCAATCGTTGCAGATGCGGTGGCCGGTTGCGGCCAGCATCGGGTTGTCGACGATGGCGATGGCAAGCGCGCCGACGCTGTTGCCGCGCGACTTGACCTCGTTCATCTCCGAGATCTTCTCTTCGAGCGGGCAGCCGGCCAAGGTGACGCCGAAGGGGCTCGCCTGGAAGCTGCCGGTCTTCTTGTCGCGCAGCCCGCGCGAGCAGCTGTCCTTGCCCTGGTGGTGGCACCAGATGCAGTAATTCGCCTGATCCAGCGCCTTGGTGAGATCGGCGCCCGCATCGGTCAGCTTGAAGCCTTCGCGCTGGCGCCAGTCATGCTCGGGCAGCCGCAGCATGGCGACGCCATGCTCGCTCACCGTCTCGACCGGCACGAGATGCGTCATCTCGAGCTTGTGCGGCACCTGGAAGAGCACGCCGTGGCGGTGCTTCTCCCGCCCCTTGGGCGCCAGCACCGCCCAGGCAGCGTAGCGCTGCGCCAGCTCGAGCGCGGCGGTGTTCTCGGCTTCCGCCTCCATCCAGCGCGCGACATGGGCCGCATAGCTCGCTTCGCTGAACGGCTCGCGCATCAGCGCCTCAAGCTCACGCGCCAGCGCCTCGCCATCGATCGCCGCCGCCGCCTCGGGCGTTACGCCCTTGACCGCGCGGCGCTGCACGAAGAGGCGCTTCACCGCATAGAGCGGCGCCAGCGCGCCGTGGCGCGCCTGCAGTGCGCGCATCGCGGCGCCGATGCCGAAGAGCTGGCCGATGAAATCCTCGAGATGCGGGGCGAGGTCGAGCAGCAGCGCCGATTCCGCCGCGCGGTCGAGCGCCGTCGCGTCGCGCCGCGCCGTCACCAGCCGGTTGTGCAGCGCGACGTCGGCCGCGCCGAGATGGCCGATGAAGGCCGCGTCGAGCCGGATCAACCCGTCGCGCCGGTAGAGATCCTCAAAGGCGAGGCCGTGCCCGAGGACGAGATTGCTCATGCTGCGCAACTCTCCCAATCGGCCCTAGTCGCCGCGATCGGCGACGGCGCCGCATTGATCTGCATCACCTGCCGATGAGCTTTCCGCCGATCGGGTCGCCCGGCCTCCCGCAGTGCGGTAAAGAGGCGGAACGGCGCCTATATGAGCGGCCCGGCGGCGCCGGTCAACCCTTGATGAAGTGGGGATATCGGTGCGGCGCCAGGGCTCCAGAGCGCCTTGCAAGCGCTTGAACGGCCACGGGAAGATCGCGCTATAGTCGAGGCTTCGGCTGCAGCCAGGGGAACCCGACATGCTCGAAACGGCGCTCACTTCGGCGATCCTCGACGAGGTCGACCGGCGCTTCGATGCCCAGCTTCAGCTCACCCGCGAGCTCGTCACCCTCCCCTCGGTCCGCGGCGCCGAGCAGACGGCGCAGGATTTCATCGCCCGCCTGATGCGCGAGCGCCACTGGTCGGTCGATCGCTGGCGCGTCGAGCTCGACGCGATCCGGCATCTGCCGGGTTTCTCGCCGGTGCCGGGCGGCTATGACGATGCGGTCAATGTCGTCGGCAGCTTGCGCGCCGATCGCCCGCGCGGCCGCTCGCTCATCCTCAACGGCCATATCGACGTGGTGCCGACCGGCCCCTTGGAGATGTGGACGCGGCCGCCTTTCGCGCCCGAGATCCGCGATGGCTGGCTTTACGGCCGCGGCAGCGGCGACATGAAATCGGGGCTCATCGCCACCATCGCCGCGCTCGACGCGCTGCGGCATTTGGGATATCGCCCGGCCGCCGACGTCCATGTGCAATCGGTGGTCGAGGAGGAATGCACCGGCAATGGCGCGCTCGCCTGTCTCGCCCGCGGCTATCGCGCCGAGGCCGCGCTCATTCCCGAGCCGACGGCCGAGCGGCTCATCCGCGGCCAGGTCGGCGTGCTCTGGTTCCAGGTGCAAGTGCGCGGCCTGCCGGTGCATGTCATGGATGCCGGCAGCGGCAGCAACGCCATCGAGGCCGCCTTCGAGCTGATCACCGCGCTGCATCGGCTCGAGGCGCGCTGGAACGAGCCGCAGCGGCGGCACGCGCTCTACGCCGAGCACGCGCATCCCATCAACCTCAATATCGGCAAGATCGCCGGCGGCGATTGGGCCTCGAGCGTCCCCGCCTGGTGCGTCTTCGACGCCCGGATCGCGCTCTATCCCGGCCAGCACATCGCCGAGGCCAAGCGCGAGATCGAGACGGTGATCCGCGATGCCGCGCGCGCCAACCGCTTCCTCGCCAATGCGCCGCCGGAGATCGTCTATAACGGCTTCGAGGCGGAGGGCTACGTGCTGGCGCGCGACGCGGACGCGACCGCGCTCCTGCGCCGCGCGCATGAGCGTAGCACCGGCGCGGCGCTCGCCGAGAGCGCCTTCACCGGCACCACCGATGCGCGCTTCTTCGGGCTCTATGCCGGCATTCCGGCGCTGGTCTACGGCCCCAAATCCGAAGCCATCCACGGCTTCGACGAGCGCGTCGACCTCGCCTCGCTCCGCCACGTCACCCAAACCATCGCCCTCTTCGTTGCCGAATGGTGCGGGTTAGAGGGCTGACGCGCTCGCCATCCCCCTCGCCCGCTTGCGGGAGAGGGCCGGGGTGAGGGTGCACTTGAGGTTAGCCGGAGAGAAGCGGCTCTCGCGGTTGCTTACGCAACCGCTGACGCCGCCGCGGACGAGCGCGTAGCGCTCGCCTAGACCGCCCGCCGCAATCGACCCGGCGTCATCCCGACGTGCCGGCTGAAGCGCGAGGTGAAGGACGCTTGGCTGTCGAAGCCGACGGCCGCCGCGATATCCGCCAGCGACAGATTGCTCCGCAAAATCAGCCGCCGGGCGCGTTCGATCCGCCGCTCCATGACATAGCGGTGCGGTCCCATGCCGATCGACCGTTTGAAGCTGCGGGCGAAATGATAAGGGCTGAGGCAGGCAACCGCGGCGAGATCGCGCAGCAGCAGCGGGTTTGCCAGGTGCGCGTCGATGTAGTCGAGGACCCGTTTCAGCCTGTCCTTCGACAACCGTCCCGCCGGCAGAAGCCGCAAACCCGCGCCGCGGAACTGACGGGCGATCTGGACCGCCAGCGCGGAGCTCAGGGCATCGACCATCAGATGGTCAAAGGCGCCGCCGCTGATTTCCTTGGCAATGGCTTCGATGAGCAGCGTCGCCCGGGGATCAGCGCAGATCAGCGTCGGATCAAAATCGGCAAAGCTGGCCGGCCATGAGCCTTCCCCGGCCAGATCGCGGTAGATCTCGGGACGTTGAACCACCCCGATCCACGCGATTTTCGGCGCGGACATCGACATGGTCGTCCTGACACCGACACCCGCCGGGATAAAGCGCAGGCACCCCGGCTGCAAGGGCCCGATTTGCTTGGGCCGACCGCCTTCGATGCCGACGGTTATCTCCGCCGCAAACGTCAGACCGAGCATGACGACGTGATGATCGGCCTTCCAATAGCCTTCGCCGCCTCCGCGGCTGACCACCGCAGACGTGGTCCGTTGCCACAACCCGGCCTCGCTTACCGCAGCTGGAGCGTTCCAGACGATACCGTCACCGATGGCCCGCGCGAGATCACCCGCCGACCTGACGCCGGGCGGGGCTGACGGTAACGCAGGGCCATCCGGCATGCGTTCTTCCCTTCTCTCGCCCGCTAAGGACTACTGGAAAGGACCGCGCTGCCTATCAGGAAATACCTGAGTTTCTGCCTAGGAAGACTACCTACCACGGAGGGCACGGAGAATAAGTGTTTGGCGCGCGAAGCGCGCCATTCTCCCCTTCTCTGTGAACTCCGTGTCTCTGTGGTGAGCCTTTCTCTGCCACAAACGTGACGACAACTGCGATAGCTCCGCCCCAGCACGGGCTCGTCTTTGGAGCCGCCGACATATCCGTTGCCGCCGACAACGATCGGATCGCATCCCGCCCGGACAGCAAGCTTGCGAAAGAAAACCGCACATATCCCAAAGACGCCATCGCCGGCAGTGAGGAAACTGGCATCAAAACGTCCAAGGATATTTATCGCAAGCAGCACCTGACTCTGATCGGGCACGCACAGCGTCGCGCGCCACAGCGGACGTGATCGTGGGAGGGGGCGCAATGTCGAAGACAGCAGAGTCCGCCGCGCGGCTGGATGCGGCCAAGCGGCCTGGGCGGCAAGATTTCGCAGAGCGGGAAGAAGAGCGGCGGCGCGACCTGGCGCTGATCGGCCAGTTCGCATCCGGCACCGCTCATGACCTCGGCAACCTGTTCACGGTCATTGAAATGGCATTGGAGAGGCTGCGCGAACATCAGCGCAACAGCGCGCTCGAGCAGCAAGTGCAATGCGCCCTCGGCGCCGCCGTGGCCGGAATGGCGGCAACGCGGGCCCTGCTGCAGGCGGCGAGCCCGCACGTCGAGCGCAGCGAGGTCTTCGATCCCAATGACTGCCTGCAGCGCTTTGCGCCCCTGCTGCGCGATGCGGCGGGGCTTCGAGTCCGTCTCCATCTCTCGCTCGAGCCGAGCGTCTGGCCGATCCTCGCCGATCCGCACGCGACCCTCCTCGCTTTGCTGAATTTGACGATGAACGCCCGCGATGCGATGCCGACGGGAGGCGACCTGCACATTGCGAGCGCCAACATCGCGCTTCGCGGGCAAATCGACGGGCTCACCGGCGACTTCGTGGCGCTGAGGGTGAGCGATACCGGAAGCGGCATGCCGGCGCACGTCGTCGCCCAGGCGTGCCGGCCGTTCTTCACGACCAAAGGCCCCGAGCACGGCACCGGTCTCGGCCTCGCTCGGGTCCGCGACTTCGCGCAACGCGCCGGCGGTGCGGTGGCGATCGCGAGCACGGTCGGCCGCGGGACCACGATGACGCTCTATCTGCCCCGGGCCATCACGCATTGACTTGGCTTGGGTTTCGAGCTCGGCGCCCGAAGCGAACGCGGGCGCAGCCGGCCCGCACTGATGCCAGTTTTTCAGTGGTCTCGGGAATTGCCCCGATGCCCAAGCCCGTCACGCCCGGGTTGGATGGTGCAACCACGAGTGACGGGAGCGGACGATGCCGGTCCTCTACAGAAGCGCGATCGCGTTGCTCGGACTGGCACTGGCGGGGTCAGTGGCTCGGGCACAGGAGCCGAAAGGCACCTACTTTCATTTGAACCTCGGCGCCAGCTTCCTCGAAGGCCTCTCCGTCACCGGGCCGTCGGGAAACCAGGCCACGCTCAATACAGATCCCGGCTACATGATCAACACCGGCCCCGGCTATGCCTTCGGCAACGGGTTCCGCGCGGAAATCGACCTCGGCTACCGCCACAACGACGCCAAGAACGTCACCCTGCCCGGTGGCGGCAACACGCCGACATCGCTCAATCTGAAGGCCAACGCTGCGGCGCGCAGCTATATGGTCGACGGCCTCTACGACTTCCACATCGGTGGCACCTCCTGGACCCCCTATATCGGCTTCGGCGTCGGCGCCGCCAATGTCCGTGTCAACAACATCGGCAGCGACACGCCTTTCGCCTGGCAGGCCATGGCCGGCGTCGAATATCCCGTGACCCGGCGGGTCTATCTCGGCATCGGCTACAAGTATCTCGCCACGGAAGACCTCCACCTGCGCACCACCAGCGCCAACCTGTCGTCGCATGCCGAGTATCAGGATCACGCGGCGATGCTCACCTTTCGCCTGAAATTCGGCGTGCCCAAGCCGCCGCCGCCGGCGCCCGAGGGCGCCAGCATGCCACCACTCGCCCCCGCCCCTCCGCCGCCCCCGCCGCCAAAGAGCTTCACCGTCTATTTCGACTTCGACAGCGCGGCACTGACCCCCTCCGGCCGCGACATCGTGCGGCAGGCAGCCGCCACAGCCACAGGCAGCGGCATCACCCTCATCACGGTCACCGGCCATACCGATACGGTCGGGAGCGCCCAATATAACCTGCAGCTGTCCGAGCGGCGGGCCGATGCCGTGCGCAACGAGATGGTCGCCGTCGGCATTCCCAGCGCGGAAATCGTCACCGTCGGCCGCGGCGAAGCGGACCTCGCAATCCCTACCCCGCCGAACGTCAACGAGCCGCGCAACCGCCGCGTCGTCATCCAGGAGGGCGCGCCGGGCTATTGAGCGCCGCCCCGCGAAGCGGGTAGCGCGAGCGTCGCGTGCTCATATCTCGCGCCTCCCCATCCCAACCATCGCCTTGCCCGCGAAAGAGGGCGTGAAGGAATCGCAGGCAAAGGTGCTTTCGCTGACATCGTGCGGCTCAGAGATGGATCCCCGCTTTCGCGGGGGCGACGAATTCTAAAGCAAAATCAAGTTATTCCGTCATTCCCGCGAAAGCGGGAATCCATACGGTCCCAAAGCGCCACCTTCGTCCACTTCGATTTCTTCACACACTCGAAAGCGGGCATCCAGAGCGTCAGATGCGACGACGGGCGCGTTGCTCTGGGTCCCCGCTTTCGCAGGGACGGCGGGAAAGATACTGGAACCGCGCTGTTTCTGAGATGTACGTACCTAGCCCGGATTTCTCAAACTGGACAGGTGCATCGGGGCGCGGACTCTGAGAAAATTGTTGTGCAGCAACGATTTACTCGGGTCCAAGGAGACGCCCCGATGCCGACAGAGTGTAGCGCGGATTTGTTTGGGTTTGCAGCGGTAGAACGGCGCGCTGTTGTCGCGGCGTTCGACGGCGGGTGGGTGACGTCGGATGCCGGCGCCCTGCTGCTGGGGGCTACGGATCAGGCGATCGGGCTGACGCGGCGGTTTGCGTCGTGCTTTCGCGATGGGCGGCAAGCGGCGCTGGTCGAGCACGAGGTGGTGACGCTGGTGGGCCAGCGCGTGTTCGGGATCGCGCTTGGCTATGAAGATCTCAACGACCATGACGAGCTGCGCCATGACCCGGTGATGGCGGTGCTGGCGGGCAAGCTCGAGGCGCGGCGCGAAGATTGCGCGCCGGTAGCCGGCAAGAGCACGCTCAATCGCCTGGAGCTGAGCCGGCCGGTGGCGACGCGCTATCACAAGATCAGCCATGATCCGGCGGCGATCGAGGCGCTGCTGGTCGATCTGTTCCTGGAGGCGCACCGGCAGCCGCCCCGGCAGATCGTCCTCGACCTCGATGCGACCGATGATCCGCTGCACGGTCGACAGGAAGGCCGGTTCTTCCACGGGTATTACGACTG
>DATJLU010000148.1:0-10701 GCA_035509275.1 Allostellaceae bacterium | reverse complement strand
AGCGTCGTCAGCTTGAACTCGATCAGGCTGATGAAAAGCTGGATCGCCATGATGAAGAAGCTGATGACGACGATCAGCCACGCGATCAGCAGGATGGCGATTTGGACGAAGTTGTCGAAGAAGCTGGTGAAGCCCATCAGCCCGGAAATCGAGCTGAGTATCGGCTGGCCGGCGGTGATGCCCACCTGGGCGAGACGTCCCGGCTGAAGAAGCTGGGCCTGGCTCATCGTTCCGCCACCCGCCTCGATGCCGAGGCCGGCGAAGGAGTTGTAGATGATCTGCGCGAGGTTGTTGAAATTGCCGATGATGAAAGCAAAGACGCCGATATAGAGCGTCTTCTTGATCAGGCGCGCGAGCACGTCCTCATCCGGCGCCATCGCCCAGAAGAGGCCCGCTAGCGTGATGTCGATCGCAATCAGCACGCCGGCGAGCCAGCGCACGTCGCCCTGCACGAGACCGAATCCGGAATCGATATACTCCGTGAAGACGCCGAGGAAGTTGTCGATGACGCCGGTGCCGCCCATGGCGTCTACTGACCCTCGGGCTTGGCAGTTGAATTCTGTTCGCCAGTCCGCGCAGGTGCGGCGCTATCGGCCGGGCGGTAGGTGAAGAAGCTGCGACGATTCTCGGCCCAGGCCGCTTCACAAGTCGCGTCATCCTTCGCCGCCATCCCGATCGACCGGCAGCGCGCCAACTCGAGGGCGAGTGGATCGCTCCTCGTCGAAGGCACGGGCAAGGGCGCAGGCGCGCCGGCACCATCGTGCCGGAAGTGAAGCGCGGTCGCGGCGATCGCCGCCGCCACAACGACGTAGCCGGTGGCGCGCGCGATCGATTGGATCTGCAGGGGTCGGACGCGCATCAGTGGAACATCTGCGCGGAGCCGGGCTGGTAGCCCGGGCCGTAGTTGAGGAAGTTCGAAAGCTGTTGCTGCGCCTGCAACTGGTTCTCGACGTTGCGCGCACCCTCCAAACTCTGAGCGCGCGCGATAGCCGCCATGACGGCGGTAAGGTCGGCAAGCTGCTTCGTCTGGAGGGCTGTGAGCTGGTTCCCAGCCTCGGCGGCCTGAAGCGCACCGGTCGCCGACTGGCTCGCGGAGATCAGCGCATTGATCTGCGTTCGCGTGCTGTCAAGATTTTGCACGGCGCCGGCTTGCACGTGCATCGCATCTTGGAATCCCGCGAGTGAATTCTGCCAGCGCGTCTGCGCACCGGCGAGGAGCTGCTGGCTGGATGGTGAACTCGAATAGGCTTGCGGGTAGGTCTGTGTGAACGCATGATCGATGGCCGCGACGCTGTACGCGATGCGCTGCGCCTGAAGGAGCAATTGCTCGGTCTGGGTGATCGACTGCTCGAGCTGGGCCAGCGCTGAGTAAGGCTGGCTCGCCAGGTTCCTGGCCTGGTTGATCAGCATCGTGGCCTGGTTCTCCAGGCTCTGGATTTCGTTGTTGACCTGTTGCAGCTCCCGCGCCGCCGTCAGGACGTTCTGCGAGAAATTGGTCGGATCGAACACGATCCATTGCGCTTGAGCCGGGACACTGGCGGTCGCGAGCGCCAGAACGGCCGCGCCCGCGGCGAGCACCGCGCGTAAGCGACGGGCGGTCATTGGGAAATCTCCTGGTTGCGTGTGGTGAGCATGTCGGCCGCCCAGTCGAGGCCCTTGCCCCGCAGCCATGCGGCAGCGAACCCATCTCGCCCTTCTGCGGCGACGATAGTTGCGATGGCCGTCTGGTCGGTCTTGGAGGACGCCGCGGTGAAGGCGAGTGCCACTTCGGAGAGGCCGAGCTCGAACAGGCGATTGCCGCGGCGCGACTGGCAGTAATAGTCGCGCTTCGGGGTCGCACGGCTGAGGATCTCGATCTGGCGATCGTTCAGCCCGAAGCGGCGATAGATGGTCGCGATCTGCGGTTCGAGGGCGCGCTCATTCGGCAGAAACAGCCGCGTCGGGCAGCTCTCGATGATCGCCGGCGCAATGGCACTGCCGTCGATGTCGGCCAATGACTGGGTGGCGAAGATGACCGAGGCGTTCTTCTTCCGCAGCGTCTTCAGCCATTCGCGGAGTTGACTGGCGAAACCGCGATCGTCGAGTGCGAGCCAGCCCTCGTCGACGATGAGCAGCGTGGGGCGACCATCGAACCGGTCCTCGATGCGATGAAACAGGTAGGAAAGGACGGCCGGCGCCGCGCCTGCTCCGATCAGCCCCTCGGTCTCGAACGCCTGGACCTCTGCCTCGCCGAGGCGCTCGGATTCCGCGTCGAGCAATCGCCCCCAGGGTCCTCCGACCGTGTAAGGCTGTAACGCCTGCTTCAACGCGTTCGATTGCAGAAGGACCGAAAGCCCGGTGATCGTCCGCTCCGATGCGGGCGCGGAGGCAAGCGAGGTCAACGCTGACCATAGGTGCTCCTTCAATTCCGGGGTGACGGTAACGGATTCACGGGCGAGCAATGTCGCGACCCATTCGGCGGACCAGGCGCGCTCGCCGGCATCGTCGATGCGGGAGAGCGGCTGCAAGGCGACCGGCTCGGCGAGATCGTCGGCGAGGGCGCCGCCGAGATCGTGCCAATCGCCACCCATCGCGAGCGCCGCGGCCCGGATGCTGCCGCCGAAGTCGAAGGCGAAAATCTGCGCCCCGGCATAACGGCGGAACTGCAGCGCCATCAGCGCCAGCAGCACGCTCTTGCCCGCGCCGGTCGGCCCCACGATCAGCGTGTGTCCAACGTCGCCGACATGCAGGCTAAACCGGAACGGCGTCGATCCTTCCGTCCGGGCGAAGAATAGCGGCGGCGCCTGGAAATGCTCGTCCCGTTCCGGTCCCGCCCAGACCGCCGAGAACGGCATCATGTGCGCGAGGTTGAGTGTCGAGATCGGAGGCTGGCGGACATTGGCATAGACGTGGCCGGGCAGGCTGCCGAGCCAGGCCTCGATTGCGTTGACTGTCTCGCGCATGCAGGTGAAGTCGCGGCCCTGAATGGTCTTTTCGACGAGCCGGAGACGATCCTCGGCGATACGAGGGTCTTCGCTCCAAACCGTGACGGTTGCCGTGACATAGGCCTGGCCGACGAGGTCGGAGCCGAGCTCCTGGAGCGCGGCGTCGGCGTCGAGCGCCTTGTTGGCGGCGTCGCTGTCCATCAGGACCGACGCCTCGTTGGTCATCACCTCCTTCAGGATCGCCATGATCGACTTGCGCTTGGCGAACCATTGACGACGGATCTTGGCGAGCAGCCTGGTTGCATCGGTCTTGTCTAGGCAGATCGCGCGCGTCGCCCAGCGATAGGGAAAGGCGAGCCGATTGAGATCGTCGAGCAGGCCCGGCCAGGTCTGCGACGGGAAGCCCATGATCGTGAGCGTACGCAGATGCGTGCGGCCGAGCCTCGGCTCGAGGCCGCCGGTCAAGTCCTCGTCGATCAGGATGGCGTCGAGATGCATCGGCGTCTCTGGCACGCGCACGCGCTGGCGGCGGGTCGAGATGCACGAGTGCAGGTAGGTAAGCGTCTCGGGATCATCGAGCCACTCGGCCTCGGGCATGAAGCCCTCGATCAGCGCCAGCACCCGATCGGTACGATCGACGAAGCCAGCCTGCGCGGCGCGCCAATCCGCGCCGTCATGCGCGCGGTTCTCATAGAGCCAGGCCTCAGCGCGAGCGGCGTCGTCGGCTGGCGGCAGCCAGAGCAGCGTCAGAAAATATCGGCTCTCGAAATGCGTGCCCTCTTCCTCGAACTGCGCGCGACGCTCGGCGTCCACAAGGCCGGAGGCGGCATCGGGAAACTCGTTCCGCGGATAGTGGCTGGCGGGCTGGCGTTGCGCCTCGATGAAGATCGCCCAGCCCGATCCCAGCCGACGCAGCGCGATGTTGAGCCGGGCCGTGATCGCGACAAGCTCGGCTGGCGTCGCCGAGTCCAGATCAGGCCCGCGGAACCGCGCGGTGCGCTGAAACGAACCGTCCTTGTTGAGGATGACGCCCTGCCCGACCAGCGCTGCCCAGGGCAGGAAGTCGGCGAGGCTTTGGTTGTGGCGGCGGTACTCGGCGAGATTCATCATCGCGTCGCCTCACGCGACCAAGTGCTGCGGGTAGCGCAGGTGCCGGCGCACCACGTCGACGAACGCGGGATCGCGCTTGGCGGCCCAGACCGCCGCGAGATGGCCGATTAGCCAGATGGCCGCGCCGACGATCCAGAGCCGCAGTCCTAACCCGACGGCAGCGGCGAGCGTGCCGTTGACGATCGCGACCGAGCGCGGCGCGCCGCCGAGCAGGATCGGCTCGGTGAGCGCCCGATGAACCGGCGCGTAGAATCCGGGGATCGCCTCGGCCTGCTCCATCAGACCAGCGCCCCACCGCCGAACTGGAAGAACGACAGGAAGAAGCTGGACGCGGCGAACGCGATCGAGAGGCCAAACACGATCTGGATCAGCCGCCGGAACCCGCCGGAGGTCTCGCCGAACGCTAGGGTCAGGCCAGTGATCACGATGATGATCACCGAAACGACTTTAGCCACCGGGCCTTGAACAGATTCGAGAATCTGGTTGAGCGGCTGCTCCCAGGGCATGTTCGACCCGGCCGCGTAAGCGGGCGACGTCGCGAGCGCCACGAAGGCAAAAGCGTAGGCCAGAGCGAGATGGTGGCGGATACGGTTGAGCGGCATCACGGTTCTCCTGCCGGGCTGAGGACGTAGTCGCCGGTCGGGCTGAGGCCCTTGACCGCCGCAAGCTCGGCGAGCCTGCGAGCGGCGCCGCGGCCGGCGAGGACCGCGATGAGGTCGATGGTTTCTGCAATGAGCGCGCGCGGCACGGTGACGACCGCTTCCTGGATGAGCTGTTCCAGCCGGCGAAGCGCCCCCATGGCGGACCCCGCGTGCAGCGTGCCGATGCCGCCGGGATGGCCAGTGCCCCACGCTTTCAGGAGATCGAGCGCCTCGGCGCCGCGCACCTCGCCGATCGGGATGCGGTCGGGACGCAGCCGCAACGAGGACCGGACGAGATCGGACAGCGACGCGGCGCCGTCCTTGGTGCGCAGCGCTACAAGGTTGGGCGCTGCGCATTGCAGCTCGCGCGTATCCTCGATCAGCACTACACGGTCGCCGGTCTTGGCGACCTCGGCGAGGAGCGCATTGACCAGTGTGGTCTTGCCGGTCGAAGTGCCGCCGGCGACGAGGATATTCTTCCGTTCTCGGACGGCTACGCGCAGCAACTCGGCCTGCACGCCGGACATGATGCTGGCCTGGACATAATCGCCGAGGGTGAAGACAGCTACGGCGGGGCGCCGAATTGCGAAGCACGGCGCCGCCACGACGGGCGGGACCAGGCCCTCGAAACGCTCTCCGCTTTCCGGCAGCTCGGCCGAGACACGCGGCGAGCCGGCATGCACCTCCACGCCGACATGGTGCGCGACGAGCCGCACAATCCGCTCGGCGTCAGCCGGCGTCACACGACAGCTCGTATCTTCGAGGCCGCCGGACAGCCGATCGATCCAAAGCCGGCCGTCGGGATTCAGCATCACTTCGACGATACTGGGGTCTTCGAGGTAGCCGGCGATCGCTGGCCCGAGCGCCGTGCGCAACATGCGCGCGCCGCGGGCGAAAGCTTCAGATCGCAAAGGAATCATCGTCACGTCGAACCCCGCTAATTCGCCTCGCAGGGAGGCGCATGTGTCAGCGGGGTTGATTAGAAAGAGCCGGAAATGGACTGGCGCAACAACGACGATGACCCAGGAGGGCTCCGGGATAGAAAGACATGCGACCGGCGGAGCGTGCGGTCAGGCCGCGGCAGAGCGCGAGCGCTCTGCGGGTTATCCCCCTTGCTGGTCGTGATAGACTGCTGGCTGGAGGGGAGATGGACAGTCCAGAAGACGGCGATTCAGCGGCTGAGCGCACCGACACGGCAGGCCCAGCGCAGCAGGCGCCGACATGGCCCAAGGTCACGACGGACTATCACGGCGCGCTGGTAAGGCTGGCGACGATGCGCGCCGCAGGAAAGCAATATCTGCTGTTCGGCTATGTGGAGCTGTTTCCGCGCGATATCCCGGTTCCGGAGCGTTTCACGGCCGGCGAGAGGAATTGGACCGTTCCTAACTTTGGCGGCCATGTGACGCTTGCGGCATCGGCGCTGCCGATGTCCACGGCCGATGCGCTCGCCTGGTACGAAGCGGCGGCCCGCGGGCGGGTGACGATCCCGCTAACTCCTCAGCCGATTGAGATCGCAGCGCCGCCCTTCGCCTTCGAGCCGGCACTAGGGCGGTTCTGTGTTGGCGAGACGATTCCGTTCTCACCACAATGGCATGGCGGACCGCGGATTCACCGATTGGTTCCGATGGAAGATCCGGCGGAGGCGGTCCAGAAGCTTGGATCAAGTGCTGCCGCCCGCGAGTGGCTCGCTGCGAATGCTGGTTTCGATCCCTTCGAATACGAGGAGTGGCTTGCAAGCCTCTCCCTGCTTGCCCCCGATCCGCTGGGGTGTCGGGCATTTCACGCGCGACCGGAAGGCCAGCGGCTCTGAGCGCGTGATCTTGCAAGCGTACCGACGCCGCTATGAGGATTACCCTGAAGCAGATACCGCCGCGCTGAAACTCGTCATACTCCAACGGCGGCCTGCCGGTTGGACGGAGGTCTTGCCTGCGTCGTTCGATGACGACGGCTTCGCGATCAAGGACTACCCGGAGCCGGTCAGCGAGACAGGCTTCGCAATCTCCTGTCCCGCCCGCGGCCTCGTTCGCATGGTCCCACCGACATTGTGGATGGAGCAGGTCAGCGTCGCCTTCGGTCTGGTCGATGCGGTCCTCGATGTCGAGGTGCCCTCGGGCGGTCGTCGCAAACCGGCATCGCGCTACAAGACGGGCCGTGTCAAGGAAGCTGGCGGTGTGCATGTGGGAGAGGCGCTGCCTCTCTCTGGCGCGATCCGGGTCGTTGAGTTGCAGGAGGCACGCAAGGATCGCCTCCAGACGCAATCCGCCCCGCAACGGTTGTTCGGTGTCCATGACGCCGACAAGGACGATCTGACGGGCGATGATCTGGTGCAATTGCGCGGCGAGGCTGAAGGCTATGTGGCCAACCTCGTGGCCGGGGCGCAGCGCCGGGTCACCTTCGTCGATCCAGATTTTGGCATGCGCGAGCTCCAGAACTACGCGCTCCGAGTTATGCGCGATGGCGTGGAGGTGACGATTTTGACGGGCGCGCCGCACATGCGCAAAGCCCGGCCAAACGACAATGCGGAGGAACTCTCCCCAGAGGAGCAGACAGCATCCTCCGTGCCGCCTGGCGTTCTGTTACTCGCGCAATTGCGACATGTGCAGGGTCGGCTTGGGCCGGGGGCGCCGAAGGTATTGGTGATGCCAAGCTCAAGGAAGCCCGTCTTCCACGACCGCTTTCTGGTGATTGATGATGTGGTCTGGGCGTCGGGACCATCGTTCAACGAACTCGGCGAACGCATTGGCTTGATCAGCCGGGTTCACGAGCCCCGGATTGTTATCGCGGCCATCGATCGCGTGCTTGACCGCTCCAAGCCGCTCGCAGAGTGGATCGCCGAGGCAGGACTCCCAGAGCTTGACCGGGTCGGGCCTGATGCCACGCAGGTTTGATGACCATTTGCGCGATCGGCGCGCGCGGGTCGCTGCCTGGCTCGAACAGCGCACCGAGGCTGAAACCGCCACCGCCGTGTGCGAACGCTGGATCGCCGATCTCTTCGCGCGGGATCTCATGGTCTATTCCAGACAGGACATTGGTTCGCTGCCTGCCGATCTGAATCTTGTCGATCGGCTGTCCGTGGAAAGACTTGAAGGGCTGTCCGAGGCGCTCGCGTGGCAGATCGACGACGCGGAAGGCAGGGAGCCTGACGAAGCGGCTCTGATCGGTCATGCGCTGGCGGCCGCGAGCGGACATGCCTATGCGATCCATGGTCCCGGCAAGCTCGACTGGATTGGCCATTTCGTCGCGTCGATCTACGGCCCATTGTGGGAAGATTTCGCCGATTCCGCGGCCGAGGCGTTGGGTAGGAATCCCGACGCTCTGGAGGCGTTCGTCGATTTTCTCGCCGCGATCGTCACAAGAGCCAACGAGGCTCCGGACACCGTGACCGAGATTCCGCCGCGGCGCGCTTCTATGGCGTCGATCGTGGAGCAATTCGCGCGGGCGGGGAGCTTTCAGGAGGTTTGGGAAGCGGACCTGTGGCCAATCCTGTTCCGGTCAAGCGATGCGTTCGAGATTCTGCGAAGAGCCGATGCCGAGCGCTTTGTGAAGATGGTCGACCAACTGCCGCACCCGACGCTCGTGAAGCAGTGCCTCAGCAGTAAAGCGCTTCTGACAAGTCTGCCCGATCGCTTGATCCTGTTGCGGTTGGCGAATACCGCTTTCGACGCAGAGGGCCGCTGGCAGCGCTCGGGGATGGCCGCGATCTTGCTGCTGCAATCCGTGAGCGAACAACTTCTATCGGCGCGTAGCGAGGAGGAGGAGACCGAAGACCTGAGTAAAGGTATTGCACAGTTCCGCAGCACTGTCTTTGGGGTCCTCGACATCCTTTTTGCGCGTCCCGACGGTGTCGAGCTTGCTTGGCACTGGCTTGAAAACCTCCTGCGCCAGACGCCCCGTGTTCCTCGTCCGGGCCGGAACGGCCCGCGCACACAGATGATCAATCGCATCGGGATTTTGGCGCATGCCCTTAGCAGCCGCATGACGCCTCGTCGCGCCCAAGACGCGTGGATCAGGGAGACAGAGCCGCTGGAGCGCCAGTTTCGCGCCGTGGCGGTGCTGAGTGTGGCGGCATGCACGATGGCGACCGCGGATCTGGACGTCGGGTCCGTCGCAAAAGGTCTGGTGAAGGGCGATGGCTTCGAGCTGACGCGCGCGCATGATCTTATTCAACTACCCCGCGCGCCTTTGCGAATCATTCCGGGCGATGTTCTGGCGAGACTCCCTGGCGCCGCGGCTTGGTTCACTAGCACTTGGTCTGCACTCAGGTTCGAGCGCGAACGAGCGTGGCGGGCCAGGCGACACAGCAGCGGCAATCCGGCAGAGATCATGGGAATCTGGGGACTTGGCGCAATCGAATCCCTCGTGACGAACGCCCAGGCACAGCCCGGTGACGCGCCCGAGATGTGGCGCGCCGTTGAGCGGGCGTTCGCGAAGCGCGGCTCGTCGAGCCACGGCTCGGTCGGGATTTCTGGTCACAAGCTGTCGCGCGCCTCTTCGGGTGGTGGCCACAGGTCTTCACGGCAGATGAAGGCCCGGCCGATCATTCGGGAGCCGGGTCGCCAAGTCCTACCGCGCTCGGTGGAGCGCTCGCGCCCTACGCAGAGATCAGCGGGGACTTCATGGCGGTGATCGTCAGCTTGCAGCAGGCAGGTCTCACGACATCAATGCTCGATGATGCGGTCCATCGCTCCGGATACGACTTGCTGCGGATGATCCGTCTTTTCGTGGCGACAGCTCGCCACTTGAACGATCACCGCGCGTGGAATCAAGATTGGGTCGCGGCGCTTCGAAGAATCGAGGCAGAAATCGCCGCCCGCCGTCAAGCCACAGCTTTGCATGCGGAAATCGGCCCGAGCGAGGCCTAGTCGGGGAGATTCGCCGACGCGTGTGGGTTCACATCCGCCATTATCTCCTCTGCGAGCTTGCGGCCGCGCGCCAGCCGCCGGCCGAGAGCCTCGACGAACCCCTCGTAACGCTCGCGCCCCTTGGTCTGGGCGGCGGCGAGCGCCGCTTCCGGCAAGGCGGGGGTGCTGGTCAGCCAGAAGCGTACGAACACGGCTAACGCCTCGTTCGAGATGTCGACGTGGCGCTCGATCCGCTCCAGGTGCCGACCCATGCGGTCGAGTCGGCGCGCCAACGCCGCTTCGAGGCGGTCGGCACCGTCCGGGGAGAGGTACGACGCGAGCGCGGCCTCAACTACCAGCGCCTGGGGAACGCGCTTACGGGCGGCGTAGTCGGCGAGCTTGCCGGCGAGCTCCGGCGGCAGGCGGAAGGTGTGCTTCGTCCGCATGCGCGCTCACATTCCAAGATCGTCGGCGCGATCGAGCGGCGTCTGGCGTGCGGCGGCGCTGAAGTTACGCTGCATGACCCGTCGGCGTTGCACCTCGTCGTCGGGCTCGTCCTCCAGCGGCTCGAATTCCTGAACGGGCTTACGCGGCTCGGCGACGATTTCTTCGTGCTCCGGCAGTTCCGGCTCGCGCCGGATGCCGGCATTCGCCGGGTCCTCAACGGCTGCCGCGGACGACGTGATTACGGCGTCATCCCAATCTGCGCGACACGGTGGAGGCGCGCTTCCTCCGGCTGGCGGCGAGCCAGGCGAAGTCAGAGCGGGCGGCGGAAGGATGCGACCCTTCATCTCCGGGTCCTCGAAATAGCGCACCTTCTTCGCGCGGATCGGGTGGCACCCGGAGACCAGGATCAGTTCATCTGCTGGCGGGAGCTGCATGACCTCGCCGGGCGTGAGCAGCGGGCGTGCTGTTTCCTGGCGAGAGACCATCAGGTGGCCGAGCCACGGACTGAGCCGATGCCCGGCGTAGTTCTTCATCGCACGCATCTCGGTCGCGGTGCCGAGCGCATCGCTCACTCGCTTCGCGGTCCGCTCGTCGTTGGTCGCGAAGCTCACACGGACATGGCAGTTGTCGAGGATCGAGTTGTTCTGTCCGTACGCTTTCTCGATCTGATTCAGGCTTTGTGCGATCAGGAAACTCTTCAGCACATATCCCGCCATGAACGCGAGGGCCGACTCGAAG
>DATJLU010000147.1:0-12092 GCA_035509275.1 Allostellaceae bacterium | reverse complement strand
GTTGGCGACCATGGCGCCGAGGCGGCGCGCGGCGAAGGTCGCCATGCTGACATGGTCCTCCTGATTGGCCGAGGTGGGGAGGCTGTCGACGCTGGCGGGATGGGCGAGGCTCTTGTTCTCGGAGGCGAGCGCCGCCGCCGTCACCTGGGCGATCATGAAGCCGGAATTGAGGCCGCTGTCGCGCACCAGGAACGGCGGCAGCAGGCTCATGCTGGCATCGACGAGCAGTGCCACCCGCCGCTCGGCAATGGCGCCGATCTCGGCGATGGCGACGGCGATGGCGTCGGCGGCCAGCGCCACCGGCTCGGCGTGGAAATTGCCGCCGGAGAGCAGCTCGTCCGTCGCCGGGAAATGCACGGGGTTGTCGGAGACGGCATTGGCCTCGATCGTGAGGATGCCGGCGGCGTGGCAGAGCTGATCGAGGGCGGCGCCCATGACTTGCGGCTGGCAACGCAGGCAATAGGGATCCTGAACGCGGTCATCGCCGGTCAAATGCGACGCGCGGATCGCTGATCCCGCAAGCAGCGCGCGATAGGCGGCGGCGCAATCGATCTGGCCGCGCTGGCCGCGCAGATCGTGGAGGCGCGGATCGAACGGCGTGTCCGAGCCGCGCGCCGCATCGACCGAGAGCGCGCCGGTGACCAGCGCCGCGGTGAAGAGCGCTTCGGCGTCGATGAGATGGATCAGCGCCAGCGCGGTCGAGACCTGCGTGCCGTTGAGGAGCGCCAGACCCTCCTTCGGCGCAAGCTCGAGCGGCGCGATGCCGGCGCGGGCGAGCGCCTCGCGCGCCAGCAGGACGGCGCCGTCGACCCGCGCCGAGCCTTCGCCGATGAGCACCGCCGCCAGATGTGCGAGCGGCGCCAGATCGCCGGAAGCGCCGACCGAACCCTGGGCGGGAATCACGGGGTAGACGCCGCGACTGGCCAAAGCCAGCAGCGCCTCGACGATCTCCGGCCGGACGCCGGAGAAGCCCCGCGCCAGCGCATTCGCCTTCAGGATCAGAATGAGCCGCACGGTGCGGTCGTCGAGGGCTTCGCCGACGCCGGCGGCATGGCTCAGCACGAGGCGGCGCTGCAGCGCGCCGAGCTTGTCGTCGGCAATGCGCGTCTTGGCGAGCTTGCCGAAGCCGGTGTTGAGACCATAGACGGCATCGCCGCGCGCGACGATCCGCTCGATCGAGCGCGCGCCTTCGGCGAGGCGGGTGCGGGTGTCATCGGCGAGCGCGAGGGGCGGGGTGTCGCGGAGCAGGGTGCGGATGGAGGCGAGCGTGAGCTGGCCGGGGTCGAGGAGGAAGGAAGCCGTCATGCGGGATCAAGTCCTGCCGTCGCTAAGCCAGCATCATACCCCCTCCCCCCTTGAGGAGGGAGGGAGGGGTGGGGGGTGCAGCAAGCTCTGAAGCTTGCCGGGGTTTGATGACATTGGTTGTCGAGTCTTGGCGCGCTCCGCGCGGTACCCCCTCCCTTCCCTCCCCCTCAAGGGGGGAGGGGGTACCGTTTCAGTGGCTCCCAACCTCGCTAGCGTTCGCCGTTACCGCTCACGGCACCATGCCAAAATCGCGCGGATTACTTGTTCGAGCACCCGTTTCAGCGGCGCGGCGCGAGCGGGGTCGTACGCATAAGGTGGCGACTCTTCCATATACGCGATCTCCGCCATCTCCAGTTGGAGCGCATGGATGTTCTGAGCCGGGTGGCCGTAGTGGCGGGTGATGTGGCCGCCGGTGAAGCGGCCGTCGAGCACGGCGGAGAAGGGCGCGGATTGGAGCACGGTGAGGACGCAGCGGACGAGATCCGGCGCGGCGCTTTTGCCGCGGGCGGAGCCGAGGTTGAGATCGGGGAGGCGGCCGTCGAAGAAGCGCGGCACGCGCGAGGCGATGGAATGGGCGTCCCAGAGCACGGCGAAGCCGAAACGCTGTCTCAGGCGTTCGAGCTCGTCGGCCAAAGCGCGGTGATAGGGCGCGAAGGAGCGTGCGACGCGCTCCGCCACCTCGGCAGCGCCGGGCGCTTCGTCGGCGCGATAGATCGGCTCGCGCGCGAAGGTGGTGAGCGGCACGAGCTCGGAATTCTCGGCGCCGGGATAGAGCGGGTCGCCGGCGGGATCGCGGTTGAGATCGACGACGTAGCGCGAGTGCAGCGCGATCAGCGTCCCGGCGCCGAGCGACGGCGCGAAGTCGTAGAGCCGATCGACATGCCAGTCGGTATCGGGGAGCGCCAGCGCCGCCGGCGTCAGGCGCCGCGCCAGAGTTTCGGGGATCACCGTGCCGACATGAGGAAAGCTGATCAGGAGCGGCGTGGTGCCGGGAGTGAAGCGGAAGATCTCGGAACTCATGGCGCCCTCACCCGCCGAATGCCCGCCTGGACGAGAGCGCGCAAGGGTGAGCCGCCCATCCAATAGGCGAGCTCCGCCGGCCGGCTCACCTCCCAGAGGGCGAAATCGGCGACTTGCCCAGGCGCGAGCGTGCCGCGATCGGCAAGGCCGAGCGCCCGCGCGGCGTTCCGCGTCATGCCGGCGAGCGCCTCTTCGGGCGTCAGGCGAAACAGCGTGCACGCCATGTTCAGCACCATGAGCGGCGACAAGAGCGGCGAAGAGCCGGGATTGCAATCGGTGGCGAGCGCGATGGGAACGCCGTGCTGGCGCAGCAGGTCGATCGGCGGCAGCTTGGTCTCGCGCAGGAAATAGAAGGCGGCGGGCAGCAGCACCGCCACGGTCCCGCTCGCCGCCATCGCGGCGATGCCGTCGGCATTCGTATATTCCAGATGGTCGGCCGAGAGCGCGCCAAAGCGCGCGGCGAGCGCGGCGCCGCCTTGATCGGAGAGCTGATCGGCATGCAGCTTGACGGGAAGCCCGCGGGCGCGCGCGGCGGCGAAGATCGTCGCCGTCTCTTCCGGCGTAAACGCGATGCGCTCGGCAAAAGCGTCGACCGCGTCGGCGAGGCCGGCGGCGGCGACCTGCGCCAGCATGGGCCCGGCGACGAGATCGACATAGTCGCGCTGCCGTCCGGCGAATTCCGGCGGCAGCGCATGCGCGCCCAGAAAGCTGGTGCGCACCGTCACCGGCAGCGCCGCGCCCAAGCGCCGCGCCACGCGCAACATCTTGATCTCGCTGTCGCTGTCGAGCCCGTAGCCGGATTTGATCTCGACCGTGGTGACGCCTTCGGCGAGGAGACGCTGCAGCCGCTTCAGCGACGCGGCGTAGAGCGCGTCCTCTCTCGCGGCGCGCGTCGCGGTGACGGAGGCGCGGATGCCGCCGCCCTGGCGCGCGATCTCCTCGTAGCTGACGCCTTGGAGACGCTGCTCGAACTCGCCCGAGCGGTCGCCGGCGAAGACGAGATGGGTGTGGCAATCGACGAGGCCGGGCGTGATCCAGCAGCCTTCGGCGTCATGAACGCTCGCCCCGTCGAAGCGCGGCAGGTCGCGGCGCGCGCCGACCCAGGCGATGCGGCCATCGGCGACGACGATGGCGCCATCCTCGATCGCGCCATAGGGGCGGCCGCCCGCGACCATGGTGGCGAGGCGCGCATTTTCCCAGAGCTGCGTCCCATTGCCCATCGTAAAGACCTGTATATACTGGATGCGTGAGCCCGTCCACCGCTACGCGCTATGTCGCCGAAAGCGCCCTGCTGCCGCAGGGATTCGCCGCGACCGTGGCGATCGAGGTGGATGGCGAGGGCCGCATCGCCGCGGTTGAGCCCGGCACGCAAAAGCCCGGCGCGGTGCTGCGCGGCGTTGCGGTCCCGGGCATGCCCAACCTCCATTCCCATGCCTTTCAGCGCGCCATGGCCGGGCTGGCCGAGCGCGCCGGACCGGAAGGCGACGATTTCTGGAGCTGGCGCGAGACCATGTACCGCTTCCTGGCGCGGCTCGGCCCGGAGGAAGTCGAAGCGATCGCGGCGCAGCTTTATGTCGAGCTGCTGAAGCAGGGATACACGGCGGTCGCCGAATTCCACTATCTCCACAACGATCCCGGCGGCACGCCCTATGCCGACCCGGCCGAGCTTGCGCATCGCATCGTCGCCGCGGCGGCGGCGAGCGGCATCGGGCTGACCTTGCTGCCGGTGCTCTATCAGACCTCGCAATTCGGCGGCGCGCCGCCGACCGAGGGCCAGCGGCGCTTCGTTCTCGGCACCGAGAACTTTTTGGAGCTGGTGTCGCGCTTGATCGCGCAGCACGGCAGCGATCCGCAGATCCGCATCGGCGTCGCGCCGCATTCGCTGCGCGCCGTGACGCCGGAGGCGCTGCGCGAGGGGCTCGCCGGCGCGAACGCGCTCGATGCGACGGCGCCGATCCACATCCATGTCGCGGAGCAGGTGAAGGAGCTGCGGGACTGCCTCGCCTGGGGCGGCAAGCGGCCGATGGAATGGCTGCTCGAGCACGCGCCGGTCGATGCGCGATGGTGCCTCGTGCACGGCACGCAGTCGAGCGAGGCGGAGCTGCGCGCGCTGGCGGCAACGCACGCCGTGATCGGGCTTTGCCCGACGACCGAGGCCAATCTCGGCGACGGAATCTTTCCTCTGCCGCTCTGGCTCGAGGCCGGCGGCGCTTTCGGCATCGGCACGGATTCGAACGTGGCGCGCAGCCCGGTCGAAGAGCTGCGCTGGCTCGAATACGTGCAGCGTCTCGTCACCCGGCGACGCAATATCGGCGAACGCCGCCCAGGCGCTTCGACCGGCGCCGCGCTTTATCGCCGCGCGCTGGCCGGCGGCGCGCAAGCCGCAGGCCGCGCCATCGGCGCGATCGAGGTTGGGCGGCGTGCCGACATCGTCCTGCTCGATGCCGATCACCCGGCGCTGGTCGGCCGCAGCGGCGACACGCTCATCGATGCCTGGATCTTTGCCGCGAGCGACAATCCCGTGCGCGACGTCATGGTCGGCGGGCGCTGGGTGGTGCGCGACGGCGTCCATGGCCGCGAGACCCGGATCGCCAACGCCTACCGCGCCGCGATCGCCCGACTTTCCGCGTGAGGAAACGATGACCCAAGACCGCCGTCTCGACAATTCGCGCCGCATCGCGGCACCGCGCGGCAGCATGCTCTCCTGCCGCACCTGGCAGGCGGAAGCGGCGCTGCGCATGCTGATGAACAATCTCGACCCGGATGTCGCGGAGCGGCCGGAGGAGCTGGTGGTTTATGGCGGCATCGGCCGGGCAGCGCGCGACTGGGCGTGCTTCGACCGGATCGTCGCCGCGCTGCGTCGGTTGGCGCCGACCGAGACGCTGCTGATCCAGTCGGGCAAGCCGGTCGGCATCTTCGAGACGCAGGCGGACGCGCCGCGGGTTCTGATCGCGAATTCGAATCTGGTCGGGAAATGGTCGAGCTGGGAGCATTTCCATGAGCTCGACCGGCGCGGCTTGATGATGTACGGCCAGATGACGGCGGGGTCGTGGATCTATATCGGCAGCCAGGGCATCATCCAGGGCACTTACGAGACTTTCGCCGAGGCCGGGCGCCGGCATTACGGCGGCGATCTCCGCGGCCGCTGGATCCTGACCGGCGGCCTCGGCGGCATGGGCGGCGCGCAGCCGCTCGCCGCGACCATGGCAGGAGCGTCGCTGCTGGCGGTCGAGTGCCAGCCCAGCCGCATCGAGAAGCGGCTCGAGACCGGCTATCTCGACCGCACCGCGGCCGATCTCGACGAGGCGCTTGCCGTCATCGCCGAAGCCAGCGCGGCGCGGCGCGCGGTGTCGGTCGGGCTCCTCGGCAATGCGGCGGAGGTTTTTCCCGAGATCGCGCGGCGGACGCGCGAGGGCGACAAGCGGGCGCGGCCCGACATCGTCACCGACCAGACCTCGGCGCATGATCCGCTGAACGGCTATCTTCCGGCGGGCTGGACGCTCGAACAGCACGAAGAGATGCGCAAAAGCGATCCGGCCGCGACCGAGCGCGCGGCCAAAGCGTCGATGGCGGTGCAGGTGCGCGCCATGCTCGAGCTGTACCGCATGGGCATCCCGACGCTCGATTACGGCAACAATATCCGCCAGGGCGCGCGCGAGATGGGCGTCGACGACGCCTTCGCCTTTCCCGGCTTCGTTCCCGCCTATATCCGGCCGATGTTCTGCCGCGGCCGCGGGCCCTTCCGCTGGGCGGCGCTGTCGGGCGATCCCGAGGACATCTATCGCACCGATGCACGGGTGAAGGCCCTCTTTCCCGAGGATGCGCAGCTCCACACCTGGCTCGACATGGCGCGCGAGCGCATCCGCTTCCAAGGGCTGCCGGCGCGGATCTGCTGGCTCGGCCTCGGCGAGCGCGCCAAAGCCGGGCTCGCCTTCAACGAGATGGTGGCGACAGGCGAGCTCAAGGCGCCGATCGTCATCGGCCGCGATCATCTCGATTCCGGCTCGGTGGCGAGCCCGCACCGCGAGACCGAAGCGATGCGCGACGGCTCGGACGCGGTCGCGGATTGGCCACTCCTCAATGCGCTGCTCACCTGCGCGTCAGGCGCCAGCTGGGTCTCGATCCACAATGGCGGCGGCGTCGGCATCGGCTATTCGCAACATGCCGGCATGGTGATCGTCGCCGATGGCAGCGAAGCGGCGGCCAAGCGGCTGCAGCGCGTCCTTACCAATGATCCGGCCTCGGGCGTGATGCGCCATGCCGATGCCGGCTACGACCTCGCCATCGACTGCGCCCGCGAGCATGGCCTCAACCTGCCGATGCTGGAGCCCTGATGAAGCCGATCTACATCACCTATCTCAACGGCCTCGACGTCGAGGCGGCGGCGCTTAGCGATGACGAGATCCTGGCGGCGATCGAAGGCAGCCTTGCAGCGCAGGGCCGCGGCGAGACGGTGATCGAGCCGCGCATGCATCTCATCCCCGATCCAGAGGTGCACGGGCATTTCAACGTGCTGCGCGGCTATATCGGCGGCGCGGTCAATTTCGCCGGGGTCAAGATCGTCGGCGACTATGTCGACAATTACAAGCAGGACCTGCCCTCGGAGATCGGGCTCCTCGCGCTGTTCGATCCAGCGACCGGCATGCCGCGGGCGCTGCTCGATGCGACGGCGATCACCGATATGCGCACCGGCGCCGTCACCGCCATCGGCGCCAAGTACCTCGCGCGCAAGCGCAGCCGGGTGCTCGGCCATATCGGCGCGCGCGGCACCGCCTATTGGAATGTGCGGCTGCTCGACCGCCTCTTCGATTTCGAGGAGATCCGCGTCCATTCGCGGCGGAAGGAAAGCCGCGACGGTTTCGCCGCACGACTGACGCAGGATCTCGGCAAGACCGTGCGCGCCGAGGACTCCTGGGAGAGCACGGTCAAAGGCGCCGATATCGTCGTCGAGGCCTCGCGGCTGCTGGAGCCGACGCCGCTGCTCAAGACGGAATGGATCAAGCCCGGCGCCTTCGTCGTGCCCTATGGCACGATGAGCGCGGTCGAGCTGTCGCTCACCGACATCATGGGGAAGCTCGTGGTCGATGATTGGGGCCAGTGCAAAGCCGGACAGTTCGGCTCGCTGCGCGCGCATGTCGAAGCCGGCAAGCTCAGCGAGCGCACGCTTTACGCCGAGATGGGCGCGATCGTCGCGGGCAAGAAGCCGGGCCGCGAGCGCGAGGACGAGACGATCCTGTTCTGGCATCGCGGGCTGTCGCTCAGCGACATCGCGCTGGGTCACGCGATTCTGGAGAAGGCGAAGCGGCTCGAGGTGGGGCAGAGGTTAAGGTTTGCGTGAAGCAGGGCAATCGCATTTGTCGCCACGCCCGCGGCAGGAAAGGATTCACCACAGAGGCGGTGAGGCAGTGAGGAAAGAAGTACTGGCGCGCTTCGCGCGCCAAGACCCTTGATGTTCTCACCGTCTCATTGCCCCTGCGGTCCAGCTTTAATAGTGCTGTCTGCGGCAATTACATCTTTGACGTCACAACCGCCCGACCCCACCGAGCTCTATCCCGTCCTTAGCTAAATTCGCGCACGCCCGGCGCACTGATCCTCGGCGCTGGCCGGCTCTGGATTCCAGCAAGCGTGTCCGCCCGTCCGGGGATGCCCGACGCAGGTTTCATCGCGCCCGCACAGTGCCAACATTGGCTTTAGCCGGGTTCAGTGACGCGGCCCGGCGGCTACCACACACAGGCAGGTGGACAATGAGGGCAATCATCGTGACGGACCAGGCCGCGGGATTGGCCGGGACGAAGCTGACCGAGCGGCCCGAGCCGCCGGCAGCGATAAACGACGTCATCGTTCAGATTCATGCGTCGGGATTCGTCCCGACTGAGATGGAGTGGCCCTCGACCTGGACCGATCGCCGCGATCGTGACCGAACACCGTCAATCCCCGGCCACGAGCTGGCCGGAGTGGTCACCGGTCTCGGCTACGGCACGACGGGACTGTCGCTAGGACAGCGAGTGTTCGGCCTCGCCGACTGGTATCGCGACGGCACCCTGGCAGAGTACGTTGCCATCGAGGCACGCAACCTCGCGCCGCTCCCGGGCGATGTCGACTTCGCGGTGGGCGCGAGCCTGCCAATCTCGGGCCTCACCGCGTGGCAGGGGCTGTTCCAGCACGGCCGCCTTCAGGCGGGGCAGAGCGTCCTCGCGCACGGCGCGGCCGGTGCCGTCGGGACGATGGTGACGCAACTCGCGCGCGAGGCCGGCGCATATGTCATCGGCACCGGACGCGCGGCCGACCGTCAGAAGGTGCTCGACTTCGGCGCGAAGGAGTTCGTCGACCTCGACAACGACGCGCTGGAAGACGTCGGGGGCGTCGATCTCGTGTTCGATGTCATCGGCGGCGACATCGGGAAGCGGTCCGCACGCCTGATTCGAGCCGGAGGAACACTGGTGTCCGTCGTCGGGCCGCCCGTGCCGCGGCCCGACGACGGCCTGGCGATCGACTTCGTTGTCGAGACCGATCGCGCCCAACTAAGTGAGATCGTCCAGCGGGTGCGGGACGGACGACTGCGGACGAACATCGGCAACATCGCGACCCTCGACGATGCCGTCGCCGCCTTGAACCCGACCGAGCGACGCAAGGGGAAGACGATCATCCGCGTTCGTTCCTGAGCGCAAACTCGATTACCAAGGCGCGCTCCGCGCGTACCCCCCTCCCTAGCCTAACGCCGAGGTTAGTCCGAACGGTGCGGCTCTCGCGATTGCTGCGCAATCGCTGCTGCCGCCGCGGATGAACGCGCGTAGCGCGTTCGCCTTGACCTCAAGGGGGGAGGGGATTTTTGCCCTACCCTAGCGCCGCGGCTAGTCCGAAGGGCGCGGCTCCCGCGATTGCTGCGCAATCGCTGCCGCCGCCGCGGACGAACGCGCATAGCGCGTTCGCCTTGACCTAGCGTTGCATCGCGCGGAGGCGGCCGGGGGAGATGCGGGCGACCATGCGGTATTTGGTGCCGGGGTGGGTGAGCCAGACGCAGGTTACTTTGCGGCCGAAGGAGGTGGTGGTGCGGTAGAGGCGGAGGCAGGGCTCTTGCGCCGCGATCCCAAGCAGCTTCTGGGTGCGGCGGTCGGGCAAAACGGCTTCGACGACGTGCTCGAAGTCGCTGATCGGGATGAAGTCGGAGAGATATTCGTTGGGGGTGCGGCGCGAGAAATCCGCGGCGAGATAATCGGGCGCCGCCGCGGGATTGACGAAGCGATCCTCGAGCTGCAGCGGCGCGCCGTTCTCGCAATGCACGATGACCGAGCGGAAGACCGGCGCACCGACGGAGAGGCCGAGCGCGCTCGCGATCTCGGGCGCAGCGGCGACCTGGTCGAGGTGGTGGACGATGCTGCTGTAGCGGCCGCCGCGCTCGCGGATCTCGGCGGCGATGTTGCGCACCTCGAGCAGCTCGCCCTCGCTGCGCGGCGCCGCGACGAAAGTGCCGACGCCGGCGATGCGCGTCAGCACGCCTTGCGCGAAAAGCTCGCGCAGCGCCCGGTTCGCCGTCATGCGGCTGACGCGCAGCTTGCGGACGAGCTCCTGCTCGGACGGGAGGCGGGCGCCGGGAGCGAGCGCGCCGGCGGCGATCTCGGCGATGACGAAGTCCTTGACCTGCTGATAGAGCGGCTTCGGCTCCGCGCCGCCGCCACGCGGCGCGTGCTCGGCACGGCCAACGCGTTTCACCGCCGCTTTCGGCATGCGCCGATCACTTTCCCGGCTTGGCCGCATCGATGATGGCGTTGCTCCAGAAGCCATGCGGGCCCGGCGCGGGATCGAGCGCGACCTTCTCGCCGGTGGCGCTGGTCAATTGCAGCAGCCGCTTCACCTGCGCCACGTCCATGCGGCCGTCGCCGGCGATGCCGCCCTTCATCGCGTCGATCGCGGCGAGAACCACGGCCGGCTTCAGCTTCGGATAGAACTGCGCCTGGATCGCGCCGGCGACGCGGGCGGGATCGGCGAGCGTCGCGCGGCTCGCCGCCTGGAGCGCGCGCACGGTCCTGATCGCGAGGTCGCGCGTTTTGGCGTCGAGCGGCTTCTTGGCCACCAGCACGAGATAAGGCAGCGAGCGCAGATCGGCGAAGTCGGCGCCGAGGCGGATCAGCACCTTGCCGGTTCCGGCCTCTTCGGTGAGCTTGCCTTCCGGCGGCGAGAGCACGAAGCCGTCGATCTGCCCATGCTCGAGCGCGGCGTGGATTGCCGGCGGCGGCCCGATCATCGCCACCTTGAGGTCGCGCTGCGGATCGAGCCCGCCTTGCGCGACGAGCCAGCGCGCCATCCGATCCTGCGCCCCGCCGACGGCGCTGACACCGATGATCGCGCCTTTCAGCGCCTTGATGCGCTTTTCCAGCGGATCGGTCGGGGCGACGCCGGCGCGCTTCAGGAAGTCGTTCGAGACGACGAGCTCGAGCGAGACCTGCGACATCAGGGAATAGACGAATTGGAAGGGCTGGCCCTTGGCGATCGCCGCAAGCGCCGTATCGGAGCCGACGGCGGCGAAATCGATGTCGCCGGAATCGAGCGCGGCGAGCGCCGGCGGATCGCCGCCCTGGATCGCGACGAACTGCAGATGGAGCCCTTGCGCGGCGAAGCTGCCCTCGGCGCGCGCCGCGTAGAGCGGCAGGAAGCTCAAGGTCGGCACGGCCTGGCCGATCCGCACCGTCGCTTGCTGCGCCGCGGCCGGCGGCGCGTAGCCCGCGAACAGCAGCAGTGACAGGCAAGCCAGCAAGCGCGCTGCGATGGGCTTCATCGGAACCTCCTCAGATCTCGTTCTGGGCGCTGCCGGCCGGGGCCGGACGCCAACGCAGCAGCCGTTTCTCCAGCCGCGCGGCGCCGGCATTGGCGAGGACGACGAAGAGCAGCAGGATGGCGATGCCGGCGAAAACGCCGGCGGGGTCGTAATTCGCCGAGGCCTGGCTGATGAAGAGCCCGAGCCCCTGCACCGACGAGGTGAACTCGCCGACGATGACGCCGATGACGCTGTAAGGGATCGCCATGCGCATCCCCATGATGACGAAAGGCGCGGCGGCCGGCAGATAGACATGGCGGCTGAGCTGGCTCTCGCTCGCGCCCATCAGCTGAGTGAGGCTGACCAGCTCGCGATCGACCGAGCGCACGCCCATATAGACGTTGTAGAAAACCAGGAAGAACACCATCGTCGCCGCGAGCGCGACCTTCGACCACAGCCCGATGCCGAACCAGATGATGAACAGCGGCGCGAGCGCGATCTTGGGAATGCCGTAAAACGCCATGACATAGGGCTCGAAGATCGCCGCCAGGCGCGGCGTGCGCCCCAGCACATAGCCGCCGAGCACGCCGAGCGCGACGCCGAAGACATAGCCGAGCACCAGCTCTTCCGCGGTCGTCGCCAGATCGGGCAGGATCTCGCCGGTGGCGAAGGCTTGATAGAGGCGGAGCGCGATGTCAGTGGGGCGGCTGACATAAATCGTGCGGATCAATCGCCCCGACGCCCATTGCCAGAACAGCAGCAGGACGATGCCGGGAAGGAGCGCGAGGAAACGCGCCGCGAAGCGCCGCGACCGCGGTGCCGCGTCTTCGTGTGCGCGAGCGGCGCTCGACGCCGCGTCGGAAACGGTCGGGCTCATGCCACGTCTCCCGCTTCGGGGCAGGGCAATCGCATTTGTCGCAGCGCCTGCGGCAAGAAAAGATCGACCACGGAGGCACGGAGATCACGGAGACGGGAAGAATGGCGCGCTTCGCGCGCCAAATGCTTATTCTCCGTG
>DATJLU010000146.1:0-132938 GCA_035509275.1 Allostellaceae bacterium | reverse complement strand
TCATGCGCGTTCGCCGAATGGCGCTTTCGGTCGGGTTTGCCGCCGCGCTCGCGGCTCTGCCGGTCTCGGCGGCGCGGGCGCAATACTATGACCCCTATTATGGCTATGGGTCCTGCGCGTTTCCGCTGGCTTGGCCGTTCTGTATCGCCGGCGCCGTCGTCGGGACCGCGGCGACGATCGCGACCGCGCCGTTCTGGGCGTTGGCCGGGGTCCCACCCTACGGGTATTACGGGCCGCCCTATTACCCCGCGCCGGCCGCGGCCTATTACCCGCCGCCCTATGCGACCTATGCGCCGCCTCCGGCCGCCGCGCCTCAAGTCGCGCCGGGGCCGCCCACGCCGTTGACGCCGCCGCCTTCGGGGACGCATCCTCCGGCGAGCTATGCTCCGCCGCAGGTGCAGGACGTCTATTACTTCTGCCCGGCCAGCAAGACCTACTATCCCTATGCGGCGCACTGCCCCGTTGCCTGGCGGCGGGTCCCGACCACGCCCCCACGGTCCTAGCCGCTAGGACGGCGCCGCCAGAAACTCGAGAACGATGGCGCTGAAGCGCGCGGGGTCGTCATAGAACATGAAGTGGGTGGCGTTGGCGATGATCGCCGTGCGGGCGCCCGGGACGTGCGAGGCAAGCGCACGGAGGACGATGGGGAGCGGGCCGGGCGTATCGGCGCCGCCGATGAACAGCGCGGGCACGCGGATCTGCTCGGCATCGGCACGGGTGTAAGGCGGGCGCTGCTCGTTGATCTGGCCGAGCAGCGTGCGCGCATTGTCGCGGAACTCTTGCTGCGCGGCCGGCGGGAAGCGCTGCCAAGCGCCGGGGCTCATGATGGCGTCGATCGCGGCCTCCAGGCCGCCGTCGATATCCCCGGCCGCGACCTTGTCGACGGCCTCGGTCATGCGCGATTTGAGGGACGGCAGGGAGCCCGCCGGGGCGAGCGAGGCGTCGAGATCGCCGCCGGGCTCGGCCAAGACCAGCCGGCGCAGCAGGTCCGGCCGGCGCTGCGCGACGCGAAAAGCGATGTGCCCGCCCCGCGAGTGGCCCAGCAAGTCCACCTTGCCACCCAAGGCGTCCAGGAACGCGATGACGTCGTCGACATGCTGCGCGATGGTGTAATCGTTGCCGACGCCGTCCCAATGCTCCGGGAAGAAGTGCCTGAGGCTCGGCGCGATGACGCGGCACCGCCGCGAGAGCGGACCGAGCACGCCGCTCCAGGTGCGGAAATCGCCGAGCGTGCCGTGGATGCAGACCAGGGGATTACCCTGCCCGAGCTCGATATAGGCCATGTCATAGCCGTTGACGCGCTGATGCAACATGGCCGCCCCTCCCCCTTCGGCCGGATGCCGAGGCGGGTCGAGTATGCCATGCGGCTTGGTCGGATGCCCGGATCGCTATGGATCGATCAGCGGGGGAGCGCTTCGTGAAGCAATGGCTCCCCGAGCCGCGTCATCGCCTCGCGGTCGCATTCCTCGGCGAGCGCATCGAGCTGCCGGGCCACGGCCCACGGCATCGGCCCGTCCGCCAATTGGCGGTAGTGTTCGGCGCGCTTGCGCAGTTCGATGATCTGCTGGTCTGAGGCGTCGCGCATCGGCTCGGGTCCCCTCTAAGGCGTGGCGGGGACGCTAACAGCGGCGGAGCCAGAGAGGGTTTGACGTCGATCACACCGTCGCCCTTTGCCTCAGTATTCACACAAGGACAGCCTCTCGATGGCGGCGCGCTTGCGCTCAGGCGGCGAGCTGCCGCTGCATCGCCGAGAACAGCGCGCGCCGGACATCGGCCGGTTGCACGCCGTCGCTGCCCATCAGCAAATGAACGATCGGATCCGCCAGCATATCGTCCAGCGACGGTTCCTGATTGCAGCCGCGGAGCAGAACGGCCTCGGCGAATGTGGATTGCGTGTTCATAATCCCCTCCGTCTCTCGGTTGGGTGTTATTTACGCCCGGCGGGCAAGGGCGGCGTGTGATGCAACTCACAGCTCGGAAGTTCGGAGGGAGAGCAACCGCTCGGCTCGCGGCCGGTCACATTTCAGCGAGCCGGCCCTTGGTTTGCCATCTGTTTGCGCTACATCAATGGAGAGGGAACAGTCTGATCGTTTAATCACTCAATCCGTGTCGCCGAACCGCAACGATGGCGCCGAGCTCGGCGGCGGTTTCGGAGTGCTACACGCGAGAAGCTACCGACCGGCGCGCCGTAGCAGCGCCTCAGCACCTTTGACCATCCCACGGGGGAGAGAAGGGCATGATCGAGGGCTGGGTGTTCGCCGGGATTATCCTCGTCATCGGCGTTCTGGTGCTTGTCGGGGTCTGCAACAACGCCGTGCGATCTTGTGACGAGAAGCGGCGTCATCGAGACTCGGACCGGGCCGGATCGCTGAGCGGACGGTGATGGTGATGGTGCCGCAGGTGCCGGCGGCGTGGCGATGCTCCGCCGGCCGCTTCAGATCAGGAAGGTGGCGCCACCGAAGGTGAGCGCGGCGGCGGCGAGCTTGATCGGCAGGGTCCAGCCGACGTGAGGCTGGGCGACCGCGAATGCGGTGAACGCCAGCAGGAACAGCACCATCCGGACCATCGCCCAACGCATACGCACCTCCGCCGGTGTTTGCATGCTCGGGTACTTCGCCACGACGCGCTTGTCGTTACTATGCGAGGGCGCGGCTTCAATTTGAAGTCAATTTTTGTATCAGGCGCGCGCGCCGGGCGAGCGCCGCCGCGCCGCCCGCGGCAAAGCAGGTGGCGGCTTCAGAGCAGCGGCGTTTCACCTTTGCCCGTCTGCTGAGGGCGCACGGCGGAGAGGGCGCCGGCCCCCACCGCCAAGACTGCGAACATCACGATAACGTCGCGCGCGGCTTTGAGCAGCGCCTGCGGTGCGGCATTGAGGGTATCGCCCACGTGACCGGCCTTGACGCCAAGCCGCCAAGCCAGCAGCGCCGACGCCAGCGCGACACCCAAGCTCGTTCCGAAGGCGCGCGTGACATTGAGGATGCCACCGCCCTGGCCGATGCGATTGGCCGGTGCCGCAGCCATGACGTAGCTGTTGTTGGGCGAGGTGAAGAGACCTTGCCCGATACCGAACAGGAGCAACGCCGCCATCATTGGCATTACGGTTTTGGGCTGGCCGTTCAATTCGAGGGCGATCAGGATGAAAGCACCCAAGCTCAAGGTCATGCCGCCTACGGTGAGAAGGCGTGGCCCCAATCGGTCGTAAAGTGCACCGCTCGTCGGCGAGAGGAGCCCCAACGCCACGGGAATGACGGCGAGGCGCAATCCGGCCGTGAGCGGATCTTCGTGATACCCACGCTCCAAGACGAATGGCATCAGCAGGAACATGCCGAAGAGCATTGCATAGGAGAGCATCCCCGCGAGATTGCCGGCCCAGAAGGCGTGGCGGCGAAAGAGCGAAAGGTCGAGCAGCGGCGCCGGCGCGCGGCGCTCGCGCCGAATGAACAGCAACAGCAGGATCAGCGATGCGGCACCGCAAGCGGCAAAGCGAAGCGACGCCAGCCCCCAGCCCTGCCCTCGATTGATCAGCAGGATGAGGGCCGTCATCGCCGGCGCCAGGAGCAGAGCCCCGGGACCGTCGAAGCGCCGCTTCTTTGCCACGGTCTCTGTCCTCGGCAGCACAAGCCAGCCGCAGACGGCGCCGAGCAAGCCGAAAGGCACGTTGATCCAGAACACCCAGCGCCAGCTCAACGCGCTAATCAGAAAGCCGCCGATTGCGGGACCGGCGCTCAATCCGACGGCTTGCGCCGCGCCTTGGAGACCGATCGCTCGGCCGCGATGTTGTGCGCCCGCAGCGCTTACCACGATGGCTATGCTGTTCGCCTGAAGCAGGGCCGCGCCGATCGCCTGCAGCACGCGAAAACCGACGAGCTCGACGAGATTCGACGCGCCGCCGCAGAGCGACGAGCCGAGGATGAACAGCAGAAAGCCGAAGGCATACTGAAATTTTCGTCCGTAGAGATCCGCGAGGCGTCCGAATACGGGTAGAAACGCCGCGAGCGCCAGCATGTAGGCGACCGAGACCCAGCTTATGGCGGCAAGTCTTTGGCCAAAATCGTGCTCGAGCACGGGCAGGACCAGCTGCACGATGCTCGCATCGAGCTGCCCCATGAAGGCCCCAACGCACACGGTTCCGATGACCAGCCAGCGGTAATAGGGCCGGCTCGCGATCACTCGGAGGGGCGGCGGCTCTTTTAGCAGCAGGCCGAAGCCTCCCGCCTGGGTTGCGGAAAATCGTCGACCGCCCGGCAAGGCACTCTCCTCGCTCATGAGTTGCTGCCGATACAACAACGGGGCCGGCGCGTTGTCCCGCCAGTCGGGCGGTGGCTCCTTGTCCGCCGGGCATCTCGGGACATTCCAGCGGGCGCACTGTTGCTTAGTGAGAGAGACTAAGGCGGAGGTGTATCGAGATGCATGCTACCCTGGCGCTCTTCGTCGTTGCGCTCGCACTGGCCGCCTGCGGCGGCACCGAGGAAAGAACCGTCGTCGTACCGCAAACCTCGCCCACCGTCGTCCCGCGAACCTCGCCCACCGTTATCGTCCCGCAAGGCGCGAGCGTTGTTTGCCCCAATGGCACCGCCGCCGTATTGGCAAGCGGCGTCTATCGTTGTTAGCCCGCCTCGCCTCAGGCAGAAGCACGCTCCCCTCGCTATAGTGCGCCGACGGCGCCACCCGACCTGCGGAGCGCCACCGGGAGGAGAAAAGTGCGGTTGCTGCTCGCAGCGGGCGCGATTGTTGTGATCTGCACCGGCGCAGCTGCGGCGGGAGCGGAGGGCGCACCGCATCAAGGCATCATCCAAAGCGACATCGCGCGTGGCATCGACACCGCCACAAAATGCGAGAGCGAGTCTTGGAGCGTCGAAGATTACACGGGCTGCATCGATGACGAGATCGGCCACGCCATGGACCAGGATCAGGCATCGCTGCCGTTTCAGTTCGGCGTCTATTGCGCCGCGTTCTCGAAGCTGGCGCTGGCCTACAGCGCCGGGAGGTGGAAGCAGTCCCTCATCGATCGCGACGACGCGCAAGTGGCGACGGTGGACCAGTACGGAAGCTGCGTCTATCTGGCCCGCTCGCTCGGGATCGGCAGGCCGCAGATCTGCACGACGCTCGGCGTGAGCTGCGACGTGTTCAACGCGGCGCTGCGCCGCTGGCAACAGGTGAGCCGCCGCAACATGTAGCTGCGGCAGGACGAAGGGGCGCGCGCGGCGTTGACGCGGCGCGGCCTGCCGGCAAAGCTCCGGGCGTGACGCCGCCCCTGCCCCCGCCCGCGCGATGAGCGCCTTCCTGCTGAAACGCCTTGCCAGCTTCGTCGCGACGCTGGTCTGCGCGTCGCTGGTCATTTTCCTCGTGCTGGAGGTGCTGCCGGGAAATGCCGCCGAGGTGATCCTCGGGCCCGAGGCGCCGCCCGAGACGGTGGCGGCGCTGGCGAAGAAGCTCGGCGTCGATCGGCCGCCGCTCGCGCGCTATCTCGGCTGGGTCGAAGGCATGGCGGAAGGGGATTTCGGCACCAGCTATGCTTATGGCACCCCGGCCGCATCGCTCATCGACCAGTCGCTTGCCCTTACCATCCCGCTGGCGCTCATCGCCATGGCGCTCAACACCGTGCTCGGCCTCGCGCTCGGCATCTTCGCCGCGTCGCGCCACAACCGCTTCGGCGATGTCGCGGTGATGGCGCTGAGCCAGATCGGCATCGCCATCCCGAGCTTCTGGTTCGCCATCCTGCTGATCCTGCTCTTCGCGGTTGGGCTCGGCTGGCTGCCGGCGGGCGGGTTCCCGGGCTGGAGCGCGGGGCTTTGGCCGGGGCTGCGCGCGCTGATCCTGCCGGCGGTGTCGCTTGCGATCGTGCAATCGGCGATCCTGGCGCGCGTCACCCGCTCCGCGGTGCTCGACGTGCTGCGCGAGGATTTCGTGCGCACGGCGCGCGCCAAGGGGCTCGGCGAGGGACAGGCGCTCCGCCGCCATGTGCTGCGCAACGCGATGATCCCGATCGTCACCATCATGGGCCTGCAATTCTCCAACCTGCTGGTGCTGACCATCGTCGTCGAGAACGTCTTCTACCTGCCCGGGCTCGGTCGGCTCATCCTCAATTCGATCGCCAACCGTGACGTCGTCGTCGTGCGCGATGTGGTGATGCTGCTCGCCGCGATGGTGGTGGCGGTCAATTTCGCGGTCGATCTGCTCTATGCCGCAATCGATCCGCGCCTCAAGCTGCGCGACCTGTGACGACCGCAACCACCTTTCCCGCCCGCGCTGCGGGTCATTGGAGCTTCCTCGTCGGCGGCGGGCTGACGCTCGCCCTCCTCATCGCCGCCGGGGTCTCGCTGCTGTGGACACCGGTCTCGCCCTATCTCATCGACGTGCCGAACAAATTGCAGCTGCCCTCGGCGCAGCACTGGTTCGGCACCGATGCGCTCGGCCATGACGTGTTCTCGATGCTGCTGGTCGGCGCGCAGAACTCGATCCTGGTCGGCGTCATCGCCGTGTCGATCGGCTTCAGCATCGGCACGGCGCTGGGCGCGTTGGCGGCGGCGCGGGGTGGCTGGCTCGAAGAGGCGGTGATGCGGCTCTCCGATTTCGCCTTCGCCTTCCCCGCCATCCTCACGGCGATCATGCTCACCGCCCTGCTCGGCCCCGGCATCGTCAACTCGATCCTCGCCATCGGCATCTTCAACATCCCGATCTTCGCGCGCGTCACCCGCGGCTCGGCCAAGGCGGTCTGGGCGCGCGATTTCGTGCTGGCAGCCCGCGCCGTGGGCCGCGACCGCTTCGGCATCACCGTGACCCATGTGCTGCCCAACGTCCTCTCGATCCTCATCGTCCAGGCCACCATCCAGTTCGCCAGCGCCATCCTGTGGGAAGCGGCGCTCTCCTATCTCGGGCTCGGCACGCAGCCGCCGCAGCCCTCCTGGGGCCGCATGTTGAACGACGCGCAGGCGCAGCTCTTCCAAGCACCCTGGCTTGCCATCCCGCCCGGTCTCGCCATCATGCTGGCGGTGCTCGGCCTCAACCTGCTCGGCGACGGGCTGCGCGATCTCCTCGATCCCCGCCTTGCCCGCCGGCGGTGATGGTGGGCGAGCGATGCGCTAGTATCCGAGCACCAAGATTTCAGGCAGCGCGCACCGGAGGAAGCGGAAGATGTCGAAGAAAGCACCTGCAATTGCCGCTGCTCTGGTGTTCGCGCTGCTGCCGGCAGCGGCGCATGCGGCGAAGGACACGCTCGTCCTCGGCATGACCTTGGAGCCGCCGGGGCTCGATCCGACGACCGGCGCCGCCGCGGCGATCGGCGAGGTGACGCAGTACAATGTTTATGAGGGGCTGACCAAGATCGAAGAGAACGGCAAGGTGACGCCGCTCCTCGCCCAGAGCTGGACCATCTCGCCCGACCAGAAGACCTACACCTTCAAGCTGCAGCCCGGCGTCAAGTTTCAGAACGGCGAGCCCTTCACCTCGGCCGATGTGAAATTCACCTTCGAGCGCGACGACGCGCCCGACAGCACGAACAAGGAGAAGGCTTCGGTCTTCGCCAAGATCGCGCGCATCGACACGCCTGATCCGCTCACCGTGGTGCTGACCTTGAAAGAGGTCAATGCCAACCTGCTGTTCAATCTCGGCGAGGACACGGGTGTCATCCTGGAGCCGAAGAGCGCCGCCACCGACGCGACCCATCCCGTCGGCACCGGCCCCTTCGCCTTCGCCGATTGGGTCAAGGGCTCGTCGATCACCTTGACGAAATGGCCGGGCTATCGCGCGGCGGACAAGATCAAGCTCGACAAGGTCACTTTCCGCTTCATCAATGATCCGGCGGCGCAGGTCGCAGCGGTGCTGGCGGGCGATGTCGATGGCTTTCCGCGCTTCGGCGCGCTCGACAGCTTGAAGCAGCTGCAGAGCGATCCGCGGTTCACCGTCGCCATCGGCTCGACCGAGGGCAAGACCATCGTCGCCATCAACAACAAGCGGAAGCCCTTCGACGATGTCCGCGTGCGCCGCGCGCTGGCTTACGCTATCGACCGCAAGGCGGTGATCGCCGGCGCCTCGAACGGCCTCGGCGTGCCGATCGGCAGCCACTACACGCCGAACGACCCCGGCTATGTCGATCTTACCGGCCTTTATCCCTACGACCCGGCCAAGGCCACGGCGCTGCTGAAGGAGGCCGGGGTCAAAACGCCGCTCGACGTCACCTTGAAGCTGCCGCCGCCGCCCTATGCCCGCCAAGGCGGGCAGATCGTCGCCGCCGAGCTGGCGCAGATCGGCATCAACGCCAAGATCGAGAATATCGAATGGGCGCAATGGCTCGATGGCGTCTACAAGCACAAGAACTACGATCTCACCATCGTCAGCCATGTCGAGCCGCGCGACCTCGCCAACTATGCCGATCCCGACTTCTACTACCAATACGATTCGTCGAAGTTCCGCGCGCTCATGGATGACGTGAACACGGCGCCGGACGAGGCGGCGCGGCTCAAGGCGCTGGCGGCGGCGCAGCGCCAGCTGGCCGAGGATGCGGTCAACGTCTTCCTCTATGTGCTGCCGCAAGTCTCGGTGGCGAAGGCGGGGCTGCACGGCCTCTGGCACAACTCGCCGATCTTCGCCAACGACCTGTCGGCGGTGTACTGGCAGTAGCGGAACGCGGCAGCGGCCGCGGGTGTTGAGGCGGACATGGCGGCAGCAGCAAAGCGCGCGCCGGCGCCGCGGCGGCGCAAATACTGGTCCGGCGCGGTGACGCGCCAGAGCGACGCACTCGATCTCGAGCGCAACGTCTTCACCTGGCGCGATCCCAAGCGCATCGCGCGCTCGCTGAAGCGCTCCGCCGAGCGCAGCGGCCGGCGCAAGGCCGGGCCCTACCAGTCGGCGATGTCGATGCTGAATTTCTACATCAACCGCGCCGGCCGGCACCTCCCAGCCGAACGCAAGCGCGTGCTCGAGCGCGCCAAGGACGAGTTGCGGCACGTCTTCGGGCGCGCGTAAGCCGAAGCCGCGCATTTTCGGCAATGCTTCTTGTCAAACCTGAGGTTGTATAGATACCATCCTCCTCGCCGGCGAATCGCCGGCGGACCAAAGGGGGTCCTGCCATGTCCGACATGACCATGACGGCGGCGCCGCCGAGCTTTCGCGTGGGCGCCGTCTTCGGCCGCACCTTCGAGCTGTTGTTTCGTGATTTCGGCAAGTTCTTCGGCCTGTCCCTGCTTGCCTGGGCACCGTTTCTGCTGATCACCCTTCTCGCCGGCGGCGCGCAGCCGGGTCTTGCTGGAGCGGTGCCGCCGGGCAGCGCCAACCTCGCGCGGTTGGGCTTCTCTTTCCTCGGCATCGGGGTCCTCTGGATACTCCTGTCGGTGCTCTGCCAGGCGATCATTCTCTATGGCGCCTTCGAGCAGATGCGCGGCAAGAGCTTCGCCGTGGGCGAATCGCTGAAGCGCGGATTGGCGCGGTTCTTTCCGATCCTCGGCGTTATCCTCTGTATGGCCTTCGGCGCCGGGTTCGCCTCGATCTTGCTCTTCGTTCCGGGCATCATCCTCTACCTCATGTGGCTTGTCGCCGTGCCGGTCTGCATCGTCGAAGAGCGCGGCCCCATGGCCAGCCTCGGCCGGAGCCGCGAGCTCACCAAGGGCAGCCGCTGGAAGCTCTTCGGCATCATCATGGTGATCGCGGTCGCCAGCTGGCTGGTGCAGCTGATCGTCCAGTTCGTCTTCCTGGCGGTCGCCGGCAAGCTGCTCGCGGCGCTTGCGACCTTCCTCTCTTCGGCGCTGATCGCGGCCTATCGCTCGATCCTCGGCGCCGTCGTGTACCACGACCTGCGCGTCGCCCGCGAAGGCATCGATACCGACCGCATCGCCGCCGTCTTCGACTGACCGGGCGTCAACCGCCCGCCGCGTTCTTGTCGGCGTGGAGCTTGCCGAGCAGCTGCTCGCGCTCGAGCCAGGCGCGCTCCGCGGTGTAGAAATCGCGCAGAAAAGCCTCCACCGCCGCATCGCTTATGGCGGCCGGCCAGGCGATGCGTCGGCAGACCTTGTCGCACACCTCGCGCTTGACGCGCCTGGTATCGATGCTGTCCGGGCGGCGCAGCAGCTCTTCGAGGATCTGCAGCTCGAACGCGCCGTAAGCCCGCAGCTGCCGGTCGGTGAAGCGATAGCCCGGCGCCGCGTCGACGAGATCGCCGAGCAGCACGCGGCGGGGCACCGCGACGACAAGCGTGCCGCCGATGAGATCGCCGGCCCGCAGGCGATCGCGATTGAACAGCGGCAGCATTCCAAAGAGCAGCAGCCACGCGCCCAAGGCCAGACGCATCCACGGCGTCGGACCGATGCCGCCGACCGACAGCAGCAGGCTCAGCGGCAGGAAGGCCTCGATCTCGCGCGTGAGGTTGCGCGCAACCACCGCGGCGGGAACCAAGGCGCCACCGCCGCGATCGATGACGCGCAAGCCGAGAAGACGCTTGCCCGGCGTGGCACCGCGCCAGGCCAACTCGAAATGCATGAAGTAGAAATTGCGGAAGATGAAGGCGACGAGCAGCAGCACGCCGATCGCCGCAAGGCCGACGCCGCGCACCTTGGCGAGCGGACCGAGCAACAGCACCGCCAACAGCAGCACGATGATGATCGCGCTGAAACAGATGAGAAGGTCGAGCGCGAAGGCGCAGACGCGCTCGCCGAAGCTCGCGATCTCGACCGGCAGCGGCACGCCTTCGGGCGTCACGATATCGCGCCGGTTGCGGCGTCTCCCCTCGAGAAACTGCGCGACGCGATCCTGCACCGCCGTCATCGCCGCCCCCGGCCGGCATAGACGAAATAGGCGAGCCAGAGCAGCCCGGTCGCCGCGGCCACGGTAAAGCGCAGCCCGGTGCTGGAGACGAGCTGGCGAAACCCGCCCTCGATGACCGCGGCGATGAAGAACAGGATCATGGCGCCGACCGCGATCTGGGCGGCGCTGCGGCCGCGCAGCGCCAGATTGTCGAGGCGGGCATGGCGGCCGGGAAACAGCACCGTCTCGGCGAGGACGAGCCCGGCCGCGCCGCAGAGCAGCGTGGCGGTGAGCTCGGTCACGCCGTGGATCGCGATCCAGCCGATGAACTCGACCGCAAGGCCGCGCCGGACATGAAGCGCCAAGAAAGCGCCGATCACCAACCCCTGATAGGCGAGCAGCAGCACCGTCGGAACGCCGGCGGCGACGCCGAGCGCGAAGGTGACGATGCCGATCAGCGTGTTGTGGCTCAGCAGAAAATTGGCGGCGAGCGCGAAGGCGCGCAAGGGACCCGGCCAGGGCGCGAAGATCTCGGCGTCGAGCAGCTGTTGGCGCGTGCTGCCAGGACCGCGGCCGGAGGCATAGTCGGTCGGAACGATGGACGAGAACCAGGCCTCGTCGGCCGCGACCAGCAGGAAGCCGGCAATGCCGCCGGCCAGCAGGATCAGCGTCGCCAGGAGGAGGTGCCAGCGCGCGGCGCGCACCGCGGCCGGGAAACTGCGCCGCAGGAACGCGGCCGTACCCCGGCGCAGGCCCGTGCGCGGCGCATAGACCACCACGAAGGCGCGAAAGGCGAGGCCCTCCAGGTAGAGCAGAAGGTTGCGGTCGAGCGCGATGCTGCGCGCCACCGACAGCGACGACAAGGCGGCGCGATAGAGCAGCGGCAGGCGTTCGAGCTCCTCGGCGGAGAGGGTAAGGATGCCGCGCCGCTCGACGCGCGCCACCAGCCCTTCGAGATCGCGCCAGCTCGCCTCGCGGGCTTTGCGGAACTCGCTGCTCTTCAGCAGGATCGGCGTTGCGCCGGCGGCCGGTGCGGCGCGGTCTTGCGCGGCAAGGTCGCTCATATCTGCCCTCGCTCCTTGACCAGCAGGTAGCGATTGACAAGCGCCACCGAGAGGCCGCGGCTCGGCACGTCAAGGCAATGGATGCCCATCCGCTCGAGCCGCTCGAGGACGATGCTGCGCTCGCGCAGCAGGTCGTCGGCGATGACCGCCTCGGCCACATCGGAGAAGCGCTCGGGCGGCCGATCGAACGTGCGCTGCAGGAACGCGTCGCGCAAGGTGACGAAGACCACGACATGCCGGCTCGCCATCCGCCGCATGCTCTCGATCAGCAGCTCCGCGGTGACGGTGTCGACGAACTCGGTGAACAGGATCACCAGCGCCCGGCGTTTCAGCCGCGCCTCGAGCTCGGCGAGCCCCAGGGTGAAATTGGTCTCGTCGCTGCCGTAATCGAGCGCCGCGGCGGCCCGCTGCAGCCGCGCGAAACCGCCGGTGCCGCGCAGCGGCGCCAGGTATTGCCGCACCCCGGCATCGAAGCCGAAGATGCCGACGAGATCGCCGGCTTGCAGCGAAATCCAGGCGAGCAGCAGGCCGGCATTGATGGCATGGTCGAGCCGCGGCATACCATCGATCGGCTCGCGCATGAGATAGCCGGTATCGAACGCCAGCACCACCGGGTGATTGCGCTCGGTCCTGAACTCCTTGCACAGCAGCCGCCGATGCCGTGCCGAGTGCTTCCAATCGATGAAGCGCGTGTCGAGTCCCGGCGCGTATTCGCGCAGCGCCTCGAACTCGGCGCCCTCGCCGCGCTGCCGCTCCGGCTTCACGCCGAGCATCTGCTCCCGCGCCTGGAAGGACAGCGCCGCACGCTCGGCACCGCGGATGTTGGGCAACACATCGACGGTGCGCTCGACCCGATCGACGCGTGTCAGCTCGATGAGGCGCAGCGGGCCGCGCCAGCGCAGCCAGACGCGGTCGAGATGGACTCGGCCGCGGCGGCGCGGCATCAGCCGCAGCTCGGCACGTGCCTCCGCGTCCGGTGGCAGCTCGACGGCGACGATCTCGACTGGCTCGACATCGCCGCGCAGATCGGCCAGGAGCTCGACGCGCACGGCGCGGGGATGGCGCGGGTCGGCGGCGATCGTCACCGCGACCCGGCCGGCCTCGCCGATATAGGCGCGCTCGGGCGCAGCGACGGCCAGCCGGAGGTGGCGGCGCGGCAAGGCAAGCAGCGCGTCGCTGGCAATCGCCACCAGCACCAGTGCCGCATAATCGAAGGACAGCGCCCAGAGCCCCGGATCGGCGATCACCAGGATGAGCGCCAGCGGCACGCCCGGGGCGAAGATCAGCACGGCGCGGCGCGTCGGCCTCATCGCGGCGCCGCCGTCTGCTCGAGAATTTCGCCGAGAACGCGATCGACGGCGATGCCCTCGATCTCGGCGCCCGGCGCCAGGCTCACGCGATGCCGCATCACCGGGAGTGCCAGCAGCTTCACATCGTCGGGAATGACGAAATCGCGCCCTTGCAGCGCAGCGAGCGCGCGGGCGCCGGCGGCGAGCATATTGGCGGCGCGCGTCGACGCGCCGAACTCGAGCGACGAATGGGTCCGCGTCGCACGCACGACATCGACGATATAGTCGACAAGTGCATCGGCGAGGCGGATGCCTTCGACCTCGCGCCGAATCTCCGCCAGCGTCTCGCGGCTCATCACCGCCTGCAATCCGAAATCCGCGAGCCGCGGCATGGCGGAGCGGTGCCCGTGGCGGCGCACCACCTCGCGCTCCTCGTCGCGCGAGGGGTAAGCGACCACGATCTTGAAGAGGAAGCGGTCGAGCTGCGCCTCGGGAAGCGGATAGGTCCCCTGCTGCTCGATCGGATTCTGCGTCGCCACCACCATGAAATCATCGCCCAGCGCGTAGTCGCGCCCGTCGATGGTCACGGCGCGCTCGTTCATCGCCTGCAGCAGTGCTGCCTGCGTCTTGGGTGGCGCACGGTTGATCTCGTCGGCGAGCAGCAGCTCGGTGAAGATCGGGCCTTTGGTCAGTACGAAGCTGTTGGTCTCGAAATTGAACAGGTTGGTGCCGAGCACATCGCCCGGCATCAGATCCGGGGTGAATTGGATGCGGCCGAACTGCAGCGTCAGGCCCGCGGCGAAAGCCTGCGTCATCAGCGTCTTCGCCGTGCCGGGCACGCCTTCCAGCAAGACGTGGCCGCCGACCAGCAGCGCCGTCAGCAGCAGGTCGATGACCTCATCCTGCCCGACGACGGCCTTCCTCACCTCGTTGCGCAGGCGATCGGCGAGAGCGCGGATCTCGTGAAGGTCCATCGATTATTTCCCCCTTCCAATGATGAATGTCGCGGGCAATCGCCGCCAGCGCGGCCGCATCGCTCTGCGCCTCCGCCGCGCGCGCGATCGCGGCGCAATCGGCGCCAACGCCGCGCGCGGCGCCGACGCGTTTCAACCAGTCCAGCAGCGCCGCCCTGGCAAGCCCGCGCGGCGCGTGCAGCCGCCGCGCGGCATCGCGCAAGCTCGCTTCCACATAGCGCCGCACCACCGACCGCCGATGCCCGGCGAATTCGAGCAGGCCGGCGGCGTTCTCAACGAGACCGCGCTTCCCCGCACCCAGCGCCGCCGGCGCCGGCACCGGCGCACCGAACCGGGCGAAGGATGACCAGAGCAACAGCAGCAGCGCCAAGGCGCCGAGCCCCGTGGCAATAACCATGGGAAAGCGGAAAAGCAGCGCAACCGGGCTTGCGGGCGTGCTGACATAGCCGTGCACGGTCTCGTCGAAGACGATCGGACTGCCGGCGCGCTGCCCCGTGGCAAGCCGCTGCAGCAGCGCCACGGCGAACGCCGCATTGCCATCGCGCCCGAGCCCGTGATTGGCGATGACATCGGGATCCGAGAGCACCCAGAGCCGTCGGCCCTGGTTGCGCAGCTCGCCCACGAGCATGCCCTCGCCGGCGCCGACGATCGGCGTCAACCGATCGGAGGTGATGAGCTGTACCGGCGCATCGAGGCTCGGCGTCTCGCCAAGCGCATTGACGGTCCAATGCGGTGCCGCCGGCGTCCGCGTCACTTTCCCGCCCGGCACGGCGAGGATCAGCACCCAGTCCGCGGCGAACGGCGGGACGAGCGCGGCATTGGCGAGCCAGCCCGGATGCGCGCCGCTCGCCTCGCCCTGCCATTTCGGCAGAATCAGCAGCGCCGCCGGCGCCTTCAGCAGCGCGCTCGCGGCGCTGATCGCGCGGCCATCCAGCTCCGGCTCTGCGACGACGAGAACGCCTCCCGATCCGAGCTTCGCCAGCGCGTCGTTCTGGCTTTTGACGACGGGAATATGAAGGCGGCTCAGGATCTCGGCGATCCCGGCATAGCCGATGGCGGAGCGCGAGAAGGTGCTGGGTCCGACAGCGTCCGCGCTGCTTTTGCCGTCGCCACCGAGGCTGCCGAAATAGAGCGACGCGGCGAAGGTGAGCAGCGCGGCGGCGACCCACGCGACGAGGAGCTTCGGCGAGAACACGGAGGCTCTCATCGGACGGCCTCGCTTGCGAGCGCGGCGCCGAGCCGGTCGAAGCTCGAGCGGCAGGCGCGGTAGTCCATCGGCCCCGCGGGATGCTCGCCGAAATGGCTCCGCTCGACGCGGCCGACGATGTCTCCGAGCGCGGCCTGGGCGGCATCGGAGAGACCGACGCGCCGCAGGATTTCGCGGCTGGTCAGCGATGGGGCAAAGCCCGCGCCCCGCCGGCGCCGGATCTCGGCGAAGCTGTGCAGCAGCAGCGCGTGCATCGCCTCGGCGAAGCGACCCTGCTGCGCCAGCTCGTCCGCCGCGGCCACTACCGCCTCGGGCGCCGCAGCGCCGGTCGGCCCGGCTTCGGCGTTCTCCTCCCGGTCGGCGCGCGGCCCCAGCGCCAGGCCGGGCAGCACTTGGGTGACGAGAAGATAGAGCAGCACCAACGCCGCCAGAATCACGGCGCCCCAAAACAGCTCGCGCGGCAGCGGGATGTGCCAGTTCCAGGAGCGCGGCTCGGGTTCATGCGGCAGATCGAGCTGCAGGTCGAGACGGCGGATCGCGTCCCGGGCCACCTGCCCGATCTGCTGTGCGGTCTCCGCCGCGGCGAAGCGCGCCCAACCAACGCTGAGCGCACCGACCGCGAGCGCGCCGGGACGCCAAAGGGCACGAGCGATGGATGAGGTTCCGAACATGCCGCAGCGGCCTCTACCGCCCCTTGAACGCCGGCTTGCGCTTGGCGTGGAAGGCTTCGACGCCTTCGCGGAAATCCTCCGACATGCGCAGCCGGCTGTAGCAATGCCCTTCGAGCTCGATGGCGGTGGTGAGCAGCGCGTCCTCGGTGTCGTTGAGCAGCTTCTTCGCCGTCCGTTGTGCCAGCGGCGCGAAGCCACGCAGCTCGTCGACGAGCGCATCGGTGGCGGCCTCGAGCTTGTCGTCGGCGACGCAGTCGGTGGCGATGCCCCAATCGACGGCTTGCCGCCCGGCGATGCGGCGCGAGCGCATGACGATGTCCTTGGTGCGGGTGACGCCGACCATCTTCTGCAGCCGCGCCGAGCCACCCGAGCCCGGGATCTGGCCGAGCCGCTGTTCCGGCAGCGCATAGAGGCAGGTCTCCGAGGCGAGGCGGAAATCGCAGGCGAGCGACAGCTCGAAGCCGACGCCGAAGCAATAGCCGCGATTGGCGGCGATCACCGGCTTCGAGCAGCGCGTCGGCGCGGCGATGTTCCAGGCGAGCTTCGCGACATGCTCGGGCGAGGCTTCGAGAAAGCCTTTGATATCGCCGCCGCTGGAGAAGTGCTCGCCCACGGCGCGCAGCACGATGATGCGCACGCGGACATCGGCGTCGAGCGCCTCGAAGGTCTGGCGCAGCTGGTCGCGCTGCGGCATGACGATGACGTTGAGCGGCGGCCGCTCGAGGATGATATCGGCGCGCTCGCGCGCGGCATCGATTTCGACGCGGAATCCGTCAGGGTGCTGCGGGATCTCGGGGGCAATGCCGTGCGCGTCGTTCATCGGTCGTTTCCTTCCCTCACTCGGGTTCGTAGTCGCCGGCCACCAGCTTCCGGCGCAGGATCTTGCCTACCGGCGATTTGGGCACCTCGCGCAGGAAGACATAGCTGCGCGGGCGCTTGAAATCGGCAAGGCTCGAGTTCCGGCACCAGGCATCGAGCTCCGCCGCCTCGACCGGCGCCGCGCGCTTGACAAAGGCGGCGACGCGCTTTCCCCAGCGCTCATCGGCAAGCCCCGCCACCGCCACTTCGGCAATGGCGGGATGGAGCGACAGCACGCTCTCGATCTCGCCGGGCGAGACGTTTTCGCCGCCGGTGATGATCATGTCGTCGACCCGTCCGGTGACGAAGAGATCGCCCTCGCCGTCGCGATAGCCGGTATCGCCGGTGAAGTACCAGCCGCGCTTCAGCGCCTTCGCATCGGCATCGGGCCGCCGCCAATAACCCTCGAAGGCCTCGTCGCTGGCGATGTCGGCGATGATCTCGCCCTCCTCGCCCGGCGCAGCAATGGCGTCGGGATCGTCGCGGCCGAGCTGCACGACGCGGATGCGCTGATTGAGCCCGGCCTTGCCGGCGGAGCCCGGCTTTCGCGTCGCTTCGGGCTCGATGGTGAAGGTGTAGATTTCCGACGAGCCGTAATGATTGACGAAGAGTTCGGGCTTGAACGCCTCGGCGACGCGCTTCAGCACGCCGTCGGGCATGGCGGCGCCGGCGAAACCGAGCTTGCGCACCAAGGCAATCTCGGTGCGCGGAAAGCGCGCGTGGCTGACGAGGTCGTGATAGAGCGTCGGCACGAGATAGAGCGCGGTGATGCGCTCTTGCGCGATGAGCGCCAGCGCGCCTTCGACATCGAAGCGCGGCAGGCACACGAAGCAGCCATCGACCAGCGCCATCGCCAGCAGCGAGCGCACACCCATGGTGTGATAGAGCGGCATGACGCCGAGCGTGCACTCGCCCCGGCCGTACCGGTTCTGGGCGACATGCGCCAGCGCCGCCGCGCGTTCCTGGCGGTGCCGGCGCGGCACGCCTTTGGGCGGGCCGGTGGTGCCGGAGGTGTAGAGCATGAGCGAGATATCGTCGGCGCCGGCTTCGGGCCCTTCCGGTGCGGCAGGCCCGTCGAGCGCCGTGAAAGCGACCGTGCCGCCCGGCGCGCCGCCGATGGCGATGCGCGGCACGCGCTGCGCGGTGGGCGCGCCGGCCACCGCGGCCGCGGTGACATCCTGAAAGGCGACGGCGCGCGCCTCGGCGTCGCGGGCGCAGTAATCGAGCTCTTCCGGCTTCGCCCGCCAATTGACCGGCGTCATGATGATGCCGGCGAGCTGACAGGCCCAATGCAGGCTCGCCATCTCGACGCGATTCTGCAGTGCCGCCAGCAGATGGTCGCCGCGCCGCAGGCCGAGCGCCGCGAGACCCGCGCGCAAGCGGCGAATCTCGCGCAGCCAGGCGGCATAGCTGAGCCGTGTGGCCCCGTCGACGATGGCGGTCGCCTCGGGGCTGCGCTCGACGGTGGCGAGAAAGCTGCGGCCGAGATCAAACATCGCCGGCCTCCGTTGCTGCCGCGCCGCGCAGTTCCGCCGCGGCGTCGAGCGCGGCGCGGACGATGCCGGTATAGCCGGTACAGCGGCAGAGATGGCCGCTCAACAGCTCGCGCACCGCCTGTTCGCCGGGATCGGGATGGCACGCGAGAAAAGCGGCGAGCGACATGAGGATGCCCGGCGTGCAGAAGCCGCATTGCAGCGCGTGATGGCGGCGAAAGGCGCGCTGCAGCGGCGCCAGCGCGCCGTCAGCACCGGCAAGACCTTCGACCGTGTCGATGCGGCGGCCTTCCGCTTGCACCGCCAGCATCAGGCAGGCGCGCATCGCGCTGCCGTCGATGCGCACCGTGCAGGCGCCGCAAACGCCGTGCTCGCAGCCGACATGCGTGCCGCTGGCGCCGACGATATGGCGGAGAAAATCGCTGAGCAGCAGCCGCGGCTCGGCCTCGCCGGTCGCGTCGCGGCCGTTGAGGGTGAAGCGCACGAGGTGGCGCGTGCCCGCTTTCAGCCGCGTCGACACAGCGCCTCCTCGAGCGCGGCGCGGCCGAGCTTGCGCACCAAGGAGCGGCGATAGCGCGCGCTGGCATGGGCGTCGTCGCTGCCGCCGAGCTCCCAGGCGAAATCGTTGAGCGCATCATCGAGCGCGCTGCCTTCGAGCAGCGGCCAGTCGCGGGCTTGCGGCGCGTCGGCGACGCCGCCCACGGCCAGCCGGAGGCCGCTGGCGCTCGCCACCGCAGCGACGGCGCAGAGCGCGAAATCGCCGTGGCGGAGCGCCATTTCGCGGAAGGCATAGCCGGTGCCGGCTCGGCAGCACGGGAAGCGCGCCGCCTCGATCATCTCGTCGCCGCGCCGCGCCGTCGTCAGCATGCCGGTGAAGAAGGAGGCCGCGGGTAGCCGGCGCCGGCTCCGCGCCGAGCGCAGCATGACCTCGCCGCCCAGCGCCAGCAGCACCAGCGGCAGCTCGGCGCTGGGATCGGCATGGGCGAGCGAGCCGCAAATCGTGCCGCGGCTCCGCGTCTGGAAGTGGCCAACCCACGGCAACGCCAGCGCCAACAGCGGCACTTCTTCGGCCAGATCCGCGCGCCGCTCGAGCGCCGCTTGTGTCACCGCAGCGCCGATGACGAGCGCGTCGGTTTCGAGCCGCACCTGGTCGAGCACGGCGAGCCGCGCGATATCGATGAGCAGCGCCGGTTGCACCAGGCGCATATTGAGCATCGCCATCAGCGACTGGCCGCCGGCAAGGAGCCGCGCCTCTTCGCCGGATTCGGCGAGCGCCGCCAGCGCCTCTTCGACGCTGTCGGGCCGGAGATAATCGAAGGGCGCCGGCTTCATCACGCCCATCCCAGAAGGCGCAGCAAACGGCGCCAGAACGACACCGCCGGCACCGGCCGGCCACCAGCGCGGGCGATGAGCCGCTCGAAGAACTGCGCGATCAGATGGCGCGCCGCGCCGTCGAGCATGCGCCCGCCGACCGCGGCCACCTTGCCGGCGATCGCCATGGAGTAGCGATAGGAGACGCGCGTGCCGCCGCTGTCCGGCGTGAGCTCGATAACGCCAGTTCCGCGCGCCGAGCCGAGCGCGCCGAGACCGCCGCCTTCGAGCTTCAGCGCGCGCGGCGGGGACAGATCGAAGAGCCGGACCTCGGCTTCGTAGCGGCCGCGCACCGGGCCGATACCGATGCCGAGCCGCGCGCGATAGGCGTTCTCGCCGGCGCGATCCAGCGCCTCGCAGCCCGGCAGCAGCGCCGCGAGCGTGGCGGGATCGAGCAGCATCGCCCAGACCTGCTCGGGCGGCATCGGCACGACCCTCTCGCCGGCACCGCTGAGGCCTCGCCCTTCCGCTTTGGCCGGCGCATGCGCAACACGCGGCGGCGGCTCGTCGCGCTCGATCAGCGCCAGCAGCTTGGCCGGCGTCATCGGCAGCGCGATCTCGCCGACGCCGAGCGCATCGGCTGCCGCATTGGCGAGACAGACCGGCGTGCTCATGCAATTGCCTTCGCCGACGCCCTTGGCACCGAGCGGCGTCACCGGCGAGGGCGTTTGCCGATGCAGGATCACCGGCTCCGGCACTTCGCACGCCGTCGGCACGAGATAATCGGCGAAGGTGCCGGAGAGAAAGCTGCCATCGGCGCCATAGGCGAAATGCTCGGAGAGCGCCGCGCCCACCGCATTGGCGAAGCCGCCGCGCACTTGCCCATCGGCCAGCGCCGGATTGATGAGGCGCCCGGCGTCATGCATGGTGACGTATTTGTCGATGCGCAGCTTTCCCGTGTCGCGATCGATCTCGACGCCGCAGAAATCGAAGATGAAGCCATAGGCGGCGGAGCTGTTGATTTCCTCCGCCTCGTTCGGTGCGGCGAGCACCGGCGGCGTCCAGAAGACGGTCTCGCGCAGCGCCGGCTCGACACCTTCGCCGAGGCTCTGCGGCGCCCAGTGGCTGGTGCCGGCGATCCGCGTAAAGCCGAGCGCATTGTCGGGATTGCCGCGCGCGAAGATCTTGCCGCCGGCGAAGACCACCGCATCCGGCGTCACATTGAGCAGCGGCGCCGCGATCCGCGCCAGCTTCTCGCGCAGGCGGTTGGCGGCAAGATGCGCCGCGCCGGCCACCGCACCGGCAAAGCGGCTCGAATAATTGCCGGCGGCGATCGACCAGGCGTCCTTCGCGGTGTCGAGCTCGGCGGTGACGCGGATGTCATGGGGCGCAAGGCCGAGCACCTCACCCACCACCTGCGCCAGCGCCGTGCGATGCCCCTGTCCCTGCGGCACCGAGGCGACCTGCACGCTGACGCCGCCGAGAGGATCGAGCGCCACCGTCGCGGTCGCCTGCGCGCCGCTTTTGGGGCCGGCCTTGCGCCGCTCCTCCGGGGTCAGCACGGTGGTAATGTAGCCCATATTCGAGATCGAGGGCTCGACCACCGCAGCATAGCCGATGCCGTAGAGCCGGCCTTCCGCGCGCGCCGCATCGCGCCGGCGCTGCAGCTCGGCGAGTCCGCCTTCGGCTACGGCACTGTCGACCGCGCGCGCGAAATCGCCGGAATCGAGCACCGCGCCGGCGGGACAGCGATAGGGAAAGGCCTCGGCCGGCACCAGGTTGCGGCGGATCACGTCGAGCGGATCGAGCGCCAAGTCCGCGGCGATGCGCTGCATCAGGCGCTCGAGCGCGAAATAGACCTGCGGGCCGCCGAAGCCGCGCACCAGGCCGGTCGGGGTCTTGTTGGTGAGGACGATGCGGTTTCGGATCGCGAGATGCCGCGCCGTGTAAGCGCCGGTCATATTGCCATGCATGCGATAGATCGTCGCCGGCTCGGGCGCGCGCAGATAGGCGCCGCAATCCTCGAGCTGATCCCAGCGCAGCGCTTGCACCTCGCCGGTGGCGCTCATCGCCGCTTCGAGGGTGGTGACGCGGTTCGTCGCCGAGGTGGCGGCGGCGAGATGCTCGAGCCGGTCCTCGATCCACTTCACCGGCCGCCCCGCCTTGCGCCCGGCGATGCTCATCAGCACGACATAGGGAAAGACCGACTGCTTCACGCCGAAGCTGCCGCCGGAGTCGGGCGGCGATTTGAGGCGCAGCCGGTTCGCCGGCACTTTCAGCGCCAGCGCCATGACGGGATGCAGGGCGAACGGCCCCATGAAGCTCGACGTCACGTCATAGGCATCCTCGGCGGCGTGGTATTGGGCGATGACGCCGAGGCATTCGATCGGCGTCACCGCGTTGCGCGGGTAGTCGATGGTGACGGCGATGCGATGCGGCGCCGCAGCGAAAGCGGCGTCGGGGTCGCCATAGCGGAAGCTGCGGTCGCTGACGACATTGCCGCCGACGGCCGGGTGCAGCAGCGGCGCACCGGGAGCGGCGGCGGCGCGCGGATCGACGATGGCGGGCAGCGGCTCATAGTCGACCTTGATGCGGTCGAGCGCGTCCTCGGCGCGGTAGCGATCCGTTGCGAGCACGACGGCGACGGGCTCGCCGACATAGCGCACGCGGTCGACGGCGAGGCACCAATGCTCCATCGGCTGCTTGACGCCGACGGTGAAAGGCCGCGTCCAGCGCTTGACCTCATCGCGCGTCACCACCGCCGCGACGCCGGGCAGGGCGAGCGCCGCCCCGGCATCGATGGCGCGCAGCTCGGCATGGGCGTGCGGCGAGCGCAGCACCGCCGCGTGCAAGGTCCCCGGCGCCACCGGCAGATCGTCGATGAAGCGGCCGGCGCCCATCAGCAGCGCCGCATCCTCGAGGCGCTCGAGGGGTTGGCCGACCCAGGTCGCGCGGCAGCTCGGTTCGCTTGTCACCTCTCGCCCTCCCGATGTCCGGCACTATAGGCCAGATGCCCGCCCCGACAGTTTCCTAGCGCACCGCATCAATTGTATTTCTTGTAATCATGTCGCCAGCGCGATGTAACATCCGATCTGATGTAGTCAGAAGTGCACGACCCATGATCGGAGGTGCGCATGCGGTCTCCTATTCTTCCTGCAGTGGTGGTGTTGCTGCTTGCGGTGTCCCCGGCCGTCGCCGCCATGACGGGGCCAGCCAAGACCGAGAAAACCGCACTCGGCGAAGTGCTGGCGAATGAACACGGGATGACGCTTTATACCTTCAAGAAAGATGGCCACGACAAATCCAACTGTACGGCTAAATGCGCGGAAGCTTGGCCGCCCTTCATCGCACCCGCGGACGCCAAACCGAGCGGTCATTGGTCGATCGTGACCAGGCCGGATGGCGCCAAGCAATGGGCGTTCAAAGGCAAGCCGCTCTACACTTGGAAGGACGATCACGAACCGGGCCAGACCACCGGCAACGGCCATCTCAACGGCGCATGGGAGGTTGCCCGTCCCTAGGGCGAGGCGAGGTCTCCGCACCATGCCGCGGCCGCGCGACGCTCCCGAGGCTCACAGGAACAGCGTCTCGGACTCGACGCCGAGGAGGTATTTGCCCACGGTCTCGTAATGCGAGCGGCGGCCCTGGAGCTGTTGCGAGACGGCGTTGATGTCGCGCAGGCGGCGCTCGAAGCCGTTGCTGGCAAAGACCGAAGTGGTGCCGACGGCGTTGTAGGCATCGCTCGCGATCGCCCGCGCTTCGCGAATGCAGTGGGTTGCGGCGAGGCGGATCGACATGCGGTCGTCGATGGTGAGCTCGCCGTGCTGTGCCGTGCGCCAGGCCGCCTCGAGCGTGCCCAGGATATAGTGGCGCGCCGAGCGCAGCCGCGCTTCGAGCTCGGCGATCTCGGTCTGCGTCACCGCGTTGAGCCGCATCGCCGATTTGTAGCCGCGCGGCGTCTTCTCATTGGCGGTGGCGATGAAGGCGTCGAGCATGCCGCGGGCGATGCCGAGCGCAACGCAGGCAAAGCCGCTGGCATAAAGCTGGTCGGTGCGGAAGTGATAGAGCGGTCCCTGCTGACGCCGCTCGCCGGGAGCGTCGCGGTTGAGGCTGAAGGCATCGGGGACGAAGAGATCGGTCACCGAATACATGTCGCTGCCGGTGCCGTTGAGGCCGATGACGTCCCAGATATCGGTCCAGGTCACCTTGGCGGCCGGGAAGAGCAAGGTCCGCGGCAGCGGCGCGCCGTTGGCGCCGCGGCGCGGCGTGCCATCGGCATCGGCGGCGACGCAATGCGCGCCGATCCAGGTGGCGTGGTGGCCGCCGCTCGCAAACGACCACGAGCCGGTGACGCGCCAGCCGCCCTCGACCGCAATCGCCTTGATCGGCGGCCCGGCGCCCCAGGCGAGAACGCCGCGCCGATCGCCCCAGATCTCGCGCGCCGACGCGGGCGGCAGATAGGCCGAGGCGATGGCGCAGACGCTGGTCTGGCCGAGACACCAGGCGGTGCTGGCATCGTGGCGCGCGATCTCTTCGAGCACCTGCACGAAACTCGGCGGGTCGATCTCGGCGCCGCCGAAATCGCGCGGCAGCAGCATGCGGAAAAGGCCGGCATCGATCAGCGCTTCGACCACCGGCGGCGTCAGGCGCCGCTCGCGCTCGATCGCCGCCGCCTGCTCGGTCAGCAGCGGCGCCAACGCCTTCGCCCGCGCGAGATGATCGGAGCCGGCCGCAGCCTCCCGCGCGCTCATCGGCGGCTAATCGCCATAGGCCATCGCCCAGCGCCAATCCTCATGCCCGGCGGCGAAACGGCGGTTGCTTTGCGCCGGGTTGCGGTTGACCAGCGGCCGCGCATAGAGCGGATGCGTCATGCTGCGGATTTCGTGCTCCACGGTGTAGAGCGGCTTGCCGCTGTCGAGATCGACGAAATCCTTGAAGCGATACTGCCACTGATCGCTTTCCTCGAAGACGAGGCCGCGCTCGCGCAGCTTGCGATGCGGACCCGAGAAATCGGCGAGGTAGACCTGAACATGGTGGCCGTCATAAGCGGGCAGAGCGCGGTCGGTCTCGCGATAGATGAAATGCTGATGCTGGCCGACGGCGGCGCGGGCGAATGCCCCCTGCCCGTCCTCGCCGGTCTCGGCCGGGGTCGCCAGGATTTCGCGATAGAAGCGGGCGATGCCGGCGGCGGTGCCCCTCGGCACCTCGAACTCGACATAGGGTATGCCGAGGGTGATGCGGCCGAAGCGCGGATCGGGCGTGTAGCAGCGCATCCGGTTGCCCCAGGGCGAGGTCACCTCGACATGGGCGTTGTGCTCGGCGAAGGCAAAGCGCGTGCCTTCGAGGTCCTGGCGCACCTTGCCGAGCCGCTGCAGCAGCGCCTCGCGCTCCGGCAGCACCAGCCCGACATGGCCGCGCAGCACCTGCGGATTGCCGGTCGGCATGTGGAACTGGCTACGCCCGACATTGATCCACATATTGTCGATGCCGGTCATGAGATAGGGGTCACGGGTCAAGCCCATGCCGCTGACATAGAAGATCGTCGCGATGCGCTGGTCGGGAACACGCACATTGACGTGCTCCAGTGCGACGATATTGCCGAGATCCTCGGCGGCGCGGTCGTATTGCTGCTCCATGATCGGCCTCGCTGGCTCGGGTGCCATGGGAATGCCCAGTGTAAGGGCAGGCATGCCCGCTTTTCCAGCCGTTCGCGAGAGGCTAGGCTCTGCCCTGCGATTACCTCATGCCCGCCCCCCCGGAGAGCGCCATGCAGTTCTCGCCGCTGGTCGGCCGCATCGCCGGCAGGGGCGCCCGCGCCTGGAGCATCCATTTCGACGCCCTGCGCCAGCGCACCGCGGGCCGCCGGGTCATCCTGCTCACCGTCGGCGACCCCGACCAGCCGGCGCCCGAAGCGGCGGTAGCGGCGACGATTGCCGCACTGCAGCAAGGCCGGACCGGCTATTCGCCGATCCTGGGATTTCCCGAGCTCCGCGCCGCCATCGCCGCCCGGGTCGGACGCCGCAGCGGCACCCCCTGCGCGGCGGAGAATGTCGCGGTGGTGCCGGGAACCCAGGCGGGGCTCTATGCTGCACTGCACTGCCTCGCCGGGCCGGGCGACGAGGTGGTCGCCTTCGAGCCGACCTATGCGACCTATGAGGCGGTGATCGGCGCCGCCGGGGCGCGGCTCGTCACCGCACCGCTCCGCCCGGAGACCGGCTTTCACCCCGATCTCGCGGCGCTCGCCGAAGCGGTCACGCCGCGCACCCGCGTCCTCTGGATCAACAGCCCGCACAACCCGACCGGCGCCGTCTTCACCCCGGCCGAGATCGAGGCCATCGCCGCGCTCGCCCGGCGCCACGATCTCTGGCTCCTCTCGGACGAGGTCTATGAGGACCTCGCCTTTGCCCGGCCGCATCTGAGCCCGCGCGGCCTGCCCGGCATGGCCGAGCGCACGGTGGTGGTCTCGAGCCTGTCCAAATCCCATGCGATGCCGGGCTTTCGCCTGGGCTGGGTCGTCGGCCCGGCGGCGCTGACCGGCCATCTCTTCAACCTGCTCCTCTCCATGCTCTATGGCGGGCCGCCCTTCATCCAGCTCGGCGCGCTGGCGCTGCTCGACCGCGAGCTGCCCGAAGCGGCGGCGCTGCGCGAGGATTACCGCCGCCGCGCCGCGCTCTTCGCCGGTATTCTCGCCGAGGCGCCGCGCTGCCGGGTGATCCCGCCCGAAGGCGGCATGTTCCTCCTGCTCGATGTGCGCGGCACCGGGCTTTCCGCCGACGATTTCGCCCGCGCGCTGCTCGAGGAGGAAGCTGTGGCGACGCTGCCGTGCGACGGCTTCGGGCCGAGCGCCGCGGGGCATCTCCGCCTTGCGCTCACGCAAGCGGACGCCGTTCTGGCCGAGGCCGGCGAGCGTATCCTCCGCCAGGCGCGCCGCCTCGCCGGGCACAACACGCCGTGAGCCGGCTTACCCGCGCCGGCTGCGAAGCGCGCGACGCCGCCGATCCGCTCGCCGCCTGGCGGGCGGAATTCGCGCTGCCCGAGGGGATCATCTATCTCGACGGCAATTCGCTGGGCGCGCTGCCCAAGGCGACGCCGGGGCGCATCGCCGAGCTGGTCGAGCGCGAATGGGGCCAGGACCTCATCACCAGCTGGAACAAGCATGGCTGGATCGAGCTGCCGCGCCGCCTCGGCGACAAGCTGGCGCGGCTCATCGGCGCCGGTCCCGGCGAGGTGATCGCGGCGGATTCGACCTCGGTCAATTTGTTCAAGACGCTCGCCGCCGCGCTCAGCCTCTATCCCGATCGCCGCATCATCCTGTCCGAGCGCGACAACTTTCCGACCGATCTCTACATCGCCGAAGGGCTGCTGGCGCTGCTGGCCAAGGGCCACCGGCTCCGCCTCGTCGACGGCGATGCGCTCGAGGCCGCGATCGACAGCGACACCGCGGTGGTGATGCTCACACATGTCAATTACCGCACCGGCGCGATGCACGACATGGCGGCCGTGACCGCGGCGGCGCGGCGCGCGGGCGCGCTCATGCTGTGGGATCTGGCGCACAGCGCCGGCGCGGTGCCGGTCGATCTCACCGCTGCGGGTGCCGATTTCGCCGTCGGCTGCGGCTACAAATATCTGAACGGCGGCCCGGGCGCGCCGGCGTTTCTCTGGGTGGCGCCGCGTCACCAGGAGCGCTTCGTCCAGCCGCTGTCGGGCTGGCTCGGCCATGCCGCGCCCTTCGCCTTTGAAGCCGCCTATCGTCCGGCGCCGGGCATCGGCCGTTATGTCGCGGGAACGCCGCCCGTCCTCTCCATGGCCGCGCTCGAGGCCGGCGTCGATCTGCTGCTCGGCGTGCCGCCGGCGGCGCTGCGCGAGAAATCGCTCGGCCTCACCGAGACCTTCATCGCCGCGATCGATCAGGACGCGGACGGGCTCGGCCTCACCCTCATCACGCCGCGCGATCGGGCGCGGCGCGGCAGCCAGGTGAGCCTGCGCCACGACGCCGGCTATCCCGTGATGCAGGCGCTGATCGCGCGCGGCGTGATCGGCGATTTCCGCGCGCCCGATATCCTGCGCTTCGGCTTCGCGCCGCTCTATACGCGCTTCGTCGATGCCTGGGACGCGGCCGCGGCGCTCGTGGAGGTGCTGCGCCGGCGCGACTGGGACCGGCCGGAATTCCACCGGCGCGCGGCTGTGACCTGAACGAGGTGTCGATGGCGAAGAAGAGCAAGGACCAGATCGGCGGCGCGCATACCGATTTCAGCGGCGAGATGAGCTATGGCGATTATCTCCGGCTCGACCGGCTGCTCGACGCGCAGCATCTGCTATCGGCGAATCACAATGAGATGCTGTTCATCATCCAGCACCAGACGACGGAGCTGTGGCTGAAGCTCGTCATCCACGAACTGCGCGCCGCGATCCGGCGGATCGAGCACGACGATCTCGCCCCCGCCTTCAAGATGATGGCGCGCGTCTCGCGCATCATGGCGCAGCTGATCCAGGCCTGGGACGTGCTGTCGACCTTGACGCCGAGCGAGTACATGGATTTCCGCGCCGCGCTCGGCCGCTCTTCGGGATTCCAGTCGCACCAGTTCCGCGCCATTGAGTTCCTGCTCGGCAACAAGCGCGCCGAGCTGCTGGCGCCGTTCCGCCATCGGCCCGAGATCCATGCCGAGCTCGAAGCGCTGCTCGGCGCGCCGAGCCTCTACGACCAGGCGATCCGCCTCTTGGCGCGGCGCGGCCTGGCGATCGACGCCGCCGCGCTCGAGCGCGACTGGACCCAGCGCTATCAGGCCAATGCGTCGGTCGAGGCGGCGTGGATTGCGATCTATCGCGACACCGAGCGCTATTGGGATCTCTACGAGCTCGGCGAGGAGCTGGTCGATCTCGAGGATTTCTTCCGGCAATGGCGCTTCCGCCACGTCACCACCGTCGAGCGCATCATCGGCGGCAAGAAGGGCACGGGCGGCACCGAGGGCGTCGCCTATCTCCGCGGCTTGCTCGAGATCCGGCTGTTTCCGGAGCTGTGGGATCTGCGCACGGCGCTGTGACGCGGCGCGCATTCCGCTTCACGTGAAACCTCGGCGCACAATGTCAAAGAGCGCGGAAGTCGGGAGAGGGGTGCGCCGCTGCGTCAAGCGAAAAGCGCCGGGAGGGGCTACGCCGCCGGTGTACACCGGGAGCATTTTTTTCCTGCACGATGTCAAAGAGCGGGGTGGTGGGATCGAGGGTAGCAGTGGACCCCTTGGGAGGTTCGTTTTTATGGCACCCCTCACCTTCCCGTCGCTGCGCGACGGGCCCCTCCCTCTCCCACAAGGGGAGAGGGGAATTCACGCTTGACCCCGTCGGCTCGGCGTCTCTATAGGCGGAGGATGCTTGGGGAGGGGAAGCTGCGGCGGAGGGTCGTCGGGATCTATGCGATCCTGATCGGCGCCAATCTCGGCGCCTGGACTTGGGCGCTGCTGGCGTTTCGGGGATATCCGGTGCTGCTGGGCACGGCGTTGCTGGCGTACAGCTTCGGCGCGCGCCATGCCGTCGATGCCGACCACATCGCCGCCATCGACAATGTCACGCGCAAGCTGATGCAGCAGGGGCAGCGCCCGGTCGGAGTCGGGTTTTTCTTCTCGCTCGGGCATTCGACGGTGGTGGCGCTCGCCTCGGCCGGGATCGCGCTCGCCGCGGCGGCGCTGCAGACGCGCTTTGCCGATTGGCGCGAGGTCGGCGGCCTGGTCGGCACCGGCGTCTCGGCAGGGTTTCTCTTTCTCATCGCGCTGCTCAATCTCGTCGTGCTGCTGCAGCTCTATCGCACCTTCCGCCAGGTGCGGCGCGGCGGGCGCTATGTCGAAGAGGAGCTCGATCTCTTCCTGTCGCAACGCGGCTTTCTCGGCCGCATCTTCCGGCCGCTTTTCCGCTTGATCGGCGCGAGCTGGCAGATGTATCCGCTGGGCTTCCTCTTCGGCCTCGGCTTCGACACCGCGACCGAGATCGGGCTGCTCGGCATCTCGGCCGCCGAAGCGGCACATGGGCTCTCGCTCTGGTCGATCCTGGTGTTTCCGGCCCTCTTCACCGCCGGCATGTCGCTGATCGACACCACCGATGGCGTGCTCATGCTCGGCGCCTATGGCTGGGCGTTCATGAAGCCGATGCGCAAGCTCTACTACAACCTCACCATAACCTTCGTCTCGGTGCTGGCGGCGCTGGTGGTTGGCGGCGTCGAGGCGCTCGGCCTCGTCGCCGACCATCTCAATCCCGAGGGTGGCTTCTGGCGCGCGATTGCCGCGCTCAACCGCAATTTCGGCAGCCTCGGCTTCCTCATCATCGCTCTCTTCATCGCCAGCTGGCTGGTCTCGATGCTGGTCTATCGCCTGAAACGCTATGACGAGATCGAGGTGACACGGGGGTAAGGCGGGCCACACCCGCCCTGAAGCAGGGATGCGCAAAATAGCCACGTCGCCAGAGCAGCAACGGACTCGCCTTGGACGATACAGCCTGTAAGATAGCTGGGCTCAGCGATAAATAGAGTGTCGGGTGGAGAGGGTCGATGACCTGCCCGAATTGTGGTGCCGAGAACCCGGCAGGCAACCGATATTGCGGCCATTGCGGTACCGCTCTCGCCCGGCGCGGCTTGACCGGCGCGCCGTCTCTCGCGCCGGCGCCGACCGGCAGCGAAGGCGAACGGCGCCAAGTGACGGTGCTGATCTGCGATCTCGTCGGCTCGACGGCGCTGTCGGCGCGGCTCGATCCGGAGGATATGCGCGAGGTCATTGCCGCCTATCATCGCTGCTGCGCCGAAGCGATTGCCCGGAACGGCGGCTTTGTCGCGAAATATATGGGCGACGGGGTGCTCGCCTATTTCGGTTATCCCCAGGCGCATGAGGACGATGCCGAGCGGGCGGTGCGCGGCGCGCTCGCGCTCATCGAAGCGGTGCGCAAGCTCCGCACCGGACATGACGCGAAGCTGCAAGTGCGGATCGGCGTCGCCACCGGTGTCGTGGTGATCGCCGACGATCTGGCGGAGCGCACCGCGGTCGGCGAGACGCCGAATCTCGCATCGCGGCTGCAGGCGCTGGCCGAGCCGGGCCGGGTGGTGATCTCGCAAAGCACGCGACGCCTCATCGGCGGCCTCTTCGAGTACCGCGATCTCGGCGCAGTCGCGCTCAAGGGGTTTGCCGAACCGGTATGCGCCTATCAGGTGCTGGGCATCAGCCGGGTCGCGAGCCGGTTCCACGCGCGGCGCGACGCCAAGCTCACGCCGCTCATCGGCCGCGAGGAGGAGCTCGCTTTGCTGCAGCGGCGCTGGCGGCAGGCGTGCGCCGGCGACGGACGCGTGGTGCTGATCTCGGGCGAGCCCGGCATCGGCAAATCGCGCCTTGCCGTCGCGCTGCAGGACATGCTGGCGAGCGAGCCGCATGCGCGGCTCCACTTCTATTGCTCGCCGCATCATACGGAGAGCGCGCTCTATCCGATGATCAATCAGCTCGAACGCGGCGCCGGGTTCGAGCGCACCGATCCGCCGGCAGAGCGGCTCGCCAAGCTCGAAGCGGTGGTTGGGCCCGAAGCGCGCGACATGGTCGCGCTCTTCGCCGATCTGCTGTCGCTGCCGACCGACGGTCGCTACCGCCTGCCCGAGATGAGCCCGCAGAAGCGCAAGGACAGGACCTTGGCGGCCTTCCTGCAGCAGTTGCAAAGCCTGGCGGCGCAGCAGCCGGTGCTGATGATCCTTGAAGACGCCCATTGGATCGACCCGACCACCTTCGAGCTGCTGGAGATGGCGATCGAGACGGTGGCGGTTCTGCGGGTGCTCCTGGTTGTCACGCATCGTCCGGAATTTCAGCCGCCCTCGATCGGTCAAGCCCATGTGACGCTGTTGACGCTCAATCGGCTCGGCCCGCGCGAGCGGATGGCGCTGGTCGAGCAGGTCGTGGGCGACAAAGCGCTGTCCGACGAGCTTGCGGCGGAGATCGCCGAGCGTGCCGACGGGATTCCGCTCTTCGTCGAAGAGCTGACCAAGGCGGTGTTGGAGGCCGGCGGCGGCGAGGGCGAGGCGAAGCAGATCATCTCCGCCGCGCCGCGGCCGCGGCTCGTCGTGCCGGCGACCTTGCAGGCCTCGTTGATGGCGCGGCTCGACCGGCTCGGCCCGGCCGCGAAAGAGATCGCGCAGATCGGCGCCGCCATCGGCCGGGAGTTCTCCTATCCGCTTTTGGCGGCGGTGGCGCAGCAGCCCGATGCGGCCTTGCGCTCGGCGCTCGATCGCTTCAGCGATGCCGGCCTCATCTTCAGCCGCGGCGTGGTGCCGGAAGCGACGTTCCTGTTCAAGCATGCGCTGGTGCGGGACGCCGCCTACGGGACACTGCTCCGCCGCCAGCGCCAGCAGCTGCATGGCCGCATCGCCGCCGTTCTCGAACGCGAATTCCCGGCGCTGGTGAAGACCCAGCCCGAGCTGCTCGCCCATCACTGCGCCGAAGCCGGCCTGGCGCCGCGAGCGATCGAGTTCTACCTGGTCGCGGCGAAACGGGCGATCGCGGCCTCGAGCAACAACGAGGCGATCGGCCATCTCACCAAGGGGCTTGCGCTCGTCGAGCTGCTGCCGGCGGCGATGCGGCGCAGCAGCGAGCTGCGGCTGCGCTTCACCATGAGCGAGCCGCTCATCCAGCTGAAGGGCTATGGCGCGCCCGAAGTGGAGGCCGGCTTTGCGCGCTCGCGCGAGCTGTGCCTGGAGCTCGGCGACAGTCCCGAGCTGTTCCACAGCCTTTACGGCCTGTGGGGATATCATCTGCTGCGGGCGCGGTTGACGGCCGCCTCCGAGCTCTCCGCGGAGCTGCTGGGGCTCGGGCCGCGCCTCGATGATTCCCATCTTCGCCTGGCCGCCCATCACACCGCGACGGTGACGGCGTATTGGACCGGGCGCCTCACCAGCGTGCCGCAGCATTCCGACCAGGAGCTTCAGCTCTACGATCCCGAGCGGCAGCGCGGACGCCGCACGGTGGCGAGCGATGCGGTCATCGACAGCCTCGGCCATTGCGCCTTTGCCCTGTGGGCGCTGGGCTTTCCCGACCGCGCCTGCGACAAGAGCGCGACGGCGCTCGCGCTCGCGCGCCGCATCAACAACCCCTTCGGCCTCTGCTCCGCGATGAATTGGCACGCCTATCTGCACTATTTCCGCCGCGAGCCGGCGCGGGTCACGGAGTCGCTCGGCGTTTTGTCCGCGGTCGCGCGCGAGCATGGCTTCGCCTTCTGGTCGCTTTCCGCCGATATCTGGCAGGTCTGGTACGAGATCTGCGTCATGGACGAGCACCGCGCCGATGGCATCGACCGGTTTCGCGCGGCTCATGCCGGGTTGCGGGCGCTCGGCGCCGACCTCGCCTACGCGCCCAATGTGCCGATGCTCGTCGATTGCCTCGCGGCGGAGGGACGGATCGAGGAGGCCGCCGAAGCCTTGGTCGACGCGCTCGCCGATATCGCCCGCATGGGCCAGGCGGTGCTCGAGCCGCAACTGCTCTGCCTCCTGGGCGACATGCTGCGGCGGCAAGACGGCGCCGCGCTCGACCGCGCCGAAAGCGCCTATCGCCAGGCGATCGACGTGGCGCGGTGTCAGAGCGCCCGGATGTGGGAGCTGCGCGCGGCGACCGCGCTCGCACAGCTCTGGCAGGATTGCGGCAGAGGCGCCGAGGCGCTCGCGCTGCTGGCGCCGATCCATGACGGGTTCAGCGAAGGCTTCGACACGCGCGACCTGCAAGATGCCCGGGGGTTGCTGGGGAGGCTGGGGTGATTTTGTATGGCGGCGCCGCTTTGCGGGCACATGATCTGCATTGTCGGCGACCCCACCTCACCCTCCCATCGCTTCGCGATGGGTCCCTCCCTCTCCGCCCCTGAGGGGCGGAGAGGGGTAGGGGTGAGGTGGGGGGCCCCGGACAGGAGACTACGGCGATGCTTCAGGACCAGCATGGGCTGCCGATCTCAACCTCCTCCCGTGACGCGGCGGCGAGCTTGGATCGGGCGGTGCTGGCTTATCTGAAATATCGCGCCGATGCGGCCCAGCATATCGCGCATAGCCTTGCGGCCGATCCCGCGTTCGGTCTGGCGCATTGCATGGCCGGGTATCTGGCGATGCTGCCGTTCAAGCAAGCCAATGTCCCGGTCGCGCGCGAGGCGGCGCGTACCGCGCGCGCGATGACAGCGAAAGCGACGGCGCGGGAACGAGAGCATGTCGGCGCGCTCGATGCCTGGATCGGCGGCGATATCGACCGCAGTCTGGCGATCTGGGACGACCTTGCCCGGGAGCATCCGACCGATGTTCTCGCCTTCCGCCTTGCCCATTTCATCAATTTCTGGCTTGGCCGACGCGCGGCGATGCGGGCTTCGGTCGAGCAGGTCTTGCCGAAATGGGATCGGGGGATGCCGGGCTATGGCACGATCCTCTCCTGTCGCTGCTTTGCCGATGAGGAATGCGGCCACTACGCGGCGGCGGAGCCGTCCGGCTGGGCCGCCTTGGAGATCGACCCGGGCGATCTCTGGGGCGTGCACGCCATCGCCCATGTCATGGAGATGCAGGGCCGCCAGCGCGACGGCATCGATCTGCTGGCAAAGCATGAGCGATACTTCGCCGGGGGCAACAGCTTCATCCATCACCTCTGGTGGCATCGCGCGCTGTTCCATCTGGAAGAGCGCGATGTCGAGGCGGTGCTCGCGCTCTACGATCGGCGGTTCCGCGACCTTGCTTCGCCGCTGACACAAGCGCTGCCCGACCTTTATATCGATGTGCAGAACGCGGCATCGATGCTGTTCCGCCTCGAGCGTCAAGGCGTCGATGTCGGCGAGCGCTGGACCGAGATGGCCGACAAGGCGGAGCCGCGCATCGGCGATTGCCTCTCGGCCTTCACCCAGCCGCATTGGATGATGGCGCTCGCCGCAACCGGGCGCTACGAGGCAGCGCAACGCCTGCTCGCGGCGATGCGCGATTTCGGAACCGGCGCCGGAAGCGTTGCGCACATCGTCGGCACCATTGCCGTGCCGGTCTCGGCGGCGGTGCTGGCGCATCGTCAGGGCGAGTACGGCCGTGCCGTCGATCTCATGACGCCGGTTCTCGACCAGATGTACCGCCTCGGCGGCAGCCACGCGCAACAGGACGTGTTGCACCAGCTGTTTCTCGATTCGGCGGTCAGGGCGGAGCGCGGCGAGGATGTCCGGCGGCTGCTCGCGCGGGCGGCGGCGCCCTATGCGATGCCGATGGAGCAGAGGGTCGGGTATGGGGAGGCGGTCAGGCGGTTTGGGGAGTAGGTGCGTCTCTGTTAGCATCTCGGGATGGCCATGGCAGGGCGGCGGGTGTGGCTCGGGGTGGCGCTGGCGGTTCTGCTGGGGGGAGCCGGCGATGGGGCGGCGTCGCGTCAGCCGGCGACGCTCAGGGATGTGGGCACGGCGCTCGCCGCGGCGACGCCCGGACACCCGCCGACGCTCGCGCATCGCGACCTCAGCTATCTCGATTTGAGCGGCCTCGATTTTCATCAAGCCGATCTGCGCGACGTCAATCTCTACGGCGCCGATCTCAGGGATGCGGATCTGTCCGGCGCGGACCTCAGCGGCGCCGATCTCGATCACACCGTGATCATCCGGACGAATTTCGCCCACGCCAATTTGTCGCATGCCAGCCTCTACGCGGCGGTGGCTTACGCCACCTTGGACATCTCGCAGGGCAAACCACCGAACTTCGCCGGCGCCAATCTGTCGGGGGCTCTGGTTGTGGTGCGGCTGGGCCGCGCCGATCTGCGCGGCGCCAATCTGACGCAGCTGCGCACCGGCGCCGGCCGCAGCGGCCAGCTCTTCATCAACCTCTACACCGACCTCTCCGGCGGCGATCTCACCCGCGCCGATCTCTCCCGCGCAGAGCTGCGCGGCGTCCGCCTCGCCTTCGCGCATCTCGCCGGCGCCCGGTTGACCGGCGCCGATTTGTCGCATGCCGACCTGTTTCACGCCGATCTGACCGGTGCCGACCTCACCGGGGCCAATCTCGCCGGCGCCAACATCGCCGAAGCGGTGCTGAGCGACGCCAGCGGCTTGCCGAAGCCGGATGCGAATCGATGAGCGCCGTGACCCGCCTGCTCTGCGTGGCAGCGCTGATCGTCGCGGTGATCTCCGCCTGGACGAGCGCGGCCGAGGCGCAAGCCGAGAAGGCCGATCTGGCCCTCGTCCTCGCCGTCGATGTGTCGGGCTCGGTGACGGAAGAGCGGTTTGCGCTGCAGATGGAGGGCATCGCGCGCGCTTTCGAGGACCCGGCCGTGCAAGCCGCGATTCTGGCGGGACCGCATCGGGCGATCTTCGCGACGCTGGTGGAATGGTCGGACCGGACGACCGAGGTCGTGCCCTGGCGGCTGATCGCCAGCGCCGACGATGCGCGCGCTTTCGCCACCAGCGTCCGGCAGGCGCCGCGGGCCGACGATCAGTTCACCTGCATGGCCGCGGCGTTGAACGTCATCAGCGGCAAGGTCCTGCCTTTCCTGCCGGCGCCCGCGCAGCGCACGATCGTCGACGTCTCCGGCGACGGCCACGACAATTGCAATCCCGCGACGAACGTCGACAGCGTTCGCGATGCGCTGGTTGCCAGCGGCGTCACCATCAACGGGCTGCCGATTCTCGAGGGCGACGAGGCGACAACCTTGGAGTCGTGGTACCGCGACCATGTCGTCGGCGGGCCCGACGCTTTTCTTGCGCCGGCTTTGGGCTTCAAGGATTTCGGCCGGGCGATGCGACGCAAATTCCTCGTCGAGATCAGCAGCGCCCACCCGGCGCCGCTCGGCGGCTGAGCAGCGCAAGCGCAGCGTTCTTCTCTCAAAAATTGCTCATCCACTCTCCTGTCAAGCGAGCAGTGCGACCTCCGGTGGCGGACGCATGCGCTGGTAAAACTTCCGGTCGCGCACCGCTGGTTTCGCTCATGAATTTTTAGAATCTGAGACTCATTCTTCGCCTGCGTGCGGCAGAAGCCGTCGCTTCGAGCCGAAGGTTGATAGCGCCCCAGAATGGCGGATGTTGTTCATCTCCTTCGCCTCGCCCTTCTCGGACTTATTGTTGTTTCGCTGATGGGCGAGGCCCGCGCCGCGGCGGAACCGACTGAGAAGGATGGCCCGAGCCGACCCCTGCCGCCGTCCGGCGGCACGCGCGACGCGGCCATCGCCCTCGCCCGGCGCGGAAAAACCGCCGAAGCGCTAAGCATTCTCGAGCGGCTGGCGCGGCAGACGCCGAACGACGCTGCGCTTGCCGGCGATCTCGTCGTGGTCCTCACCTGGGCCGGGCGGGATCAAGAAGCGATCCGGCGATTTCGCGCGCTTCCCCGCAAAGCCCGGGCGGACTACGTCGTCCTGGCGGTGGCGCAGGCGCAGCGCTTCGAGCACCACTACGCCAGCGCGCTCAGCCTCTACCGCGACGGAATCATCCGCTTCCCGGGCGATCCGCGATTCCGTGCGGGCGAGATCGAAACCCTTGTCGACGCGGGTCAGGCCAAGGCGGCGGATGTGGAGGTTCGCCGGGCGCTGACGGGCTCGCGCGAATCGGTCGACCTGCTCATCGCCGCCGCCTATGCCGCCGAAGCGGCGGGCCGTCCTGTCGACGCGCTGCACTACGCCCAGCGCGCGCTCGATGTCGCGCCGGCCGACCGCGAAGCGCTGCGGCAGAAAGCGCTCGCCATCGATGCGATGGGCGCCCCCGATGTCGCGCTGGACCTCGCCGCGGCGCATCCCGGGCTGCTCACCGCGGCGGAGACCTCGCGGCTCATGGGCGACGCGGCCGCCGATCTGGTGCGCTGGGATGCGGTCGAGCCGGTCGCGGAGCCGCGGCGCTTTGCCGCCGCCGACCGCGCGATCGCCGCTCTCGACCGGCTCATCGCGCGTTTCTCGGCCGCGGGACCCGAGGCCGCCGGCGCGCTGCGGCGCGCCCGCTGCGACCGCATCGTCGCCTATTTCGATCGCGCGCGCATGCGCGATGCCGTCGCCGAGTACGAATCGCTCGCGCGCAGCGGGGTCGCCGTCCCGGCCTATGCATTGCAGGCGGCAGCCGGCGCCTATCTCGCCTTGCGCCAGCCGGAGACGGCGCGCGACCTCTATCGCCGGGTCGTGGAGACGGAACCGAGGAACGTTCAGGCGCGGCTCGGCCTGTTTCACGCCTTGGTCGAAACCGAGGAGTTCGACGCCGCCTTCCAGGTCGTCGACGCGACCGCCGCCACGACGTCGCCCTGGATTCCGCTGAAGGGCTCGCCCGATCCGGTGGCGAACCCCGACAAGCTCGCCGCCGACGTCGCCGCCGCCAATGCGCGGCTTTACGCCGGAGAGCTGGCGGAGGCGGACCGGCGCTTTTCGGCGATGAGCGCGCGGGCGCCCAACAACAGCGAGCTGCTCGCCGACCTCGCCGAGACCTATGAGGCGCGCGGCTGGCCACGGCGTTCGGAAGGGACGCTGCAAATCGCGCGCGCCCAGGGCTCGCCGGATGCCGAGATCGACATCGCCGAGGCGCAGGACGATTTCGACCTGCAGGATTGGCCGGAATTCGAAGCGGCGACGAGCGACCTGGCGCAACGCCTGCCGGAGAACAGCGAAGTCCGGCGGCTCCAGCGCGAAGCGGATCTAAGGCAGCGGGCGGAGCTGCGCCTGTTCGCGGAGCGGGTGTGGACGTCGCCGACCAACATCAATGGCGGAAACGGTCTCGCCACCGGGCTGCAGCTGTTCTCACCGCCCTTTGCCGAATACTGGCGCGCCTTCGTCGCGTGGGACGTGGCGCATCAGCGGTTGCCCGAAGGCAACTATACCGGCCGCACTTACGGCACCGGCGTGGAATATGCCGGCCCGCTCTTCGACGCTTCGGCGGAGGCGCGCGCGACGCAGGACGGCACCGATCATGGCGGCGGCAAGCTCGCCCTGGCTTGGCGCGGCGACGATCAATGGCGGCTTGGCGCAGCGGGCGAGATCTTCTCGACCGACACGCCGCTGCGCGCCCTCAAGAACGGCATCAGCGCCGACTCCGCCACGCTCACCGCCGACTGGCGGGAGAGCGAATCGCGTGACGCCAAGGCGTTCCTGGAGCAGGCGCCCTTCTCCGACGGCAATGAGCGGACCAATCTCGGCTTCGTCTGGCGCGAAAGGCTGTTCACCGCGCCGCATCTCAGCCTCGACGGCATCGGCGATCTCGGCACGTCGCGCAACACGCGGGGCGATGCGCCTTATTACAATCCACGTAACGACGCGCTCGGCACCGCCGGGCTCGCGGCACGCCAGATCCTGCTGCGCCGCTACCAGTTCAGCTGGGAGCACGGCGTCACCCTGGCCGCCGGCCCTTATTGGGAGCGCGACTTCGCGACCTCCTTCGCCTGGTCGGCGCGCTACGAGCAGAGCATCGAGACCGACGGGCTTCGCATCGCGTCCGGGCTCGGCTTCGGCCGCCAGACCTATGACGGCGTCTATCAGAACGCCGTCACGCTCGACCTCCACCTCGCTTGGAAGTTCTAGCGCATGCTTGCCCAAGCACAGCATAGCGCCGCAACGGACCGCCGCTTTCTCAGCAGGGCGACAGCAGGTCCTGCCGCCCCGTTAGAAAAGATTCACCACAGAGACACGGAGGTCACGGAGCAGGGAAGAAAAGCGCGCTTCGCGCGCCAAAACCGCGGTTCTCCGTGTTCTCCGTGCCTCCGTGGTGAATCTATATCCGATAGCCCTGGCGCCCGCGGGGCCGAGCGATCAAGCAATCCCGCTGCAAATCCAAAGTGCGTCCTTCGACAAGCTCAGGATGAGGAAGTTTCTTGGTGGCACAAAGAAAGTTTCCTCATCCTGAGCGCGGCGCGCTCGGCAGCCGTAGCGGTGCTCGTCGTCATCATCCTTGCGGCGCTCGGCACCGCAGCATCGGCGAAGCCGCCGCCGGCGCCGGCGGCGGTGCCGGCGTTCTTTGCGCTCTGTTACCACAACATCGAGGACAAGGATCCCGACCAGCGCTATGTCGGGGTTTCCACCGGTAATTTCGTCGAGCAGCTCGATTGGCTGCGGCGCAACGGGTTTCACGCCGTGTCGATCGACGATGTGGTGGCCGCGCATGAGGGCCGGAAAAAGCTGCCGGACAAGGCCTATCTCGTCACCTTCGACGACGGTTACGAAAGCTTCTACACGCGCGCCTTTCCGATCCTGAAGGCGATGGGCGTGCCCGCCGTGCTCGCGGTCGAAGCGTCGTGGCTGAAAGGCGGCCCGACCGCCACGGTCCGCTACGGCGACCTCAACGAGCCGCGCGACATGTTCATGACCTGGGACCAGGTCCGCGAGGTCGCAGCCTCCGGGCTCGTCGAGATCGCCTCGCACACTTTCGACCTGCACCGGGGCATTCCCGCCAACCCGCAAGGCAACGAAGAGCCGGCCGTGGTGAGCCGGCGCTGGACCAAGAGCGGCGGCTACGAGGACGCCGCCGCCTATGAGGCGCGGATCGCCGGCGACACCGCCGCCGCGGTCGCGACCTTCAAGCGCGAGCTCGGCCGCGCGCCCCGCGTGACCGTCTGGCCCTATGGCGAGCACAGCCGGCTGGCGATCGACATTCAGCGCGCGCAGGGCCTGCCGATCACCCTGACGCTGACCGATGCGCCGGCCAATGTCGCGGACCTATCCTCGCTTCCGCGACACCTCGTCAAGGACGATCCCGACCTCACCGACTTCATCGCCGAGCTGCACGACCTGTCGACGCATGGCCCGGTCCGCGCCGTGCAGGTCGATCTCGACCAGGTCTACGACCCCAATCCGGCGCAGCAGGAACGCAATCTCGGCGCGCTGGTGCAGCGCATCCACGATCTTCAGGTCAACACCGTCTTCCTCCAGGCCTTCGCCGATCCCCAAGGCGACGGTCTCGCCCGCGCGGTCTATTTCCCGAACCGCGAGCTGCCGATGCGCGCCGACCTCTTCAACCGCGCCGCCTGGCAGCTGCGCACCCGCGCGCATGTCAAGGTCTGGGCCTGGATGCCGGTTCTCGCCTTCGATTTCGGCGCGGCGGGCGCGGGGCTGCAGCACGTCACCGCGTGGCGCCCGCCGAAGACCGGCGAGGCGGCGTCGGGCGCGCCGCCGCAGAGCGGCGTCGATGCCGCGCAATACCAGCGGCTCTCGCCGTTCGATCCGGCCGTGCGCCAGCGGATCGGCGCGCTTTATGAGGATCTCGCCGCGCATGCCGCCTTCGAAGGGCTGCTGTTTCATGACGACGCGGTCCTCTCCGATTTCGAGGATGCCAGTCCGGCCGCGCTCAAGGCCTATGAAGCGGCCGGATTGCCGGGCGACATTGCCAAGCTGCGCGCCGACCCGGCGCTGTTCGCGCGGTGGACCGAGCTCAAGACCGACGCGCTGATCGCGTTCACGCGCGAGCTGGCGGCGCGGGTGCGGCGGCTGCGCACGCCGATGCACACCGCGCGCAATCTCTATGCCCGCCCCATGCTCGATAGGGCGAGCCGCGCCTGGTTCGCGCAGGACTATGACCGCTTCCTCGCCAGCTACGACCTCGTCGCGGTGATGGCGATGCCCCGGCTCGAGCAGGTGCCCGGGGATCCGATGGCGTGGCTCGGCCGCCTGGTCGTTGCGGCGCGGGAGCGGCCGGACGGCCTGTCGCACACGCTGTTCGAGCTGCAATCCGTCGATTGGCGCCGACCCGATACCGGCACCGAAGCCAATCTGCCGACGCAGGAGCTGGTCGGGGAGATGCGGTTCCTCGAGCGCCAGGGCGCGCTCAACCTCGGTTACTACCCCGATGATTTCCTGCGCGACCATCCGCGCGCGGCCCCGCTGCACGCCGCCTTCTCGCTCGAATCATTCCCCTACGGCCAGCACTGACGGGATCGGGGGAATGCGATGCTGAGCGAGCACCTTCTCAACGCCATCGTCGGGGCCTTCGCCGTCATCGGGCTCGTCTTCACCGCCAAGGCGAGCGGCTTCCTGCTCGAGTTCGTGTTCCTCTATCCGCTGTTCATGGCCTATGTCTGGATGGCCGGCGGCATCTATTTCGATCTGCATTGGGAGCGGCGTTCGCTGCGCCCGGACGACGTGCCGGAGATCGCCGATCCGCCGCTCGTCTCGATCCTGGTGCCGTGCTTCAACGAAGCCGACAACGCCGCCGAGACCGTCGCCGGCCTCGCGGCGCAGAACTATCCGAACTTCGAGATCATCGCCATCAATGACGGCTCGCGCGACGAGACGGGGCTGATCCTCGAGCGCCTCACCGCGGTGCATCCCAATCTCCGCGTCATCCATCACGCCGCGAACCAGGGCAAGGCGATGGCGCTGCGCATGGGCGCGCTCGCGGCGCGCGGCGAATTCCTGGTCTGCATCGACGGCGATGCGGTGCTGCACCCGAACGCGGTCGCGCATCTCGTGGCGCCGATGGTGAAGCATCCGCGCGTCGGCGCGGTCACGGGCAATCCGCGCATCCGCACGCGCTCGACGCTGCTCGGCCGCATCCAGGTCGGCGAGTTCTCGTCGATCATCGGCCTGATCAAGCGGGCGCAGCGGGTTTACGGCCAGGTCTTCACCGTCTCCGGCGTCATCGCCGCGTTCCGGCGCCGCGCGCTGCATCGCATCGGCTATTGGGGCCTCGACATGGCGACGGAGGACATCGATGTGAGCTGGGCGCTCGAGGTCGATCATTGGTCGATCCAGTATGAGCCGGCGGCGATCTGCTGGATCCTGATGCCGGAGACCTTCAAGGGCCTGTGGCGGCAGCGGCTGCGGTGGGCGCGCGGCGGCGCCGAGGTCTTCCGCAAGCATGCGCGGACGATCTGGACCTGGCGGCGGCGGCGCATGTGGGGGATCGCGCTCGAATATGCGTTGAGCGCGGCCTGGGCCTATGCCTTCGTGCTCAGCCTCGCGCTGTGGGGATTGGGACATTTCGTCCGCATGCCGGCGGGTCTCAACGTGCCGACAATCCTGCCGCCGGCGTTCTGGGGCCTGATGCTCGCGGCGACCAACCTCATGCAAGTCGCCGTCGCCGTCTTGATCGAACGCCGCTATGAGCCGCGCCTCGCGCGCGCGCTCGCCTGGATCATCTGGTACCCGATGGTCTACTGGCTGATCTCGCTCGTCACCACCGTCGTCGGCTTCCCGCTGGCGCTCCTCAGAACTCGTCCGGCGCGCGCGGTGTGGACGAGTCCCGACCGGGGCTTCCGGTCATTTCCGCCCAGTCCCTGATCTTCACCGACGCCGCGCGGCCGCTGTGGTCGCGGCTGCGCGATGTCGTGCTCACGGCGGCGCTGTGGGGACTCTATGTCTGGCTCAACCGCGATCTCTTCCTCGTTCTCTGGGACGTCCCACGCTGGCTCACCGGCGGCGGCCTCACGCCGGCGATCCGAGAGGCCATTGGCCTGGTCGAGACGCTGGGGGCCTACAGCGCCGTGGTCGCGGTCAACACGCTCTTGGTGGTCGCCTGGGCGCTTTACAATCAGCTGCGCTTTCGCGGCAAGGAGCGCCGCCGGTTCTCAGAAGCGGTCTCGCCGGCAGAGCTCGCCGAGCGCTACGGCCGATCGCCGGACGAGATCTGCGCCTGGCAGGAGGCGCGCATCCTCGTCATCTATCACGGCAGCGGCGAGCAGATCGCGCATGTGGAGACGGAGCCGCTGTTTTCGGGAGAAGGGGGGTAGCGCTGACAATCGCATTTGCGGCCGCGCCCGTGACAGGAAAGATTCACCACGGAGGCACGGAGATCACGGAGAAGTGAAGAATGGCGCGCTTCGCGCGCCAAAAAGTGATCTCTGTGTCCTCCGTGCCTCCGTGGTGAACCTTACGCTATAGCCGCCGGCACCGCTCATCATCGGACTCTCGCTCGCCGCCTGACGCCGATCCGACCGGCACCGGCGGTTCGCGCAAACCGCGAAAGCCAGCGCGATTGCGCGCTGCGCGAGGTTGGTTCACACTCGACCTCCGCACCCAAAAATCACGGCCGCCCAACGGCGAGACCAGGCACAGGAGGAGGTCCGCAATGCACGCGATCCGCATCGATCGAACGAAGCCGCTCGCCGAGGAGCCGCGCTCGGGCCATAACCGCTATCATCCGGAGATTCCGCCGGCGCTCGAAATCGGCGAAGGCGAAGAGGTCGTGCTCGAAACCCGCGACGCGCTCGACGGCCAGATCAAGCCGGGCGCGACCGTTGCCGATTTCGCCGCGCTCAATGTCGGTGCCGTCCATCCGCTGACCGGCCCGGTTTTCGTCAAAGGCGCCAAGCCCGGCGATCTGCTCGAAATCGAGTTCCTCGACATCGCGCCGCAGCCGACGGCGTTCAGCGCGATCGTGCCGGGATTGGGCTTCCTGCGCGATGTCATGACCGAGCCGTTCCTGGTGCATTGGAAAATCCGGGAGGGCTGGGCGACGTCGGAGCAGATCCCGGGGGTGCGGATTCCCGGCGCGCCGTTCATGGGCGTCACCGCCACCGCCCCTTCGGCGCAGAAGCTCAAGGAATGGACGGCGCGCGAGCAGCGCGTCATCGACAAGGGCGGCATGGCGCTGCCGCCGGACCCGGCCGGCGCGGTGCCGGCGGGCCCGTGCGCGCTGACCGGTCTCAGGACCCTGCCGCCGCGCGAAAATGGCGGCAATTTCGACGTGAAGCAGTTGACCAAAGGCGCGAAGCTCTACCTCCCCGTCTTCCAGGAGGGCGCGCTCTTCTCCACCGGCGATGCGCATTTCGCGCAAGGCGATGGCGAGGTCTGCGTCACCGCGGTCGAGATGGGCGCCACCGTCGCGGTGCGGTTCCGCGTGCAGAAAGGCGGCGCGGCCGCGCGCAAATTCATGGCGCCGGTGTTCACGCGGCAGAGCTATTTCGCCGATCCCAAAATCGCGGCGCCCGAGCGCTTCCTCGGCGTCATGGGCATGCCGATCAATGCCACGGGCGAGATCGAGGCCGAGAACCTGACGCTGGCCTGCCGCAACGCGGTGCTCAACATGATCGACTTGCTGCAGGAGCGCGGCTTCAGCCGGTCGCAAGCCTATGTCATCTGCAGCGTCGCGGTGGATTTGCGCATCTCGAACGTGGTCGATGTGCCCAACTATGTCGTGTCCGCGCTGCTGCCCGAGGCCATCTTCGGCGATTGAGCTCAGGCATGGTTGTGGTTGTGCGGATCGTCCTCGAGCGGCTTGTGCCCTGAGCGTTGTCTCAGCGGCTTTGCCGCGTGGGCGAGGTTGATGGCGGTGTTGACCAGGGTGATATGAGAGAAGGCCTGCGGGAAATTGCCGACGAGACGCTTCGCCCGGGAATCGTATTCCTCTGACAGCAGACCGACATCGTTCACGAGCCCGAGAAGCTGCTTGAACAGCCGGCGCGCCGACCGCCGGCGGCCGAGCAGGACGAGATTGTCCACCAGCCAGAAGCTGCACGCCAGGAAGGCGCCCTCGCTCCCGGGCAGGCCGTCGACGGCGCCGCGCGTATCGTAGCGGCGGACGAAGCCGTCCGTGGTGAGACGATGCTCGATCGCCTCGACCGTGCTGCGGACGCGCGGATCGGTCGGCGGCAGGAAGCCGACGAGCGGCAGCAGCAGCACGCTCGCATCGAGCTGGGTCGAGCCATAGGCCTGGGCAAAGGCCTTGATCTCCGGGTTGAAGGCCTCGCGGCAGACCTCGTCGTGAATCGTCGAACGAATGGCACGCCAACGGTCGACCGGTCCCTCGAGGCCGAACTCTTCACAGTTCTTGATCGCCCGATCGAAGGCGACCCAGGCCATCGCCTTGGAGTAGGTGAAATGCTGGGGACCGCCGCGCACCTCCCAGATGCCCTCATCGGGCTGGTGCCAGATCGTCTCCAGGTGATCGATGAGCGCGCGTTGCAGGTCCCAGCCCGCGGCGCTGCCGGCGAGGCCGCTGCGGCGCGCGTGATAAAGCGCGTCCATGACTTCGCCGAAAATGTCGAGCTGAAGCTGCTGCGCGGCGGCATTGCCGATGCGCACCGGCTTGGCTCCCTCATAGCCGGGCAGCCACGGCACTTCCCATTCGGTCAAGCGCCGCTCGCCGGCGATGCCATACATGATCTGCAGCTGCGACGGGCTGCCGGCGGCGGCGCGCAGCAGCCACTCCGTCCAGTCCCGCGCTTCCTCGTAATAGCCGCAGTTCATCAGGGCGAGCAGGGTCAGCGTGGTGTCGCGCAGCCAGCAATAGCGGTAGTCCCAGTTGCGCGGTCCGCCGAGCTGCTCGGGCAGCGAGGTGGTGGGCGCGGCGACGATACCGCCGGTCGGCCGGAAGGTCAGCGCCTTCAAGGTGATGAGCGAGCGGCGCACGGCCGGGGTCCATTCGCCGAGATCGACGCAGCGGCTCGACCATTGGTGCCAGAAGCTTTCGGTCTGCGTCAGCGCGGCCACGGTATCCAGCGCCGGCGGCGGCGGCAGATGCGAGGGCGAATAGGTCAGGACGAAGGGCACGGTCTGCCCATGCGATATCACGAACTCGCCGACGGTCTTGAAATCCTTGCCGCGCAGAGCGACGGGCGTGCGCAGAACGACCATGTCGGGCCCGACGATCGCACACAGGGCATCGTCCGGCAGGCGCGTCACCCACGGCACCAGCGCGCCATAGTCGAAGCGCAGAACCAGCTCCACCTGCATCGCGACGCGGCCGCGCTTGCCGACGACCAGCCGCACGATGTTGGAGGTGTCGTCGCGCAACGGCATGAAGTCGATCAGGGTGACCTCGCCCTCCTCGGTGGTGAAAGTTGTTTCCAGGATCAGGGTATCGTTGCGGTACTGCCGCGTCGTCCGGGCCTTGGCATCCGCCGGGGCAATCAGCCAGCGCCCATGCTCGGGCTCGCCGAGCAGGGCGGCGAAGCACGCGCCGCTGTCGAAGCGCGGCCAGCACAGCCAGTCGATCGAGCCGTCCCGCGCGACGAGCGCGGCGGTCTCGCAATCGCCGATCAGGGCGTAGTCTTCCAGTCTTTGCGGCATCCTCGCGCTCCCCACGCTTACCAGCCCATCACATTCGGTGTTTCGCCCGCCGCTTCACAGGGCAATCGCATTTGTCACCACGTCTGCGGCGGGAAAAGGTTCACCACGGAGGCACGGAGATCACGGAGAACAGAGGAATGGCGCGCTTCGCGCGCCAAACACTTATTCTCCGTGCCCTCTGTGCCTCCGTGGTGAATCTAAATAAGGGTCGCAAGCGATTCGACTAACGAATCGCGCTCTAAGCCTTGACCACGTTGCCGGCGCCGAGATGGGCGCAGGCGTTGCGCGTGTCGATCACCAGCGGGCAATGCTCGACCAGGAGGCGGTAGTCGACGCCGTCGTGATCGGTGCAGATGAGCGCCACATCGGCGCTGCGCGCCGTCTCTGCGGTGAGTGGCACCGAGCGCCTGCCGGCGAATTCCGGATGCTCGCGCGACGGCCGGATCTCGGCCACATAGGGATCGTGATAGGTGAAGCTGGCGCCGCGCGCCTCGAGCAGCTCCATGATCTTGAGCGTCGGGCTCTCGCGGAGATCGTCGACATTCTTCTTGTAGGCGACGCCGAGGATGAGCACGCGCGACCCCTTGAGCCCCTTGCCGGCCTGCTCGTCGAGCGCGCGCTGCAGCCGCTCGATGACATAGCGCGGCATCGCCGTGTTGATCTCGCCGGCGAGCTCGATGAAGCGCGTCGAGATGTCGTATTCGCGGGCCTTCCAGGTGAGATAGAAGGGATCGATCGGGATGCAGTGGCCGCCGAGGCCGGGGCCGGGATAGAACGGCATGAAGCCGAAGGGCTTGGTCGAGGCGGCGCGGATCACCTCCCAGACATCGATGCCCATCGCCGCGTAGACCATCTTCAGCTCGTTGACGAGCGCGATGTTGACGGCGCGGAAGATGTTCTCGGTGAGCTTCACCGCTTCCGCCGTCTCGCAGGACGAGACCGGCACGGTGCGGCTGACGAACTGATCGTAGAGCGCGGTGGCGACGGCTAGCGCATCGGCGCCGTCGCCGCCGACCACTTTCGGGATCTTGGTGGTGCTGTATTGGCTGTTGCCGGGATCCTCGCGCTCGGGCGAATAGGCGAGGAAGAAATCCCGGCCGGATTTGAGGCCGCCGGCCTCGAGGATCGGCAGCATCACCTCGCGCGTCGTGCCAGGATAGGTCGTCGATTCCAGCACAATGAGATGGCCGGGCTTCAGATGCGGCGCGATCGAGCGCGCGGTGCCGCTGACATAGCTGAGATCGGGCTCGCGATGGCGCGTCAGCGGCGTCGGCACGCAGATCAGCACGGCATCGACCGTGGCGAGCTCGGCAAAATCCGTCACCGCGCGGAAGCGGCGCTGGCGCAGCAGATCGGCGATGGTCGCATGCGGGATGTGGTGGATGTAGGAGCGGCCCGCGTTCAATACCGCGACCTTCTCGGCGTCGACGTCGAAGCCGATGACGCCAAAGCCTTTCGTCGTCAGCGCGCTGACCAAGGGCAAGCCGACATAGCCGAGGCCGATCACGCCGATCACCGCCTCGCGGTCGAGGAAGCGGCGCCGGAGCTGCTCCACATCGACGCGGCTCGGGGAGGGGTTGGACAAGGGTGCATCCCGCTGTGGTTGGAGTTTGCCGGCCGAGAAGCATGGGCCGGGGCCAGGCGGCGCGAGGCTTAGCATGGCCTCTCCCGGCGCTCAAGCCGCGCTCCGGCGATATGAGATCGGCGGCGAAGCGGCTATGGTCGCCTCGAGGGAAAGGAGCCAGGAGCGTGGCAGAAGACGGCAGCGGCGCCATCATCGTCACCGGCGCCGGCGGCTTCATCGGCCGCGCGCTGGTCGAGCGGCTCGCCGCGCGCGGCGCGACGGTGCGGGCCCTGTTGCGGCGGCCCGCGGCGCTGCCGCCGCCGGTCGAGACGCGCGTGCTCGGCGATCTCGATGCCGCAACCGACTGGCCGGCGCTGCTCGCCGGCGCGCGCGCGGTGGTGCATCTCGCCAGCCGCGCCCATGCCCGCACGGTCGACGAGCAGCGCTGGATCGAGGGCGAGGCTGCGACCGCCGCGGCGCTGGCGCGCGCAGCCGCCGCCTCCGGCATCCGCCGCCTCGTGCTGATGAGCTCGATCAAGGTGCTGGGCAATGCGACAACCGATCTGCCGCTGCGCGCGCATCAGCCGCCGGCGCCGGCCGATGTGTACGGTCTCGCCAAATGGCGCATGGAAGAGACGATGCGCGCCGCTTGCGGCGACCGGCTCGCCGTCATCCGCCCGCCGCTCGTCTACGGCCCGGACGTCAAGGCGAATTTCCGCGCCTTGATCCGTCTCGTCGATAGCGGCCTGCCGCTGCCCTTCGCCAGCATCGACAACCGGCGCAGCTTCGTGTTCCTCGACAATCTGCTCGACCTCGTCATAACGGTGCTGGAGCATCCCGCGGCGGCCGGCGGCGTCTTCCTGCTGCGCGACGACGAGGAGGTATCGACGCCCGAGCTCGCGCGCCGCATCGCCCGCGCGCTCGGCCGCTCCGCCCAACTGTTCCCCTGCCCGCCCGTGCTGCTGCGTTTGGCCGCATCGCTCCTGGGCCGCAGCGCTGCCGCCGACCGCCTGCTCTCCTCGCTCCGCGTCGATGATCTCGCCACGCGCGAACGCCTCGGCTGGCGTCCGCGCGTCAGCCTCGATGACGGCCTCGCCGCCACCTGCCGCTGGTACCGCCAGGAGCGCGAATGACTGCGCCGGCGCCGAAGCTGATCTATCTCGTCACCGAGGACTGGTATTTCTGGTCGCACCGCCTGCCCATGGCGCGCGCAGCGCAGCGCGCCGGCTTCGCCGTCGGCGTGGCGACGCGCGTCGCGCAGCATGGCGAGCGCATCCGCGGCGAAGGCTTCGCGCTTCATCCCCTCGGCTGGCAGCGCGGCAGCACCGGGCCGCTGGCGAGCCTCGCGGCCATCGCCGAGATCGCCCGGCTTTATCGCCGCGAGCGCCCGCGCCTCGTCCATCACGTCGCCTTGAAGCCGGCCGTGCTCGGCAGCATCGCGGCGCTCCTCGCCCGCGTGCCGGCCGTGGTCAACGCCGTCACCGGCTTTGGCTTCGTCGCGAGCTCGCCGACCCTCCGCGCGCGCTTGCTGCGCCGCCCGGTGAGCCTCGCCCTGGCCCATCTCATCGAGCGCGCCAACAGCCGCGTCATCGTGCAAAACGAAGACGACCGGCGCTTGCTGCTGGCGCTCAATCCCGCGGCGGAGCGGCGCGTTGCGGTGATCCGCGGCTCCGGCATCGACCTTGCGCATTTTCCCGTGGCCGAGGAGCCGCCGGCACCGCCGGTGATTGCCGGCTTCGCTGCACGGCTGCTCGCGGACAAGGGCATCGAGAGCTTGATCGAGGCGCAGCAGATGCTGCGCCGCCGCGGCGCCGATCTGCGGTTGCTCATCGCCGGCACGCCCGATCCGGAAAATCCGACGTCGATCCCGGAACCGACGCTCGCGCGCTGGCGCGGGCTTCCCGGCATCACCTGGCTGGGTCAGGTGGAGGATATCCGCTCGCTCTGGCGCGCCGCGCACATCGCCGTGCTGCCATCGCGGCGCGAAGGCCTGCCGAAAAGCCTGCTCGAAGCGGCGGCGATGGGGCGTCCGCTCGTCGCCACCGACGTGCCGGGCTGTCGCGAGATCGCCAAGCAAGGCGTCAATGCGCTGCTCGTGCCGCCCGATGATGCCGCGGCGCTCGCGCGCGCGCTCGCGCAGCTTGCCGGCGATGCGGCGCTCCGCCGCCGCTTCGGCGCGGCGAGCCGCGCCCTGGTCGAGAGCGACCTCGCCGCCGCCGCGGTCGGCGCGGCGACGGTGGCGCTTTATCGCGCGCTGCTGGCGGAGACCGGCGAAATCGCAGCGCTCTGAGCGGCATCGCCCGCTTCGCGCGGTACGCAGCCATCGACGCCGCGGCAGCCGAATTTAGTTGGCCTTCGCAACCGCAGAGTCTGCGCGCGAATCGGCATCGTTCGAGTCGTTCTCGGCTTCTCACGCAGGCGAGATCAAGGTACTCTTTTATGTCATTTGGTTGATGTCATTTCGCGGCGCAAATCGGGGGCGTAGAGTTGCGGAATGGTCCTTACGCCAGACCTCCCAAACGCATCCTCGTGGTGGATGACCATGAGGGGACGCGCGAGGCGGCTTGTGCCGTTTTGCAAAAAGCCGGCTTCACCGTGTCGGCCTGCGCGTCCGGCGAAGAAGGGCTGCTGACGATCGCCCGCGATCCCAGCATCGGGCTGCTCATCACCGACATCGTCATGCCCGGTCGGCTGAATGGCTGGCGTCTGGCCGAAAGCAGCAAAGCGCTGCGGGAGAGCCTGCGGGTCATCTACATCACCGCCGTGCCCAGCATGGTACCGCGGCCGGGTCAGGGACCGGGGCTTGGTCCCTTGGTGCCAAAGCCCTGCACGCCGGCCCAGCTGATCGCCAGCGTTCAACGGGTGCTGGGGCTGAGCCCGGGCCCGCGCCGGCGCGATTGACGGTCGCGATCGCGAACGCAGAGGTTGATACGTCTCTACCCCGGTATGCGCGCTCAGGTTTCTTAAGGCGGAGCTTGCGGCTATTCGGTGTGAGCCCGGCGGCAAGCCAATTGCCTGCACGCCCGTGAGTGCGATCATGCCCGGGCGGAGACTGACGGCTCGCGCGATCTACAGCGATTGGGATCCATGGGATGGCAGGGTGACGCGGCGACAGCCGCACGCTGGATCGCTGCGGCTGCGCGAGTTGCCGAACGAGAGCGGCAATGCGCTCGATAGGGAGGTGCGTTTGACGTGAGGCGGCGCCGGCACTGTTGCCGGCCGGGTGTCATAGAGGGGGGCTCATATGAACCACGCACAGTATCTGAGAGATCGCGCGGCGGAGTTCAGCAACATCGCGCTGACCACCAGCGACGCGGTCGCAGCGCAGAATTTTCACGAGCTCGCGATCCTATGCCGCGAGGGCGCGGAGCGCCTCGCACGCCGATCGCTGGCACCGTTTACGCCCGACGATAGGCCCGGTCCCAGGTAGTCCCGGCGGCCCAAGGCTGGCGGCGTATACCAATCGCGCGGCGACGCCTTTTCTCAAGTTTCGCCGGGGTCGCCGCGTTTTCGAGATGTGCACATAGCGTAGCGGCGGCCCAAGGCGCGTGGGATCAGCGCGCTCGCCTCGATTTTCGTCTCGGCACCTCGGCGGTGTTCGGCGCGCGCGGCACGAACGCGACGATCTCTGCCGCGGCTTTTGCATGCGCCTCAAGCTCGCGCGCCATCTCTTCGAGGATCGCGACCGTCTTCTCGTCATTGATGCTGCGCGCGAGCCGGCGGTATCGGTGCGCCTTTTGGCGCAGGGAGTCGGCATCCATGGGGCACCACCCATAGCTAAGAGCCTGACCTCCCATTTTGTCCGGAGTGTACTCCCTCTCCTCGCGCCCGGCTATGCCCATTCCGGGTTGCTCACCATGGACTCGGAGGATGCGGAGCGGCATTCAGAGACGTTCAAGGAGATCGACGATTCGATATCGGCTGCGCGCCGTGTTGCCGCGCGTCCCGGTGAAATCCGGAGGACGCTGAGCGGCACGCAGCGCCATGACGGCGTCGTAGAGCGCGATGCTGGCGATTTTCATCGCGTCTTTTTCGAGCGCGACATCCCGCTTCTTCCGCTCCGCCTCGGCCAGGGCTTCGACAGCGCTCGCCCATGCTTCGGCCGCGCGCAGCGCCGCGCGCTCATCCGCCGACGAGTTGCTCAGCTGCGGCTGCGGTATCAAGAGCTTTTGTCCTGCCGCGGCGACTCGCCGCCCGACTCCGCCAGCACGCGCGCCAGTTCGACGAGTGCGCGCTGCAGATGGGTTTCGGAGATTTCGTTGAACGCTCGGCTGAAGGAGAGCGAGCGGCGGTGACGCGGCCGCCGATCCTCGGCGGCGGCGAGCGGGCCACCCAGATCGTCGAAGAAATAGTCGATCGGCGCATTCAGCTCCTGCGCACAGAGGAACAGCCGGCTCGCCGAGATGCGATTGACGGCGTTTTCGTATTTGTGGAGCTGCTGATAGGTGATGCCGATGCGCTGAGCCAGATCATCCTGGCTCAAACCGAGCATCGTCCGCCGCTCCTTGAGTCGTGCGCCCACCAGACGGTCCACGCTGACGGCGGGATTTTTGAGCCTCGACATCGGACGACCTCACGAAGATGCCTGATCCGCGCCTCTAACGCGTTAAACGAAGCATCCGCCGACCATTAGAGACCAAGTGGCGATAAATGGGCCGCTTATGAAACCCGCTCGCGCATAGCACCGCGCGCTCTTAGCGCGTGGCGCGGGAGAGAACGCTCCGCCGAATCAGGCTCGGCGCGCACCGGCAATGCCGCGGCGATTTATTGTTGCGCCGCTAAGTCGCACCATTAGACCGCTCTTAAGGCGGAGCGCTGCAGATGGCAGGTGCGCCCAAATCAGCAGAGGAGTCGTGTCATGAAGCGCCTGTTCGAGGCTCAGCCCGTGAAGGCCCCGGCAACCCCGACGAAGCCGCAATCGACGGATCGCATGCTCGTCGTCGGCGCGGGGATCGTCGTCTCCGGCGAGATCAAATCCTGCGATTGCCTCGTCGTCGAGGGCAAGGTCGAGGCCAACGTCGCCTGCAAGGAATTGCGGATCGCGCATGGCGGTTTGTTCTCGGGCACGGCCGCGGTGCAGAACGCGGAGATCATCGGCCGCTTCGAGGGCGACCTGAAGGTCAGCGACCGTCTGGTGATTCGCGCCAGCGGCCATGTTTCCGCCACGGTGCGTTATCAGCAGATCGAGATCGAGCGCGGCGGCCAGCTTGCCGGCGCCATCGAATCCGGCACGGCAAGCGAGCCAGCGCGAACGACCGCCCGCGACCAGCGCCGCAGCGCCTAGAGGATCGCCATCGGCGCACATCGCCGGCCCGCGACCGGCGGTTCCGTCGCCGCCGCGAAAGTGCTTGGTATGGACACATCTCGAGCAGCGCTGCGGTGGCAGTAGATATCCAAGACTCTGCCGTCCCCGCGAAAGCGGGGACCCAGAAGACGCGCCCTAATCATCGCATCTGAGGCTCTGGATGCCCGCTTTCGCGGGCAAAGCGATCGGTTGGTGGCTGAGATGTTGGCATGCCCGAGCGCCCATCTCGACGTCGCACGATATTCGCGAAATGCCACGTCACTTCGGCGCGGTCGCGCGCGCGTTCAGCCACGCATCCATCTTGGCGACGGCGTCGGCGCAATCCGAGGCATTTTGCGCCCCCGCACAGGCTTGCCGGACGATGCGGTCGGCTGACGCCGGAGGCGTCGTGCCGCCCGACGGGTTGACCATGGCGCGGAATTGCTCGATCGCGCCGAGACACGCCGAAGCGGCCATGCCGTGTGCGGCGCAGACCTCGACCAGCTCGTTGTTCTCCAGCGAGTAGGCCGTGACCTGGTCGAGCTGACCGGTCACGGGCAGATTCAGCTTCTGCTGATAGACCGACAACGCGCTGCGGGTTTGCGGCCCCAAGGTGCCGTTGGTCGTGCCGTGATAGAGCCCGAGCGCGCGCAGGCGCCGTTGCGCTTGCGCCACCCGCTGATGCTGAGCATCGGCGACCCGAAGCAGCAGACGCGATCGCTGCGGCAAGGGCGCGGTCACCGAGGTCGCGCCGAGAGTGAGGCTCGCCGCTTCCCCCGGCGCCGCTGCGGCGACGTGCACGAGCGCGATCAGGCATGCCGCCGGCAAAGCTCTTCGCATTCGGGTCCTCCAAGGTGCTGCGCTGCGCGCGTTACGCGCTTATTTCGGCTGCGCCACAAACGCCAGCATGGCAACGGCGCGGCGATGTCGTCCACCGCGACTCGTCCCTGCGGGTCGTGTGATTTTTGCGCCGGGCTCGCTTGTCCTGGAGTCGACGCGACACGCTGGCGCTGCGACGCGCGGACTCCGTCATAACCCTTTATAATGGCTTTTACTACAATTGATACTCCACATAAATGATTTCGCAAAAATAACGCAACGGTACCGTTGCGTTGCGTTTTGATCGGTGCTATATCTACCTCCGTCGCAAGAGACGAAGCGACGCTTGGTTGGGAGCTGATCATGGTGAACTTCAGAGCCGCGATGATTGGAGCGACGAGCGCGATTGCCCTTGCCGCCGCCCCGATCGCTCCTGCTTCCGCGCACGGGCATTATCACGGCGGTGTGGTCTTTGGCCTGGCCGCCCTGGGAACCGCCGCCGTCGTCGGCGCCGCCACGATCCTGACGGCCCCGGTCCGCGCCCTTGCCGCCCCCGTCTACGCGCCGCCGGCGCCGGCCTATTACGCGCCTTACGCGCCGCCGCCGGTCTATTACGCCCCGCCCCCTGCCTATTCCTACGCACCGCCGCCGCCGGCCGCCTATTACCCGCCGCCCGGCTACTACGGGCGCTGAGCCGCGGCGACTTGGCCAAACGGGTCAGCGGACGCGGCGCGGCCGAGACGACGGCGGTTCCCTCCCGCCGTGGCGGCCGCCCCTCGCGGGAAGAGGCGGCGCTGCTCGGCGAGCGCATCCTCGACATCGCCACCGAGCTGTTCCTCGCCGAGGGCTACGGCGCCACCAGCATCGAGGCGATCGCGCAGCGCGCCCGCATCTCGAAGCGCACTTTCTATCATCGCTTTCCCGACAAGGCGGCGCTGTTCGGCGCCGTCGTGCAGCGGATCGTCCAGCGTCTGCGGCCGCCGGCGAGCACCCCGCTGTTCGACGGCGGCAGCCTCGAAGACATCCTGCGGCGCCTGGCGAAGCTGATCCTGCATGCCGCGCTGACGCCGATGGCGTTGGCGCTCAGCCGCCTGATGCTGGCCGAGGCGCAGCGCTTTCCCGAGCTCGCCTCGATCGCGCTCCGCGAAGGCAGTCGTGCCGAGGCCGTCACGCAGATCGCCGCTTTGCTCGAGCGCGCGGCACGCGCCGGTGACCTTGCCATTGACCAACCCGAATTCGCCGCATCGCAGTTCCTGCAGATCATCATCACCCTGCCGCAGCGCCGCGCCCTCGGCCTCGGCGAGCCGATGAGCGAGGCGGAGCTCGACGCCTGGGCGGATGACTGCGTCAATCTTTTCCTCAATGGCTGCCGCTTCTGGAAGCCACGCGCACCAACCTGACCCGCGTCGACGCAATCACCCACTCCTAGTACCCCCGCTGCCAATCGATGACGTTGCGGAGCGGCTTGCCGGCGAGATAGGCGCGCAGGTTTTCGCAGAAGAGATCGATGGCGCCGTGCCGATCCTCGTCGCTCATCGACGAGATGTGCGGTGCGATCAGCACGCGGGGATCGGACCAGAGCTGTGGCGGGGGCAGGCGCTCGAACTCGCCGACATAAACGTCGAGCGCAACGCCGCGCAGATGGTCGCGGCGCAAAGCCGCCACCAGCGCTTCCTCATCGACGATCTCGCCGCGGGCGACATTGACGAGAATGCTCCCCGCTTTCATGGCGGCGAAGCGCCGCGTATCGAAGAGGCCGGTCGTCTCCGGCGTCCATTGGCAGCAGATCGCGACGACGTCGCTCTGCGGCAGGAAACGATCGAGCTCCTCGGTGCCGCCGAGCGCGCTGAAGCCCGCCGGCAAAGCCTCGCCTCCATTCGCCTGGCGGCGGGTGCCGACGACGCGCATGCCGAGCGCGGCGCAGAGCCGCCCGACCTCGCGGCCGATGCCGCCGGCGCCGACGATGCAGGCAGTCTTGCCCGCGAGCTGCAGCGGGCGATAGGCGCGATGATCGAAGCTCCCGGCGCCGCGATCGATGGCGGCGCGGTGCATCCCCTTGGCAAAATGCAGGATGCCCGCCACCGCCCATTCCGCAATGGCGAGGGTATTGCCCAGTCCGCGCGAGGTCGTCACGATGACGTCGCTGCTCCAGAGATCGCCCCGCAGCAGATTGCTGGCGCCGGCGGGGCGCTGGTGAAACCATTTGAGCCGCTTCGCCCGCGCCCGCAAATCAAGCGGGAACGGCCAGCCGCCCAGGATCACCTCCGCGTCGGCCAGCAGGCGGTCGCGCTCCGCGCGCGTGCCCGCGCCATTGGCGCTCGGCGCCAGGAAGCGCGTCGCGGTGAGCGCCGGCCAGGTCTCGCGGATCTCGCCGTCAAACCAGCCGCCGGCTTCGACGAGCCGGATCGACGCGTCCACCGCTTCGATCTTGGCGCGATCCGCGGCGCTGAGGCGTTGGATCGCAAGCACGTTGATCCCGGGCATGGCGCCTCCTCCATGGCAGCCGCGAAGCATACCGTGCCGGCCGCCGCCATTGCCATGCACAGCCCCGGCGGCTGTCATGCACCGCCCGGGCTAAGGCCCCGGAAACAACGCGTCGGTGCGGCCGAGGAGACGATAGGCGACGAGGCCGACCCATTCCTTGGTGGCAAGATCGAGCAGCTCGAGATGCTCGGCGAGCTTGAAGTCGGGGAGCGGATGCGCCTCGGTGCGATAATCGACAGGATAGGGCAACACGTTCCAGCCGACCTCGCGGAAGCAGCCGACAGCGCGCGGCATGTGCATCGCCGACGTCACCAGCACCCAGGTCTCGCCCGGCTTGGGCGCCGCGACGGCACGCGAGAACCGGGCGTTCTCGAAGGTATTGCGCGAGCGGTCCTCGACCAGAATGCGCTCGGGCGGCACGCCGAGCGCGATGAAAAGCCGGCGCGTGTCGTCGGCCTCGCGCTCGCCGGGGCGCGGCAGGATGTCGGCATCGCCGCCGCTCAGCAGCAGCTTGGCTTCGGGATGGCGCAGGGCGAGCGCCAGCGTCTCGGTGATGCGCGCCGCGGCGCCGTCGAGAGCGACCTGGTTATGAGCGCGGGTGATGTCCGGCTGCACGGCGCCGCCGAGCACGATGATCCCGTCGATATGCGCCGGCAGCTGCGGCTCGGGAAAGCGCGCCTCGAGCGGCGCGACCACCCATTGGCCGATGGGCAGGACGGCCACCGCCAGGAGCGCCAGGGCGGCGCCCAGCGCGAGGCGGGAGCCGCGCCGCCGCCCGCGCCGCTGCGCCATCAGCCCCACGAGGAGGAGGAGCAGCAGCAGATTGCCGGGAGCGACGACGGCCCAGAAGAGCTTGCTGAAGAGGAAAAGCATGACCGAACGGCGCCCATATTTACCCCGGACTGGGCCACGGCGCGACCGCTTTTCCTGTTGCCGCCGGGGAGCCGCTTCTCTAACGTCCGGCCGATCGTGAGCGACGCATGATATTCCGCTCGAATCGGGCCAACGCCGCCTTCTGTCATGATTTGGTCATGGCGGCGCTCTCCTTTCTGCTGGCGTTCTATTTGCGCGTCGGCGGCGGCATCGCCGCCTATCCCTGGCAGCTGATCGGCGTCTACGATCTCTCCTTCACGCTCATCGCCGGCGTGGTGTTCTGGTGGACCGGGCTCTACCGCGGCATCTGGCGCTACGCCTCGTCGCCGGACATGCTGGCGCTGCTGCGTGCCGTCACCATCGTCATGCTGCTGTTCTTCCCGGCGATGTTCGTCGTCACCCGGCTCGACGAGTTGCCGCGCTCGACGCCCTTCATCAATTGGCTGGTGCTGATGGCGCTGCTCGGCGGGCCGCGCTTTGCCTATCGCGCCTACAAGGATCGCGGCCTCGGCCACATGCTCGAGCGCGTCGACTACAGCCACACCATCCCGGTGCTGCTGATCGGCGCCCGCGACGGCGCCGCCATGTTCATCCACGCCATGGCGAGCGATCCGGAACGGCTCTATCGCGTCGTCGGGATCATCAGCGATTCGAGCTCGAGCTCGCGCGTCGGCCGCGACATCGCCGGCGTGCCGGTGCTCGGCACCATCGCCGACCTGCCCGAGGTCGTCAGCACGCTCGACCGGAACGGCGAGCGGCCGCAGCGCCTGATCATTGCCGCGCAATCGGTCGACGGCACCACCGTTCGCCGTCTCCTCGACGTCGCCGAGACGCTCACCATCCCGCTGGCGCGCCTGCCGCGCCTTACCGAATTCAAGACGACCGGCGCGGAGGAGCCGACGATCGAGCCGGTGGCGATCGAGGATCTGCTCGGGCGGCCGCAGGCCGTGCTCGACCGTCCGGGGATGCAAGCGCTCATCGCCGGACGGCGCGTGCTTGTGACCGGCGCCGGCGGCACCATCGGCAGCGAGCTGGCGCGTCAGATCGCGGCCTATGGCCCGGCGCGGCTCGTGCTCGTCGACAACAATGAATTCGCGCTCTACACCATCGACCGCGAGCTTACGGAGCGGCACGCCGCGCTGCCGCGCCAGGCGCTCATCGGCGATGTCCGCGACCGCTTCCGCATCGAGGAGATCATCGCCGGCGAGCGGCCGGAGCTGGTGTTCCACGCCGCCGCGCTGAAGCACGTGCCGATGGTCGAGGCGAACCCCGTCGAAGGCGTGCTCACCAACGCGCTCGGCACGCGCTTCGTCGCCGAGGCCTGCCGCGCCCATGGCGTGCGCGCCATGGTGCTGATCTCGACCGACAAGGCGGTCAATCCCGCCAATGTCATGGGCGCGACCAAGCGCCTCGCCGAAAGCATCTGTCAGGCGCTCGACGTTCTCGAATCGCGCAAAGCCGAGGGCACGCATTTCGTCACCGTGCGCTTCGGCAATGTGCTCGGCTCGACCGGCTCGGTGGTGCCGCTGTTCCAGCGCCAGCTCGCCATGGGCGGTCCGCTCACCGTCACCCATCCCGAGGTGCAGCGCTTCTTCATGACCGTGCGCGAGGCGGTGGAGCTCGTGCTCGAAGCCTCGGCGCTGGCGATGACCAGCCGGGAGGAGCGCGGCCGGATCTTCGTCCTCGACATGGGCGAGCCGGTGAAGATCGTCGATCTGGCGCGGCAGATGATCCGGCTTGCCGGCAAGAAGCCCGATATCGACGTCACGATCAGCTTCATCGGGCTGCGCCCGGGCGAGAAGCTCTATGAGGAGCTGTTCTACGCCAATGAGCCGCTGGTGCCGACGGCGGCGGCCGGCATCCGCCTCGCCGCGCCGCGCATCATCGACTACGCCATGCTGCAGCGCTCGCTCGACGAGCTCGCCGAGCATGCGCGCGAGCGCCGCCAGGAACGCGTGCTGGCCCTGCTCGGCAAGCTTGTGCCCGAATTCGCGGCCAGCGCCGCCACCACCACCCGCGCCGCCGGGGGCTAGTTCATCCCTCTGCACGGCCCCTCTCCCGCCGGCGGGTCGCCGGCGGGAGAGGGGCACGTCCGAGGAGTGATCGAACGAGGCGGTGAAGCTCAGAGCGGGAGAAGCTCTACTTCGAGTGCACGGGCCGCAGCCGCCATACGGTCGTCGTAGGTGGCAAGCTCGATCGCCTGGCCTTGACCGCGCAGGAATTCGATCGACGCAAGATGCAAGGCATCAAGCGTGCGCAGGCGCACCGGAAACGGTTCGACAGCGCGGGCGAGGACCGTTGGAGCCAACTCGATCAGGGCCAGACGATCGATCAAGGTCCGCGCCTCCTCGCCATGCGAACGAGCGAGTCCGCTCGCGTGCAGGCGATTCCACACCTCATATTCGAGCAACCGGCTCGAGACGAGCGGTCGATCCCAAAGAAATTCCGGCGGCGCCCGATCCTCGGCGAGCAGCTGCGCGAGGGCGACCGAGCTGTCGAGATAGATCACCGCTCCTCCCGGTCATGCCGCAATCCCTCGAGGAGGGCGTTGAGACTCATGACCGGCTTGCGTGGCGGCGGCCCCTTCTGCGGCAGCGCTGGCGGCGTCAGCCAGCCGTGACGAACGGCATCGGCAAGCAGTGCATCGGCGAGCAGCGGGCTGCGGCCGCCGCGCGGCGGCACCAGCTCGGCAACGACCCGGTCGCGATCGGTGACCAGCACGGTCTCGCCGCCGGAAACCAGGCGCACATATTCGCTGAGCCGGTTCTTCAACGCCTTGAGGCCGACGGCACGCATGAAAAGCAATGTAGCTTCTAGAAGCTACATTGGTCAACTCCGCGCCGCAATCGCCTCGCGCAACATGCGAAGCAGAGCACCGCTCTCGGGCAGATGCGGCGTTTCGGCATCGAGGATGAGCGCGAAGGCGCGGCGTTTCAGGCCGTCCACATCCAATCCGCCATCCCCGGGAGCGATGCCGGCGGCGTTGCAGACGATGTCGATGAGCCGGTCGATGCCCTGGAGGCGGCCGAGCAGATAATCCTGCTCGCGATAGGCGCGCGAGAAGAAGGCGGCGAAATGCGCCATCCCCGTCCCCTTGGGCGCGAGCGCCGGAGCGAGCGCGGCCAAGGCGCGCGCGTCGCGCGGGCTGATGCGGTCCACCAGGATCTCGTCGAACTCGCCGGTATCGCGCCAATTCGTCACCGAGAGCGTGAGCACGTCCCAGAAGGGAAAGCCGAGATAGTTCACCAAGACCTCTTGTCGCGCCGCCGCCGGCCAGGCCACGGGGTCGACGGTGGCGATCAGCGCGTCGAGCTCATGCGTGCTGGCGTCGAGATCGATCTCGCCGGCCATGCGCTCGATCAGCGCGCCGATCGCCGCGCCCTGCTCGCGGGCGAAGCCCCGCGCCGGCTCCGCTGTCCAGCCCTCGCCCTCGGGCAGGGTGCCGAACAACGCCCGCGCCGCGGCGCGCGTGCCATCACTGAAGAAGCCGGACGATTCGCGCTGACGCAAGGCATCGAGGCACTGGTAGAAGTCGCGCTTCAGCCGGTCGACGACGGCGGCGGCGGCGGTGCCGGCGGCGCTGTCGTCCAGCATCTGGTAGAGGCGGTTCTGGCCCTGGATGAGGAAATAGAGCCGGCGCTTGCGGAAATCGACGTCGAAGGCGAGCAGGAAGCGCACCCAGCGCGGCAGCGCGCCGCCGGCGCTCTCCTGTGCCAGCGCCGCGCTTTCTTCGCCGGCAAACACCATCCCCGCGTCATGCGCCCAGGCATCGATGATGGCGGCAAGCGTGCGCGATACCGGTGAGCGCGGTGGCAGGGCGAGCAACGCGCCGACGAGCTGGGCGACGAACGCACGCACCGAGGCCAGCTTCAGGCGCACATAGCCTTCATAGGCGAAGCCGGCATCGCGCGCGACGGTGACATTGACCTGCTCGCGCCAGCGCCTCAGTCGCTCGGCGGTGAGCCCTTCCGCGCCGGCGAAGGCTCCGATGCGCGCGACGAGCTGCGTGATCTGCGGCCGCGCGGCATCGACGATGCCTTTGAGCCGCCGCACCCGCTCGTTGAAGCCGTTGACATAGGTGAGCTCGTCGGCGATCGGCTCGTTGCGCGGGATATCGGAAAGCGCGCTGCGCAAGGTGGTGAAAAAGCCGGGAACGAGACCGGTGAGCGGCGGCTGCGGCCGGTCGGGATCGGGATCGACATAGACGAGGCGGCGATCGACCTGGCGATAGGCGGGCCGGCCCTTGATCGCCCGGATCGCCTCGCGGAAGGGCTTGTCGTTGAGCACGCTGCCATCGACGAAGCATTGCAGGCGGGGGTCGAGCCCGGCGCGCCGATAGGGCTCGAAATTGCGCGCGAGGAATTGGCGCTGGCGCGGCCAGGTGATGCGCCGGCGCGCCAGCAGCTGCTCCAGCTCGGTGATCTGCGCCGGCGGGAACGCGCCGGGAAAAGAGGAGGTGGCGCGGGCGGCAAAGGCGAGCGCCGGCGCATTGGCGAAATCGAAATCGGTCTCGACCTCGCCATTGGGCCAGCGGCGATAGCTGAACTGCAGGATGTGACGGTGTTCGCGCTCCTCGATCACCGGCGGATCATGCGTCTCGAGCAGCTGGCGATAGCCGTAATGGTCGGTGAGGGTGACGAAGAGGTCGAGCCGCTGTCCCGCCGGCAGCAGCGAGCGCGCCGGACCGGCCGCGTCGCCCATGCTGGCCACGGCGTCATACATCAGCTGCGCCATTCGCGCCCCGTCGAAAGGCGGCTTGAACCAGCGCGAGCGCACGAACAGCGACAGCTTCCGCCGCACCTCGGGGTCGCGCACCTCCTGCATCAGCTGCGCCGCGCCGAAGCCCCAGATGAAGGGGTGCATGAAGGGCTTGCTCCAGCGCCCCGCCCGCGCCTCGGCGGCCAGCAGCTCGGTGACGTCGGCCTCCTTGAGCCAGAGATCGCGCAGGGCGTCCATCGGCAGGTCATGCGCCAGCGCCCGCGCCAGCATGGCGCCGTTGATGCCGCCGGCCGAGGCGCCGGCGATGATGTCGACGACGACGCGAAGATCGACCTTGCGGCCGATGTCGCGCAGCAGCTCGAAATAGATGGCTTCGGTATCGTAAGGCCGGTTCGCCTCCGCCTTCTCGGCGAAGCGGGCGCTCGCCCGCGCGCCGCGGTCGCGGATGTCGTGTAACGCGCTCGAGGCGCGGACCAGCTTCAGGACCTCTTTGCAGATGCCATGGATATAGACGGCGAGCGAGATGCCGCCGAAGCAGACGAGTGCGATGCGCAGCTCTTTTTCGCGCAAATCAACTCCTCTCGCAGGCGTTGCCGCCTTCACCCCCGCCGATGCCGCCCCTACATCAAAGCGGCAGCGGGGGATACAAACTTAATTGAACGCGCTTAACGAAGTTTAACTGGACATTGGCCCGGGCAACGCCAATTAACCGGCTATGCCGACCGCGGCCGAGCATCGGCGCGCCCCTTTGACGGATGGAGGCCTCATGGCGAGACGCGCAAGACCGCTTAATCAACCTGCCGCCGTCAGGAAATCCGGGGTCCGGGGCCGCCCGGATTTCGAGTGCATTGCATTTCTGTTGCAGGGTGGCGGCGCGCTCGGCGCCTATCAGGCCGGCGCCTATGAGGCGCTCGCCGAGGCCGAGATCCTGCCCGACTGGGTCGCCGGCATCTCGATCGGCGCCATCAATTCGGCGATCATCGCCGGCAACCCGCCCGAGGAGCGTGTCGCCAAGCTGCGCGCGTTCTGGGAGAGCGTCACCAGCACCCCGCACTGGGCGGTGACCGGCGACCCCGCCTCGCGCTTCGCCAAAGGCGAGATGGCGCGGCGCTTCTTCAATCAGACCAGCGCCGCGACAGTGCTGGTCGGTGGCGCGCGCGGCTTTTTCGCGCCCCGGATGCCCCCGCCTTGGCTCCATCCCAATGGCTGCACCGAGGCGACGAGCTGGTACGACACGGCGCAGCTGCGCACGACGCTCGAACGGCTCGTCGATTTCGAGCGCATCAACAACGATACGACGCGCATCAGCCTCGGCGCGGTAAATGTGCGCACCGGGAATTTCGTCTATTTCGACAATGAGATGCAGGAGATCGGGCCGGACCACGTGCTGGCCAGCGGCGCGCTGCCGCCCGGTTTCCCGGCGATCGAGATCGAAGGCCAGCATTATTGGGATGGCGGCCTCGTCTCCAACACGCCGCTGCAATGGGTGATCCAAAACGGGCCGCGCCAGGACACGCTCGCCTTCCAGGTCGATCTCTGGAACGCGCGCGGCGATTTTCCCGCCAACCTCACCGAGGTGGCAACGCGGCAGAAGGAGATCACCTATTCGAGCCGGACGCGCGATCAGACCGACCGCTTCAAGCAGCTGCAGTGCTTGCGCCATGCCGTCTGCAGCATCGCGGAGCAGCTGCCGACGGAGCTGAAGGAGCTGCCGGAGGCGAAGCTGCTGCTCGAGTTCGGCGATCGCAAGGTCTACAACATCGTCCATCTCATCTATCGCACCCAGCGCTACGAGGGCGATTCAAAGGATTACGAATTCTCCCGCCTCAGCATGGAGGAGCATTGGCGCGCCGGGTACAACGATACGCGGCGCGCGCTCCGGCATCCCGAATGCCTGTCGCGGCCGACCGGCATGGACGGCGTCGGCATCTTCGACTTCGCCAATCAAGGCATCGACTGACACCGCGCCGCGTTCGCGGCGTCCGCAGGCTCGCCGCCATGGCGGCATCACGAGGCTCGCCGCGATAGCGGTATCAGGAGGCTCGCCGCGATAGCGGCATCAGGAGGCTCGCCGCGATAGCGGCATCAGGAGGCCCGCCGCGATAGCGGCATCAGGAGGCCCGCCGCGCTAGCGGCATCAGGAGGGGAGTGCGTGTGATGAAGCAGTCCGAGGTCCGCGAACGTGCCTTCGCCATGCCCTTGACCAGCCCGGCTTATCCACCGGGCCCCTATCGCTTCTACAATCGCGAGTTCCTCATCATCACCTATCGCTCCGACCCCGAGAAGCTGCGCGCCGTGGTGCCGGAGCCGCTCGAGCTCGCCGAGCCGGTGGTGCGCTACGAGTTCATCCGCATGCCGGATTCGACCGGTTTCGGCGACTACACCGAAACCGGACAGGTGATCCCGGTGACCTTCCAGGGGCGGAAGGGCGGCTATTGCCACGCCATGTTCCTCAACGACGATCCGCCGATCGCCGGCGGCCGCGAGCTGTGGGGCTTCCCGAAGAAGCTGGCGAGCCCGACGCTCCATACCGAGATCGATACCGTCGTCGGCACGCTCGACTATGGGCCGGTGCGCGTCGTCACCGGCACCATGGGCTACAAGCACAAGGAGCTCGACGTCAAAACCGTGGCCGCGGCGCTCGCGGCGCCCAACTTCCTGCTCAAGATCATTCCCCATGTCGACGGCACGCCGCGCATCTGCGAGCTGGTCGAGTATTATCTCGAGGACATCACCGTGAAGGGCGCCTGGACCGGTCCGGCCTCCCTCGCGCTCACCCCGCACGCGCTCGCGCCGGTGGCCGAGCTGCCGGTGCTCGAAGTGGTGTCGGCAACGCATATCCTCACCGACCTGACGCTCGGCCTCGGCAAGGTCGTCCACGATTATCTGCGCTGATAGCCCCAAGGAGAGTAACGATGCGCCTCAAGGACAAAGTCGCTTTCGTCACCGGCGCCGCCAGCGGCATCGGCAAGGAAATCGCCGCCACCTTCGCCCGCGAGGGTGCCAAGGTGGTCATCGCCGACCTCAATCAGCAAGGCGCCGAGGCGGTGGCCGCCGAATTCGGCAGCCGCGACAAGCGCGCGCTCGGCGTCGCCGTCGACGTCACCAACGAGGCGCAGGTCGACGCCGCGGTGGCGAAGACCGTCGCCACCTTCGGCCGTCTCGACATCCTGGTGAGCAATGCCGGCATCCAGACGGTGGCGCCGCTCGACCAGTTCGAATTCGCCAAATGGAAGCAGCTGCTCGCCATCCATCTCGACGGTGCGTTCCTGACGACGCGCGCCGCGCTGCGCCAGATGTACAAGCAGGGCACCGGCGGCAGCATCATCTATATGGGCTCGGTGCACTCGAAGGAAGCCTCGCTGCTGAAGGCGCCTTACGTGACGGCAAAGCACGGGCTCATCGGCCTCGCCAAAGTGGTCGCCAAGGAAGGCGCCGCCCATGGCGTGCGCGCCAATGTCATCTGCCCCGGCTTCGTGCGCACCCCGCTGGTCGAGAAGCAGATCCCGGAGCAGGCGAAGGAGCTCGGCATCTCCGAGGAGGCGGTGGTCAAGACCGTCATGCTCAAGGACACCGTCGATGGCGAGTTCACCACCGTCGCCGATGTCGCCGAGGCCGCGCTCTTCTTCGCCGCCTTCGAAACCAACGCCCTGACCGGCCAATCCCTGGTCGTAAGCCACGGGTGGTTCATGCAATAGGCGCGCGACGCAGACGCATAAATCTTAGCTTGGTTGGTTAGCCCCTCCCCCCTTGAGGGGGGGTAGGGAGGGGGGTCAGCCGCACAGTTGCTCGACAACACGTCTTCGGTCGTCGCCATCATCGAATTGAGCTTTCACCATCGGCGCCCTGCCACACCCCCCTCCCTTCCCTCCCCCTCAAGGGGGGGAGGGGCATGATAGAGACGGATGAAGCGCTTACGCCTTCTCCTCCAGCAGCCGCTCCAGATACTCCCCGTAATCCGACTTGCCGTAGAGGCGCGCGAGCTGCTTGAGGCGCGGTGCGTCGATGAAGCCCATGCGGAAGGCGACTTCTTCGATGCAGCCGATCTTCTGCCCGGTGCGCTTCTCGAGCGTGCGCACGAATTCGGAGGCTTCGAGCAGCGATTCATGCGTGCCGGTGTCGAGCCAGGCATAGCCGCGGCCGAGGCGCTCGACGGTGAGCTTGCCTTCGGCGAGATAGGCGTTGTTGAGGTCGGTGATCTCGAGCTCGCCGCGCGGCGAAGGCTTCAGCGCCGCGGCCTTGCGCACGACATCGCCGTCATAGAAATAGAGCCCGATCACCGCCCAGTTCGAGCGCGGCGTCGCCGGCTTTTCCTCGATCGAGCGCGCATTTCCCGCCGCGTCGAACGCGACCACGCCGTAGCGCTCGGGATCGCCGACGCGATAGCCGAAAAGCGTGGCGCCGCTCTGCCGCGCCGCCGAGCGCCGCATCATCTCGCCGAGCCCGTCGCCATAGACGAGGTTGTCGCCGAGGATGAGCACGCAGCCCTCGCCGGCCAGGAAATCCCGGGCGATGAGGAAAGCCTGCGGCAGCCCCTCGGGCTTCGCCTGCACGGCATAGGTGAGCGTCACGCCCCAATCCCGGCCATCGCCGAGCAGCGCGCGGAAGAGCGGCGCGTCGGCCGGCGTGGTGATCACCAGGATGTCGCGGATGCCGCCCAGCATCAGCGCCGACAGCGGATAGAAGATCATCGGCTTGTCGTAGATCGGCAGCAGCTGCTTCGACAGCACGCGCGTCAGCGGATAGAGCCGCGTGCCGCTGCCGCCGGCGAGGAGGATGCCCTTCATCGCGCGCGCTCCGCCGGGCGCGCGCCGCGGCCGAGACGCTCGCCGCGATAGCGGCCGCTGCGGATCGGCTCCCACCAGGCGCGGTTGTCGAGATACCAGCGCACCGTCTTGCGCAGACCCGTCTCCAGGCTCTCGCTCGGCCGCCAGCCGAGCTCGCGCCGCAGCTTGCCGTCATCCATGGCGTAGCGCCAGTCATGGCCGGGGCGATCCTCGACGAACGCGATCAGCCGCTCATGCGGACGCTGCGGCGCGTGCGGCAGCGCCTCGTCGAGCAGGCGGCAGAGGAGCCGCACCAGATCGATATTGGCGCGCTCCTCGCCGCCGCCGATCGCGTAGGTCTCGCCGATGCGGCCCTGGCGCAGCACCAGGAACAGCGCCGCCGCGTGGTCGCCGACATAGAGCCAGTCGCGCACATTGCCGCCTTTGCCATAGACCGGCAGCTTCTTGCCCTCGAGCGCGTTGAGGATGGTCAGCGGGATCAGCTTTTCCGGAAACTGCCAGGGCCCGTAATTGTTCGAGCAATTCGTCGTCACCACCGGCAGCCCGTAGGTCCGGTGCCAGGCGCGCGCGAGATGATCGGCGCCCGCCTTGCTGGCGGCGTAGGGATTGTTGGGCCGATAGGGCGTCTCCTCGGTGAAACGCCCCGCGGCGCCGAGCGCGCCGAACACTTCGTCGGTCGAAACGTGATGGAAGCGGAAGCGCGCCTGCGCGTCGCCCGACAGCGTCTGCCAATAAGCGCGCGCCGCTTCGAGCAGGCTGAACGTGCCGACGAGGTTGCTGTGGACGAAAGCGTCGGCGGCGTCGATCGAGCGGTCGACATGCGTCTCGGCGGCAAGATGGAGCACCGCCTCCGGCCGGTGCCGGGAAAACACGCCCGCGACCGCGGCGCGGTCGGCGATATCCGCCACTTCGAGCGCATAGCGCCCGCCTTCTCCGAACGCCCCCAACGGCGGGTTCGAGCCGGCATAGGTGAGCTTGTCGAGATTGACCACCGCGCAGCCTTCGGCAAGGAGGTGGCGGACGACCGAGGTGCCGATGAAGCCGGCGCCGCCCGTGACCAGAACCTTCATCCGCCCCTCATGCCCTCTTCCCGCTCGAGCAGCGCTGCGATGTCGGCGAGGCGCGGCACGACCCAGACATCCTCGCGCCGCTCGACCGCCGGCGCCGTCGCATCGTACCGGACCAGCGTGCCGACCCCCGCCGCGCGCCCGGCTTCGATATCGCTGGTTTTGTCGCCGATCGTCCAGGAGCGGGCGAGATCGAGACCGAGATCGGCCGCCGCTTGCAGCAGCATGCCGGGGCCGGGCTTGCGCCAGGGATTGGCCCGGCGATAGCGGCCGATGCCGGCGGTGGGATGGTCGGGGCAATGATAGATCCCGCCCAGGCTCACCCCATGCCGCCGGAACTCGCCCGCCATCCACGCCATGAACGCGGCGAAATCCGCCTCGGTATAGAGGCCGCGGCCGATTCCCGACTGGTTGGTGGCAATCACCAGGACGAAGCCGCGCTCGGCAAAAGCCGCCGCCAGCGCGAAAATACCCTCGACGAAGCGGCATTCCTCGATGCGGTAGAGATAGCCGGGATCGAGATTGACGACCCCGTCGCGGTCGAGGATGAGACCGCGCCGCCCGCCGCCTCCTGCTGTCGCCATGCGCTACCCCTATCCGATGGTCCGCGGCAAGGCAAGGCTGGCGCCGCGCCGCCGCCGGCCTATCTTGAAGCTCATGCCGGGGATCATGGAGACGCAGCGATGAAGGAATTGTTGAACTATGCCAAGGCCTCGCCCGAGGCGGTTGCCGCCTTTCGCGGCGTCGAGACCTATGTCCGCCAATGCGGCCTCGACCGCAGCTTGCTCGAGCTCATCAAGACGCGGGCCTCGCAGATCAATGGCTGCGCCTTCTGCATCGACATGCACACCAAGGAGGCCCGCGCCCGCGGCGAGACCGAGCAGCGGCTCTATGCCCTCGCCGCCTGGGCCGAGACGCCGTTCTTCAGCGAGCGCGAGCGCGCGGCGCTCGCCTGGACCGAGGCGGTGACGCGAATCGCCGAGGCGCCGGTGCCGGAACGGCTCTATGAGGAGCTGCGGCGGCATTTCAGCGAGAAGGAGGCGGTCGATCTCACCATGGCGGTGATCGCCATCAATGGCTGGAACCGGCTCGCCGCCACCTTCCGCACCCCGCCCGGCAGCTACCAGCCGCGGAAATAGCCCTTGCCGCCGGCCGCCCTCGCCCCGATGATCCGCCAGCCGCAAGCGAGAGGATGAGCATGGACCTGGCAGCGTTCTACCGGTCGGAATTCGCCGAGCATGAGCAGGTGGTGCGGGCGACGCTCGCCGCCTGCGCGCAGCCCTTCGAGCGGCTCGTCGCGGCGGCGGTGACGGCGATCCGCAACGGCGGCAAGCTGCTCTTCTTCGGCAATGGCGGCAGCGCCGGCGACGCGCAGCACCTCGCCACCGAGCTCACCGTGCGCTACATCAAGGACCGCGCGCCGATCGCCGCCGTGGCGCTCACCACCGATACCTCGGCGCTCACCGCCATCGGCAATGATTTGGGCTTCGAGCAGCTGTTCGCCCGGCAAGTGCGCGCGCTCGGCCGCAAGGGCGATCTCGCCATCGGCATCAGCACCTCGGGCAAGAGCCGCAATGTCATCCTCGCTCTCGAAGCAGCGCGCGCAATGGCGATGACCGCGGCGGGCCTCGGCGGCAATGACGGCGGCCAGCTCGTCGGCCTCGCCGACCCGCTGCTCGTCGTCCCCTCGCGCACCACCGCGCGCATCCAGGAGATGCACATCCTGCTCGGCCAGATGCTGTGCGGCGCGCTCGAGCAAGAGTTGGGGTTGGCGTAGCGCATCATGGAACATTTGGGCGGCTGTCATTGTGGAAACATCCACGTTCGTCTGCGGCTCTCCAAGCTTCCGCAGGACACTCCGCTGCGGGCATGCGCCTGCGCGTTCTGCCGCGCTCACAGTACCCGGACGGTGGCCGACGGCGCCGGGCTGCTCGAACTCACCGCAGACGATTGGGACTTGATCGAGCGCTACCGCTTCGGATCGCGCACGGCAGACTACATCGTCTGTCGGCGATGCGGCGTCTATATCGGAGCAATCTGCGAAACGAGTGCGGGGATGCGCGCGGTGGTCAACGTCAATTGTCTTGCCGATCGTGCTTCATTCACCCAAGTTCCTGCTGCTTCCGACTATGAGGGCGAGACGACTGAGGCACGGTTGGCGCGACGCGCAGTGAAGTGGATGCCCGCAACGGTGAAGTGCTAGGGGTTCGCCCGGTCTCTCGATCCGTTCGACGCCGCCGAGTCCGTCGCGAACAAGGGTATTTTACCAGCCGCTCCTGGCACGTATCATCAGGGCGAACGCGAACGTGCACGCCCATGGGCTCCACGATCGTTGCCCAACCTGGAGTTGATAGCCAGGTGCAGGAGACCAGGAAGCCGGCACCGTTCGCAAGCATCGGAAGCCGACATGGCCGAGGATCTGAAGCGATGGCTGGAGCGCTGCGGGCTCGGCGAGCACGCCGCGACCTTCGCTGCGCAAGGCATCGACTGGGACGTCCTCGGCGACCTCTGCGATCAGGACTTGAAGGAGCTGGGTCTTTCGCTCGGCGACCGCAAGCGGCTGCTGAAAGCGCTTGCGACACTGACCGATAGCCGGGACGCGGCGCTCAGAGCCGAGCCGCAACGATCGGAGCGGCGGCCCTCCTCGGCGCACCCTTCGGTCGAGGCGGAGCGGCGGCAGCTCACCGTGATGTTCATCGATCTGATCGATTCGACGCCCTTGGCCGAACGGTTCGATCCCGAGGACATGCGGCAGGTGCTCGGCATCTTCCATCAGGCTTGCGTGAGCGCGATCGACGCGCATGACGGCTATATCGCGCAGTATATCGGCGACGGCGTATTGGCTTATTTCGGCTATCCCAAAGCGCATGAAGACGATGCAGTGCGCGCCGTGCTCGCCGGGCTGGCCGTGATCGCGATGCTGCGTCAGGCCAATGACCGCCTCGACGCCGAGAAGGGCGTGCGCTTGCAGCTGCGCATCGGCATCGAGACCGGCCTAGTGGTCGCCGGCGAGATCGGCGCAGGCTCCTCGCGGGACCGTCAGGCCGTCGTCGGCGAGACGCCGAACCTCGCCGCAAGGCTGCAATCTCTGGCGCCGCCGGACTCCATCATCGTCGGTCCGGCCACCGAAAGGCTGATTCAAGGCTCGTTTTTGCTGGAAAACCTCGGCCGGCACGAGCTGAAGGGCGTTTCGGTTCCGATTCACATCTATCGCGTGCTGGCGCAGACCGATGCCGTCGATAGCTTCGAAATCCGCGCCGGCCGCGGCTTGACGCCGTTGATTGGCCGGACCGCCGAGCTCGACATGCTGCGGCAGCGCTGGAAGCAGAGCTGCGACGGCGAGATGCGCTGCGTGCTGCTGGTCGGCGAGCCCGGCATCGGAAAATCGCGCATCTTGCGGGCCTTCCGCGACAGCATCGGCGGCGATGTCTACGAGATCATCCCGTTCCACTGCTCGTCCTACTATCGCAACAGCCCGTTCTGGCCGGTGCTGCAGCGGCTGCAACGCGCGTTCCGGCTGGATGCAAAGACCTTTGCGGCACCCGACGCCGACCGGCTGGAGGCCACGCTGGACGCGCTCGGCATCGATGCCGCGGAGGCGGCGCCGGTTCTCACCACCTTGCTCGGGCTGCCGACGGCGGGACGGTATCCGTCGATCGACGCTTCGTCGCCATCATTCAAGCGGCGAACGCTGGATGTGCTCGTGACCATTGTCGAGCGCATGGCAAGCGCTCAGCCGGTTCTGTTGATCCTCGAGGACGCGCATTGGATCGATCCGTCGACGCTCGAGTTCATGCGACTGATGCTGGAACGGCTGGTGGCGGCGCCGCTGCTGCTGTTGCTCACCGCCCGGCCCGAGTTCAAGCCCGGATGGACCTACCCCCACCTCGTGCAGGTCAATCTCGATCGCCTCTCGCGGCGCGATCGCGTCGCCATGATCGAGAAGCTGACCGGCGGCAGATCGCTGCCCGCCTTCGTGCTCGACCAGATCGTCGCGAAGACGGACGGCGTGCCGCTCTTCGTCGAGGAGCTGACCAAGACCGTGCTCCAGGGCGGCCTGTTGCGCGAGGCCGGCGGCCGCTACGAATTGAAGGGCGCGCCGCGAGCGATAGCGATCCCGGACACGCTCCAGGGCTCGCTGCTCTCGCGCCTCGATCGCCTGGAGCCGGGCGTCAAGGAGATCGCCCAGATCGCGGCGACGATCGGGCGGGAATTCGGCCGCAAGCTGCTCGCGTTGATCGCCGCCCGGCCCGAGGGCGAGCTGCAGGCGACGCTCGATCGATTGATGGCCGCGGAAATCATCCTGCCGGCTCCGGGTTCGGCCGCGGAGGGCGGCGCTTACGTCTTTCGCCATGCCCTCATCCAGGAAATCGCCTATCAGTCGCTGCTGCTGGCGCGTCGCCGCCACTACCATGTTTTGATCGCCGACGCGCTCGAACGCCATTATCCCGAGATCGCCGAACGGCAACCGGAGCTGATCGCGCAGAACCTCACCGCGGGCGAGCTCTTCGACCGCGCCCTTCTCTATTGGCAGCGCGCCGGCGAGCGCGCGCTCGCGCGCGCCGCCTTCGACGAGACGATTGCGCACGTCGAACGCGGACTTCGCCTGGCGCAAAACCTCGCCTGTAGCGATCACGATCGCGCCACCCGCACGCTTCCGCTGCTCTTTATCCGCGGCCGGGCCGAGTACCGCTTGGGGAGTCGGCAGGCGATCCAAACTTTTCACCAGGCCGCGCAGATCGCTCGGGCGGAGAAACTGTCGTCGCATTTCGTGGAGGCGACGCTGGCCTTCGACAGTACGGAGATATTTCTCGCCGGCTCGGGAGAAGCGTCGATCGCCTTGTTGCAAGAGGCGCTCGCGTCGATCGGTTCCGGGGAAACCATCGAGCGTTGTCGCCTGATGAACCGATTGGTGCGCACGCTTCACATGACCGGTTCGTTCGAGCGCGCCAGCGAAATCGCTCACCAGGCGACCGCGCTCGCCCGCCGCCTTGGCGATGGACCGAGCTTGTTCGACGCCTTGGCCTACGAGATGATGCATGTTGGCGCTCGCCATCTGACCGCAACCGAATTCTTGAGCCGCCAGCGCCTGCTGGAGGAGTTCCGCGAGCTCGGCGAGCGTCTCGGCGATAGCGAATCAATTGGCGAAGCGTGCGCCCGAGGGCTTGCCGGCTACCTCGAGATCGGAGATTTCGAGCGCTTCGAGAAGACTCTGGAACGTTATGACGGCGTCGCCACAACTGCGCGCGAGTTCGTGCACAAGTGGTGCGTGACCGGCGCCCAGGCCATGCGCGCCATCCTGCTCGGTGACTTCGGATTTGCGGAGAAAAAGGCGGAAGAATCCTTTCAGATGGCGGAAAATGTCGAAGCCAAATTCGCCGCCGGCGTTTATGGCATGCAGATGTTCACCATCCGCCGCGAGCAAGGCCGGCTCGCCGAGGTTGCGCCGCTGTTCAAACGGTTCGTCGACGATCACCCGGAGGACTCGACTTGGCGGCCCGGCCTGATGCTGATCGCCAGCGATCTCGGCTTCGAGGTGCAGGCCCGCCGCAGTCTCGATCAGATGGCAGAGTCCGAGTTCTCCCTGCCCATGGACAGCAAGCGGCTCGTGACGTTGACCTACCTGGCGGAAGTCGCCGCCCGGCTGCGCGAAACCGAGCATGCCGAGCCCATCTACGCCTCTCTCCTGCCCTTCCGGGATCAAGCGGTTACGGTTCCTGCCTTTACGCTGTGCTGCGGCGCTGCGGCCCGATATCTCGGCCTGCTCGCGAGCGCTCTCGGCGACTGGTCTGCCGCCGAGGCGCATTTCGAGTACGCGCTGCACCTCAACGAGCGTCTGCAGGCGAGGCCGTGGCTGGCGCATACCCGGCACGAATTCTCCGTCATGCTCTCGTCGCGCCATCGCAAAGGGGATCAGGCGCGGGCAGCAGAGCTCCTCGCGGCGGCGACGGCGGCGGCGAAAGAGCTGAAAATGTTTGCGCTGCTGGAGCGTATCGGCGGTACTGTAAGCAGTTCAGGACCTAGGAATTGACCGGCGACAGGAGCATAGTTGGAGCCCAACGACTTCCGGCACGACACAGGGGGAGGAGCCCATGGCGCGCTTCATGATCGAGCGAAACTTCGCCGAGCAGCTTGAGATCACCAGCGATGCTGCCGCTGCCGTCAGACGGATCAACGACGAGGAAGGAGTGAAATGGCTGTTCTCCTTTCTCAGCGCCGACAAGAAGAAAACCTATTGCTTGTACGAGGCGCCGAACGCCGAAGCCATTCGCTCGGCTGCGCGTCGCACCAATCTGCCGGCCGACGTGATCATCGAGGTCAGCGACCTCCGGCCGGAAATGTTCAACTAGAGCTGTATCGGGTTAAGGGAACCGCTGTTGTTCGTCGCCCCCGCGAAAGCGCTAGGGAATGTACGAGACGCTCGACGGCTCCACGTCCCAATTATCGCCTTGCCCGCGAAAGCGGGCATCCAGGAGCTTCCGTTCCGGTGAGCGGCTCCCTTGGCTCTGGTTTCCCGCTTTCGCGGGCAAGGCGGAAAAAGAGATTGGACCACATTATCGACAAGACGGGGCGCGAGGCCCCGTCTCTGTCGAACAGCAGCGCGGCTCAACGACCGCCGCGACCCTTCACGCCGCCGGCCTGATATTCTGGTTCAGCCGGAACAGGTTCTGCGGATCCCAACGCCGCTTCACCTCGGTCAGCCGGCGATAATTGCTGCCGTAGACTTTCTCGGTGCGATCCGCCTCGTCGGCGGGCAGGAAGTTGACATAGGCGCCGCCGGTGGCAAACGGCGCGCTCGCCTGAAACAGCTCGCGCGCCCAGCTGATGCAGGCGCGGTCCTGGGCGACCTCGCGCCAGCGGGTATGCACATTCATGATGAAATGCGCGCTGCGCTGCGGATAGGCCGTGGCATCCGCCGCGACGCGGCTCATCGCGCCGCCCACTTGGGCCAGGAAGACCTCGCATTCCGGGCCGGGCAAGCGGCTGACCGCGTCCGTGACCACGCGGATCACATCGTCGGAGAGCTGCACGAAATCGTGCGACTTCCAGTAGTTGCGCGCGCCGGGTGTCAGCAGCGGGTCGAACGCCGACTGCCAGTCGACGAAGGGATGCGGACCCAGAACATCGGCGATCGGCTGGCCCAGGCGGCGCAACGGGGCCACCGCTTTCTCTCCGTCGGCCAACGATCCGGCGAAGCACGCCGCGAAAACCAATACCTCGCGGCCATGCCATTCCGCGGGGATGAAGGGCAGCGGCGGCGCCTTGCGCATGACCGACCAGATGGTGAGCGTGTCGGGCGCCTCCGCCGCCACGCGCCGGTAGCCCTTGAGCAGCTCTTCCGCCTTGGCGAAGGGATGGACGACGAGGCCGGAAAACACCTCGGGCCCAAGCGGGTGAAGGCGGAACTCGAACGAGGTGACCACGCCGAAATTGCCGCCGCCGCCGCGTATGGCCCAGAACAGATCCCGGTTCTCGCTCTCGCTGGCATGAACGAGCTCGCCCTTCGCCGTGACCACATCGGCCGAGATCAAGTTATCGATGGTCATGCCGAAGGCGCGCGTCAGCCAGCCGAAGCCGCCACCGAGCGTCAGCCCGGCGATGCCCGTCGTGGAGTTGATGCCGGTCGGAACCGCAAGGCCGAAGGTCTGCGTCTCCCGGTCGACATCGCCCAGTGTTGCGCCAGGGCCGACCCAGGCCCGCCGCGCCTCGGGATCGACTCTCACCGATTTCATCGGCGACAGGTCGATCAACACGCCGCCATCGCCGACGGCGCTGCCGGCGATGTTGTGACCGCCGCCGCGAACGGCGATCGTAAGATGGTTGTCCGCAGCAAAGCGTACGGCACGGATCACATCGGCAGCCCCGAAACAGCGGACGACAAGCTCCGGCGACCGGTCGATCATCGCGTTCCAGATGGAGCGCGCCTCGTCATAACCCGCCTCGCCCTTGCGGCAGACGGGACCCCGCAATCCCGAACGCAACGTCTCCACAAGTTGGGTATCGATGCGCGGACGCTCCGCCGAAACGCTTCCTTCGAAGCTCGTCATCTCCAGCCTCCTCTGGATGTCGGATGGGGCCTTGCCCCGCTTTTTCCCCTGGAGCCGCCCGCGACCGGAGCATCGACTCAACCGGCGGGACGGCACATCAAAACGCTAGCCAATCACCAGCGCTCCACCTGTGATGGGAATCACATTATCGCCGCGCCGACTCAGTGCGTTTGTGATTCGCGCTCTCGCACACGGTGCCGATCTGCCCACCCGGCGGGACCGGGCGCGATGCCCAGCGCCGCTTGCCAGCGCCGGCCGAACGCCAGCAGGCGTTGCTCCGAAAATGCCGGAGCGAGCAGCGTCACGCCCATCGCCGGACCATCGGGCAGAAATCCGTTGGGCAGCGCCAGCGCCGAGAGATCGAGCAGATTGACGGGATAAGAGAAATAGCCGAGCCGGTTGTTGAGCTCCACCGGCTCGGCCAGCACGGCGGCGATGGTATAGGCCGTGCCGCTCGTCGGCACGACCAGGAAATCGATGTCGCGCCACAGCGGCGCGAGCGTGCGGCGAATCTCGGCGAGCCGATAGAGCTGGGCAAAGACATCCGCGGCCTGGAAGCGCTGCGACCGGCTAATGATCTCCGCCGTCGTCGGCAGCACCGCCTCCGGATGCGTGGCGATGAAAGCGCCGACCGAAGCGAAGCGCTCGGCGATCCAGGCGCCGCCATAGAGCATGCTGCCCGCTTCGACGAAGGGCGCGTAATCGACGGGCACGGGAGTTCCGCCGAGCGCTTCCCAGCGCGCGATCGCCGCAGCAAAGAGCGCTTCGGCGGCGCTGTCGCCGAAGAAGCCGGCCGCCGCGCCGTGCGGGACGCCAAAGCGGAACGGGCCGCCCGTTGGGAGCGGCACATCATCGGTGTTGGGATTCGCTCGCGAGAACGGGTCGGCCGGATCATCTCCGGCGATGAGCGCCAGCACTTCGCCGGCATCCTCGCAATCGAGCGCGAAGACGCTGACGCAATCGAGCGTCCGGCAGGCCGGAACCACCCCGCGGGTCGAGATGAGGCCGCGCGTCGGCTTCAGCCCGACGATGTTGTTGAAGCCGGCGGGGATGCGGCCCGAGCCGCCGGTATCGGTGCCAAGCGCGAAGCTGACGAGACCGGCGCCGACGGCGACGGCAGAGCCGGAGCTCGATCCGCCGGCGGGATAGCGCTCATCGAAGACCGAGGGACAAACGCCATAGGGCGAGCGCGTGCCGTTGAGCCCGGTCGCGAACTGATCGAGATTCGTCTTGCCGAGGCAGACGGCCCCCGCCGCCAGGAGCCTGGCGACGGCCGGGGCCGATTGCGCCGCCACATAGCCGAAGGCCGGGCACGCGGCGGTGGTCGGCATGCCGGCGACGTCGATATTGTCCTTCACGGCAAACGGTATGCCGAAGAGGGGCAGCACCGCGCCGTTGCGGCGCGCAGCAGCGGCGGCGGCGAGCTGGCGCCGGCACGCCTCCTCCGCCACAAGGTGGATCCATACCCCATCCACGCCACGCGCGGCGATGCGCTCGTAAACCGCGTGCAGCACCGCCGCCGGCGTCGCCGCGCCGGCGGCGTAAAGCCGGCGCAAGCTCGAGATCGTGAGCGAGCCGTCAAACGGGCGCGAAGTCACCGGAACATCCTAGGGGCGTATCCAATATGGATTTCCCCGTTGTCTAAGTTTCGCCTTGCCCGCGAAAGCGGGCATCCAGGAACTTCAGCCCCGATGAGCACGGCGCATGACTCTGGGTCCCGGCTTTCGCGGGGACGGCGGAACGCAATGTTGGAAGCAACCATTCGATCCGGTCCCGCTCAGCCGATGGCGGTTGGCGCTGCGCCGGTCTCTCTGCCATGCAGCATCAGGGCGAGCTCTCGGCGCAGCGCGTTGAAGGCGGGCGAGGCGACATCGCGGGGCCGCGGCAAGGTCACCGGGACGATCTCGGCGATGCGTCCGGGATTGGGCGACATCACCACGATCCGGTCGGCGAGCAGGATCGCCTCTTCGATCGCATGGGTCACGAACAGCACGGTGAGGCGGGTGCCCTGCCACAGCGTCAGCAGCTCGAGCTGCAATCGCTCGCGCGTCATCGCGTCGAGCGCGCCGAACGGCTCGTCCATCAACACGATGGCGGCATCATTGGCGAGGACGCGCGCGATCGCGACGCGCTGCTTCATGCCGCCCGACAGCTCGTGCGGATAGGCATCGGCGAAGCGCGCGAGCCCGATCATGGCGATGAAGCGCTCGCCCGCCGCCCGCACCAGGTCGCGCGCCAGGCCGCGCGCGGCCGGCCCGAACTCGATGTTGCGGCGGACCGAAAGCCAGGGAAAGAGACCGTAATCCTGGAACACCATGCCGCGCTCGGGTCCGGGTCCCCTCACCTCGCTGCCATTCATCAGGATGCGGCCTTCGCTCGGCCGCTCGAAGCCGCCGATGAGGCGGAGCAAAGTGGATTTGCCGCAGCCCGAGGCGCCGATGAGGCAGAGAAACTCGCCGCGACCGATCTCGAGATTCACCTCGCGCAGCGCCTCGACCTCGCCGCCGGAGACGGCAAAGCGCTTGTGAACATGCGCGATCGCGAGGACCGGATCCGCCGCGGCTTGGCGCGCGGCGATCGCTTCAGCCATCAGCGCCATGCCGCGGGCTCCAGCGCAGGATTCGCCGACTCGCCAGCTGAACCGCGCGGTCGGACAGAAAACCGATCGCACCGATGGTCACCATCCCGGCAATGACGACATCGGTGCGCGACACCTCGCGCGCATCGGTGATCATCGCGCCGAGGCCGGTTCTGACGCCGCTGATCTCGCCCACCACGATCACCACCCAGGCGAAGCCCAAGCCCAGCCGCAACCCGGTGACGATGCCCGGCAGCGCCGAGGGCAGGACGACCTTCGGAAAGATCGCGGAGCGCGAGACGCCGAGCATCGCCGCCGCTTCCAGCAGCCGCGGCTCGACGCTGCGCACGCCGAGAACCGTGTTGAGCAGGATGGGATAGAAACAGCCCAGGGTCACCAGCAGCAGCGCGGTGTGCGAGCCCAGCCCGAACAGGATCAGGAACAGCGGCTGCCAGGCCGTCACCGGCACCGGCCGCAGCACCTGCAAGGTGCTGTCGAGTATGCGGCGGAACAGCGGGAGCTGGCCGATCAGCAAGCCGAGCGGCAGCGCCAGGCTCGCCGACAGCAGAAACCCGCCATAGACCCGCTCTGCGGAGGCGAGCAGATTGAGCCACAGCGTGCCGCTAAAGGAATCGTTGTTGCCGGCGAGTCCCGCAAGGTCGACGAACTCGCTGGCGATCTGGCCGGGCTGCGGAATGAGCCCATCGGGATGGTTGCGCGTCAGCGCCCACCACAGACCGAGCAGCAGGACCGGCAATACGAAAGCAACCGATCCCGGCGGCGTTTGCCCGCGGGCGCCCATCGCGTTTCTCAGGCGCGCTTCGCCAGCTGATCCGAGAATTGCGGCGCGAGGAGGGTGTTGAAATCCGGCAGCTCGCGGATCTGCTTCAAGGCAAGCATGTGCTCGGCGTAGGAGTGAACCTCGTCGACCATCAGCGGCGTCATCTGCCAATCCAGCTCGACATTGCCGACGGCGCGCGCCACGGCGGCTTTGTTGAGGCCGAGCTTCTGCACCGTCATCGCCACCATCTCGTCCGGATGCGCCATGGCATAGGCGCTTGCCTGGCGCTGCAGATCGAGCATCATCTTCACCCGCTCCGGCTGCTTGGCGAGGGTTTCGCCATGGGTCGCGAGGATCATGTTGAGGCTGCCCATCGGCGTCGAATAGGGATACTCGACGATCTTGCCGCTGCCATCGACCAGCGAAAGGCTCGGCCCCGGCTCGGCGCCGACATAGGCGTCGATATCGCCGCGCGCCAAGGCAGCCGGCATGTCGGCAAAGCCGATTCGCACCTCCCGGATGTCCTGTGGCGTCATGCCCACCATATGCAGCCGCTCATAGAAGAAGACCTGCTGCGTCGTACCGGGCAGGATGCCCACGATCTTGCCTTTGAGGTCGGTGATCGCCGCGATCGGCGAATCCTTGCGCGCCACCACCGCCATGCCCTTGTTGCATTCGGCGCCGAAGACGACGACCGGCTGGTGGGCGGCCGATCCCAGAATCGCGGCGGCGATGCCGAAGGTGCCGAAATCGACCGAGCGTGTCGCCACTGCATCCTTGCCGTCGGTCGGGGTCGAGAACGGAATGATCTCGATGCGATAGCCCGCCGGAAGGAAGCGCTCATAGAAATAAGGCGTGATCGAGTGAATGAGCTTCAACACGCCCATCCGTATCGTGACCGTCTCTTCGCCGCGCGCCGACCAGCCAATACCGGCAGCGGACGCGGCGACGGCCGATCCGAGAAACGCCCGGCGCGACAGCATGAGGAACCCTTCCTTTGCCAGGGACGCGTTGCCCGATTCGTGCAACGACCGTGCCATGCGCCGGGTCGCGGCCACGGCGCCGCCAGAGGCGCCGGCCTGTCCATTCGCTGGCCTCGCCCGGCTTCGATCTGCTCAAAACTTGGGCGCGAGCGGCGGGGCTCGGGTAATACAAGTGGGCGACTGCCAAGGGCCGACGCAGCTTCCCCCAATCGCCTTGCCCGCGAAAGCGGGCATCCAGGAGCCTCAGATTCGAAGAGCGGAGCCCGTGGCTCTGGATTCCCGCTTTCGCGGGAAAAGCGGAAGTATTTGATTTTCGCGAGCGACCAGCGCCCCTACCCGCCGATCCAGCGCTTGAACAGCCCGAGCCGCCACGCCGCGATCAGCGCGACGATCACAATGATGATGGCGCCATAAAGCGGCCAGGGCCGGCGCTTATCGGCATAGGGATCGCTGAGCGAGCGTTCCGCCTGCGGCGGCAGATGCGCCAACGCGGTCAGCGCGGTGCCGAAAGGAATATTGAGGCGCAGCCGCGTGTTGACCGCCCAGCCGCAGGCATCGAGGATCGGCCCGAGATTGCGCGTCCTGAGCTTCAAAGCGGCGATCAGCATCGACGGCCCGGAGATGAGAACGATGAGCCCGAGCACGGCGAGCGGCATCTGCCACCAGGAGAGACTCAAAAAGCCGGTGATGACCGATGCGATCGCCGTCCCGATCGCGCCGATCGCGAGGCCGATCGCGGCGAAGATGCCGGCGAAGCGCGCCGCGTCATAGGTCTGGCTGGCCGGCGGCGCCGCGGCCGGCGCTGGCGCGGGCGCCGCGGCGGCGGCCGGCGCCGGAGCAGCAGCCGGAGCCGGGGCCGTTGCGGCCGCCGGCTGCATGGCGGCCGCCTGGAGCTGCGCCTGGCTCGCCGCCGCGCGTGCCGCCGCAAACTTGTTCACCTGGTCGCCGACGAACCGCGCCGCCTGCCGATAGGGCATCCAGAACGCCTGGCGCAGGCTGATCGGATTCTCGACCAGCTTGATGATGGTCGCATCCCAGTCGCGGCTTTTGCGGTCGTAGAAGATGCCGTTGCGGCCGACCAGGAGGTTGTCGGCATCGCCTGCCGTCACGGCGGCGGCGATCGTCATCTTCTCCGTGCCGCCGCGGCGCACGCAGGCGCAATACGCCAGATAGGTGCGGCTCAGGCTCGCCAGCGCCGCATGCTTCGTCTCATCCACCACGGGGACGCAGAGCTCGCAGCTGCGGCCATCGATGTAGAGCGTGCCGGCCTGGAACGCACCCTTGCCGGTACGGGTATAGAAATCGCGGAACGAGACCGTGTTGTTGGCGAGCTTCAACAGATCGCGCTGAAACCGCAGCAGCTTCTCGACGCGGGCAATGGCGTTCATCTCGGGCGCGAGCGACTGATCGCGCGCCAGCAATTCGTCGATCCGCGGCTTGACCGCCAGGAGATGGCGTGCGCGCTCGATCTCAAGGCCGGCGGCGGCCGTGTTGGGGCGCCGCGCCAGCCAGGCTTCATAAGGAGCAAAGCGCTCTTTGATCGCCGCCCATTCGCGCTCGCCCAGGCTCGTCTGGTCGCCGATCAGCGGTGCGACGATGTCCCGCCGCAGCCGGCTGATCGGCTCGACGAAGGCGGGGTTGAGGCCCTGATCGAGTGGCAGCGCCGCGTTTGCGCCGATATGCGCCAGCGGCAGCGCGCGAATCTCCGGCTGGTCGGGTGTTACGTTATGCGCCGAGAGCGCCTCGTAAAGCGCGGCCGGCGGGTTGAGCGCTTCGCCCGCCGTTCGATCGAACGCCGCCAGCCGGTTGCGGGTGAAATAATCGTCGAGCTTGGGTTGCAGCTCGCGCAACAGCGTCGCCGCCGAAGCGGTCGCCGCGCCGAGCGGGAAAGTGGCGGCCTCCGCCGCTTCAGCCTCGCGGTACCACGCCGAATATGCCGCCGCGCCGTCGAAGAATTGCGCTGCCTTGGCAACCGAGAGGCCCGGCTTGCCGCTGCGGTCGGTTTCGGCGCCGACGCAGGCGATGATCTCGTCGATCGCAGCGCGTGTCGCGGCGTTGTCGGCGGCGTCGGACGGGATCACGCCATCGCCGTTGAACGGCGTGCCGTTGAAAATATGCTCGCTGTCGGCGGCATCCTGCAGCGAGATCTCGGCCGCCTCAGGCTTCCCCAGCATTTTGAGGATCGCCGCCGCCGAGGCGCGCAGCTCGCGCCCTTCCTCGATCTCGTCATTGATCGCGGCCAGCGGCAGCGTGTCGCGACCCTGCGTCAGCCCGTGGAGATCGCGGAGCAGGCCGGTCGCCCATTGCGTCGCCGCCAGGATCTCAGGCGCTCGGATGCGGCCATCCCCGTCGCTGTCGACGAGGTCGAGCGTCCGCGCGTCGAATTCAATCCCGCGCGTCGGGCAAGCGAGCGCAACCCAAAGCTTCTGATCGAGCATGCCCAGAGCGGCGAGATCCTCGCCGCTGTCGAGCCGCACCTGATCAAAGCCCCCGGCGCGAAAAAAACGCCAGATATGCCCCCGGTTATTTCTCTCCGACGTCGCCCGCATGATGAATTATGGCCACATCGTGTGTGACCGAACAAGCGCGAGAGTTTGGCACCGGCGTTCATGGCATCGCCGCAAATCACTTCCAGGTTGGGTAATCGAGACACAGAGATGGACCCCCGCTTTCGCAGGGGTGACGATACTAGAAAATTGTTCCGTCATTCCCGCGAAAGCGGGAATCCATACATCGCCGCCGCATTGCACCCGTCGACGTCGATACGCATCCCCTCCCGCCCTACACCACCAACCGCTCCAGCATCTCGACCGTGTCAGCTTCCGCCGCGGGCTTGTCCCAGCGGATGCGGTGGACGCGCGGGAAGCGCAGCGCGAGACCGGATTTGTGGCGGGTCGAGTGGTGGACGCTGTCGAAGGCGATCTCCAACACCAGGCTCGGCGCGACCTCGCGCACCGGGCCGAAGCGCTCCACCGTGTTGTCGCGCACCCAGCGGTCGAGCCGCTTCAGCTCTTCATCGGTGAAGCCGGAATAGGCCTTCCCCACCGGCACCAGCGTCCCGTCGCGCCAGGCGCCGAAGGTGTAGTCGGAGTAGAAGGAAGAGCGCTTGCCATGGCCGCGCTGCGCGTACATCAGCACCGTATCGACGGTGAGCGCGCCGCGCTTCCATTTGAACCACGGGCCTTTCGGCCTGCCCGCGAGGTAAGGCGCATCGCCGCGCTTCAGCATTAGCCCCTCGATGCCGCGGGCGCGCGCGCCCTCGCGCAGCTCTCTCAGCTCGTCCCAGCTCCCAAATGGAATGAGTGGCGAGAGATCCATCCGCTCGCGCGGCGCCGCGCCATACCATTGCTCGAGCCGGCGCCGGCGCTCATCGAAAGGCAGCGCGCGCACATCTTCGCCCGCTTCTTCCAGCATGTCGTACAGCCGCACCCAGGCGGGAAACTGCTCGAGCATTTTCGCCGAAGCGGTCTTGCGGTTGAGCCGCTGCTGCAGATCGTTGAACGGCATGACCTCGCCTTGGCGCAGCACCAGCAGCTCACCATCGAGCACAACATCCGCCGGCATCGTCGCGACGATGTCGGGGAACGCCTCGCCGATATCGTCGCCCGAGCGCGAATAGAGCCGTTTCTCGCCGCCGCGGCCGACGAGCTGGACGCGGATGCCGTCCCATTTCCATTCGGCGCGATAAGCCGCGGCGTCGAGCGTATCGAGATCAGGGTCTTCGAGCGGCTGTGCCAGCATCAGCGGATGGAAGGTCGGCTTGCCGGCGCTCTCCGGCCGCGGCGCCCGCCCTTCGAGCCAGGCGAAGAGCTCGCCATAAGGCGGGTTGAGCCCGTGCCACACCGCTTCGATCTCGGCGAGCGGCACCTGCCAGCGCTCGGCCAGCGCGGTTTTCGCCAGGCGCGCCGAGACGCCGACGCGCAAGCCGCCGGTGATGAGCTTCAACAGCGCCCAGCGGCCGGTGGCGTCGAGCGCGTCGAGCCAACGCTCGAGCCGCGCCCCGGCATTGGCGCGCGTTGCCGCATCGAGCTCGGCGACGATCTCGGCGAGCCCCGGCACGTGATTGGCGCCGGGCTGCACCGGCCAGATCAGCGCCACCGTCTCGGCGAGATCGCCGACGAAATCATAGGACCAGCCGAAGAGCTCGCCATCGACACGGCCGAGCACGAGATCGCGGATCTGCGCCGGCTTCACTTCGCGAAAGGACAGCTCGCCGGTGAGTGCCGCCAGCGCCCAGCCGCGCTCGGGATCTTGTGTGCCGGAAAAATATTCGCTCATCAGCCGCAGCTTGCCGAGCCGCGCCGGGGTGAAGAGCAACCCATCGAGCAGCGCCGCGAAGCGGTTCATTCCGCCTCGTCCTCGAAGCCTTTGAGCGACAGCGCGCGCGCCTTCAATCCGGCGAGATGCGCCTGGCGGACGAGCGCCTCCTCGGCGCCATGCGTCACCCAGATCTCGCCCGCGCCGACCTCGGCCATGGTTGCGGTCAGCTCGTCCCAATCGGCATGGTCGGAGATGACGAGCGGCAGCTCGACGCCGCGCTGCTTGGCGCGCTGCTTGACGCGCATCCAGCCGGAGGCGAGCGCCACCACCGGGTCGGGCATGCGCCGCGACCAGAGATCGGCGAGCGCGGCCGGCGGCGCCAGGACGATGCTTCCGGCCAGCGCTTCGCGCGCCGCACCTGTCGCCGGGCGCAGCGGACCCAGCGCCACGCCGAAGCGCTCGTAGAGCGCACAGAGCGATTGCAGCGCGCCGTGGAGATAGACCGGCTCGGCATAGCCGGCGCGGCGCAGCAGTGCCAGGACGCGCTGGCACTTGCCCAGCGCATAGACGCCGACGATGTGGCAGCGCTCGGGAAAGAGCCGGAGCGAGTGCAGCAGCTTCTGGATTTCCTCGCCATCCGGCGGATGGCGAAACACCGGCAGGCCGAAGGTCGCCTCGGTGACGAAGACATCGCAGGGCTGCGGCTCGAACAGCGGACAGGTCGGATCGGGCCGCCGCTTGTAATCGCCGGAAACGACGATGCGGCCCCCGCCATGCTCCATCATCACCTGCGCGCTGCCCAGCACATGCCCCGCCGGCAGCAGCGTCACGCGCACGCCGCCGAGCTCGATCGGGCGGTGATAGGCAAGTGGCTCGAGACTGCCGCCGGCCTCCGCGCCGAAACGGCTTTGCATGACGGCGAGGGTCTCCGGCGTCGCCAGCACGGCGCGATTATGGGCGTGCGCGTGGTCGCCATGGCCATGGGTGATGACGGCTCGCGGCACCGGCCAGGCGGGATCGATGTAGAAATCGCCGGGCTCGCAATAGAGGCCCTTGGGCGTGGGCTTGAGCCAGGTCTCGGGGCGAGGAGAAGTCATGCGAGGGTGAATATAGGCAGCACCGCCATAAGCTGCAGCGGCACCTCGGATGTGAGGCGCAGCGCTACCGCAACCCTCACTCCACCCCGCGCCGCAGCGACAGCGGCACGGCCACCTCTTCCAGCGGGCGGCGCTCGGCGGCGACGCCGAGCTTGAGCTCGACCGCCGCCGCCACCAGCATCAGCGCGGCGCCGAGGAGATAGCCCACCAGAATGTCGCCGCGCCCGCCGCGGGCGATGAGCGCGCCGAACAGCGCCGGGCCGCCGACGCCGCCGATGAGCGTGCCGAAGGCATAGAAAAGCGCGATGGCGAGCGCGCGCAGCTCCAAGGGAAAGCTCTCGCCGACGGTGAGATAGGCGGCGCTCGCCGCCGCCGAAGCGAAGAAGAACACGATCGTCCAGAGCAGCGTTTGCGTGCGGGCGTCGAGCAGACCTGCAACGAAGAGCGCGCCCGAGAGCGCCAGCAAGGCGCCGGCAATCGCATAGGTCGCAGCGATCATCGGCTTGCGCCCGAGCGTGTCGAAGAGCGGACCGAGCAGCAACGGGCCGGCAAAATTGCCGAGCGCGAAGGGCAGGATGTAGAGCCCGACCCGGTCGGCCGGCACGGCGAAGAAGCGCGTCAGCACCAGGGCGTAGGTGAAGAAGATGGCGTTGTAGAAAAAGGCTTGCGAGGCCATCAGCACGATGCCGAGCGCCGTCCGCGCCGGATAGGCCCGGAGCAAGGTGCGAGCGACAATGGCGAGCGAGACATGCGTCGGCACGATCAGCGCGGTCTCGGCCTCCGCCGGCGGCGGCAGCGCCTCGGCGCCAACGCGGCGCTCGATCTCCGCCATCACCGCCTCCGCTTCCGCGATGCGACCATGCGTCATCAGCCAGCGCGGACTCTCCGGCAGGAAATGCCGGAGATAGAGGATGACGAGGCCGAGCGCCGCGCCGGTGCCGAAGGCGACGCGCCAGCCGAGATCGGGCGGCAGCAGCGTGGGATCGAGCAGCCAGACCGAGGCGGCCGCGCCCAGCGCCGCACCGACCCAGAAGCTGCCATTGACGGCAAGATCGGTGCGACCGCGCAGCCGCGCCGGGATCAGCTCCTGGATCGCCGAGTTGATCGCGGAGTACTCGCCGCCGATGCCGGCGCCGGTGAGAAAGCGGAAGGCGGCGAAAGCGGCGAAATTCCAGGACAGTGCCGTCAACGCCGTGGCGACGAGATAGAGGCCGAGGGTGACGTTGAACAGCCGTTTGCGCCCGAGCCGGTCGGTGAGATGGCCGAAGAACAGCGCCCCCAGCACCGCGCCGGCGAGATAAGCGCTGCCGGTGAGCCCGACCTGCTGCGCCGTCAGATGCAGGCGCGGGCTCTGCTGCAGTGCCGCGGCCACCGAGCCGGCCAGGGTCACCTCGAGCCCGTCGAGGATCCAGGTGATGCCGAGTGCGGCGATGACGAGGCTGTGGAAGCGGCTCCAGGGCAGCCGGTCGAGCCGCGCCGGCACCGACGTGCGCACCGCCTCCGCCCCGTCCATCCAGGTCTCGCCTCCCGTGGGGTGAACACCCGGTCAGCGGAATGCCTCCGCCCGGAGCCGAGATGCCACGGCGTCGACCGGCAGGGTCTCGCGCCTTCCGTCGGGGTGGCGCAGCGACACGGTCGCCGACGCCGCTTCGCGCGGCCCCAGCGCCAGCAGCAGCGGGATCGCCAGCGCCCGCGCATCGAGGATCTTGCGCGCCAGCCGCTCCGGCCGGAGATCGAGCGCGACGCGGTAGCCCTCGCCGGCAAGCTGCGCCGCGACCCGCTCGGCATAGGCCTCCTGGCCGTCGCCGATGGTGCAGAGCGCGAACTGCTCGGGCGCGAGCCAGAGCGGCAGCGCGCCGCGGTAATGCTCGAGCAGCAGCGCGATGAAGCGCTCGATGCTGCCGAGCACCGCGTGATGCAGGATCACCGGCCGGACGCGGCGGTTCTCGGCGTCGACATAGCTGGCATCGAGCCGCTCGGGCAGCACGAGGTCGAGCTGGATGGTGCCGCATTGCCAGAGCCGGCCGCGATTGTCGCGCAAGGCGAATTCGAGCTTCGGCCCGTAGAAGGCGCCTTCGCCAGGCTGCTCCAGGGGTGCGAGCCCGGCGCCGTGCGCGGCCTCGGCGAGCGCCCGCTCGGCGCGGTCCCAGGACGCATCCGTGCCCGCCCGCTCGGCCGGGCGGGTCGAGAAGCCGACAAGGACATCGTCGAAGCCGAATTCGGCGTAGACGCGCGCCAGCAGGCGGCAGAACCGCGCCACCTCGCCCGCCACCTGCCCCTCGTCGCAGAAGACATGGGCGTCGTCCTGGACGAAGGCGCGGCCGCGCATCAGCCCCTGCAGCGCGCCCGACGGCTCGTTGCGATGGCAGAGGCCGAATTCGGCAAGGCGCAGCGGCAGCTCGCGGAAGGAGCGGACGCGCTGGCGGAAGATCTGGACATGGCCGGGGCAGCTCATCGGCTTCAGCGCGAAGCGGCCCTCTTCCTCGGCCAGCGAGAACATCTGCGCGCCGAATTTCTGCCAATGCCCGCTCGCCTCCCACAGCGAGCGCGCCAGCAGCAGCGGCGTGCGCACCTCGCGGTAGCCCGCCTCGCGCATGTGTCGGCGGATATAGTCCGAAATCACGGCATAGAGCGCGAAGCCGCGCGGATGCCAGAACGCCATGCCCGGCGCCTCTTCCTGCTGGTGGAAGAGGTCGAGGCGGTTGCCGATGACGCGGTGGTCGCTCTCGTCCATCTCTTTCTCCTGCGATCGGCCGGAGACGGAAAGAGAGCCCGGATATGCGAAGGCCCCGTCCGTCGCCGGCGGGGCCTTGAGGTTCGCTCTATGCCGAAAATCTCAGCGCCAGCAACCTCGCCGCTCCCCGCCCCAGCGGGTCGTCGTCGTCGTGGTCGCCACCGTCACCGGCTGGCAAGAGAGCGCTTTGTCCATAAGGTCTAGCTACCGGAAAGCGACGCCGCTGTCAAAGCGATGAAATCCCCCTCCCCCCTTGAGGGGGAGGGAAGGGAGGGGGGTGACGCAGGACGCGATAGATATGTGCTCGCACCGGCGACACCGCGCCCTGCCGCACCCCCCACCCGGCGCTTCGCGCCGACCTCCCCCTCAAGGAGGGAGGGGGTTCTTGTTGATGCGCCTCGATCAGCGCATTCACCACCCCCCTCAAAACTCCGCTTCGAATTCCGGCACTTCCTCCGGCTCCTGGCGGGCGGCTTCGCTCCACTCCATCATCGCCGGCCAGGCGAGGATGCGCTGGGCATAGGCGGAGCAGGGCGGCTCGAGCTTGACGTCCCAGGTGACGAAGCGGGTCACCACCGGCGCATACATCGCATCGGCCATGGTGAGGTCGCCGAAGAGATAAGGGCCGTTCGACTGCGCCAGGCATTCCCGCCAGATCGTCGTGATGCGCTCGATATCGGCGCGGGCGCCGGAATGCGGGATATAGCCGGGATGGCGGGCGCGGATGTTCATCGGCATGGAGGAGCGCATGGCGCTGAAGCCCTGATGCATCTCGCCGCAGACCGAGCGGCAGCGCGCCCGGGCTGCGCGATCTTTGGGCAGCAGCCCGGCTTTTGGCCGGATCTCGTTCAGGTATTCGGCGATGGCGAACGTATCCCAGATGCGCAAGCCCTGATGGATGAGGCAGGGCACCAGATACGAAGGCGACAACAGCAGCAGCTCGGCCCGCATCATCGGGTCGTCCGGCGGCACGATCTCCTCGACGAACTCGAGCCCGGCCAGCTTCACCAGAAGCCAGCCGCGCAGCGACCAGGAGCCGTAATTCTTGCTGCCGATGATGAGCTTCGTTTCCGTCATGCGTTTCCTCCAATATTCTCCCCTGCCCGTCTTTTGTGCAATTTCCGCGCCAGCGGGCCAACTTTCGACAGCCCGTCAGCCCCAGCTCACCCCCCGCTGCGCGGGTCCCCCTCTCCGCCCCACTGGGGCGGAGAGGGTTGGGGTGAGGTGGCGCGCCGGTATGCGAACAATTGATTTGAGGCCGCAGGCTCGCGAACTCGAGCACGCGCCGCGCGCGAGAAACCGCGGCGATCATCAATAATTTTCTAATCGCCATTGCCTGGGTTCGGGTGCGTCGTATGCTCGGCCGGCCGATGCGCGGTGCAGGCGCTGCGCCGCCGCCATCAGCAGCCACAAAGATCGGGGAAGCGGAAATGGCGAAGGCACAGGCGGAAGAAATGCGCATGAAGGGTCAGGACGTGCAGATGACGGCTGCATTCGATCCGAGCCAGGCGCTCAGCGGGATCGAGCCGCTGCTCAGCGCGTCCAACAAATGGTTCGAGAATTGGGTGGCGATGCAGTCGGAGCTGCTCGAGTTCAGCCGCAGCCGGCTCGATCGCAATCTCGAAATCAGCAAGGCCATCGCGCGCTGCGGCAGCATCGACGAGACGATGGAAGTGCACGCAGACTATACCCGCTCGACCGTGCGCGACTATTTCGCCGAAGCCGGCAAGCTCGCCGATCTCGGCACGCGCGCGATGCTCGAGACGCTGTCGATGTGGCAGCCGATCCTGCGCGAGGCGCAGCAGCGGCGCAACGCGGCGGCCTGAACCAATCGTCGCTACGGCGTCTTGCGAAACCGCGCGTCGCGCCACGCGATGGCGGCGCGCAGGCCCTGGTCGCGCGCGATCTCCAGGAAGCGCCGCTTGTCGGCCGTGCCCTCGCCTTCGATCTGCAGGTCGATGTCGAGCGCCGCTTCGAGCGCTTCGCCGAGCCCCATGATCTCGTAGGTCCGGTTGATCGCGCGCTTGGTCTGGCGCAACGCCATCGTGTCGATCGCGGCGAGCCCTTTGGCGAGCGCGAAGGCGCGGGCAAGCTCGCTCCCCGTCGTTACCACCTCGTTGACGAGCCCGATCGCTTCGGCGCGCCGCGCATCGAGCCGGTCCTCGCCGGTGAGCAGCAGCTGCTTCGCCCGCTTGGGCCCGACGAGCCAGGGCAGCAGCAGGACGACGATGCCGGCGCCGAAGCGCAGCTCGGGCTCGCCGAAGATCGCATCCTCGGCCGCGACCGTGATGTCGCAGGCAACTGCGAGCTCGCAGCCGCCGGCGAGCGCCGCGCCGCGCACCGCCGCGATGGTCGGCTTGGGCGAATGCCAGAAGCGCATGACGGCGTCGAAATCGCGGCGCAGCAGCGGGCGCCATTGCGCGACGCCGGACGGCCGCGCCTCCGCCTGCTCCTTCAAATCGAAGCCTGAGCAGAAGCTGGCGCCGGCGCCGCTCAGCACCACCGCGCGCACGGCCGCATCCGCTTCCGCCGCATCGAGCGCCAATTGCAGCTCGCGCAGCATCGTCGCGTTCATCGCGTTGAGCCGCTCGGGCCGGTTGAGGGTGATCGAGGCGACGGCGTCGCGCCGCTCGTAAAGGATCGTCTCGTAGCTCATGGGCGCTCTTCTCCGCTGCGCGATGCCGGCCTATAAGAGCATGCTTGGCCCGGACGAGAAAGCGCCGGTGCCGCGAGGAGGACCGATCCCGTGATGCTGCATCTCCAGACCTGGCAAGAGGTCGAGGCCTATCTCCAAAGCGCCAAGGGCATCCTCGTGCCGATCGGCTCGACCGAGCAGCACGGCCCCAACGGCCTCATCGGCACCGATGCGATCTGCGCCGAGGTCATCGCCAAAGGCGTCGGCGAAGCGGCCGGCGCGCTGGTCGGGCCCACCATCAATGTCGGCAATGCCCAGCATCACCTGGCCTTCAGCGGCAGCATCACCTTGCGGCCATCGACCTTGATCGCGGTCATCGGCGACTATGTTCATTCACTGATGCGGCATGGCTTCGAGCGCTTCTTCTTCATCAACGGCCATGGCGGCAACATCACCACCGTCGGCGCCGCCTTCCAGCAACTCTACGCCGAAACCTCGCTGCAGCCCGGCGGCAATTCGCCCGGGGTACGGCTGAAGCTCAAGAACTGGTGGGAGACGCCGGGCGTGCAGAAGCTCTCGAAAGAGCTGTTCGGCAAAAGCGAAGGCAGCCATGCGACGCCGAGCGAGGTCTCGGTGACGCAATGGGTCTATCCCGAAGCGGTGAAGCGCGTGGCGATGGGCGCGGCCAATACTCGCAGCCGCGATTTCGCCGACGCCGCCGATTACCGCCGCCTCTACCCCGATGGCCGCATCGGCTCCGACCCCAGCCTCGCCTCCCCCGAGCACGGCCAGCGCTTCGTCGAGGCCGCGGTCACCGACATCGCTGAGGATTATCGCAAGTTCATGGCAGTGGAGTGAGCGGCAGCAATGCCATGTCTCAAGTTTCGCCTTGCCGCGAAAAAGCGTGTGAAGAAATCGGAATAGACGAAGGCGGCGCTTTGAGATCGTATGGATTCCCGCTTTCGCGGGAATGACGAAATAATTTTATTTTGCTTTAGAAATTCGTCGCCCCCGCGAAAGCGGGGGTCCATTGCCAAGCCGCACGATGTCAGCGAAAGCACCTTCGCGCGCGATTCCTTCGCACGCTCGAAAGCGGGCATCCAGAAGCTTCAGCCCCGATGAGCGGAGCGCGTGGCTCTGGGTCCCCGCTTTCGCGGGGACGGCGGAAAAGACCTTGGGATAGGGCGCTAAACCCGCACCAGCCCCGCAAACGGTCTGAGGCTCTGCGTGTCCGGAAAGACCTTGCGGTCGAGCGTCGCGCCGTCGGCGCCGAGATGGTCTCGCAGGATGCCTTTCATCACGCTGCGCGAATCGGTGGCGACGCGGAGATCGCGGTCGTCCTGCAGCCGGGCGAGGCCGGGCCAGTCGCCGGCGATGCGGCCGCCTTTGACCGCGCCGCCCATCACCAGCAGCACCGACGCGGTGCCGTGATCGGTGCCGCCATTGCCATTGACGGCGACGGTGCGGCCGAATTCGGTGACCGCCACCACCACCGTTTGCCGCCAGGCCTCACCCATCGCTTTGGCAAAGCCGTCGAGCCCGTCGGCATAGCCGGCGAGGTTCTGCGCGAGCCGCCCTTGCGCCGCGCCCTGGTTCACATGCGTATCCCAGCCGCCCATATCGAGCACGGCGATGCGCGGCCCGTCGGGCGCGGCGAGCAGCTTGCCGGCCGCCTCGGCCAGCGGCGCGAAATTCTTCGGCCCGAAGCCGCGGCCGCCTTGCATGTCGTCGCCGAGGACGCTTTCCGAGAAATGCTGCGCCTTCAGTCCTTCGGCAAGCGCCGGCCCGAGCAGCTTGTCCTGCCGATAGAGCGGCTCGAGCGCGGCGATGAACTCGGGCGAGGCGTCGCGCAAGCCGCCCGGCGGCTCCCACGACGCGACCTCGACCTTGCCGCGCAGAATGAGCGGTACGGCGCCGCCGACCGCAAGGCCGAGCCGGCGATTGCCGTGCTGCAGATCGGCGAGCGCGCGGTTGAGCCAGCCATCGCTGAGCCCGGTCTTCGCTGACAGCCCGCTCTCCATCAGGTCCTGACCGTCGAAATGCGAGCGCGTGCGATAGCCATTGCCGGAGGCATGAACGAACAGCAGATCGCCCTTTTGCCAATAGGGAAAGATCGGCGCCAGCGCCGGATGCAGCGCGAACGTCTTGTCGAGCGCGAGGCAGCCATCGGCCTCGCCGGGCGCCGGCAAGGCGAGCCCGCCGCGCTTCTCGCGGTATTGCGCATCGGCGAGCGGCGGCACGGCGGCGAGCCCGTCGAGCGCGCCGCGCAGCAGCACGACGACGAAGCGGCGGTCGCCGGGCAGCGCGGCGAAGACGGCGTTGGGAAGGCCCAGCACCGTGAAAGCCGCGGCGCTGCCGGCCGTAAGCTTCAGGATATCGCGGCGTCCGATCATCGCTGTCACCGTCTTTGGAAACTGGGGCTCGCCAGCAGCAGCGCGATGGCGACGCGGCGCGACGGCGCGCGGCGGATCGCCTGCGCCGTCTCGTCCGGCAGCGCCTCGCCGAAGCTCGCTTCGGCGAGCGCCACGGGGTCGGGGGGCTCGGGCAGGCGGCTGGCAAAGGTCTGGCACCAATCGGCGCGCCGCAGCACCGCCTCGGGCGAGATCCAATCCGCCGCGGTGTCGGGCCAGCCGGCCGGCGACGGCGCGAAGAACGGCATCTGATCGAGCATCCGCAGGCTGTTCACCAGCATCGGCGGCGGCGGCGTGAAGCCGGTGACCCGCGCCGCGGCGACCACCATGTCCTGAGGCGTGCGCAGCTTGGCGAAGGGCGTGCGCCACAGCGCCTCTTCCCTCACCACCGCGGCGGTGACACGGCCGAGATCGCCGCCGCTGTCGCGGAAGACCTGGGCGATGCGCAGCACGCTGTCCTTGGGCGGCTCGTCGGCGATGAAATAGCGCGCGAGCTTGAACGCGATGTGATGCGCCGTCGCGGGGTGAGTGGCGAGCGCGAGCAGCGCCGCCTGGCCCTCGCCCTCGCCGTTTTCCTCGTAGCTGCGGCCGAGCAGTACCTTGGCGCCGGGCTCATGCGCCGCCGGGCGGAAGCGGAAGCTGCCGGGATCGGGCTCTTTGAGCGTCGCCACCGACCAGCCGGTGAGGATACGCGCCAGCGCTTCGACATCCGCCTGCGTATAGCCGCCATCGACGCCGAGGGTGTGCAGCTCCAAGAGCTCGCGGCCGAGATTCTCGTTGAGGCCCTTGTCGCGCCGGACCCCGATCATCGAGTCGGGCCCGATCGAAAAGGCGTTGTCGAGATAGACCAGCATCGCCGGATGGCGCACCACGGCGAGCAGCATGTCGTGGAAGCGGCCGGTGACGTGCGGGCGGATCGCTTCGCGCTCGAAGGCGGCGGCATAGCCGCGGATCGCCGGGCGCAGGATCGAGACGGTGAAATGGTTGCTCCAGAAATGGCAGAGCCGCTCCTGCAAGGGCGTATCGCTCTGACTGGCGGCATCCATGCGCGCGCTGATCTCGGCGAAATAGACGGCTTTCACCCGTTCGTTGAAAGCCTGCTTGGCCTCGACATCACCCTTGTTGCGGCGCATCTCGAGCTCCGCCACCACCATGCTGGCCGAGCTCGGCAAATTGGACGGAAGCGGCGCGGCGCCGCGGCGGAGCTGCGCCAGCGCCCAGCCGCGGGGGTCGCGGCCGATGGTCTCGAGATCGCCGGCGCGGGCGGCAAAGCCGAGCCGTGTGGCGGCGATGAGAGCAGCAGAATTCACCGGCATTTTAGCGATCACCAGCGTTGCTACAGCGGTGATACGACGCCGCGAGTTTAAATATCCCTAGCGGCCGTTTTCGAGGCTGTCCCCGCGCAAGCCCCAGGGAATGTACGCAGCCCGCCTCTCAACCACCGCCTTGCCCGCGAAAGCGGGCAACCAGGAACATCAGCCCCGATCGGCGGAGCGTGTGCCACTGGATTCCCGCTTTCGCGGGAAAGGCAAATCTAGGTGATCACTCGATCGAAACCGGCTTCGGCACGGTTACAACGGCGTCCCTTCGACCTCTTTCTGAAGTTTCTCGACCACCTCCTGAACGCCCGGGAGATGCGGGTCGATCGCCAGCGCGTCGCGGAACGCCTTGAGCGCGAGCTGCTTGCGGTCGAGCGCGAGATAGATCTGGCCGAGGCCGGAGAGGGCGCCGAAATGGCGCGGCTCGAGCGCCAGCGTGCGCTCGATATCGGCGATGCTGGCCTTGTAATCGCCCATGCTGAATTCGACCGTGGCCCGCCTGTTCCAGCCTTCGGCGAAGTTCTTGTCGTATTTGACGACGTCGCCGAACTTGTCGAGCGCGCCTTCCTGGTCGTCCTCGGCCATCGCCGCCATGCCTTGGCGCATCAGCCGCTCGACCTCGGGGTTTTTGTTCTCGGCCCAGATCTGCCAGATCCGCTGCTCCGCCGCGCTCGCCTCGTCATCGGTCTTGGCGCTTTTGAGCGTGGCGAAGAGCGCATTGAGCCGCGGATCGTCCTGCGCGGCTTGCGCCGAGGCAAAAGCCAGAGCGGCGAGCGAAAGGGCGAGCAGCAGGCGCTTCATGGGGCGAGAGGATAAACTGAGGCGGCGCCCCCGCCAATGGGGCGGATCGGCGCTGCCAAAAGGCGGCAGGCAGGGCCTGCCGCATGCGCATCTTGCTTTTGCCCCTGCCGCCGAAGCGTGCTAAACCGCGTCGCCTGATGGAGCTTTCGGTCGTCATTCCCGTGCGCAACGAAGCGCCGAACATCGCGCCGCTGGTAGCCGAGATCCGCGCCGCTCTCGAGGGGTCCTGCGACTACGAGATCGTCTATGTCGATGACGGCTCGAGCGACGAGACCGCCGCCTCGGTGCGCGCCGTGGCCCAAGGCTTCCCGCGGCTGCGCCTCATCCGCCACCGCCGCAGCGCCGGCCAGAGCGCGGCCATCCGCACCGGCGTCAAAGCGGCGGCAGCGCCGTGGATCGCGACGCTCGACGGCGACGGGCAGAACGATCCCGCCGACATCCCGCGCCTCTGGCAGATCGCGCGCGCGGCGCCGGCGGCGGAGCCGCTTCTCGTCGCCGGCTGGCGGCAGCAGCGCCGCGACAGCGCGGTGAAACGCCTCTCATCGCGCATCGCCAACCGCGTGCGCGGCGCGCTGCTGGGCGACGGCACCCCCGATACCGGCTGCGGCTTGAAGCTCTTCCGCCGCGACCTCTTCCTCGACCTGCCCTTCTTCGACCATTGCCACCGCTTCCTGCCGGCGCTGGTGAAGCGCGCCGGCGGCCGGACCGTGTCGGTCGCGGTCAATCACCGGCCGCGCCAGCGCGGCGCTTCCAATTACGGCACGCTCGACCGCCTCTTCGTCGGCATCGCCGACCTGCTCGGCGTGATGTGGCTGATGCGCCGTGCCAAGCTGCCGGAGATCATGCCCGACGATGCCTGAGACCAAAGCGCTCGCCCGGTTTCGCCTGGCCGGCAGGATCGCGCTGCTGCTGCTCGTGGCCGCGGGGATCCTGTGGATGGTGCTCCATCGCAACAGCCTCGACGCCGAGGCGATCGCACGCACCATCGCAACCGTGCCGGCGGCGCCGCTCTTCTTCCTCCTCGCCCATCTCGTCGCCAGCCTGATCTTCTTCCCGCGTACCGTGCTGGCGGTGGCGGCCGGCGCGGTGTTCGGCTTCTGGATGGGAACGCTGTGGGCGGCGCTCGGCAGCGTCGTCGGCGCCATCGCCGGCTTCCTGCTGGCGCGCTACGTCAATAACGGGCTCGTCGATCTCGAGAGCATGCGGCGGTTCGGCCCGATCCTGCTGCGCGCCGAGCGCGGCGGCTGGCGTGCCGTCGCCGTGCTGCGGCTGGTGCCGGTGATCCCGCATTCGCTGTCGAACTACGCGCTGGGCCTGACGCGGCTTGATCTCGGCGCCTATGCGCTGGGCTCGCTGCTGGGGCAATTGCCGATGACCATCGCCTGCGCCGATTTCGGTGCCGCCGGCGAGACGCTCGCCGCCGGCAAGGCCGGCTGGATCGAGCCGACCTTGGTCGGCCTTGCCGTGCTGGTGCTCTCCGTGGCGGTGCCGCGCATGGCGGGCTTGCGCCATCGCGCCGCGGTCTCTCACCCCACCTCGCCCCAGGGCGAAGAAGGCGGCTGAGGTGGGGTCGCCTCGCTCGATGCGGGCGGGCTGAGGAGCAGTTTGCGGACCGCGCTGTCCTCCGCCGCTTCGACGGAAATGACCCGATGGCTGAGGCCCTCGAAGGCCGCGCCTGGCTCCATGGTCAGCGACACATGCGTGACGTCGGCGGCAAGACGCGCCGTCGGCTTCAGCACGACGGCAGCGGCGGTCAGGCGCCCGGCGACATCGCCGGCGATGACGGCAATATCGGCGCTGACCGCACCCGTGACCGAGCCGCCCTCGCCCAGCGTCAGGTCTCGCGCCACCACGTCACCCCTGACCGAGCCGCTGATATGCAGCTCGCCGAGGCTGACGATGTCGCCCTCGATCTTGAGATCGCTGCCGAGGATCGACGGCACGGCAGAGGGTCGCACGCGCGCATGCTTCTCACGTCGTTGCTTGGATTGCATGGTATCCGCCTGCAATAAAGTTCAGCTCCGATCGCGACGGTCGCATCTTCCTAGCCCGGATGCGGTAAAGCGGACGCTAATCTACGCGTGGCAAGATTGTGGCTTCAGACCCGGTCTTCAGCGGCGCGGCCGCCACAGACGATCCGCGGAAACTTGCGACATATATTGCGAAAATCACTGGCGAAACACGTTGCCGCCTCGCACGACGCTGGCATGATCGCGCATCGGGGAGCCAGCTGAGCTGCGGCATCGACGCGTCGCGGCCCAGGTAGATCGAGTACCGCAGCCACATGATGCGCATTGCAGCCCGCTCGACCGCGATCGACGCCTATCGCGTTCTCTTCTTCCATCTCGGAACGTTCTGCCGTCTCGCCGGCGGATGGATGGCGTGCCTGCTGGGCTGCATCCTTGTCAGAATGGTGGCGTGGCCTCAGTCGATTGGGTTGCTGCTGCTGCTGATCACGCTCGCTGGCCTCGCGGTCTTCTCCGCCGCCTTCTCGGTAAACTGGTATCGCGCCCTCCTCGATGAGGAACCGGCGCCCGACCTGGTGCCGTTGACCCTGGGCGGCCGAGAGCTGCACTTCCTCGCCTATCAATCGGCCATTGCGCTTGTCCCCGGCATTCCGCTGCTCATGCTGGTGATGTTGCTGCACGCCGATGCCTGGTGGGCAGAAGCTCTCACCATTGTCCATGGCGGCTCGCTCGCGCTGATGCCGACGCTCCGGCTTCTTGCCGGCTTCGCGTTCTCGATCCCGGCGAGCATTGCCGCGACGATCATCTTGCCGCGCCTGATGATCGTGCTTCCCGCGGTCGCTACCGACGTGTCCGGTCCGCTCCTCGCCCCGCTCTGGCAACACAGCCGTGGCAACACCGCGCCGATCCTCTATGGCTGGCTTGCCTGCGTGTTGCCGCCGCTTGGGCTCTGGGCGGTGCTCTCGTTCGAACTGACGGGCGCCCTCGACGGGCTTGCTCAGCCGATCGTCGAGCTGATCGCCTATGTCTGCTGGTTCCTCGCGCTGGCGCTGAGTGGTGGCTTCTTGTGCCAAGTCTACGCCCAGCTCACGACCGGCAAAGCGAGCAGCCCGGATGCCGCCGCGCTCGGACGGCGGGTCGCCGCCGAGTAAGTGGCCGCGGCGCCAAACTGGGTCTTGCTTCTGTAGCCGCTCCAGATTGTAGGCTGCGCTGAAACATGCCGCGCCCGAAGACCATCGAGCACCCGGTCCGAAAAATGGTGACCCTTTCCGCGCAGACCGCAACGGCGATCGACGACTACCGCTTCGAGCACCACGTCAAAACCGAGGCCGAAGCCATCCGCCGCTTGATCGAGGCTGGCCTCGAACGGCTCGCCTCCAAGCCTGACAAACCATGACCGGGGGAGACATGGAAGACGGAGAAACGCCGCGCGAGCGGGCGCAGCGTCTCTTGGAAGCCGCCATGCTCGCGCTGCATTCGGATGAGCTGCGCCAGGCTCGCCGCGACACCGAGCGCGCGCTTTGGTGGCTGAGAAAGGCGCTGGACCCGGACGTTCAGCGTCCACGGCCGTTGACGCGGAAGCCGCGCTGAAGGCAAGCTCCTGCGTTTGCGAGGCGCGGCTCCCGCTGCCATCGTCGCAAAGGAAATGGCGCGCATTGAAACGCGCAATTCGCGCCCTGGTTTCCCCTAGAGCGATCAGGCGAAGCCTATGAAGGCGCCGCGTAGCGGGCCTCCATGAGGTCGAACGCCGGCTTGTCCATCAGCCGCTGGCGCTCGGCGAATGACGTGACGGCGCGCTCATCGAGGACGCCCTTCTGCTTCAGCGTCGACAGCGTCGACTGCATGCCGTGGACGGCTCCCTGCAAGGCGGCGTTGGCGTAAAGCACCAGGCTGAACCCCATGTCGGTTGCCGCCTTGACGTCGATGATCGGTGTCTTGCCTCCGAGCACCATGTTTACCAGCTGCGGCGCCTTCAGGCGCTGGGACACCGCCTTCAGGTCTTCCAGCCTTTCGGGAGCCTCGACGAAGGTGACGTCCGCGCCCGCCTCGATGTAGCGACCGGCCCGCTCGATCGCCGCCTCGAAGCCTTCGACGGCACAGGCATCGGTGCGGGCGATGATGACCAGGCCCTGCCGTCGCGAATCGACTGCTGCCCGCACCTTGCCCACCATCTCCTCGACGGGGATCAACTCCTTGCCGTCGAAATGGCCGCAGCGTTTTGGCGCATGCTGGTCCTCGATTTGAATGGCGCTGGCGCCGGCTTGCTCCAGGATGCGGACCGTGTGGGTGACGTTGACGGCGTTGCCGAAACCGGTATCGACGTCGACGATCAGCGGCAGGTCGATCACACAGCGGATCGCCATCACATGATCGGCCACCTGGCTCAAATCGATGAATCCCAGGTCCGGCAAGCCGAGATACGTATTGGTGAGCCCGGCGCCCGTCAGATACACGGCCTTGAAGCCGAGATCGGCAATGATCCGGGCAGCGAGCGCGTTCGGCGCGCCGGGCAAAATAATACCCTTCTCGTCGCGAAGCATCGTGCGAAGCGTCTGGATATGAGATATCGGCATCATTTCACTCCTGCGGAACTTGCTTCTAGAAAACACCGCGAGCGCTGAAGTTCCTCACCAAGCGCGGTGAGACTACTCCCGAATCGGGCGTCGCAAACCGGACGCGCCGCCTCGCGGACCGCGATACGCGCCATATCCGCTTCCGGAGTCCGCGTGTTCGGATCGATCATCCTATGTGATCGCGATCACTCCTGCGACGGCCTTTCGTGCGCACCTCTGAGTCGTGAGGAATGCGCCATGAAAGCTCACCTGCTTCTTGCTTTGTCCGTGATCGTCATCGGCCTCGCCGGCTGCGCCTCGAATGGCCCGAAGGGACTGAGCGCTGCCGCTGTACCCGTTCCTGCCGACGAGGCACGCATCTACGTCTATCGCGATCTCAATCCCTATGACACGACGGAATGGACGGCAGTGTCGCTCAATGGCAAGAAGATCGGCAATAACGCTCCTGGCAGCGTGTTCTATCGTGACGTCCGGCCCGGCACTTACGAGATCGAGGTGCGGAGCGATCAGCTGTATCCGAATCAGTTCAAGACGGTGACGCTCAAGCCCGGCACCACGGTATTCGCCAAGATCCAGGAAGTGCGGCATTGGGGCACCAACTTCGGAGCGGGCGGCGCGACGTTTGTCGTCACCATCGTCGATCCGGCGACCGGCTATCACGAGATCGCCCCGCTCCTCTGGCAGGAGAAGTTATGGTGAAGCTGTTGCTATAATTCCTGCCGGCGCGACTCCGAATTCGGCGGCCCGGCGCGTCGCAAATGGTGCCGCATGGTGCGAACGCTGGTTGCCGGTTGCTCCGTCGTGCTCACCGCGTTGCTGGGCTCAGTACTGCCGGCGACGCAAGCCCGCGCCGCGGCGCTGGCGCCCGTCCTCGCGGGCATCCGTTGGGGCGAGGGCTCCGATGAGCTCGCGCGTCATTTCGGCAGCCGCGCCATCCGGCTGGCCCGACCCATCGAGTTCGGCGACAGCTATGTCGATGTCGCGCTCCGCAATCAGGGGCTCGGCGGCTTTCCCTTCACCGTCTATTTTCAGATGGACAAAGCCACGCATGGGCTGATGCGGGTGATGTTCGAGCGTCAGCGGCACGGCGCCAACCCGCGGGTGTTTCGCGCGGTGCTCCAGACGCTGCATGCGGATTACGGCCCTTCGGCTCGATCCTGCGATACGCCTGCCGCGCCGGCGAACGGCTATCAGCCGGCGAGCGAGCGTATCTGGTTGGATCACGACGAGATCATTCGCGCCGTCTTCATGATCGACCACCTCTATGTGCAAATCGGCCCGTCGGGGAGAGTCGCCGACGGTTGCGGCAGCCGGCACCCCTCGATGCATCAGAAGATGTAGCGCAGCGCAGAGCGGACATGCCGACGACGGTCCTGCACCGCTGCCATCGCTGTGGATTCACCACGGAGACACGGAGGGCACGGAGAAGAATAGGTGTTTAGCGCGCGAAGCGCGCCCTGCCTGCGTCGAAGCGAAGCGGCTTCGGCTTCGCGCAGGCAGGCATTCTGCCCTTCTCCGTGCTCTCCGTGCCTCCGTGGTGAGTCTTTCGCTGCCTCAGGCGCGGCGGCAAATGCGGATCGGCGGTTTATCCTCGGCGGCCCTGCGGAGCCTCGATGTTGGGCAGGAACGCCGTGAGCAGACCGACCAGCGGCAGGTAAGCGCAGGCGCGATAGACGAAATCGATGCTCGTCAGATCCGCGATCTCGCCGAGCAGCGCGGCACCGAGGCCGGCGATGCCGAAGGCGAGGCCGAAGAACAGGCCCGAGATCGTGCCCACCCGGCCGGGGACGAGCTCGGTCGCATAGACCAGGATCGCCGAGAACGCCGAGGACAGCACCAGGCCGATGATCGCCGACAGCACGCCGGTCCATAACAGGTTGGCGTAGGGCAGCATCAGCGTGAACGGCAAGGCGCCGACGATCGAGCCCCAGATCACGGCCTTGCGGCCGTAGCGGTCGCCGATGGGGCCGCCGAAGAAGGTTCCGAGCGCGGCCGCGCCGAGGAAGACGAAGAGATGGAGCTGGGCGTTCTCCACCGACACGTGGAACCGGTCGATGAGGTAGAAGGTGTAGTAGCTGGTCAGGCTGCTGAGATAGAAGTACTTCGAGAACACCAGCAACAGCAGGATGAACAGCGCAAGGCGCGTCCGGCGCGGCGACGGCATCGCGGCCGCCGCCTTCGCCCGGGCAGACGCGCGTGGTTTGCTGCGGGCGCGCTTATACCAGCGGCAGACGCCGGTCAGAACCAGCATGGCGAGCAACGCCACCAGCGCGAACAGCGCGATCGAGCCCTGGCCGCGCGGCATGACGATGAGCGCGGCGAGCAAGGGGCCGAGCGCCGATCCCGTGGCCCCGCCCATTTGGAACAGCGACTGCGCGAAGCCGTGGCGGCCGCCGGAGGCGGCGCGGGCGATGCGCGACGATTCCGGATGGAAGACGGCCGAGCCGATGCCGACCAGCATCACCGCCAGCAACACCAGCGCAAAATGCGGCGCGCGCGACAGCAGCAGCAGCCCGCAGAGCGTGAACGCCATGCCGACGGGCAGCGAATACGGCATCGGCCGCCGATCCGTGAACAAGCCGACAGCCGGCTGCAACAGCGAGGCGGTGAGCTGATAGCAGAGCGTCACCAGGCCAATGTCAGCGAAATTGAGCCCGAAGCTCGTCTTCAGCAAGGGATAGACGGCGGGGACGAGGGACGCAACCAGGTCGTTCAGCAGATGCGAGAAGCTCAAGGCCCCCAGCACCACGAAGGCGGCACCCTCCCCCGTCAGCGTCGTCGGCGCTGCGACGGACCTGGCTTCTTCTGCGGCCGCTTCGTCGGTCGTCGTCATCAATAGCCCTCGCCTCATCGGGGCGTCCGACCGAGCGCGCCCAGGGGCTCTGGATATGATGTCTCCGAAACGACCAGGTCAAGCGGAGCGGCTATGCGCGCCAAGCGGGGCTTGGCCGATCGGTGCTGCGGGCGAGCGTTGGCTCGACCGCGATGCTAAGAATTGCTTTACTTCTTTACTACGCGGACCCCGCGGCCGCCGCGGGCACGTCGCTCGCCCACCGTGCCCTCTCGCGCTCAGGGCGCATCAGCGCCATTCCGATGATCCCGCCGCCGAGCATGATGAAGCCGCAGATCATGAAACCGGTGTTGAAGCCGCTGAGCGGCGTCGCCGCCCGCTCGATGACCCGGCCCATGACGTAGGGCGCGAGGAGCCCGGCCGAGGTGCTGATGGCGGTGCCGATGGCGAGCAGCGCGCCGCGCTGCGCGGTTGGCGTGATCTCCGCGACGACGGCGTTGCTGATCACATAGATGACCGAGGGCAGCGCCACCCCGATCGTCGCCAAGGCGATCTTCAGCGCGACGTTCGACACCTCGGGCATGATCGCCAGTGCGGCGCCGCCCAGGGCGACGCAGGCGCCGCCGAACAGGCCGCGCGCCACCCGGCTCGATACGCCCTGCGCCAGGAGCTGCTGGGAAAGCCAGCCGGCGGCGATCACCATGACGACGCTGGCACCCGACGGCAGCGCGCCGAGCAAGCCGATCGAGCCCTGCGCAAAGCCCAGCCCTTTGATCAGGAATGCCCCCTGCCAGGAAAGCGCTTGCGACAAGCCCCAATAGGCGCCGAAACCGGCGCACCAGCTCGACAGGATTGTCGGGCTGAACAGCAGCTTCGTGTAGGCGACCCGTTCGGCGCTCGGCGCCCCTGCCCTTGTCGCCGCATCGGTCAACGGCCCTTCGCCGCCGAGTGCCAGCCACGCCGCCGCCCAGACGAGGCCGAGCACGCCCAACACGCCGAAAGCCCAATGCCAGGAATAGTGGACGATGACCCGGTTGAGGAGCGGCAGTGCCGCCATGATGCCGACACCACCCCCTTGCACGAGGATTGCCGTCGGCAGCGTGCGCCGCTCATCGGGAAACCATTTGTAGGCCGCGTGCAGCGCCACCGGATAGGCCGGCCCCTCGCCGGCGCCGAGGGCAACGCGGCAGGCAAGGATGGTGGTGAAGCCGACGGTTCCGAGCATCGGGAACTGGGTCAGGGCCCAGACGATACCCAAGACCAGCAGCACCCACCGCGTTTGCACGCGATTGGCAACGAAACCGGTAACCACCGCCGAGACCGAGAAGAGCAGGAAAAAGCTCGAGCCGATGAGCCCGAACTCGCTCGGACTGAGCTTCAAGTCCTGCATGATCGGAACCGCGGCGATCCCGATCACCGCCTTGTCGGCAAAGTTGATGACCATGAAGAGGAACAGCAGAGCGACGATCAGCCACGCCTTGCTCTGGTCGTTGTCACGCAGGCCGCTCAGCGTGTCCGCGCTTATCAGCTCGGGCGTTTGGATGCGCATGCCGCTCGACCGTCGTCGACTGAGGCTTTTATCAGAGTACCAACTTCGATTATCGGAGTCACTATGATTCCGATCACAGCCATGTTATCGTCGCGGCAAAGCAATGAACTGCGCCCGCTTCCGAGCGATGCCGATCTCCGCACCCTATGACCGGCGATGCCCGATCGCCCGCACGCTCGACCTCATTGGCGAGCGGTGGACGATCCTGATCTTGCGCGACCTCGTCGTCGGCGGACCGCGGAAGTTTCAGGATTTTGCGCACTCGCTCCAGGGAATCAGCCCCAACACGTTGTCGACGCGGCTGAAGCGTCTCGAGGAATCGGGCATCGTCGAACGCCGCTTCTACGAGCAGCATCCGCCGCGCGCGGAATACGTACTGACCGAACAGGGCAAGGAGTTGCGTCCGGTGCTGCGCGCCCTGCGCGAATGGGGACAGCGCCACACGAAATACTGAGGCGCCGCCAGGACGCCGCTGGGATATCGCGCGGCCCCGGCGCCGTTGGACGGCAATCGGATCGACGGGAGGTCAGGGATGAGCGAGGCGTGGCAGTATCAGATCCGGATCGACCTTGCCGACGACATCGCCCCGATCGCGCGCCGCGATCCCGCCGACCCGCGGCTCGGCCCGCTGCCCGCCATCCTCGCGGCGCATCGCGCGACGCTCAAATCGCAGTACGACGCCTTTGCCGATTATGTCGCCGAGGCCGAGCGCAACGGCATCGGCAAGTATCCGCTGTACGCCTGGACCAAGGCGACGATCGAGCAGCCGGAAAAGAAGGCGAAGTACCTGAAATCATTCACCCTCTATGTCGCGGGCCGCGAGGTCTACGACCGCAGCGCGGCCGACGCGCTCGAGGCGCAGCTGCGGCCTCTCGTCGGCGGCCCGCTGGTGACGCGCCTGGCGAAGCACGACACCAACCCTGCCAACAACCCGCAGCCGCCGGCGCGGTTTCGCACCTGACGAGAGCGGCGCCGATGGCGGTCCTTTTCACCAGCGATACGCATTTCGGTCACGCCGGCGCATTGGCGCTCTATCGCCGCCCCTTTGCGTCGGTAGCGGCCATGGACGCCGGCATGGTCGAACGTTGGAATGACGTGGTAAGGCCGGATGATGACGTCTGGCATCTCGGCGATTTCGCCATTCGCCAGGGGGAAGCGCGCATGGCCGATCTTCTCGGACAGCTCTGCGGGCATAAGCATCTGGTCGCCGGCAACAACGATCCGGACGTCACGAAGAGCTTGCCTGGATGGTCGAGCGTACAGCCCTACGCGGAGCTGCAGATCGAGGACAGACTCGTCGTCCTCTGTCACTACGCCTTCCGCACATGGCGCGACATGGGCAGAGGAGCGGTGAATCTGCACGGCCATAGTCATGGCCGGCTGAAGCCGCTCCCACGGCAAATCGACGTCGGCGTGGACGTCTGGGATTTCCGTCCGCAGACCCTCGAGCGCCTGCTCGCGCGCAGCCGTCGGCCGGACTCCGGTCTCTCCTGAAGCACCGGCACTCACGCCAGCCGCAGGATGACGCCCTCCTCGGCGAAGAGGGGATCGCCGGCGGCGACCGCGCTGCCGGCGCGGCGACGGGGATCCGTCGAGAGATCGGCGACAGCGACCTTCGCTTCGGGCGGCAGCATTGTCGGAGCGTCATGCGGGGCGAAGTTGAGCAGGACCACGATGCGTGAACCCTCGGCAGCACGGCAATAAGCGAGCCGGTCCGGCTCCGACAACCGCCATTCGAAGCTGCCGTGCTGCAGCGGTCTTGACTGGCGCCGGTAGGCCAGAAGCCGCCGGTAGAAGGCGAGCAGCGAAGTGGGATCGGCCGTCTGGCGCAGCACGCTGACTGGGTCCGGCGCGTCCGGCATCGGCAGCCAGGATCGCGCCGGATCGAATGCACCGGGCGTGCCGGCGCCCCATTGCATCGGCGTCCGGTTGGCATCGCGCTGGTCGACGTCCCGGATCCGCTCGGCGCCGACCGGCACGTCGGTCATGCCGATCTCCTCGCCGTAGTAGACGCAAGGCACGCTGCGCAGCGTCATTTGCAGCATCGCCGCCAGCCGCGCCCGGCGCCCGTCCCCCTCGAGCAACCCGTATCGGCTTGCCGCACGCCGGTGGTCATGCGTCGACATCGCGCGGCACGGCAACGACCATGGCGGGACGACGCGATCCACCGCCGCGATCGCCTCGCGGAACGCCGCGGCCGACCACGGACTGTCCCAGAACAGGACATCGAAGACCATGTGCAATTCATTGTCGGCATCGCCGAAATACCGCGCCAGCCGGTGCGGTTCGGAGATCGTCACCTCGCCCAGCAGCACGCGGTCCGCGAATTCGTCGGCGACCGCCCGGATGCCGCGCAGAATCGCGTGCACCTCGGGCAGGTCGATGTGGCGCTGCCGGTCCGTTGCGTGGTCCATGAAGCGGCGCGCCGCGGCGAGCGCGGGCGGATTGTCGCGCAGCAACGGGTCCTTTGCCAGGCGATGCGGCACATCGAGCCGGAAGCCATCGACGCCGCGCGACAGCCAGAAGCGCACGACGTCGTGCATCGCCTGGCGCACATCCGGATTGTGCCAGTTGAGGTCGGCCTGAGCGGGCGTGAAGGTGGTGAGGAAATATTGCCCGCTGCGCTCGTCGCGCGTCCAAGCGCTGCCCACGGCGGGGAAAGAGCTGAGCCAGTTGTTCGGCGGTCCGCCGCCGGGCGCCGGATCGGCCCATACGTACCAGGAACGCCGTGCGCTGCGCCGGTCGCCCTGCGCTTCGAGAAACCACGGGTGCTGGGTCGAGCTGTGGTTCAGAACCAGGTCGAGGATGATGCGAACGCCGCGTCGATGCGCGGCGTCGAGCAGCCGGTCGAAATCGGCCAACGTGCCGTAGACCGGATCGACCGCCGTGTAGTCGCTGATATCGTAGCCGAAATCGACCTGAGGGGAGGGAAAGAACGGTGACAGCCAGACGGCATCGATGTGGAGGTCGTCGAGATAATCGAGCCGGGCGGTGATGCCCGGCAGATCGCCGATACCGTCGCCATTCCCGTCGGCAAAGCTGCGCGGATAGATTTGGTAGAGGACCGCCGATCGCCACCAATCGGCGGAACGCTCGCCCGGCATCGCCGCTCCCCCTCCGCTGAAAGTGCCAAATTACCACACACGACGATCGGGCCTGCAGCGGACTCTGTCGGCCGCTTGGGCTAATCCCCGTCTGATCCGCGAACGGTGCCCGTGCCGTTGCTCGGGCGCTCGCGGCCGATCATGCGTTCGAGTACCGCCAGGGCGGCGCCCGCCCGCGCGCGATCGAGCTCACCGGAGCCGATCGCCTTCGCGCCCGCCGCGAGCCCCTCGAGAAACGCCGTATCGCAGTCCTTTGTCGCTGGTTTGCTGGCCGCCGATGCCCCGAGGATCTCCCGGATCCTCTCGGTCGCATCGAAAATGCGCGTGCGGTCGATATCGGAGCAGCTGGCGGCGGCGCCGAGGATATAGCCGGCCGACTCGGCAAACGACGGCAGGTCACCCTGTCCCTGCGGAATAGTCAGCTGATCGGATGCTAAATACAACATTCCGGCGCTCCCTCATGTGCATATACGCGGAGGAACTAACCTTTTACTCCTGTTCGCGAATGCGTCTAGCTGCGGCAAGTCCGCTTCAATACGCGCATGGAGGGATAAAGCGTGACGGACGGGCGGGAATGTGGCGAACTGGCGGGAATGACGCCGCCAGTGTTACATCTAGGGTGCGGACTTTCCTCATCCCGACGGCCTCTGGCCGGATTGGCAGGAGTAAGCGCATCATGCCACCGCGGATCGTGCTGGTGATACCGGCGGACGCCCGTGACCTGGCCCGCGAGTTGGCGCCGCCGGGCTTCGAGCTCGCCATCGCGGCGCCGCGTACGCCCGAGTATCAGGCGGCGCTGGCCGAGGCCGAATATCTCGTGGGCTTCGTCGACATGCTGGTGAACGAGGCGCTCTATCGCGCCGCGCCGAAACTCAAGCTGATACAGCTGCTGAGTGCCGGCTACGACCGCGCCGATCTGACGGCGGCCGGTCGCGCCCGGGTTCCCATCGCCAACAATGGCGGCGCCAACGCGGTGGCCGTCGCGGAGCATGCGTTGATGCTGATGCTCGCGGTGTCGCGCCGGCTCATCCACGTCCATGCCAACGTCGTGGCCGGACGCTGGCGCGGCAATGCCGCGCCGCGCGTCCACGAGCTGCGCGACCGCACGCTCGGAATCGTCGGACTCGGCACCATCGGCAAGAAAACCGCGCGCCTTGCCGCCGCCTTCGGCATGCGCGTCCAGTATTACGATATCGCGCGGCTCAGCGAGGATGCGGAGGACGCGCTTGGCGTCCGCTTCCGCCTCCTCCGCGAGCTGCTGCGCACCTCCGACATCGTCTCGCTGCACGTGCCGCTCAACGACTCGACGCGGGGCATGATCGGCGGCGCCGAGCTGGCGCTCATGCCGGCCTCGGCGATTCTGATCAATACCAGCCGTGGTCCGGTGGTCGACGAGACCGCGCTCGAAGACGCGCTGGCGCAGCGGCGGCTCGCCGGTGCCGGCCTCGATGTCTTCGCCGAAGAGCCGCCGCCCGCCGATCATCCTTTCTTCCGGCTCGACAATGTGGTCCTGACCGCGCATCTCGCCGGCCCGACCTGGGAGAGCAACACGGCGCGGCTGCGCAATGCCTTCGACAACGTGCAGCGCGTCGCGCGCGGCGAGGCGCCGCTCTGGGTGATCCCCGAGCTCGGCGGTTGACGCGCTACTTGCCAGGCTGCGGCGGCAGCAGGTCGGCGACGCCGGCACGTCGCGCCCAATATTCCCAGGCGCGCAGTGCCGCGGGGGTGTCCGGCTTGAGCGATGGCCCCTCAACCCGCGCCGCGATCTCGCCCTTTGACAGCGGCTTGACCCTGCCGCCCAAGAGCAGCGCAGCCTGGAAGACATGCGCGTTCTTCGGCGCGTACACCGCAAGGCGCACGACTTCGTAGAGCGAGGGTGCGGCCGCTGCGAAGCCGTGTCCCCGCATCAGGACCATGCTGTTGCCGGCGAGACGCCGGGCGAGATCGCGGCCTTGCGCCATGTTGGACACCAGCAGATTGGTATGGTGACCGAACTTGTCTGCGATGTCCCAGACCGGCACCTCCGCGCCCATGAAGGCGCCGTCATGGATGACCGGCCGCAGCTTGGTGGTGTTGATGCTGAAGGGCAGTACCTCCTCGCTATGAGCGTGAACCACCGCGTGAACGTCGGGGCGCGCCGCGTAAATGCCGCCGTGAATGAAGCGCTCGAGGTAGGGCGCGCGCTTATCGTTGACCGGCTCGCCGTCGAGTGTGTATTCGACGATGTCACCGATCTCGATCTGCTCCGGGCTGCGCGACCGCGCCAGGAGATAATGCTCGGGATTGAGCGGATGCCGCAGGCTGACATGGCCATAGGCATCGACCACGTCTTCATGCGCCAGGATGCGATTGGCGATGACCAAATTCCGGATGGCAAGCTCGACGTCGCTGCTCGTTGCCGCCACCGGTTTCGGCGGCTCTGCGGCTTTGTGAGCGGGATTCGGCGCGATCGACCCCGACTCGGCCGCGACCGGCTGAGTGAGGGCGGCGGCGCCGGCGAGCGAGGCCGCGGTCATGAAACCGCGGCGGCCGATGATCGACGAAGAGCGGCGCTTCGATTTGTTCGACATCGGCGACTCCCTTGCCGCAGCCTGTTTCCGCTTCCAGAGGCGGAACCGCGATCATAGCGTGTGGTTGGGCTACCCCTAATGGGGCGAGAGCAAGCCCGTCACCTCATCTTCAAGATGATCACGCGGTCGCTGCTGGGATCGGTTACGGGGCGAAGCGCTTTCACCTGATCAGCCCTTACCGGCGCGGCGTCGTTGCCCCAGCCGGAACGGACGAAGCTCAGAACGCTGGCAATCGCCTCATCGGTCAGCTGCACCCGATATTGCGGCATGCGATAAGGATCGGGCACGCCTTTGACGACGAGCGGCGAGGCGCCGTTCAGCGCGAGATTGATCGCCGATGACGGGTTGGCGTCGAGCACGGCCGGATTGCCGGCAAGCGGCGGCATGAAGGCGCCCTGGCCTCTGCCGTCGATCCCGTGGCACGAGACGCAATAGCCGAGGTAGATCTGTGCGCCGCGGTCTTGCGTTTTGCCACTTTGCAAAGCCTCGGTCGTCGCGTCGGCATAGGTGAACGCCCCCTGCTGCGCGCTGGCGGGCAGCGATTTGAGATAGTGAGCCATCGCAGCCACGTCCTCATCGCTGAGATACGGCGTACTGTTGTTGATGACGTCGAGCATCGAGCCAAAGGCCGCGCTCGCCGCATTGTGTCCCGTCTTCAGAAAGGCCGCGAGCTCCGGCTGCGACCAGCCGCCGAGACCGGTGCGCAGCTCGCCACGGAGGCTGGGCGCGGACCAGGCATCGAGCTCGGCCCCTTGCAGATAAACCGCACTGCTGGAGTCGAGCGCTTTTTCTTGAAACGCCCAGCCGCGCGGCGTGTGACACGCGCCGCAATGAGCCAGGCCTTCGACGAGATAGGCGCCGCGGTTCCACTGCGCGTCATGGTCCGGGTTTGCGGTATAGGCACCCTTGTCCATGAAGAGCCAGGCCCAAATCGCGAGGGGCCAACGCATGCCCTTGATCCCGGTGATCTCGCTCGGCTTGTTCGGCTGCTTGACCGGCGGCACCTCCTTCATGAAGAAGTCATAGAGCGCCCGGAGATCATCGTCGGTGATCTTGGCATAAGACGGATAGGGCATGGCGGGGTAGAGCCGGTGCCCGTCCTTGGCGATGCCGGCGCGCACCGCGCGATCAAAATCCGCGAAGCTGTAAGTGCCGATGCCGGTCCCCGGATCGGGCGTGATGTTGGTCGAATAGATTGCGCCCAGCGGCGTGCCCATTTTGAGGCCGCCGGCAAAAGCTTTGCCCCCAGGGACCGAATGACAAGCGATGCAATCTCCGGCCCGCGCGAGGTACTCGCCTTTGCTGAGCGGCGCGGTCGTCGCTCGCGGTCCGGCTTCGACCGCCGGCGCGCCCTGCGGCGGACCTTGCTGCGCCACGGCGAGGGGGGACGCGGCAATTGAGAGAATGACCCCGGCGATAATCGTCTTCGCGTTCACAGGAATCGGCTCGTCGATCGGAAACGGTCGTCGCGGCTGTTGCGCCGCTCGGAGCGGATAAAGCGAGCGCTCGCCGCCGCGCTCGGGCGCGAAAGCTTCGCCCGCGGATGTCGCATCAGGCGGAGCCGGAGAGGTCGACATCCATGATCGGCAGGCTGCGGATGCGTCGGCCCGTCGCCGCAAAGATCGCGTTCGCGACCGCCCCGGCGATGGGCGGCGTCCCCGGTTCGCCGGCGCCGCCCCAGGCCGGCCCGCCGCTGGGCACGAGATGGACCTCGATCTTTGGCGCTTCGGCGAGACGCACCATGCGATAGGTATCGAAATTGCCTTCGACCGGCGCGCCGTTCTTGATTGTGATCTTGCCAAAGAGCGCGGCGCTGAGGCCGAAGATCACCGCGCCCTCGACCTGCTCGGCGATGGTGAGCGGGTTCACCTGATGGCGGGTGTCGATCGCAACGGTGACGCGATTGACCTTCACCTCGCCCTGTCGGGTGACCGTCACCTCGGCGACCTCTGCGCAGAGGCTGCCGGTGTCTTCGCAGATCGCGATTCCACGGCCGGTGCCCTTCGGCAACGGCTTGCCCCAATCGCCCTTCTCGGCCGCGGTGTCGAGCACCTTGAGCCAGTCGGGCTTGCCGGCGAGGAGCTTCCGCCGCAGCTGATAGGGATCGAGCCCACTCGCCGCTGCCATCTCGTCGAGGAAGCTTTCGATGGCGAAGACATGCTGGTTGGCGCCCGGCGCACGCCAGAACCAGACCGGGAGATGCGTGTTCTTCAGCACGACGTCGACCCGTTGGTTGGGGATGCCGTAGCCATTGTTGGTGAGCCCTGCGGCGGCCATGGGCTCGGGCCCTTTCCTGCCCGCAGACCTGATGCCGACCGAATTGAAAATGGATGAGGTCACAACCCGCATCGAACATGCCGTTGGTACGCCATCGGCGCCGACGCCGGCCCGGAACCGCACGACGGCGTGGGGGCGGAACTTGTCCTGACGCGTGTCCTCCTCGCGCGTCCAGATCAGCTTGACCGGCCGCTGCACGACCTTGGCGATGGCGATCGCCTGCTTGACCTCGTCGTTGGCGTCTCTGCGGCCGAAGCCGCCGCCGAGGAAGCAATTGTGCACATAAACCTGCGCCGTCTCGAGCCCCGCCGCCTTGGCGGCGGCTTCGGTTGCTTCGTAGGCATCCTGAGTGCCGACCCAGACGTCGAGCCGGTCCGACTGCAGATGCACCGTCGCGTTCATCGGTTCCATCGGCGAATGGGACAAGTATGGAGTTTCGTAAACCGCGTCGAAGGTCTTGGCCGCATTGGCGAGGCCGCTATCGACATTGCCGTCGTCACGCGTGGTCTGGGCGGGACCGTCGAGAGCGGCGCGAAACGCCTCCGACAATTGCGCGCTGTCCACACCGCCCGCATCGCCGATGTCCCATTCAGGCTGAAGCCTGGCGAGCGCTTGCTTGGCGCGCCACCAGCTGCCGGTCGCCACCACCGCGACGGCATCGTCGAGTTTCACCACCATGACGACGCCGGGCGCGTCGGCAACCACGGACTCATCGACGCTCTTCAGCCTGCCGCCCGGCACCGGGCAGGCAGCGATCGCCGCGAACACCATGTCGGGAAGCTCGGCGTCGATGCCGAACTTGGCCGACCCGTCGACCTTGCGAGCGACATCGACGCGCGGCATCGGCCTGCCGATGAAGGTGTATTGATCGGGCGTCTTGATCGCCGGCTCTTTGTCGAGCTTGATCTTTGCCGCATCGGCGGCGAGTTCACCGTAACGGAAGCTCCGCCCGCTCGCGGCATGCGTGACGATGCTGTTTGCGGCGTGGCATTCCTGTGCCTGCACGCCCCATTTCGCGGCCGCGGCGGCGATCAGCCGCTCGCGCGCACTGGCGCCGACCTGCTGCACCAGCTTCTGCGATGCTTTGATCGATTGGCTGCCATGCGAGAACATGTCGCCATAAACCTTGTTCTCGCGGTGATTGCGGTTCGGCGAGGCATATTCGATCCTCACCTTCGACCAGTCGGCCTGCAGCTCCTCGTTCAGCATCATCGGCACCGCCGTCATGCTGCCCTGACCCATCTCGGAGCGCTGGTAGCGGATCAGCACGGAATCATCGGGGTCGATGGCGATCCAGGCGTCGACTTCATGGGGAGCGTAAGCGCTCTCGTCCCAAGGCTGGGCGGCGACCGCTGCCGCGGCGGCCGAGCGCGGCAACGCACCGATGCCGATCACAAAGCCACCCGCCGCGGTGGCCAGGGTGACGAGGAATTGGCGGCGGTTGAGCTTGGTTGAAGCGATGTGTTGTCCGTCCATGGCTCGTCCTCCGGCTCAGGCTTTCATGAGGTCGGCGGCGCGATGGATCGCTCGGCGAAGCCGCTCATAAGTACCGCAGCGGCAGATGTTGGTGATATTCGCATCGATATCCGCGTCGGCGGGGTCGGGGTTCTGCTTGAGGAAGGCCGCGACGGCCATGATCTGCCCGGATTGGCAATAGCCGCATTGCGGCACGTCCTCGGCGCGCCAGGCCTCCTGCACGGGGTGCTTGGCGTCCGGCGACAGGCCCTCGATCGTGGTAATGGACTTGCCGGCCACGGCCGCGATCGGCACGGAGCAGGAGCGGATCGCCTCGCCGTCGATATGCACGGTACAGGCGCCGCATTGAGCGATACCGCAGCCAAATTTTGTGCCGGTCAGTCTGAATGCATCGCGCAAGACCCAAAGAAGCGGCGTATCAGGCTCGAGATCGGTCTGATGCTGTGCCCCGTTGACGGTAAGGCTGATCATATCCGGGCTCCCTTACGACCTGATTGGTGGCAAGCCTAGCACAAGTGCCACGCCTCACAATCGGCGACGCGGTTCTCGGCACGCTCAACACCACGGGCGAAGGCGCGCCGGCCGGTTCGGCGCAATTCGAGGTGATCACGTCGTCGGGATTACATCTTGGCCATGACCGCCAGCACGCGCTGCACCAGCGCCGGATCCCGATAGACGCTGCGCGGTTTCAACAGGTGCTGAACCTCGGCGGTGAGCTTGTGCACGGCGGCATCTTCCGCGGCGAGTTGGGTCAGGGCCATGCCGAACTTGAGCGTCGCCTCAAAATCCGCCGGGCGCTGCCCCCGCGTATCCGGATAGATGAAATCCAGATTGGCCACCGACCATGGCGTCTCGATCAGCGCTGGAACCGCGGCAAAGAAGCTCGGCGCCAGCGCGGCGAGCGGATCGCTCTCGCCTGCCAGTCTCGCCAGCAGCGTCCGGAGCAGGCAGGCTTCCTGCGCGGCGACGCTCATGCCTTGGCCGTAGACCGGATTGAATTGGCAGATCGCATCGGCGATGGCCAGTAGCCCGCGCGGGAAGCTGTCGAGCCGCTCGAAATGACGCCAGATGCTGCCGCGGAAGCGGTAGCGTACGACCTCGCGGAGCCGCGTGGCGTGCTTGATCGCATTATAGATCGTCGGCGTCCGCAGCTCCCGCGCATAAGTCAGGTAACCCTCCACATCGCCGGGGGGTGCATCGCCATGGAAGCCGCCAAAGCTCGCCATCCAGCGGTTGCCTTCGAGCGGCAACATCAACCCGCCGCGGGCGCTCTGCGGCGCCTGGCCGAAGGTCATGATCCCCTTCCAATCGGTCGGGGCGTCGTTCGGGATGGTAAAGACGCAGGTGCCGTAACTGAAATCGACGCCAATGCTGGTCTCTTCCGGCGGCGGCCGGCCGATCGATTGCAGCAGCCCGAGAGTGAGGGCGCCGCGCCCGGAGGCGTCGACCACGAGATCGGCCGTAAGCGTCTCGTCCGCGCCGTCGTCATTCTCGAAGCGCACACCACTGACGGCCGTGCCTTCTGCCGTCGTCAAGATTTCCTGGACTCGGCAGCCTGGCCTCAGGACGACGTTCGCCAGGCCCTGGACGCGCCGCCGCACGGCGAACTCGATGGCTGGCCGCGAGATGGCGTAGCCGACCCAGCCGAGATCCCGCTGCGGGAAGGGATCATAGCCTGGGCGCTCCACGCGAATGTCGAGGCCGGCGCGTAGCGGCACAGCGCCCGCCCGCACCAGGTCCTGCTCGAAGCCGGGGAAGAGCTCGCCGAGCGCCCGCTGGCCGCTGGTCAACAGCCCATGCACATGCGGCGCCTGCGGCGTCCCCGGGCGATGGGCCGGCTCCGTGGGCAGCGCGTCACGCTCCAAGACCGCGACCTGTTCGAAGTGCGGGGCGAGCGCACCGGCGGCGGTGAGTCCGCCGATGCCAGCGCCGATCACAACTGCCTGTTTGCCGACCAAAGTGGACCCCATGGCCGCTCCCCCCGCTACACACTCCCGTTTCGAGAGTGCCTGGGCCGACCAAACATATCGCAGCCCGTCCATGCACGGAAGGCACGCTCAATTCATGCACGCGGATCGTATTCGGCGCGCGCGGTGCTTTTGCTTCGTGGCGTGTCGCTGCTGATTGCGATCAACGCATCGCCGGCTTGTCGGAGAACAGTGTTGGCTCTCCTGAAGGGGCGCACGAATGGCGCGGCCCGATCAGTGAGTGTCGCGCAATTGGCGCTGGCGGAGCTCCAGGAGCTCCTTACGTACCGCTGCGATCGCTTCGGCATACCCCGGCTTTGCAGGCTGGACGTAGGCGTCAACCAAGGCGTCGACCTCGTGCGCATCCGCCCGGATCACATCGCCGCGCCGGGCGAAGAAAGGCGACGAAAGATCTTTCCTGAAGCGGATAAGATACTCTCCCGACCGCTGTCCGACGATGGCGAGAAAGGTGCCGTCGGTGAGCGGCTGATAGGAGACCCCGTATAGCGATCCGTAGTCAATCGTCCGAGCCGAAGGGCTGAGGCTCCAGGTTTCCTCGCAGAAACCGTCCACCGGCTCGGTCACCGGCTGCGGCAGGAAACGGAACAGGTAGATCGACGCCGCGCCGGTGGTGAGAAGATACGAATTCGGCCGGCCACAATCGCCTCGCCCGTTTTGCCGAATTTTGAGCGGACCGTCGAACAGCGCCCGATGAAGCTCGGTCAGGCCGAGCCGGGCAAGGACGAATCGCGAACGGGGCCATTTTCCGGTCCACATGTCCGGTTCGGTGCGGTCGGTGGCGACGAGGCGCCCGTCGACGGCGTCAACAAGCGCGGCCGCCGCATGGTAGTCGGCCGCGAGAACGTAGGCGTGGCCATCTTCGCCGGCGAAGACGCCTATAATTGTGGACGGCGGCTTTTCGCCGGGAGCCGGCCATCCCCACCAATCGGAGGGCGGCGTGAGACCGGAGATCCCGATCCTCTCGTCGCGATGAGCTGGGCCTGAGAGCTCGGCGATCCGGTCGGAGAAGGCACGCCCGAGCGCCGCTCGACAGCCGCCGACCGGTGCCCCCGTCGTCGTCGCAGCGCACACTCGAGGCAGCAGCGCGATCCAGGCTTCCTGGTTTTGGCGAAGCCTCGCGGCAAGGCCGCCTTTTGCCGCCACGATGCCAGCCCGCGAGAGCGCGGCTACGCGTTCATTGGCGCTATTCAGTTCAGGATCGCTGCAGATCGTGCGGTTGATATCCTGCGTCTGCGAAACGCAATCGATCGCAAGCCCAGCTTGGTCGCTCCGGAGCGCTTCCGGCTGCGCGTGCAAGGTGGAAGCGAAGAGGCCAACGACAAGCAGCGTTATCGCGGCGATCTTGTGCCTAGGGGCGAGTCCGTACGGCGTCGGACACCACCAATGCGACGGACGAAGTCTGACCATGGCGCGGTTTCCGAATCCACTTCCGATCGCTATTGCACGCCGGACCCGTTAACGCTTCATGAACTCGCGCCAGGATTCAGCTTCCACCGAAGATCGCCCTTTCGGCGAAACGAACCTCCGGCCCATTTGGACTGCGCCTGCAAGACATGGGGTGGCAGCCCTCTAGCTAGATCCGCTGTTCATATGGATCGGGGTCAAGAAGCGGCCATGGTTTGCTGTGCGCGAGAGCATCTCCGTCGGTGCTGAAGGGGAGCGGTCTGGGTCGATACGAAAATCGGAGTTGCGGGTCATCGCAGCGCTGCGAGGGGTGGAAAGCATTGCAACAGCAGCGCGTTGCCGGCCGATGCGCAATGCGACGATCTCTACGGCTACGCCATGGCGCCCACTCGTGATTGCAGGCGACGGACGGAGCGGGCGTCAGTTTTCCCGCCGCGATCAGGTGAGCATCGGCGTCATGCCCGGCTCGGCCTTGGCCATCGCCCGCCGATAGGCCGGGCGCGCGCCGATCCGCGCCAGGTAGGCCCGCAGATTGGGATAGCCCTCGATCGATGTGCCGCGGAACATCCGGCTGGTGGTCAAGCAATAGACCATCATGATGTCGGCGGTCGTCAGCTTCGCGCCGCCGAAGAACGGCGCCTGGCCGAGTCTTGCCTCGACCATCGCCCAACCGCGCCGGCTGCGATCCGCGACGAAGCCCGAGGTGGGATTGCCTTCGCTGCCGCGCGCCAGCACCAGCTCCATCATCAGCGTGGTCATGAAGGTGCCGTTGGACCAGTGAAACCAGAACAGGTGGTCGGCGAAATCCGGATCCTCGCGCCCAGGCGCGAGCCGTGCGCCGTCATGGCGCGCGCAGAGGTAGTCGCAGATCGCGCCGCTCTCGCCCAGCACCAAGTCGCCGTCGGTGATCACCGGCGCGATACCCATGGGGTGCAGCGCCTTGTAGTCGTCGGGCGCGAGGCGGTTATCCGCTCTCCGCTCGTAGCGTTTGAGGTGATAGTCGATCCCCAGCTCCTCGCACAGCCAAACGATGCGTTCGGATTGGGAGATTCCCAGGTGATGAATGGTCAGCATGTCGGGTCCTGCCCTCCGCGAGCGTAGGCCCCGAGCCTAGGCCATGTCCGACGGGGCCGGAAGCCGCCGCGATCGGGCCGATCCGCTCCCGGAAAATCCCGCCTTCTCCACCCGAGGGCGCGCAAGCCATGACTCCCTCGCCTTATTGACGAAGCGCGCAAATCTGTTGCTCGGCCGGCGGCGCCGTTGGGGGAGATTCTTAACGCTTCAGGCTCAATAACCGCAGATCCTGAATGCCAGCCAGGGGCCCGACCATGACCGCTCTGATCGAGCGCGGGGCCGATCCGTTCGGCGATGCCGCCCCGCGGACGCGCTACTTCGAGACGGATGCCCATTACCGCCGCGTGGCGGCGGAGCTGCGCGCCTTGTTCGCGCGCCGGCGCGGCCTGATTTTCGTCACCGCCGACCCCGCGCCCGACGGCGCGCGCCTCAAAGCGAGCCTCGCCGAGGGCGGGCCCCTGCGGGCCGGCCTCGCCCGCGCCGCGCCCGGCATTTCCTTCTACGACCTCATGCAGCGCTATGCGAACGATCTCGGCCTTGGCGATGACGGCCGCGGCTATTGGTCTGTTCTGGAACGCCTCGCCGTCGACGCCAAAACCGGCACCGCCTCGGCGCTCCTCGTCGAAGACGCCGACGCGCTCGACGATTACGTCTTCGACCAGATCGACCGCTTCGCCAAGGACGCGCCGCAAGCCCCACTGCCCGTGCTGCTGCTGGGGTCCTCGCGCCTGCCCCAGCGCGACGGTCTCGGCTTCGTCGCCGCCTCGGTCGTCGGCCGCGTCGCGTTCACCCGCCCGACCGCCGACGAGATCCCCGACTACCTTCGCTGGCGGCTCGCGCGGGCCGGCCTGCCCAAGGATGCGCTTTCCGACGCGGCGCTCGCCGAGATCGCGGTCGACGCCAGGGACGACCTCGCTTCGGCCGACCGGCTTGCGGCGGCGCTGGTGCGGCCCCGCGCGACCGAGCTTCCCGATGATCCGGCGCGGTGCGCGTCGATGCGTTTCGCGAGAACGGCGCCGGCGGCATCAGAGTTTGCCGGGCCGGAAACGGTCCTGCAGCTTGAGCTGTCGGCCGCACTACCGGGGGACCGACTTCCGGCCCCGTTGCAACATGCGAGCGCGCCTTTGTCGCCGGACGCCGCGCGAGGAGGCTTGAGACCGCTCGCGGCGGCGGCTTGCGTCGCGGCCGTCGTCCTCGCCGGAACCGCCATCGTTCTCGCTGGACCGCACGAGCGCCGGGATGCGCCGCGCCAGGCGGCCGTCGTGGTGGCGCCGATGCCGGCAGCGATGGTCTCGGTCGCCTCACCGCCGGCCGAGCCGATGGAGCGGGACGACGCGCCGCCGCCGGTGCCGCCTTTGAGTGCGATGATGCCGTCCGATGCGGTCAGCGGCTCCAGCGCCCCGACGGCGGCTTTGCCGCGGGTAGGCAATCGCGTGCCATGACCCGAAGACTCGCGTCCCGACGGCGTGCTCCACCTGGATGAGCTGGACATCCCAGTCGTCATCGACAATGAGACCGACACTCTATCGGCCGATGCCTTTGCGCCTGGACGGTACGCGCCGAGCGTTGTCGGTACGCTATATCGGTTGACGGCTGCTGACTCGCTACGAGCACGGCTACTGGATTATTTCTCTGTCACGCGGCAAACTCGGAGGATGCCGCCCAAGAACTGTCGAAGGCAGAACCCTTAGGCACCAGCAATCGGAGCCCGCCATGAACCAGAGCGATTTTGAGGCCGATCTTCGGCGTCAGGGTTATCAGGTCTTCTATGGCGGTCTCAGGGCAGATCACGTAAACACCGATCACGCCCATGACTGGGACGCCCGCATCATGGTGATCGGAGGCGAGATCACGCTGAGGCGTAAGGGCAAGTCGGAGACCTTTCGTAGCGGCGACAGTTGCATCGTCGCCGCCGGCGAGGTCCACGCTGAACAGGCGGGTCCCCAAGGCGTCGCCTACATTGCTGGTCGCCGCACCCCCGCAGCTTGACCTGGCCTCATGGCTGACGACGCGTCGATGGCGCTGGTCCTGAGGCTCCTCGATGAGATGCCTCCCGAGCGATGGCGCCGATGAAATTCGGCGTGCTGCAGTTCTTCAGCTGGCCCGAGCGGCGCGTGTCGCTGCCGACGGTCTATGATCGCGCGCTGCAGCGCGTCGAGATCATGGACCGAACCGGCTATGACGCGGTGTGGCTCGCCGAACATCACTTCAGCACCTACAGTGTCTGCCCGTCCGTCCACATGATGGGCGTCCAGGTCGCCAACCGCACCGCGCGCCTGCGCATCGGGATGGCGGTGTCGCTCGCCGCCTTTTATCACCCGCTGCGGCTCGCCGAAGAAGTGGCCCTGCTCGACGTTCTCTCGGGCGGCCGGGTCAATTGGGGCGCCGGGCGCGGCTTCGATCCGACCGAATTCCGTGTCTTCGGCGTGCCGATCGAGGAGAGCGCAGCGCGCTTCCAGGAGGCGGTCGAGATCACCATCGCCGCTTGGAAAAACGAGCGCCTCAGCTGGTCGGGGCGCTATTGGCGCTTCGAGGATGTCGAGGTGCTGCCGAAGCCGCAGCAGCGCCCGCATCCGCCGGTGTGGCTCGCCGCGGGCTCGCCCGAGGCGATCGGCTGGGCGGCGCGGCACGGCTATTCGATCCTGCTCGGCCCGCACCAGACCTTCGCCGAGAACGCCGCCAACGTCGAGCTGTACCGGCGCGAGCTGGCGGCGGGCGGCCATGCGCTCCCCGGACGCGAACTGCCGATCGCGCGGCTGCTGGCGGTGGCGGAGAGCGATGCGGCGGCCGAGGAGATCGCGCGCGCTGGCGTCCGCTGGGTCGCCGGTTCCTACATCAACCCGACCAAGGCGAGTGGCATCACACGACACGGCCATCCCATGACGATGGGCGAGGACGAGCGGATGGCACGCTACATCGGCTCCTGCGTCATCCATGGCCGGCCCGAGCGCGTCATCGACGAGATCGAGCGGCTGCGCACGGAGATGTATCTCGACTACCTCTTGATCGCGCCGCTCAGCCACTCCTCCTTCATGATGTTCACGGAGAAGGTGCTGCCGAAGTTCCTCTGACCGCGGCCTATCGGTCAATCCAGAGGTGTCGAGCATTTGCCGATGAAAGGATCGTCGAGATGACTGAGAAACTCTCGCGGCCGGTCGCTGCATCTGCCACGGAGCGAGCAAGGCTCAAGGAGGGGGTGCACATCGAACGCAGCCCTCGCCGGGTCCGCGCGTATTTCGGCGGGAAGCTGATCGCCGACAGCGACCGCGTTCTTCTCGTCTATGAATCGAAGCGGCCGCCGGCATATTGGTTCCCAATTGCCGATGTCCGGATGGAGCATCTGGAGAAAAAGGACGAGTTGCGGCAGGGCGCGGACACGGTTCGCTGGAGCGTGGCCGTACGGGACCGCGTCGCGCAGAATGCCGCTCGCGCTTACATCAACCCGGCCGGCGATCGAGCCGCACTGGAGAGCCACCTCACCTTTTACTGGGATCAGATGGATGCATGGTTCGAAGAGGATGAAGAGATCTTCGTTCATCCTCGTGACCCGTACTCCAGGGTCGACACGGTCCACAGCTCGCGGCATGTGCGCGTGGAGATCGATGGTGTGACATTGGGTGAAACGCGCCGCCCCATCCTCCTTTTCGAGACCGGGCTGCCGACTCGTTACTACATGCCGAAGCAGGACGTGCGCATGGATTTGCTCGAGCCTAGCGAGGCAATCACGCGATGCCCCTACAAAGGGGTCGCACGCTATTGGTCGGCTCGGGTTCGCGACAAGCTGATCAAGGACATCGTGTGGAGCTATCCAGCGCCAATTCCCGAGTGCCCGAAGATCGAAAACCTGCTCAGCTTCTATAATGAGCACGTCGACCTATACGTCGATGGCGTGCTGCAAGAACGACCGATCACGCCGTTTCAACGTCGTGATTGATGGCTTGTGACAACGCCTGCTTCCGGGCGTGCCATAAGCGGAAAGCAAAATCAAATTATTCCGTCATTCCCGCGAAAGCGGGAATCCATACGGTCTCAGAGCGCCACCTTCGTCCACTTCGATTTCTTCACAGACGCTTTCGCGGGAATGACGGCTAAAGGAAGCAAGCGATTCGACCTGGACGACCACGCTCTAATCCGTCAAAGGCCCAAGAAAATCGCGCTTTCCAAGATCGATCCCGTTGTGCCGAAGGAGGTCGTACGCCGTGGTGACGTGGAAATAGAAATTCGGCAGCGAAAATCGGGTAAGGTACTGCTGCCCTGTCATGGCAATGGTTTTGGCGCCGAACGGAAATTCGATCGTTCGGCCCTCCGAACCGGCAAAGCGTTCCGCGGCGTGACTTTGCAAATATCGAACGGCGTCGTGAATTCTCTCCTGCAGCGCCGCGAACGTCGTCGGGGTGTCCTGGGACTGGGGTGGATCGAGCCCCAACAAGCGTGCTGTCGACCGCTTCGCCGTATCACAGGCGGCCCGCACTTGCCCGGCGAGAGGAAACATGTCCGGAAAGAGACGCGCCGAGAGCAGGGCCGCCGGCTCGATCCGGCGGTCCTTTGCCTGCATCTCGGCGCGTTCCAGCAATGTTGCGAGAATCTCGAGATGACGCTCGAACACGGGAACCGAGAATTCAAAGATGGCGCTCGCCATGGGTGACTCCGGGAAAGGGCCGCTCTTCGTGCACCCGCCTTACGCGTGATGAAAGACGAGGCTGCGGATTTCGATGCTCTCGCGCGGCAGCATGTCGAGCGGCGCGGTCGGATCGTCGAAGGCGGTATGCGGCGCGAAGCGAGCCCGGCCATCGGCGCGCGAATCGAAGCACTTGATCAGCAGCGCCTCGTCTCTCTGCATCGCCGGCACAAAGAACCAGCGGTGCGACGGGTTGTAGGTGACGGCGTAGGTCTCGCCTATGCGATTGGCGTAAACCAGGTCTGCCGGCACGAGGTCGGCGGGCGCAACCGAGCCGGCATCGCACACGGCAAGCGGCGCGTCACGCAACGGACCGCGGATCGGGCGCCACAGATTGATCACCTGCACGCGGCCGCGCAGCAATTCCTCGGCTTCGTCGCCGAGGAGATCGCGGACGCGTTGCGGTCCGGAGGTCGCGGTGTGATCGACGTGGACGCGCGTCGCCGGCTGCCGCGGCAGGCCGGCCGCGCGGTCTTCTGTGCCCGGGACGCGCTTGCGGCGCGTGTGATCGAAGATGAAGACGCGCGCGGCGCCGGTCGCTTGCGCGATGGCGGCCTCGGCCTCGGGGTAATAGACCTTGCGCAGCTCGTCATCGTCCCAGAAATCACGGATGGCGGTCTCATGCCTCAACAGCGTGAAGCCCTCGCGATCGAGGGCGATCTCCGAGGCGATGGGACGCACATCGTAGATCGGGACGGTGTGGCTCTCGGGCGCCGTATTGGAGCGCGGCACGCCCGCCGGTGGCTCGCACGCATAGTTGCGCGGCCGCGCCGTCATCGGCGCCAGGTAGTTCAGCGCCGCGTCGACATGCGCCAAGTCTGACAGCGGTCGGTTATGCGCGTTCATGGGTCGGTCCTCCAGAGCTGTTCGAGCAGCTGATAATCGCGTCCGGTGAAAGGGATGCCGTCGCCGAGGGAAAGCGATAGGGCGGCTTCTCGCAGCGCGTCCTCGCGCGACAAACAGCTATCGCGCGCCGCTTCCGCCTCCTGCGGTGACGGGCCGGGTTGTCGGGGCGGCTGGCACCGCAGAGGGAACAGCGCGCGCACCCAGGAGAGCGCCGCGTCAAGCTCCTTTGGCCAGGCGCCGGATCCCTGAGAGTTTGTCAGCCTCTGGCACGCGGTGCGAGGCATCTCAGCCTCCCCTGGTATTGGCTCAGGACCAACAATTGGGCCTCTTTTCAGGGAATGACAAAGGACACTTTGTCAGCGCGACCTATGAGATATTGTCATGATCGAGCGGGCCGCCGTGCGGGCAGCCGGCATCGCGCCGCGGCCATGATCGCCGGACATGGGCGCTATTTCCGTATGGGCATTCCTAAGCTCGGCGCGACGCTTAACTTCTACTCTTCTATTGTCGGACGGACGGCGGGCGGCCGCGACAACCGGACGTGACGAGGCGGTGACGATGCAACCAGGCAAACAGCTCAAGCTCGGCGCTTTCATGCGGCCCGTCAGCATCCATACCGGGGGATGGCGCTATCCCGGCGCCTACCCGGATGCGAATTTCAATTTCGCGCATCTGAAGCGCTTCATTCGGACGCTCGAGCGCGGCAAGTTCGACGCCTTCTTCATGGCCGATCATCTTGCCGTTCTCAATATGCCGATCTCGGCGCTGAAGCGCAGCCATACCGTCACCTCGTTCGAGCCCTTCACTTTGCTCTCGGCGCTTGCCGGCGCCACCGAGCACATCGGCCTCGTGGCGACGGCATCGACGACCTTCGACCAGCCCTATCACATCGCGCGCCGCTTCGCCTCGCTCGATCATATCAGCGGCGGCCGCGCCGGCTGGAACATCGTCACCACCTCCAATCCCGACGCCGCGCTCAATTTCGGTTTGGAAGAGCATGTCGAGCATGACGAGCGCTACGCCCGCGCGCGCGAATTCTACGACGTGGTCACCGGCCTCTGGGACAGTTGGGCCGACGACGCCTTCGTTCGCGATGTGGGCGAAGGTCTCTATTTCGATCCCGCCAGGCTGCATGTGCTGAACCATAAAGGGCGTCATTTGTCGGTGCGCGGGCCGCTCAATATCGCGCGCCCGGTCCAGGGCTGGCCGGTGATCGTGCAGGCCGGCGCCTCTGACGCCGGGCGGCAGCTCGCCGCCGAGACGGCGGAAGTGGTGTTTGCGGCATCCTCGACCCTCGAGGCGGGCCGGCGCTTTTATGCCGATGTGAAGGAGCGCATGCGCAAGCTCGGGCGCGATCCGGACGATCTCAAGATCCTCCCGGGCGCCTTCGTCGTCGTGGGTGACACGGTGGAGGAGGCGCGCCGCAAGCGGGCGCACCTCGACAGCCTCGTGCATTACGACAGCGGCATCGCCTCGCTCTCGAGCGCGCTCGGCCAGGATGCCTCGCGCTTCGACCCGGACGGTCCTCTGCCGGAAATTCCCGACACCAACGCCAGCAAGAGCGCCCGCGAGCGCGTCATCGAGGTGGCCCGGCGCGATCATTTGACGGTGCGTCAACTGGCGCAACGGGTCGGGAGCTATTCCGGCCTGGCCTTCGTCGGCACCCCGATGTCGATCGCCGACGAGATGGAGGAGTGGCTCGTCACGGAAGGCTCCGACGGTTTCAATGTGATGTTCCCTTACCTCCCGGGCGGCCTCGATGAATTCGTCGACCGGGTTGTCCCCGAGCTGCAGCGCCGCGGGCTCTTTCGCCGCGCGTATGAAGGGACGACGCTGCGCGAGAATCTCGGCCTCAAGCGACCGAAGAACCGCTTCTTCCCGGACTAGCGGATCCGCACGACCCACAATCCACGAAACGGAGCTCCTTGATGACCACTGCCAATGACCGCACGGCCGATCACCCGATCCACAAGCTGTTTCTCGACCGCTGGTCGCCACGCGCCTTCACCGGCGAGTGCATCCCCCAGAAGACCCTCGACATCCTCTTCGAAGCCGCCCGTTGGGCGCCCTCCTCCTACAACTCGCAGCCCTGGCGGTTCCTCTACGCCCGCCGCGACACGGCCCACTGGGAGACCTTTCTCGGGCTGCTCAACGAGTTCAATCGCTCCTGGGCGAAAGCGGCGGGGGCGATCGTCATCGTCGTCTCGCGCTCGACCATGCTCCCGCCGGGCGCCGACAACGAGGTTCCCTCGCACAGCCACTCCTTCGACGCCGGTGCCGCTTGGGCGCAGCTGGCGCTGCAGGCGACACTCTCCGGCTGGCACGCTCATGCCATGGTCGGCTTCGACCGCGACCGCGCCTTCTCGTCGCTCAACGTGCCGGCGGGGTATCGGGTGGAAGCGGCGATCGCCATCGGCAAACTCGGACCGAAGACCTTGCTGCCCGAGGCGCTGGCCGCCCGCGAGGCGCCGAGCCGGCGCAAGCCGCTTGCCGAAATCGCCTTCGAAGGCGGCTTCACCAAGCCGCCGCGATGATCAAATCGAGGGCCGTTTCCGTTACGCGTCGCGCCGGGTTCTACGCTTCTCTGATCCGGCGCGATCGACAAAGACAGAGCCCGCCGCCGGGAAGAGGAACTCTTCGCCCAGGGCTTTGGCGCCGGGATCTCGCAGCAGCGCGGGAGCAGGCAAACCGCGACCGTCCCGCGGGATCGCAAGCTCTGAACGTGGGATCTGGTATCTTAAGGCAATATTGGCTCAGGCGAGCGGCGCGGAGCGACTCGGATCTTGCCCTAGAACCGCACGCGGGTCTCCGTTGGTTGTGACCGAGAGAAGCGCGGGGGACGAAGACGCGAGCCCGGTCAGAGACGGTCTCATATCAGCGCGACGATTCAGCGCTTAACGTACGGCCGACGCCTGCTGGCGTCAGCGGCTCGCCCGCATGCCCGCTCCGGAATAGCCCCTGGAATCTTCGGCGGATCGCCGGTCCAGCGCGTCGGTCTGTTTCAGCAGCGCTTGGACCTCTGTTTCGACTTGATTGACGGTCTGTCCCCTATTGAGCGACGAACGCGGCAATCCGGCAGCCGCCCTGGCGTCGTCAACGTCTTGCTGCGTCGGTTGATGATCTTTCCAGCCGTAAATGTTGGCGATGCGTGCCGGCGGAGCACCAAAGGACGGCGCATTTTGAGCCAGGGCCGGCAACGAGGCAGAGAGAAGAAAGGCTGCCATAGAGATCAGTAGCTGTCGGCGCATGGTTGGTCTCCCCGGCGACTGAGGTATCGCGCTTACATCCACCAGAGCATCACCTCGGTGATGCTTCCAACCAGTTGCAGGGTGACGGTGACGGCGACGATGGCGGTCATCAGCTTCATGGCTCATCCCCTCGGACAAGGCATTAGACCCCCGACTGTGCTTGTGCAGATGTGATGGTGAGCACAGCAAACCATGACGCCAAGCCCAGCGGCTGCTTCGCCTTGGCAGTCCCCGACCCGGCGTAATAGCCTAGTCGGATGCGTCGCGAAGGACTGAACCGATGGTGACCTCGGCAGGAACAGCATCGCGAGCGGCAGCTCCGCCGACTGCGGAAGCAACGCGCCTCGAAGAAATGCGCCGAGGGGTACCCTGGCAGCGCTGGGGGCCTTATGTCAGCGAGCGCCAATGGGGCACGGTGCGCGAGGACTACAGCGAGCATGGCAACCCCTGGGAATATTTCCCGCATGACCATGCGCGGAGCCGCGCCTATCGCTGGGGCGAGGACGGCATTGCCGGCTTCTGCGACCGTCACCAATGGCTCTGCCTCGGGCTCGGCCTGTGGAACGGCCGCGATCCGATCCTCAAGGAGCGCTTGTTTGGCCTGACCAATTCCGAAGGGAATCACGGCGAGGACGTCAAGGAGATCTACTACTACTTGGACTGTACCCCGACTCACTCTTATCAGCGGATGCTATACCGGTATCCGCAAGCAACGTTTCCCTATTCGCAGCTGATCGAGGAGAACCGGCGGCGCGGTCGGCTCGATCCCGAGTTCGAGATTACCGATACCGGCGTATTCGACTTTTTCCGTTATTTCGACGTCGAAGTCGAATATGCGAAGTCCGGCGTCGACAACATTCTGCTGCTGGTGACCGTGCACAACCGCGCCGACGCGCCGGCGAGCATCCATGTCCTACCGCAACTCTGGTTCCGCAACATCTGGTCGTGGGGTGGCACCGCCGAGAGGCCGCGGCTGAGAGAACACGAGGCGGCGCGCATCGCGATCGAGCACCCTGATCTGCCGCCGATGAAGCTGTTGTGCGACGGCGAGCCCGCGCTGCTGTTCTGCGAGAACGAAACCAATTTGCGTCGGCTGTTTGGCCGCGCCGCGACGGGATATTTCAAGGACGGCATCAACGATTTTGTCGTTGCCGGCAACCGCAGTGCGGTCAATCCAGGAAAATTCGGCACCAAGGCCGCGGCACACTATCAGCTGCAGGTGCCCGCGCGGGCTTCCGCGGCGGTGCGGCTGCGGTTGCTCCGCGACGAGGAGGAGACCCGCTTCGAGGATTTCGATGCGGTCATGAAACGCCGCCGTCTGGAGGCCGACGAGTACTATGATTCGATCAGCCAGGACGTGGCGGCGGGCGATGCCTGCCTGGTCCAGCGCCGGGCGCTCGCCGGAATGCTGTGGACCAAACAATTCTACCACATCGACATGCGGAGCTGGCTGGAGGGCGATCCGGCGCTGCCGTCGCCGTCCTCGCGGCTGACAGGGCGCAACTACGAGTGGCCGCACCTCTACAACGAGCAGATCATGTCGATGCCGGACAAGTGGGAATACCCGTGGTACGCAGCATGGGACCTTGCCTTTCACTGCGTCATATTTGCGCTCGTCGATCCGGCCTACGCGAAGGAGCAGCTCGTGCTGCTGACCCGCGAATGGTACATGCATCCGAACGGCCAGCTGCCCGCTTATGAATGGGCTTGGGGCGACGTCAACCCGCCGGTGCATGCTTGGGCGGCGTGGAGCGTCTATTCGATGGACCGTGACGCGCATGGCGGCAAGGGCGACCGCTATTTTCTGGAACGCGTCTTCCACAAGCTGATGCTGAACTTCACCTGGTGGGTCAACCGCAAAGACCCCGAGGGCCGCAACATATTCCAGGGTGGATTTCTCGGGCTCGACAATATCGGGATCTTCGACCGAAGTGCGCCGCTGCCGACCGGCGGCTACATCAACCAGTCGGACGGCACCGCGTGGGTGGCGATGTACACCTTGAACCTGTTACACATCTCGCTCGAACTTGCGCTCGAAGACCCGGTCTACGAGGACATCGCGGTCAAATTCTTCGAGCATTTTCTCTACATCGCCCAGGCGATGACGAATATCGGCGGGGAGGGGATCGGGCTGTGGGACGAAGCGGATGAATTTTATTACGACGTGCTGAACCTGCCCGGCGGCCAGCGGGTGCCGCTCAAAGTGCGCTCGATCGTCGGCCTGATCCCGATCTTCGCCGTCGAGGTGCTGGAAGGCGCGGTGTTCGAGCGACTGAAGGAGTTCGCGAAGCATTCCCGCTGGTTTCTCGAACATCGCAAGGATTTGGCAAGCCTGGTCTCGCGCTGGCACGAGGCCAGCGGTGGCGAGCAGCACTTGATGTCGCTATTGCGCGGTCATCGCCTCAAAGCCCTGCTGCGTCGCATGCTCGCTGAAGACGAGTTTCTCTCGGATTACGGGGTGCGCTCACTGTCGAAATACCATGACAAGCACCCGTTCCTCTTTGAGCACGGCGGCCAGCAGCATAGCGTGACCTATCTGGCGGGCGAGTCGACTTTGGGCTTGTTCGGCGGCAACTCTAACTGGCGCGGTCCAATCTGGATGCCGATCAACTTCCTGCTGATCGAGTCACTGGGCCGCTTCCACCGCTACTACGGCCCTGATTTCAAGGTCGAGTGTCCGACCGGGTCTGGTGTCTATCTGAACTTGGCGGAGGTTGCGGCCGAGCTGTCGCGCCGGCTCGCCCGGCTGTTCCTACGTGACGAGAAGGGCCATTGTCCAGCGCTCGGCTCCCTGCCATTGTTCCGCAACGATCCGAACTTCCGCGACCACCCGCTCTTCTACGAATATTTTCACGGCGATACCGGCCACGGCCTCGGAGCCTCGCACCAGACCGGCTGGACCGGATTGATCGCGCTGCTGTTGCGGCTGCAACCGCGCGCCGGAGCCGGCGCCCGATGAGCGCAATCTCGTATACCGACGGATTTGCCCGTTGTCCCTGGGTCGGGCAGGACCCGCTTTACGTCGCTTATCACGACCAAGAATGGGGCGTGCCAGAATATGACGATCGCGCCCTCTTCGAGAAGCTCGTGCTCGACGGCTTCCAAGCGGGGCTCTCGTGGAGCATCATCCTGCGCAAGCGCGAAAATTTTCGCCGCGCATTCGACGCGTTTGAGCCGGCCAAAATCGCGCGTTACACGCCGACGAAGGTCGAGCGGCTGATGCAGGACGAAGGCATCGTGCGCAATCGCTTGAAGATCGAAGGATCGATCACCTCGGCGCGCGCTTGGCTCGATACAATGGAGAATGGGCCGGGCTTCTCGAAGCTGCTGTGGAGCTTCGTCGATGGCCGTCCCAAGATCAGCCACTTGCGTAGCATCAAGCAGGTGCCGACGGAGACCGACCTGTCGCGTAAGCTCTCGAAAGAACTCGCCGGTCGCGGCTTCAAGTTCTGCGGACCGACCATTGTCTACGCCTTTATGCAGGCGGTTGGCATGGTCAACGACCACCTCATGACATGCTACCGTCATCCGGATTTCACGGCGCGGCCGGCACGTCCCACGAAATCACCCAAGCGCTAAGCCCGTTGCATTGGCGTCAGCAAACGAGCACGGCGCTTAAGGGGTCCTGTGATACCTTCTGCGGAGCACTGCGCTCTTTGACATCGTGTACGGACGTTTCACGGGCAACGCTTGCGGCCCTGCGCCGAGGAATGAGTCGAAAAAAATGCTCCCGGTGTACACCAGGGGCGTAGGCCCCTCCCGCCGTTTTGGGCTTGACCGGGCCGCAGCGTCGCTCGCTCAGCGCTGCAGCGCTGGTGGCTTCGGGCCGCCCGTCGCCCAATCGAGCAGCTCGGCGGTGTGGACGACGGGCAGCGCGCTTGCACCGGCGATCTGCTCGATGCAGCCGACATTGCCGGCGGCGACCAACTCGGCGCCGGTGCTGTCAATGTTGCGCACCTTGCGCTCCTGCAAGCGGCGGGCGATCTCTGGCTGCAGCATGTTGTAGGTGCCGGCCGAGCCACAGCAGAGATGCCCCTCCGGCACCTCGAGCACGGTGAAGCCCGCCTGGGCCAGCAATCGCTGCGGCGGGTCGCGCAGCTTCTGACCATGCTGCAAAGAGCAGGCGGCGTGATAGGCGACTCGGCCGCCGATGCCGGGAACGCTCGGCGCGAGGCCGAGCTCGGTCATGAGCTCGGACACATCCTTGGCCAGCGCCGAGATGCGCGCCGCTTTCCCGGCGTAATCCCGATCCTCGCGCAGCATGTAGCCGTAATCCTTGACGGTGACGCCGCAGCCCGAGGTGTTGATGACGACAGCATCGAGCCCGCCCTCATCGAAAAGCCGGGTCCAGGCGTCGATATTGGCCTTGGCGAAAGGCAGCGCGTCGCGCCCCATGTGATGGACGAGCCCGCCGCAGCAGCCCGCGCCCCGCGCCACCACGACCTCGCAGCCATGGCGCGTCAGCAGCCGCACCGTCGCCTCGTTGATCGCCGGCGCCACCACCTGCTGCGCGCAGCCCGCGAGCAGCGCCACCCGCTTCCGCCGCTTGCCTTCCGCCGCGAAAACCTGCGGCCGCTCGGTCGCTCCGGGTCCCGGCAAGCGCTGCGGCGCCATCGCCGCCAGCTGCCCGAGCCGTCCCGGCAGCAGCGTCGCGATGGGCCGAGCCAGACGCGCGCCGAGGAGCACCAGGCGGAACAGCGCCGGGCGCGGCAGCACCAGCGCGAGAAACCCGCGCAGCGCGCGCTCGGCGAGCGGCCGGCGGTAGGTGTTCTCGATCCGCGCCCGCGCCTGATCGACGAGATGCATGTAATGGACGCCCGAGGGGCAGGTCGTCATGCAGGAGAGGCAGGAGAGGCAGCGGTCGACATGCTTCACCACCTTCTCGCTCGCGGCCCTGCCGCCCTCGAGCATGTCCTTGATCAGGTAGATGCGCCCGCGCGGGCTGTCGAGCTCGTCGCCGCGCAGCACATAGGTCGGACAGGTCGCCGTGCAGAAGCCGCAATGCACGCAGGCGCGGAGGATCTTGTCCGCCTCCGCGATCTCGGGATCGGCGAGCTGGGCGAGGGTGAAGTGGGTCTGCACGGCACCCCCCGCTCAGCTGCCGGCGTAGAGGCGGCCGGGGTTGAGCACGCCGCGCGGATCGAAGCCCGCCTTGACCCGCCGGCTGAGCGCGGCGAGCGCGTCGGCGAGGGGCTCGAACACCGGGACCGCGGCGCGCAGCGGCTCCGGCGCGCGGACGAGGGTCGCCTGGCCGCCGCCCGGTCCGATCGCCGCGCGCACCACGCCAGCGCCGCCGTCCGCCGCCGCCGGTGTCTCGAGCCAGACGAGGCCGCCGCCCCAGTCGTAAAAGGCGCGCACCTCGAGGCGCGCCGCGATGCGCGCGACCACGGCCGGGCTCGTCGCGGGCGGCAGGCTGAGGCGCCAGAGACAGCGCGCGCGATCGTCCGCGAAGGGCGTGACATCGCGGAGCGCGCGCCAGAGCGCCAGGGAGTCTTCGCGCCCCAGCTCGGCAATCTCGCCGGAGGGGGCGAGAAGCCTCTTGAGCTCCGCCGTGCGCGCGGCGACCGAGGCGGGGAAGCCCTCGACGCGCATCGCCGTCACCGCGCGGCCGGCGCCGGCGACGGCCGCGACCGGCGAGCCCGCGGCGAGCCCGC